>JBFXAH010000016.1:0-159281 GCA_050184475.1 Pirellulales bacterium | reverse complement strand
AAACCGTCCAAAGCTGTTGTTACCCGTAGTTAAGTCGTTGAAGCGAATCCACTTATTCTTGGACGCAAATCGAAGCGGTTTGCGTCCAACTTGCGTCCAAGGCTTTCGTTTTGCGTCCAAAGACGAATACTCTCGCACCGAACCGCTGGCGCAATGGCACGCGGCTTTGTGGTCCGCAGATTTCGCCGATGGACGCAGATTGGGGAAGGGAGCCAGTTCAACGAGCTCTTGATCTGTGTCATCCGTGCTATCCGTGGTTACGAATTCCTGGCTATGCTGCCGGCGCGGCCCCCAGATTCGAATCGGCTCACGCGGAGCCGCGGAGTCCGCGGAGCAGTTTGGCTCTTAACCCTTCTCTCGCTCCATTGCTGTATTTTTGCGTCCTTACCGTCCTAAGCCGCTGGTGGTGGCAGTGAAGTAGTTGCCCAGTAAGAACTTATTCTAGGACGCAAATCCAATCGTTTGCGTCCTCGTTGCGTCCTAGCGAACCGTTTTGCGTCCTAGGTCAGATTGCCGCTGCGTCCCTCGGCGGCCTCTGTCCGCAGATTTCGCCGATGGACGCAGATTGAGATAGCGGACGAGTCCGCGAGCAACTCATCTGCGTAATCTGTGAAATCTGTGGATATTGAATTCGTACCCACGACGAGCGTGGGCATGGCACCCGCGAGGATCGGATCTTCGCACGAAGGGGGACAGCCCCCGTTGCGGTCGGCGATCATGGATTGACCCGAAGTCGCGCGCCGCCACGGGGACAGTCCCCGGCGCGCACCGCGAGCGTCGCTCCGCACCGGCTGTGACAAACGCGGGATCGCGAAGCCCCTGGGAGAGATGCAAACGGGTCATGTCAATCGGCGGTGTCGTGCTCCTTTCGATGCAGCATCAAGGGGACGGGAGGACGGGAGTTGGTCAGTGCTACGGCAGGGATGCTTTTTGGACGTATTTCGGGTGCCACTGGCTCTGCCAATGCCTGAACATGAGCGCACAGCGGTGCCCGAGGCCAGATATTTTGTACAGTATTATGATCTTTATAGCAAGTGAAATCTGGCCACTAGCCCCCTCACCCGCCAGCGACGAATGCCTCGTCGCTGGCACCCTCTCCCACGAGGGGAGAGGGTATCCGCGCGCCGGCGGATCTGTAGCCGGGGTCTGCGACGTCTGCGACCCCGGTCCGGCCTCGCAGAGGCCGGCTACAGGAAAGACGCAATCTGCGGATCGAGTTTCGTTCAGCACGCCTACGACAAGCGCGACCGTGGGCATGGTACGCATGGCACCCGCGCGCCTCATTCTCTAAAGAGAACCGCATCTCAGGGGAAGGCTCATTTTCGCTCCGATTTGAGATAATGCCGCGCAGCGTGTATCAAGTCGCCGCGAGGGCGCGAGGTGGCAGCGATGGTCAACCATGGACATCGAGCAGCGTCGCCGAACATCCAGCACGAAGTAGCCCAGTCGCCGATCCGCGGCACCCTGCAGGCCGTCGACTTCGAACTGCTGACCGAAGTCGAGCGCGGACTGGCCGTTGAGCGGGCTGTCTCGCGATTCAAGACGGGCCGGCAATCGCGCGGCCTGGAAACGACCGACGCCATGCTACGCGCGTTTCGCCAACTGGCCGAACGCATTCGCGCCAGTTCGCCTTAGCGACGGGCGCGGCAGTTTGCTGGTACGCACGGGTGTGCGGACCCTAGTGCCGCGGCAACTATCCGCCGCGCTCGGGATAGTCGCTGGGGATCGCTTCGCCGCGCGTCACGCAGGCGGCGATCGCCAGGTCGCCGGTGACGTTGAGCACCGTGCGGCTCATGTCCAACAACCGGTCGACTCCCAGGATAATGCCGATCCCTTCGGCCGGCACGCCGGCGCTGCGCAGCACGATGACGATTAGCGGCAGCGAACCTCCCGGCACGCCCGCCGTGCCCACGCCGGCCAGCACCGACATCAACACCACCGAGATCTGCTGCGCCATCGTCAGGTCTTTGCCGAAGACTTGCGCGAGAAACAGCACGACCACCCCTTCGTACAGCGCGGTGCCGTTCTGGTTGCCGGTCGAGCCGACGGTAAGCACAAACTGCGCGATGTCGGGCGGAAGCTTCAGCCGCTCGCGGGCGACGCGCAGCGAGGTCGGCAACGTGGCGTTCGAGCTCGACGTGCCGAACGCCGTGAATATCGCTTCGGACGTGTCGCGCAGAAAATCCCACGGCCGCCGCCCACCGACGAAGTAGACCACGGCCGAATAGACGACGAACATCTGGATGCCCAGCCCCAGCATCACCGTCAGCACGAACCAGAAGAGCGTTTTGACGATGTCCAACCCCAGCCGGGCGGTGACGGCGAAGACCAGGCAGGCCACGGCATACGGCGCCAGCCGCATGGCGAAGCCGATGATCACCATCGTGACGTCGAACAGCCCTTCGAGGCAGCTCACCAGCGTGGTGGTGCGCGGGCCGGCGACCGAGAGCGCCACGCCGAAGATCAGGGCGAAGAACATCACGGCCAGCATGCCATTGCCGGGGGAGCTGCCGTCGAGCGCGCCGACCGCCTCTTGCAGTGGGTTCTCGGGGATGATGTCCAGCAGCGTGTCTTTGAGCGACTTGGCTTCGTCGGCCCGCTCGACCGCTTTGCCGACGACCGGCGCGTACTGCTTCTCGAGCGTCTCGCGCTGTTCGTCCGACAGCCCCTTGCCTGGCTCGATGAAGTTGACGAGCGTGATGCCGATCGTGACGGCCAACAGCGACAACAGCAGCGTGAGCGCCAAGGTGCGCAGCCCGATGCGCCCCAGCCGGCGCACGTCTCCCAGTTCGAGCACGCCGAGCGAGAGGGCCGAAAAGACCAGCGGCACGACGACCATCAACACCAATCGCAGGAAGACCCGCCCCAGCGGATCGGCGACGTTCATGGCGGCCGAGTCGAGCCGGTCGTCGACCCCGTTGCCGTCGTCGTCGATCTTGGCGTCCATCGTCGGCAGCAGATGGGGGCCGAAGACCGGCACCTGAGCGCGCGAGTAGACCAGGTTGGCGACGAGCCCCACGACCGCGCCGATGAGCAGCCCGACGACGATCTTGGTGTGCAGGGGCCAGCCGCGCGACGTTTGCTCGTCACCGGCATCGTCGGGCGGGGCCGGCTGGTCGCCGGCATCGGGTCGCGGATGTTGGGCGTCGCTCATCAAGTGGTTCACCAGCCGGGGCCGCGGCGCGAGCCTGGCGTGCCGGCGGGCCACGTCGTGCGGCTCGAACGAGAATCCGAGCCGAACAGTCTAGCAGGTGAAGCGAATCACCGCGACGAAGCGGATTGCTCGCTCTGGCGGTGATGCTGATTGAGATCTTCAGTGGAGGGCTGGCAGCAAGAAGTACATCGCAGCGATCGCCCCACAACCAGCCACGGCACCCAATACCGTGCGTTTGAACAACGATCCGACCGCAGCGCCGGTGAGCGGAAAGATGCTTAGCAGGCACCAGCCGTAGGCCGGTGTATCGACAGTCCAGGCGACAAGTTGCAACGCCAAACCGACAAGGCAGAACAGCGTCACCGTACCCAGCAATCGCCTGAGGCTGATTTGCCACCGTTCCATGCCCGCCATTGTAGCCAAGGTGCGGTGCTAAGCCTTCGCGGTGACACCTTTGAAAGGGGTTGCTAGCGGCGGCGTTGTCTCAGCCGAGTGGCATAGTGAACGGAGCCGACGAATCCCGCGATTGTGCAAAGTAGGCTGACCCCGATCTCCGACAACGACACCTTGTAGTTGGCCGTCAAACACTCGGAGAGATAGATGCCACTAATAAACAGCACCGAGAATGTTGCCGCTCCATAGATGTGCAAAAGCAGACGTCTCATACCCGCCATTCTAGCCGGGGCGAATCGAAAAGCCCGCGGGCGAGGCGAGCCGATCAGAGTCGATTGATCCCCTCCAGGATGATGGCAAAGACCCAGATGACCAGTCCGGCGGGGATCGCACAGAGCGTCAATGTGAGCAACGCCTCAACCAAGTTGAAAAACGGCGGATCGATGCGGTCCAATGGCACCCCAGCTAGCTCGAGGAGGGCGGCGGTCATCACGACGAACATGCCGAACAATGACAGAGAAACTCCACTGATCCGGAGCTTGTAGTAGCGATGCTCTGGCACTTTGCTTGCGGGCGGCGGCTTCTCCACCCGATGCGGCTCCTTCATGCCATCGGGCGCACGGTACGGGTTTTCGTCCATGCTTTCAGGATAGCAGGGGGGCGGGCCGCTTCGCGCTTTGTTAGCCCAACGCGCGGAGGGGGACGGGAGTCGTTTCCGGACATCGAGCTAGACAAGAGCGACGTCGTGGACCAGAAACGACTCCCGTCCCCTTCGGCACGCTCATGGTAGCCTGGGCGCGGTACCGTTTGATAATAGTTGTTCTAGCCGCATCTATTCGGCGGCGTATCGAAGAACTGCATATAGCAGGAATCCGCCTAAGAACATGCAGAACCCTAGGCCCTGAAGGGCAAAGGGGTTCGGCAAGCGTCGGCGCAATGGCCAATAGATCGCTGCCGCGACCGCAATAGCCTCGATGGCCAAGCCGACTACGCTCACGGTTATTGTCACAGCGCGAAGATAAGCCATGACCGCCATTCTAGCCGGGGCGCGGTGAAAAACGCGCATGCAATGCAAGCGAGTATGACGACGCATCAGTTCCGCCACTAACCCTTGCTGCGCTGCGGGCTGGTGTTGCGTCAACTCACCGTGCGTGGGTGCCAGGCGACTCTTCACGTGCGCTTGGCTCGTCGGCGTGCGATCACGGCCCAGGCAGCTTTCCAGGAGAGAAACGTGGCTAAGGCGAGGGCAGGCCAAACTGCAGCGATTCCAAATACGATGTGCACTTGTTGGAAACGAAGCGGTGAACCAAACGTCGCACCAAAGCTGATGGAGAAATAGCGCTCATCGGCCCACGACGATTCCAAGTCGGAGTAGCATTGGAACTCGTGGGGCCAAGTCACCATCCCCCAAGCGACAATCGCAGTCAGGATCAGGAGAGTTGATATTCTGACCTGAAACCAGCGACTCTTCGGCTTCTCGTCCATGTCTTCAGGATAGCAGGCCGGGTGACCGCTTCGCGCGTCACTAGCCCAACGCGAGGAGAGAGACGGGAGACTCCCGTCCCCTTCGGCATGCCACGCGAGCCGCCGCGAGCCCTTGCTGCGCTGCGGGCGCCGGAATTCTCCGGCCTCGATGAGGCCGGCTACAGTTGTGCGCCGGCGGCTAGCGGACGCGGGCCGGGCGAACGGGGGTCGACGCGGTGCGCACCACCGCGCCGCGGGCGTCGCGCCGCTGGCTCGTCAACTGACGCGCGTCTTGGTGGTGCTGCTCGGCCGCCAACTGTTCGAGAAAGGCGGGGGACGCGCGATCGAGGACCACAATCTCGCTCTTGGCGCGCGGATCGCTATGCGAGCGGATCACGCAGATCACTTCGGCCCCTTCGCTGCGCGCGTGCAGCTCGTTCAAGACCGCTTGCTCGTCGGGTGACAAGGAACCTGCTGCAGCAGGCGCAGCGGCGGCACCGGTCGACGGAGCGTTGGCCGCCAGCGCGGCCGGCACGTAAGGCGCCTCGGACGGCGGTTGCTCGTTGGGTTCGAGCGACTGGCTCGCGTAGGCCGGCGCCGGTTCGGCGACGGTCGGCATCGCTTCGATGTAGGCCGCCGGGGGCGCGCCGCCAGCGTCGGCCAGTTGCGGCGAGTGCTCGCTGGTCAGCGGCAGGCTGGCCGGCAAGTTCTGCGGCATTCGGCCTGGCATGCTGGGCGTTTCGATCGGCACCAATGGCGGCACGGCGAAGTCGTCGGTGGCAGCCAGTTCGGTAGCGGCGGCGGATGGCGTCATTCCGGCATCGGCCACTTGCGTGTCGCCGGCGCGATAGATCGCGGCCAGCCCGACCTTGTCGAGGATGGCGTACACCGAGGCGGCGGCGGCGTAGAGTCCTTCGTCGTCTTGCGGATCGGCCGCGTTGCAGACACCGATCACCTGCCCGGCGGCATTGAACAGCCCACCACCGCTGCGCCCCTGCACCGGCTGTCCGGCGACCTGCACATTCGGCGGACCGAGATACTTGTCGATCGAGGTGACGCGGCTGTGCCGCAGACTGGGGTCGGCCCCGGCGTCGCAGCCGGTGCTGTAGACGGTGTCGCCGGTGCTCACGCGGTAGTTCGGCGGAGCGAGCCGCGCGATCGTCACCGGCACGCCAGGACGAAACCGGACCAGCCCCACGTCGCTCTTCAGATCGTAGTCGACCAGCTCGCCGGGAACGCGTTGCGGCGCGCCGGCGCCGTACATGTCGATGGCGATCTGTCCCCGGCCGTTCGAGTCGCGAAAGACGTGTCCGCAGGTGAGCACTAACACGTCGGAGCCTTCGGTGTGGATCATCGTGCCCGAGCCGACGTCGTTACCGCCGCCGACGCTGATTTTGATCCGCACGCTGGCGGCCAGCAGCCGATTGCCGAGCTCATCGGCGCCGGCATGGGGAGCCGCACTCGCCGGCGCGGCGACCGGCGCTCGACTGTTCACCAGCGGCTGCAGGCTATCGTAAACCGGCACGCCTGCTTGATTGGCGGCCGGGGCCGCCGGCGCGGCGTGGTTGAAGTTCTGCGGGGGAGCTGCGGCGGGTGCGGCAACCGACGTCGCGACCGAAGGCGCAGCCACCGGCGCTGCGGCGGCAGACGGTGCGACGGCCTGGCCTTCGAACACCGGCACGGGGGCCGCGCCACTGGCCGGTCGATCGGGCGACTGGGCACGCATCCGCGGGGCCGGTTCGGCGCCGATCATGGCGGCGGTTTCGTTGGCCGGTCGCACTTGCTCGCCGCGGGCAAGGCTCGGCGCCACGTTGGCGTCGGCCGCCGCGCCAGAGCTGGCGACTTGCTGGTCCGGTTGCGCCGCACCGCGCCACTTGGGCAACCACGAGGCCAATCCGCGCCGCGGTTGCGCGCCGCGCCCGCTGGGCGCCGCGCGCCCGATCAAGCTCGGCCGCTGGTTGGGGTCGGCCGCAGGCATGGCGGCGGTTTCGGCGATCGCCGGTCCGCCAGCAGCCCGCGCGGCGGCGACGTTGAGGTTGGGCTTCACGCCCGCCTTGGCGAACATGCTCTTCAGTCGATCGGCGCTGCAGACTCCTTCGGTCCGCGCTTGCTCCTGTCCGTCGACCAACAGCACGAAGCAGGGAACGCCCGTCACGCGATATTGCGAGGCCAGTTGCGGCTCGCGATCGATGTTCACTTTGCGGATGGGATAGCCGAAGGCAGCCAGGCTATCGATGGTGCGCGACATTTCGCGGCAGGGGCCGCACCAGTCGGCGTGGAAGTCGAGCAGGGTGGTTTCGCCCGTGGCGCCGAGCGAGCAGACGAGTAGCGCGGCCTGCAATGAAAGCATGCCTTCCCTCCGTGGAAGTTTGTGCGAGTCGCGTCTTGCGGCTCGGCCCGCGATGGGCGTGTGGTGGGCGTTCGGGGCTTGCGGTTTCGCTTGGGGGGCCGAATCTTGGCCCGTTTTGGAAATCCTTACAATCCCAAAAGGTCGATTGGCCGAACCGCTCGCGGTCCGCCCGCCCATTGAACCCCCGTGACAGGCACCGTTTGCGACAGAGGTGAAGTCCGACTGGCCAGGGTGCGTGTCATGGACACCTTGATAGAGCAGTTGCCGTGCCGGAACTGCTGGCCGGCCGCGCGAATCGCCGGAACGGGCGCGTTACAATGCCAGCGCGCGAACCGGGCGCAACACGCCCAAGACCAGTAGGATGCCGTGTGCGACGAACGTTGCGCTTGGCAATCCCAGCGGTCAACGAGCACTGGCAGAGCCGGCAGAGCCATTGGCACCCGAAATTCGGCAATCGGTACCACGACCCGAAACGAGGCCGAGACCATGGACCCGAATCCCGCTTCGCTTGCTGCTGCTGACGAAAAGCCAGCCGATGAGCCGGCCGCCGAAGCTCCGCCGGCGCCTGAGGCCGACGAGGCGACGCCCAGCGAACCCGCTGCGCCGCCGACGGCCGATCCGGCGCAGACTTACATTGCGGCCGACTTCGCCGAAGGGAAGTCGCCCCTGTTGTGCTGCCGGTTCGACCCGACGGGGCAATTCGTGTTCGCCGGCGCACAAGATAATTCGGTGCGGCGCTGGCAACTCGACGGCGGCCAGCACACGGCCCTGGTGGGCGGACACGATAGCTGGGTCCACTCGCTGGCCTTCGATGCTAGCGGTGAGCAGTTGATCACCGGCGGTTACGACGGGCGCATCGTCTGGTGGTCCACGACGGCCGAACAACCGACGCCTGTGCGGATCGTCGACTGCGCTCACGATGGCTGGCTGCGCGCGATGGCCACCAGTCCCGACGGCAAGCTGCTGGCCACGGCGGGCAACGACAACCTCGTCAAGTTGTGGTCGACGTTCGATGGCCGCTTGCAGCAAGTTCTCGCCGGCCACACCGGGCGCGTTTATTCGGTCGCCTTTCATCCCAGCGGCGGCCTGCTCTTCAGCGGCGACCTCAAAGGCTTCGTCAAACGCTGGGACATCGCCGCGGCCAAAGAGACCGCGCAGTTCGACGCCACGCCGCTCTGGAAGTACGAAGGAGGCCAGGGAGTCGACTTTGGCGGCGTGCGGACGCTCGCCGTGAGCGGCGACGGCGCGCTGCTGGCCGCCGGCGGCACGACCGACGCTTCGAACCCGTTGGGGGCCGTGCACAAGCCGATCGTGATCGTCTTCGACGCCAACACCGGCGAGAAAAAGCAAACGCACCGCGCCAAGGAAGGTTTCGACGGCTCGATCTGGGGCCTGCGGTTTCACCCGGCCGGGTTCATGATCGCGGCCTCGGGTGGCGGTGGCGGCGGCAAGTTGTTGTTCTTCCGCACGACCGAAGCCAACGAGTTCTTCAAGTTCGATCTGCCGGCGCTGGCCCGCGATATGGACCTGCATCCCGACTTGCTGCAGGTTGCCGTGCCGATGCACGATGCCCATCTGCGGATCGCGCGGCTGGCGGCGAAGCCGGTTTAGCTAGGCGCGTGCGGCCAGCTCGCGTCGCTTGGCGAGCTCGAGAATCGTTTGTGCCACGCGCTGCGTGGCGACCGGCTGCGCCAATCGCAACATGGCGAACGAAGCCGCTTGTCGCGCCGCTGGGTCGGCGGTCAACGCGCCAATCTCCGCGGCCAGGCGTTCGTCGAAGCGGCTCGTGGCTTCGAGCTGTTCGACGATCCGGGCCGCCCCCGCGCGGGCGAAGAACTCGGCGTTGTGCCGTTGATGGTCGTCCTTCGCTTGTGGAAACGGCACCAGCACGCTGGGGACACCCGTGGCCGCCAATTCGGCGAGCGTGGAGCCGCCGGCGCGGCTCACCGCGAGCGAAGTGCGCGCCAACAGTTCGGGCATGGCCTCGACGAACGGTTGCACGGCGGCCGCCAGCCCGAGCTTGGCATACAACGCGCGCGTTGCTTCCAGGTCGCGGTGCCCTGCCAGGTGGACGATGTGCCACTCGCGCAGGCGGTCGCGCAAACGATACAAAGCCAACGGAACTTGCTCGTTGATCGTGCGCGCGCCCTTGCTCCCCCCCAGCACGGTGAGTTGCGGAGCTTGATGGCCCAAGCGAGCGGCGCCCAATCGCTGCACGAGACGATTGACGGGGGCGAAGCCAGCGCGGAGCGGATTGCCGGTCAGGCGCACTTCGGCGTGCGGTCGCAAGGCGTCGCGCGCCGGCGGAAACGCCACGCACACGGCACTGGCTCGCGGCGCCAACCAGCGCGTGACGCGCCCTGGCACGGTGTTTTGTTCCAGGAGCACCAGCGGAATGCTGCGCCGCACGGCGGCGGCCGCCAACGGCACGCTCGCGTAACCACCCAGGCCGACGACGAGGTCGATGCCGTGCTCGGCGATCAACTCTTCGGCCGAGTGCCGCGCGGCAAGTTGTCGCCGCACGAAGCCGAGTGCTCGCCATAACGCGGCGGGAGCGGGCTCGGCGCCGAGTGCAAAGTAATGAAAGCCCGCGGCGTCGACATGCCGACGATCGAAATCGCCCCCCGCGCCGGCGAACGAGATCAATGTGTCGGGGCGCGTGCGTCGCAGTAACTCGGCGACCGCTAATCCGGGGAACAAATGTCCGCCGGTCACGCCGCCAGAGAACACGACGTGGAGTGACTCGCTATTCATGCGTCGAGATCGACCACCGCCAGGTGGTCTCCTGAAAAACTGCTTCGTGCGATAGTTGTCAGACGCAGCCCGCGACCGAAAGGTTCATTGTTTCTGCCAGTCGGAGGAGGATGGAGCGTCGTGGCCAGCGACCTCGTGATGCTTCGTCGTGGCCAGCGTTGGGTTTGCGTCGAGCTCGCCGCGATTGTTAACAATTTGGTAATGTCCGCTCGCCAGGGCGCTGGCCGTCAATACAAAGGCCAGGCTCACCCCCCAAAAGGTTCGGACGATGCGCCGTTCGGACCAGCCCAGAAATTGAAAGTGATGATGCAGCGGTGCACAGCGAAATACGCGGCGCCCGGTCGTTTGGAACGCGGCGACTTGCACGATCACGCTGGCCGCTTCGACGACGAACACGCCGGACACGACCGCCAACGTCCACAACGGCAACAGCAGCACGCCGAGCGCGCCGAGCGCGCCGCCCAGCGCCAGCGAACCGGTGTTGCCCAGAAAAACGCGCGCCGGCTGCACGTTCAGCGGCAAGAAGCCCGCCAAAGCGCCGGCCAGTGCCGCGGCCAGAATCACTAACTCGCTGGCCGCAGTTGCAGAGCCCGATAGGGGGGCCAATGCAACCGTGTTCCAGAGCGACTGAGTCGACGATGCCGTGAGCGACCTGTGAATCGTCGCGCCACTCAAGCCGATCGCCGCCAGCGCGACGAGCACCGGCAACAGCGAGCCGGCCGCCAGACCGTCGAGCCCGTCGGACAGGTTCACGGCATTGGCCGCGGCTACGAGCACCGACATCACCAGCAGCGCGACCAGGATCGCGCTGGCTCCGTCGTATTCACTCGCGCTGATCCAACAGACCGGTCCGCTCAACAGAAGCACTTGTGATATCAATTTGGCGCGCGCCGAGAGTCCGCGCCGCGACGTGCGCAGTTTGGTGAGGTCGTCGACCAGGCCGATGGCGGCCAGCGCCAGAACGCAAGCCAAACAGAAGATCACGCCCGGCTCGTTGACTCGCGTGAAACACAGCGCGCCAGCCAACCATCCGGCCAGCACCAGCAAGCCGCCCAGCGTGGGAGTTCCCTGCTTGCTCGCCATTAGAGTATTGAGCTGCGGGCTGGCCGAGCGAATCGGCTCACGGCAATGGCGGGCCAGCCAGGCGACGACCGTGGGGCCTGCGATCTTCACGGCTAACAGCGCGACGAGAGTCGCCGCGGCAGCGCGCGCCCAAACCGGCCATGGCGCGAGCGAGTCGCCGCCAGCCAGGCGGAACGGTTCTAACAGCGTTTCCAGCACGGTATTCAAACCGCCTGTTGCCTACAGCGAACACTGCGTGTTTCCCTGGGGAGCCGGAGCGACAATTGCTGTCGCCCCGGTCCCCAGTCAATGAGCTCCGTCATAAAGCACTCGTCGGAGCGGTTGACCCAGTTACCGCTGTTTCCGACGAGCTTAGTGCTTCGACCCAGGAGGGTGGGCCGTGCCGAGGTCCCGCAACCTCGACAGCCATGACGGAGCTCGACGTTGATCGATCGACACTCGCGGCGGCCAACAATTCGGCCGCGCGGAAGTGAGGTGTTTCGTCCGGGCATTGCCGCTCGCCCGAGATCAGCTCGACCAGTTGCTCGAACGCCGCGCGGCGAGAAGCTTTGAAGAGCACCACGTCTCCCGGTTCGAGCCGGCGACTGAGCTCGGCCCAGGCTTCGCCGTTGTTGGCGCCGGTGATCACGCGGCTGGCCGGCATACCGGCGGCCTTCGCTCCGGCGGCGATGTGTGCGGCGTGCACGCCACAGGCGACCAGCAGATCGGCGCCACAGACCGACACCACCTGGTCGCCGAGCCGGCGATGCATGTCTTCGGACGCCTCGCCCAATTCGACCATGTCGCCGCAGACGACCACGCGCCGGCCACCGGCATCGAAATCGCGCAACAGTTCGAGCGCGGCCCGCATCGCCGTGGGGCAGGCGTTGTAGGCGTCGTTGATGACCGTCAGATCGCCGACGTGTCGTACATCGCAGCGCCAGGCAACCGGTTCAAAGCGTCCGAGCGCTGCGGCAATTGCCTTCAGCGACAAGCCGAACTCGCGTCCCACGGCCACGGCTGCCAACGCCGGCACCAGATGGTGGCGACCCCAAACCGGAATCGCGAACGACTGACCTTCGACACGAAAGTTCAACAACCCGCCGCGCGAGCGGACGTGCGTCGCGCACAGATCGCAGTCGGCGCTGCGGCCGAACCAGATCTTGCGACCGGCGAAGCCTTGACAGCTCCGCCGCAGCCAGGGGCAATCGCCACCGATGATGGCGACTCCCTGCGAACCCATCGCGGTGAGCAGCTCGGCCTTCGCTTCGGCCACGCCGGTCTGTCCGCCGAAGCCTTGTAAGTGGGCATCGGCCACGCGCGTGATCACGCCCAGTTGCGGCCGGCACAGCGAAGCCAGTTCGGCGATCGCGCCGGGCTGACTGGCGCCGATTTCGAACACGCCGTAGTCGAGTCCGCGCTCGAGCCGCTGCATCGAGAGCGGCAGCCCCAAGGCGTTGTTCTGATTCCCGTGGGTGCCGACCCCCTGAAACTCAAGGCCGAGCACCGTTTCGATCATTTGCCGCGTCGTTGTCTTGCCGACGCTGCCGGTGACGGCGATCACGCGACCGTCGAAGCGTTCGCGCCGCCAGGCGGCCAATTTTTCGAGGGCTCGTTGAGAGTCGCCGACGCGCAAGGCCCAACGGCCGTGAGGCACGCGGCGGATCGTGCGAGGCGCGACCACGCCCGCGGCGCCACGTTGATACGCATCGCCGGCGAACCGCGCTCCATCGGTCCGCGTGCCAGGCAAGGCCCAGAAGACATCGCCGGCCTGCACGCTACGGCTGTCGATAACGACGCGTCCGACGCGGGCCGGCTCGCAGCGCCCAGCCTCCTCGGCGCCAAAAGCGATTGCCCGCGCCCCGGCCGGCACGGTCAGCGTGCCGCCGACGATCGATTCGAGTTCGGTTAGGGTCAACTCACTCATGCGTGGCCAATCTGGGGTGCGGTTCTCAAGCTGCGCGACGGGCCGCCGGGCTCAGCGGCTCGTGGTCGTAGAGCCATTGACGGGCGATCTCGCGATCGTCGAAGTAGTAGCGTTCCTCTTCGACGATCTGACATTCCTCGTGTCCCTTGCCGGCGATCAACACGCAGTCGCCCGGGCGCGCTTCGCGCAGCGCCCAGCAAATCGCCGTGCCGCGATCGAGTTCGACGCGTACCTGCGAACGATGCCGCATGCCGGCCAGGATTTCGTTGGCGATCTTTCGCGGGCTTTCGTAGCGTGGGTTGTCGCTGGTGACAACCGCCACGTCGGCGCGCTCTTGCACGGCGCGCCCCATGTGCGGTCGCTTGAAGCGGTCGCGATCGCCGCCGGCGCCGAAGACGCAGATCAGGCGCCCACGCGTCAGCGGTCGCAAGCTGTCGAGCACTTGCGCCAGGGCATCGGCCGTGTGGGCATAGTCGACGAAGACGCCGAAGCCCTGCCCGCATTCGATCCGTTCGAGCCGGCCGGGGATGCTGGCCACGGATTCGAGTCCGCGGACGATCGTCGCCAGGTCGAGCTGATAGGCAAGCCCCACGGCCGCGGCGATCAGGCAATTGCTGACGTTGTGCTGGCCGACCAGCGGAGTACGCACCGGCACGCAGGTGTCGCCGGTCGACAGCAGAAACGTTTGTTCGCTGATGAATCGTTCGGCCGGCGTGGCCGTGATTTCTGCAGGGTGCTCCATGCCGACCGTCAACGCTGGACCGTAGAAATCTGCCGCCAGCTCGCCGCATTGGGCGTCGTCGGTGTTGAAGACCGCCAGGCCTTCGGGGCGCACCAACTCGAGCAGCCGCGACTTGGCGGCCAAGTACTCTTCGGGCGACTTGTGATAGTCGAGGTGATCGTGCCGCACGTTGGTGAAGGCCGCCACGTCGAATTCGATGCCGGCCACGCGGCGCTGCGCCAGGGCATGGCTCGAAACTTCGAGCACCGCGTGCGAGCAACCGTTGGCGTACATCGTGGCCAGCGAATGAGCCAACTCGGCGGCGCCGGGCGTCGTCAAGCGACTCGGCCGCAGCTCGGCGCCGTCGTAGATGCCCAGCGTGCCCGCCACGCCGGCGTGCAGGCCGGCGGCTTCGAGCACTCCGGCCACGAGATAGCTGGTCGTGGTTTTGCCGTTGGTCCCCGTGATGCCGATCACGCGCAGTTGCTGGCTGGGGTTGCCGGCCAGGGCCTGGCAGATATTGCCGAATGCCTCGCGGACGTCGCTGACCAGGCACTGCGGCAGCGGTACGTCGTCGACCGGCTGATCGACGAGCAACCCTTTGGCGCCCCGCGCCAGGGCATGATGCACGAAGTCGATGCCGTCGCACTCACTGCCCGGGAGCGCCGCGAACAAATCGCCGCGTTGGCAAGCGCGCGAATCGGCCGCGCAGCTCGTCACGCGAATGTCTTCGGCGCCGACGAAGCGGGCATCGGGCAACAACTGACGAAGGCTAATGCCTCCGCCTGCGGGAAGGGCCATCTGCATCGCGCCAGGCCTCCTTGCCTGTCAGCGTGCCAGGTGGCGAGCCAGGGAGAGCATCGCGGCGGCGCGCGGAGCGTCGACGCTTGTTCTGCGAGTCTCGCCGATTAGCTTATGGCGGTTCGCGGCCGATCGACTAATCCAATAACCGATCTGCTCCGACAGACGAGAAGTCGCCTGGCGAACCGCCGATTGGGGCCGGGATTGTCGCCATTTCAGGGTACCTGTCAAGGCAGCTTCGTCGGGCAGCAAACGTGCTGCGCCCGAGTGGTTTGCGCGCCGGCTCCGCCAGATGTCGCGAAGCGGCCAGAGCGCGCAGCTTCCCTTTACACCCGCCGGTGTGGCGTGGGATGATTCGCCTGCTACCACGCGCCGCTGGCAGGAAATGCTCTTGCCGGCATGGCGTAATCTGCTGTGACTTGTTCCCGTGATATTGCGCGCTCATGGCCGACGAAGACTTCACCATCGAGTCGCTGGCCGACTACCTGCACCTGAACCCCGAGCAGGTTGCGCGGCTGGCCGATCGTGGGCAGGTGCCCGGGCGCCGCGTCGGTGGGGCCTGGCGCTTCTCGTCGCACGAGATTCACCACTGGCTCGAAGAACGGATCGGCGTGCTCGATGCCGCGGAACTTCAGCAGCTCGAAGGAGCGCTGCGCCGCTCGGCGGGAGAAGTGCCCAGCGACGTCGAGGGGTCGACGCGCATCTCGCTGCTGTTGCCCAGCGAAGCAATCGGACTGCCGCTGGCCGCCCGCACGCGCAGTTCGGTGATCACTTCGATGGTCGAGCTGGCGGCCCAAACCGGATGGGTGTGGGATGCCGATGCGTTGGCCGAAGCGATCCGCCGCCGCGAGGACTTGTATCCCACGGCACTCGACAACGGCACGGCGCTGTTGCATCCGCGCCGCCCGATGCCGACCATTCTGGCCGAACCGTTTTTGGCGTTCGGCCGCACCTCGCAAGGCATTGCCTTCAGTGGCCGACGCGGGCAGCTTACCGACCTGTTCTTTCTGATTCTGTCGGTCGACGATGCCGGCCATTTGCGGGTGTTAGCTCGTTTGAGCCGGCTGCTGGCAGCGCCCGGTTTTCTCGAAACGCTGCGTGCCGCGCCCGATGCGGCGGCGGTGCGTGCGGCGATCGCCAGCGCCGAAGAGCAATTGCCGGCGTGATGTGCAAACGCGCGGCTCGTTCTGGAAATCGACGGTAAAGCGAGAGTGGACTGATGGCCCGGGCCTTGTTGATCGGCAGCGCCAGTGAGCCGGAATTCGCCGCGGCCTTGTCCGCGCTCGAAGAAGCGTTCGAGGTGGTCCGGTATCGCGACATCGCCAGCGCGCTGGCGGCGCAGCCAGCGACCGCGGACGAGGCGACCCAGCGCGATTACGAAGTGATCGTGTTGGCGCAGTCGCGCCCCGGCGAGATTGCCGCCGGCCAGCTCGATCGGCTGCGTCGCCGGTTTCCGCTGGCCGGCCTGATCTCACTCTTGGGGAGTTGGTGCGAAGGCGAAACGCGCTCCGGCAAACCACATTCAACCGCCGTGCGAGTCTATTGGCATCAAGCGGCCGACCATTTGCGGCACGACCTTCAACGCCGGCAGCGCGGCCAAGCGGCGAGTTGGAGCTGGCCGGCGACCAGCAGCGTGGATGAGCGGCTGCTCTGCCGGACCGAAACACCGATTCGCCCAAAGCGCACGGTTGAGGGCGAGTCGGCGGAGGGCACGATCGCCGTATTCGGACACGAACGCGCGACGATCGAGTTGTTGGTCGACGCTTGTCGGGCTTCTGGCTACGACCCGATTTGGATGGGACCGCGCCGCGCAAGCCAGCCGCGTGAAGTGGCGGCCGCGATCTGGGATCTGTCTTGCTGGGGAGAATCGGCCGATCGCGAACTGGAACAGATCGCGCGTGTCGTGCCGGCCGAGCGCGTCGTGGCGCTATTGTCGTTCCCGCGTTGGCAAGATCTACGCAGTGCGGCGCAACGAGGTATCGGCGAAGTGGTCTCCAAGCCGTTTGCGCTCGACGCACTTACTAGTGCGCTAGGGCGGGCCGCCCGCTCGGTCGCCGCCGCCGGCGCGCGGTAGCCAGCCGCTTGTGGCACACTAGCCGGCGAGGCGGCCGATTACAGGAACTCTTCGACCGACACGTCGCAGCGGACAATTTCGCGCTGCCAGCCTGGTTCATGAATCGGCCAGGCGACAACCCGGGCGCCATGCTCGCGAGCGCGATAGATGGCCCCTTGCTGGTGCGCGAACCGCCAGGCAGCTTGTTCGACCGCTGAGAGGCGCGGCGTTCGGCCATCGAAATTGGCGCGGCGCCAGGTGATCCGCCCCTGATCGAAGACGGT
Source organism: Pirellulales bacterium (assembly GCA_050184475.1). Taxonomy (GTDB): domain Bacteria; phylum Planctomycetota; class Planctomycetia; order Pirellulales; family JAEUIK01; genus JAIESQ01. Next base: position 142,318 of record JBFXAH010000016.1, on the reverse strand, counting down.
GACAATCGCCGGCGCCGGCAGATCGAGCGTGCGCCGCGCGATCAACTCGTGGCTGGCCGTGGCGTAGCGCCGCTTGAGACGCGGCAGCTCAAACTCTTCGCGCGCCACGTCGCGCGCGAACCACTCGCTGGGCAGCAACAGTCGTCGCGCCAGCTCGTTGGCCAACGACTCGCGGGTGTCGGCCGGCGTGTCGTCGACCGACCAGCCCAGCCGCTCGAAGCACCACTCGGCCAGTTGTTCGCCAATCTCGTGAGCGACCGCCCACTGCCGCCGTTCGCTGCGCGGCTCGGTCCCCAGCACGATCGATGGCTGCGCCAGACCACCGCGCGGATGAGCCACGCGCACCAACCGCGCGCGCGTCCGCTGCGTCTGGTCTTCGAGCACCGCCAGCCCGAGGGCTCGAGCGACCTGAAAGGCATCGACGGGCGGCTGGCTGATTTCGGCCAGCGCGAGGGCGTCAGCCACCGTGTCGTCGACGATCGCCGCCACTTTCTCCGGCGCATGCGAAAGCATCAGTCCACCCCAAGGGAAAATCGAATCACCGCAGATGCCCGGTGCTTTTGCAGCCGGGCCGCCCACACCGCTCAAATGCAGCCAATAGTGATCGTATGTACACTAACAGTCGTGGCGGCCGATTGCAAACTGATTTTCGCCCGCGCTTTCACGGGGAAATTGACGGTGTTTCGCCGCCGTCGCTCGCGAGTGGCAACTGCAGACAGACCGCCTCGCGATCGTTGCGCAACAGCAATCGATCGCGCGACAGCGCCAGGCAGTTCCACGTCTTGTCGTCGAACACCGTAATCCGACCGAGCTCGGTCGGGCCGACAGGTTGCGCGTCGACCAGGACCAGCTCGCCACCTTCGGTCAGCACCAGCAGCAGATCGCCGACGAGCAGAATCTGCCCGTGCCCATACCGGCCGCGCTTCCAAGCGCGAGCGCCCGTCTCGAGGTTTACGCAGGCCAACACACCGTCGTCGAGGCCGATCACGTGCCCTCGATAAACGACGCCATTGCTGAACTTCAGCTTGAGGTTTTTGTTGGCCGGCCAGGCTTCGCGCACTTGCCATTGGCCGGTCGCATCGCGTCGCACGTCGAGCGCCACGCAACCGACGCCGTAACCGCTTGAGACAAAGACGCGATGGTTGTCGAACGGAATCGCATTGGCGACAGTCGCATCGCCGATACCCCAGGGAAAGTCCCAGAGGATCTCGCCCGACTGCGGCTCATAGCCGGCCACGCTGATACGATTGACGATGACGACTTGCTCGACGCCGTCGAGCGCGGCCAGCACGGGCGAGCCATAGCCCGCCAGGTCGCGTCCCGCGTGCCAGCGTGATTCGCCGGTCTGGCGATCGAAGGCCAGCAGGGCGTCGTCGTACGCTTCGTCGGCGCGGGTCAGATTGCCGTTGCCGCTAACGATCACCAGGTCGGAAAGCACCAGCGGAGAACACGACTTGCCCCAGACGTTGTTGTAACCTGGCCCGTCGAGCGTTTCGCGCTGCCAGACAACGCGGCCGGTCGCTCCCTCCAGGCAATTCAGCAGGCCGGTGGCTCCCACGGTGTAGACGCGGCCGTCGATGATCGTCGGCGTACTGCGCGGGCCGTCGCCGGCGACCACGGAGAGGAACTCCACCGGATCGGCGTGCCGCCAACGCTCGCGCCCCGTCAACACTTCGTAGCAGACGACGCGCTCTTCAAAAACCGGTTTCTCCGCGGTCCACGACTTCGCCCGGCGCTGCTCGAGCGTGACGGCGAAGTCGCCGACGATGGCGAACGCCGACCAGCCGGCGCCGTGGTCGCCGCCGTCGTTGATCACGCGGCGCCACAGTTCGCGCGGGGGTTGCCGCTGCCAATTGCGGGCGAGTGTCACCCCAAAGATTTCGGGCCTGCGTTGCGGACCAAGAAACTGCGGCGAATCCCACGGAGTAGTGGTCGTCAGATCGACCGGCTCGAGTGCGGCGGCGCCGTCGCTCGCGCTCTCGGGCGAGGCCGCCAGGGGCCTGGCCGGCCCACCACCAAGCATGCGCCGCCAGACCGGGCGGACCCGCACTTGCGGCACCAGATCGCCCGTTAGTCCTGCGACCTCGAAGATCGCCACGCACCCCAAGGCGGCCAACGCGGCCGCGCCAACCAGTGCGAGCCGCGTAGCCATCGACCAGGGTGACAAGATCAATACCCACAGAACGATCGCCGCCACGGCCGGCGCGACCACTTTCAGGGTATTGATCACCTGATCGGTGCGGGCGATATCGGACCGACCCCAGATCCACACTAGCGCCGCCGCGGCCACGACGAGCACGATCTTGGCGGGCCAGACCCGGGGGGCGATACGAAACGAAGTACTCATCGGCATGCACAACCAGCTTTGCGAGACACCGTGCCAGAACGAATCAGTTTAGCAAGATCGTGCTGCCGAATCGCCGAGGCCCGGCGTGCGGTAATGTCCAAGTCTGCATCCGCGTTTCTCCTGTACTGCTTCGCAGCTCGATCCCTGTCGTGGAAGTGCAGAATGTACTGGACGTAATGAACCGCCATCGCAGTCATCGCCACGTATCCCGCTACAACGATTAGTGCGGTACGCCAGCGGAGTCGCTCGGGTCGACTGTAAATCAGCCATGCCCACAGGCCGGCCCAGATCAAGAAGGCAATGGCTACCTTGAGGTAATAAAACCTCCAATGCGGATCAAAGAGCGATGGCATAACAGCCCTCCGTTCGCATGAGGACCCCGTCCGTAGGCGCAGCAATCCTTCGGGCCTTCTGGTGTCTTAATCACTTTCTCAGTACCCGCATCACGAACAGCACCAGGCAGGCAATCGCCGGAACCGCGACAATCAGCGGGCAACAGAGCGTTCCCACCATATATCCGTAGCGCTCGTTCGGATCGTCGGGCAATAATTCCGGAGTCGTGAGATTCCTGATCGCGGCGACCACGAACAGCAACGTCAACAGCGCGAAGACGGCACAGCCGGCCCCCAGAGCGCAGCCGGCCGCCGGGCCTTGCAGCGCCGATTTGCGCGGCGCTTGCGCGGGATCGGTCGCCTCCGGAGGTTGAAACGGGTTGCCGCTCATGGTTCACCGAATAGAAAAAAAGTCTCGCTGATTTGCAACCGCCGCGTCGATCGGCGAGAGTACCAGCGCCAGATTGCGCCGTGTTGCCATTGGATGAGAGGGCCATCATGTCGATCCTTCGCACGCCCGACGAGCGCTTCGCCGACTTGCCCGACTTTCCCTACGAACCGCGCTACACCCAACTCGGACCCGTGCGCATGCATCACGTCGAGTCGGGCGAGGGGGATCCGATCCTCTGCCTGCACGGCGAGCCGACGTGGGCGTTTCTCTATCGCAAGATGATTCCGACCTTGGCGACGCGGGGGCGAGTCGTCGCGCCCGACATGATCGGCTTCGGCCGTTCCGACAAATACTCCGACCGCGCCGACTACACCTTTCAAATGCATCGCGACACCCTGGCGGCGTTCATCGAAGCGCTCGACTTGCAGCGCATCACGCTCGTTTGCCAGGACTGGGGTGGGCTGCTCGGCCTGCGCTTGGCGGCCGAAATGTCGGACCGCTTCGCGCGACTGGTGATCATGAACACCGGGCTGCCGACCGGCGACGAGCCGATGACCGAAGGCTTCCGCCGCTGGCGCGAGTTCGCCGCCAAATCAACCGACCTGCCGATTGGCTTTCTGATGCGGCGCACGCTGGTTGGCGGCGACTCGATCGATCAGCGCGTGATCGACGCCTACGAAGCCCCCTTCCCCGATGTCTCGTACAAGGCGGGGGCGATGCAATTCCCGCTCCTGGTGCCGGTGATGCCCGACGATCCGGCCAGCGAGTCGATGCGCAACGCGCGGAAGGTGCTGGGGGCCTGGACCAAGCCGGCGCTGGTGATGTTCGCCGACGGCGACCCGATCACGCGCGGCGGCGACCGCTGGTTCCGCAAGTTGATTCCGTCGGCCAAGGAGCAGCCGGAGATCGTTATCGAAGGGGCGAGCCACTTTTTGCAGGAAGACGCCGGCCAGGTGATCGCCGACCACATCGTGGCGTTTCTCGATCGCACGGCCTGAGCTCTGCGGACGCGAAGCTCTCGACTCTAGGGGGAAAGACGCGACCGGTCGCGTCGCGCAGCGAGGTAGCAGGTCGACCGGGCCGGCTGCCAAGCTTGGCTCAAGCTCGCCACTCGCCAGCACGAGTCACGGGCTGCGTCGCGCCTGGCGCATCGAGCAGGGGACCAGAAGATACTGTCGCACTGAGGCGTGGTATATCAGGGCGCTGCGCGGCTGCTCCTTCTCGCAAGAGAAGAGAGTCAGCCGCGGCGATTTGTTGCGCGTCCCCCGCTCGGCCCTATCGGCGGCGGGGCGGATGGGCACGTCGCCACACGAGCAGGCCCACGCCACCGATGGCGGCCAGCACCCAGCTCATCGGCTCGGGGATGGGCGCAATGAAGAACCCGTCGGGCGCGCCGCTGGTGAGCGTGAAGGCATTGGCCTCGGTGATGTACATGCCGATGCGATTGTCGGCGTTGCCGAACGCTAGCGCTTCTTCGGCCGGAGTGAGGTTCACCTTGAAGACCCACCCCGAGCCGCCGACCCCGGCGCCGACTTGTGCGAGCACCAGTCCGCCAACCGGCGCGCTGTAATCGATATCGGGAAAGAGGGCAACTCCCTTCGAATCGGTGAACCGCATCGAGAAGTCGAGCACATTGATCGTCGGCTGGTTGCCCGCCTCGGCGATGTTGAGGATCAGCCCGATCTGGCTCGAGTTGTTGATGCCGACTTTGGTCAGTTCGCCAATTGTGCGGGTCTGACTTTGTTTGATGGCGTCATCGGTTTCGACGTCGCTGGCGCCGTTCCAGAGTACCGAGCCGTATTCGGAGTCGTTGGCGTGGACGAAGAGGATGTCGAGCACGTTCCCCAGCCCGGTCCCCTTAATTTCGATCGACTGGTTCGTGAAGGAGATGTTGCCCGCAGCGGCCAATTGGCCGCTGGCGAGCAGGCCGATCGTCGCTAGCGCCAGCGCGATCGGGCGGAAGTAGTTGGTGGGCATTGGCAGTTGCTCCCTGTGCGGTCAAAGCGGTGAAGTTCAAAGCTGCAGCCGAAAACGAACTTGCCACCGGCCCGATCCGCGCGCGACAGATCGAAATCGTCCTTCCACCGGGATCACCCGCGCGGCAATGGGTGCGCAGCGAGCCGACGAAGAGGAGAACGTGGGCCGGCAAAGCCCTGGCAAAACGAGAGAACCAAGCCTGAAAGCACCCCAATACAACTCGGGGTATAGCGGCGCAAGAACGCCGCCTAGGCGAGGTTATTTGGCCGTCATTAGCGGCGCTCGAGAGAGGGTTCGCGACCGAATCGCGGTCGCCACAACGTCGTTAGCAATTCCCGTTTGACGGTGCGGCACCAGCCGCATCTGACCAAACTCTGCGGTTTACCTTAATCGAGGCTGCAAGCGTGTCAACGAAAAAATTATCTACCTCGCGATTCCTTAGTTGGACGTCGCTGTCCGGCGAGGTCTCGCCCTCAGAAAGGAGGGGTTGGTGGCGATCATCGTTCGCGGCTCGGCGCTCGCGTATGCGGAGCCGACAGCCGCGTTTTGAAGCTCGCTATACTGAGCGCGTGTACATCAACTCTCGGTGCGCCGATAGTACTGCATCGAGCCACCCGACGGCCACAGGTAGCCCATGTATCGAGTAGCTGGAATCCCCTGCGCGGCGATATCGGCCGCGTAAACATCGCCGGACACTTCAAACCCGATCAGCCCTAACTCGAAGGATGCCGATCGAGCGACCCACTGGCCAACACTGGCGAGCCAGTCCTCGACCTCGAATCGCCAAGGCCCCGGCCAATCGTCCTCGGACCCAAAGGGGAATCCGCCCGCCGGGTAGACCTTCGACAGCGACCCCATTGGCAAGTAGAAGACGAGCCAATCGGAGCCGTCGTCCTCGCGAATCAGACAGGTGCCACATGGCAAACGCGAGCGATTGGGGAGGCGTGCTATTCCCAGCAAATGCCCGCCTTCCAGGCGATCCGGTGAGACGCGAGACTGATCGGCGGGCTCGCGGTTGCGGTCCTCATAACACCCGTCGAGATCGGGATGTGTCCAAAGGGCCAATAGCGCGGCGCGCAACCTCTCGTCCGACCGAGGACAAACTTCGCAGGAAATTTCATAGAAGCCACCCAACCAGGCGTCAGCGGACGTGAACAACCCTTTTCCCATCGGCTGCTTCCATTGAATCGAATTATTACTCAGCGACTACCGTCGCGATCGTTGGATCTCAACTCAACTGCAATTCATGATGCCCCTAGTATCCTCCCCCGCCGGTCGGGTAGGGTGAAGCGCTCCTATGTCGCACGTCGAAACCTTGCCCAGCCATGCCGAAGTACGGCCGTTGCCGGCAAACGTTGCCAGCACGCAGCCGGGCGGGGGGACCTGCATGCGCATGGAATTGGCTTGGGGCCGCCTGCGGCGCTGGTATCTGCGGACGTTTCGGCCTGGCTACGTACAGCGGATGCGCCGTCTACGCGTCGGCCAACCAAACGGCTGCCCGCACGAGGTGCTCGACTCGCGCGATCTGAAGTTCTACCGCAACCAGACCGAGTGCCATTGGCCCGCCGAGGTCGATCCCTTCGCGTGGCGCGAGCGCCTGCCCTTCGCCCGTTGGGGGCTGGCCGAGCTGCAGTTGATGACCTATCCGCTCGTGGCGTTGGCCGTCGCCGCGGTGCTGACCGGCTTCTGGTACCTGGCGATCGCGCCCGCGGTTTGCGCAGGCCTGGTGGTGTGGTTTTTTCGCGACCCGCCGCGGAGCGTTCCTCAGCAGGCGGGGCTGTGGATCTCGCCGGCCGATGGCCGGATCGCCGAGATCACGCGGCTGGAGCACGACGACTTCGTCGGCGGTCCGGCGACGCGCATCGGTATCTTCTTGTCGATATTTAACGTACATATCAATCGGGCACCCGTGGCCGGCCGCGTGCTGGAGCTGCGTTACACGCCGGGGCCGTTTCTTAACGCGCTCGATCCGCAGAGTGCGGTGGTCAACGAGAACATGTGGATTGGCTGCGTGGCCGACGAGGTCGAAGGCCGTGGCGGCGAACGGTTCGTGGTGCGGCAGATTGCCGGCGCGATCGCCCGCCGGATCGTCTGCGATTTGCGACCCGGGCAGCAGGTGGCCCGCGGCGAGAAGTTCGGCATGATCAAGCTCGGTTCGCGCACCGAACTGATCTTGCCGGCCAGCGACGAGCTGGAAGTTGCCGTGCAAGTCGGCCAACGGGTGAAAGCGGGCCAGACCGTGCTGGTGCGGCCTTGCGTGGCGAGTCAAACTACCTAGTGAGCGTGAACCGCCCGGTTCATGTTGCAGCGGAAACGAGTGTGCCGTGGTCAGCCGCGAACCCAATTTCGAGCGGAGGTCGCCCGACGTCGTCGAGCGCGAGCCGAGCGAACCAGCGCCCCGCCGGCGGGGAGATTCTCGGATGCGACGCATCCGCACGATTGCCGTGCTCCCCACGCTGTTCACGCTGGCGAACCTGGTGTGCGGCTTTTTCAGCATCGTCGTGGCGGCGCGTGTCGAAGCCCCGGTCGTGGCCGTCGCGCCCGACGGCGGGCCGAGCGTGCGCCCGGCGGCGCGGATCGGCGACGCTGGCGACCGCACCAACGTGATGATCAGCGCCTGGCTGATCTTTCTGGCCATGGCTTTCGACGCGCTCGATGGCCACGTGGCCCGCTTGAGCCGCACCGCGAGCGACTTCGGTGGGCAGCTCGACAGCCTGTGCGACGTGGTGACCTTTGGCGTGGCGCCCGGCTTTCTGCTGGTGAAGATGTGCCCGAACTTCACCTACGAGTACCGCGAGGTGTGGGTGATCGCGGCGGCCTACGCGGCTTGCGCGGCACTGCGGCTGGCGCGCTTCAACGTCGAGGTCACGCAGGATGACGATCACATGAATTTCAGCGGGCTGCCGTCGCCGGCGGCCGCGGCGTCGATCGCCAGCTTCGCGCTGTTGTTCTACACGCTGCACAACAAGGCCACGCCGCCGGAGTACGTCGAACGCATCGACCTGGTGCTGCAGATGATCCTGCCGTTCTACGCGCTGGTCGTCGCACTGTTGATGGTGTCGCGGATTCCGTATCCGCACATCGTCAACCAGGTGTTTCGCGGGCATCGCAGCTTCGCCCACGTGGTGTGGCTGTTGTTCGGCGCCGTGGCCGTGCTGACGGTGCCGGGCTATGCGGTGCCGCTGGTCTGCCTGGCGTTCACGGTGTCCGCCCCCGCGCGCTACCTGTGGGAAGCGGTGGTGATGCGTCGCCCGCACGAAGATTCGTTATTCTAGGGCACGAAGAAATTCTTGTAGCCGGGGTCACCGACGTCGCCGACCTTGGACAAAACGCCAGCGTTCCCGGCCTCGATGAGGCCAGCTACAAGTCCGTTTTCCGGCCTCGATGAGGCCGGCTACAAACCTTATGTTCACAGGCCTGGTCGAATCGATGGCGCGCGTCGTCGAGGTGCGCGAAGCGCCCCCTGGGCGGCGGCTCGTGATTGCCGACGATGTGGTCACGACCGATGCCGAATTGGGGGATAGCATCGCCCTGAACGGCTGCTGCCTGACGGTGGTCGAACGCGACGGAAACCGACTCGCCTTCGATGCCGGCCCCGAAACGCTCGAGCGCACGAACCTGGGGGCGCTGGTCGCCGGCTCGGCCGTCAACGTCGAGCGCAGCTTGCGATTTGGCGAGCGGCTGGGCGGCCACCTCGTCACCGGGCACATCGACGGCGCCGGCACGCTCGAGCGGCGCAGCGACGAGGGGGAGTGGTCAACGTTCTGGTTCGGCGCTCCGCGAGCGCTGTTGCGACAGATGGCCAGCAAAGGTTCGATCGCCGTCGATGGCGTGAGCCTGACGCTCGTCGACGTCGACGACCAGCGGTTCAGCGTGATGTTGATTCCGCATACGCTGGGCGTGACCACGCTGGGGCAATTGCGGCCCGGCGACCGCGTCAATCTCGAGACCGACGTGCTGGCCAAGTACGTGGCCCGACAATTGGAAGGCCGGCAAGACGGCTCGCCGCCAGTCGCCAAGAACTGAACCCCGAGAAACCAGCACGTACTTTGCCCAACCCTCGTCAAACGCTTTCGTATCTTTCGCGCCGGCTGGCGGCCGCCGGCGTCCGCCCGCGCGTGCAGTACGGGCAGAACTTTCTGATCGACCTGAATCTACTGGAACTGCTGTTCGACACCGCCGACGTGGGCCCCGACGACGTCGTGCTCGAAGTGGGGGCCGGCACCGGGGCGCTGTCGACGATGCTGGCTTCGGTGGCCGCCGGAGTGGTTTCGGTCGAAATCGATCGCAATCTGGCGCAGATCGCCCGCGAGGAGTTGGCCCTCTTCGAGAACGCCACGTTGCTGGTGCAAGACGCGTTGAAGAACAAGAACCGGCTCGACGCGGCGGTGCTCGATGCTGTGCGCCAGCGGCTGGCCGAAGCGCCGGGGCGGCAGTTCAAGCTCGTCGCCAACCTGCCGTACAACGTGGCGACGCCGGTGATCTCCAACCTGCTAAGCGTCGACATCGTGCCGCGCACGATGACGGTCACGATCCAGATGGAGCTCGCAGAACGGATCGCCTCGCCGCCGAATACCCGCGACTACAGCGCGCTGAGCGTGTGGGTGCAGAGCCAGTGCCAGGTGCGGATCGTGCGGAGCATTCCGCCGAGCGCTTTCTGGCCGCGCCCCAACGTGACGTCGGCCATCTTGCAGATCACCTTCGACCCGGCGCTGCGCGGCCGGATCGCGGACCTCGATTTCTTTCACCAGTTCGTGCGCTCGATGTTTTTTCATCGCCGCAAGGTGTTGCGCAGCGAGCTGCGGGCCGCGTATCGCGAGCAGTTCGACAAAGACGAGGTCGACGCCATTCTCCAATCGCAGGGACTCACCGGCGAAACACGGGCCGAGCAGCTTGCCGTCGAACAGATGATCGCGCTGGCCGACGAAGTGCGACGACGGCTGACAGACGGCGCGACGCGGCCACACTCTGGACCGCGAGATTAAGCCAGCACTAAATGCCGGCCAATTCGCGCAAGTTCGCCTGCACGCGATCGACGAAGCCCGCGGGGTTCTCCAGCAGCGCCAGATGCCCCGAGCCCGGCACCGTATCGACGCGGCAGTTGGGCAACCTGGCAGCGAGAAAATCGCGCGTCGCTGCGAACGGCGTCCGTTCGTCGTAGAGCGCGACGACCGGCTGCGTCACCGCGCAGATTCGCTCGGCCGTGAACCCGGCGGCCTGGAAGACATCTTCGGCGGCCGTAGTCGCCGTCAGGGGGCCAAGTTGCGCAAGCCAGCGGACACCTGGCGCGCCGAGCTTTTCCTGGAGCACGCTGCGCTGGGTGTCGGTCAAGCCCCCCAGGGCATCGAACAAGCGGCGAAAATCGACCGCCGCGCCGATCTCGATGCCGGCCGCTTGAAAGCTCGAGCGCAGGCCACTCCAGATTTCGGCGTCCCCCATGTTCGGTTCGAGATGGGCCAGGCCGGGAAAGTACGTGTCGCACAAAATGATGCCGGCGACCCGTTGCGGCTCGTCGAGCGCGGCTTGCATGGCCAGCACGCCGCCGAAGCTATGCCCCACGATGTATGCCGGCCCCAACCCCAACCGCTCGTGCAACTGGCGGAAGTCGCGGGCGACGACGTCCGACGTGTAGCCATTTGGCGGTGCCGAGCTCAATCCATGCCCGCGCAGATCGTACGTCGTGACGCGAAACTCCTTGGCCAACGTGGTGACGATGCCCGAGAAGAGCCACATCGCCTGATTGCTGGTGAAACCGTGCACCAGCACGACGTCGCGGCCGGCGCCGTGCTGTTGATAGTGACACTCGTAGCCGTCCAGCGCGAGGCGGGGCATGATGCGTCTCCCGCAGCTCAGGCCTGGTCGGCGAGGCAATGGTGCAGAAACGCGGCAATCTCGCCGACGGTCAGATCCGTGGCGCCCGAGTTGGCCAGTTGGGCCGCGTGCTCGTGAAACGGCAGCGACCGCCCGCAGAGCGCTTCGATTTTTTCGCCCAACAGCACGGCGTCGATCGACGAGAAGCCGAGGTCGCCAAAGAACCGCGTGTCGGGACCGATGGGATCGGAGTAGTAGCGTCCTTCGAAGTCGCGCAGCAAGGTTGCGAGTTCGGCCACGATCTCGTCGGTGCTCATCGACGCCGTGATCACGCTTGCGTCTCTCCACACCAGGTGGCGACGACGAGATGGCCGTCGCGGGCGGTGGCTACTTTCAGCAGTTGGCCGGGCTTGACGGTTTCCGACGCCACGTTGCTGGCGGTGACGAGTACCGTTCCGTCGCCGTCGATGGAGCGAATTTCAAGTTGCGCGGTGCCGACCGCGCGCGGGCCCAGGGCACTTTCGACAGCTTGTCGGGCGGCTACCAGGCGTGCCGCGGCCGCCTCGAGTTGGTACTGTTTGGCCGCCTGACGAGCAATGGTCGTTTCGGCCGCGGAAAGCGCCGGCGTGGCGCCGGCAGCGGACTTCGGCAGCGCGCCGCGCTTATCGACGCGGACCAGGCCGATGCCGGCCACCCCCGTGCTCGTGGCCAAGGCCGCGTATTCCCCGGCCGCCGAGGCCAGCGCCACCGACGGAAAGTCGGCCGGGCGGTCGGCGGCTCGCGGCTGGCAGCAGATGCGGCCCTGGTCGTCATGCGTTACTTCGACGTCGGCCGTATAGAGCCGCTCGCCATGCATGCGTCGCCAGAGGATGCGCACCGCTTCTTTGGCGGTGACGCGCCCCAGGAACCACTCTCCGCGTTCGTCGCCGGCGGGCACCTGGTTGAACGCGCGCAGTTCTGGCGGCGAAAGCGTGACCCGTGCCGCGGCCCCTTGCAAGCCGGGTTGATGCATATCGGGCGTCGGCACGACACGCACCAGTTGCCGGTCCGCGGCCTCGCCTTCGTCTTGTCGATCGAAAACTGTCTTGCCCGCCGCGGCGCCGCCGTGGCCATTCGTGGTGGCCGGGCCCTTTACCGCGATCGCCGCCCCCCAAGGGCGCCATGGCTTGCTGATGAAGTACTGGTCTTTGGGGCCGTTGAAATTCACTTCGCCGAAAGGCATGTAGAAGCGCCAACACTTCAGCTCGTGTATCCGGCACCAGACGCGGCCGTCGGCGGTGCTCAACTCACCCGATTGCAGGAACTGTCGCTGCGTCGCCGACAATACCCAGCCGGTCGCCCGCATCACCGCCCCCTCGGGGGGGCGAGGCCCATAGAGCTCGATGCGATTGAGCGCGCAGGGCAACAACACGCGACCGGTTTGATCGGGTTGTTCGAGATGCCAGCCGGCGGCCGGGTGCATCCCGATATCGATCGTCACGGGATCGAGCAGGAAGTTGGGATTCGGATCGCTGGTGAACAGCCCGCGGCGCGGCTGCACTTCGATCGTCCCCTCGATACCTTGATCGTCGATCGCATCCAGCGAGCGCACGCCTTGAAACAGCGGACCGTGGAACAAACTTTTGTATGTATCGTCCACGGTGATCTTGCAGGGGCGCACGGTTGCCGGCGAGACCACCTCGCGGGCCTGCGGCGCCGGCAGGTAACTGTCGGCCAGCACCACGGTGCCGACCGCGGCCAACTGCTGCGGCTCGTTGCGCGGCGCGCTGTCGGTCCCCAGATCGCGCACTTCGACGCGGATGTGAATTTCGTCGGCCGCGCGAACCGCCCCCGGCAGCGTTGGCGGCGGTAGCACCTTGGCCCGCATCTCCACCGTGCCCGGCACTTCTTCGATCGCCAGCCAGCGCATCAACATGATGTCGGTGATCGCGCGGGCGATTTTACCGGGGAACAATTGCGTCGCCGTTTCGGCCATCATCTCGAGGATGAAGGTCATCGGCACCACGGGGAGCCCGCGCTGCTGGGGATCGACCTTGCTGACGTCGCGTCCGCCGACCGTGTGTTCGTCGGCGTAATGGTCTTCGGCCAGGTCAAGTCGGCGCCGGGCTACCAGCGATTGGCCGGGCAACTGCTCGACGATTTTGCCCAACAGCGCAAACTTGAGCGTCTCGCTGACCGGTTGCGGAGCGGGGTGTGAAGGCGCCGGTTGCCGAGGGGCGGCCGCGCCAGGTGGCGTGGGAGCAACCCCCGCGACGCGAATCGCTGGCGCGGGGGAAGGGTACGCTGCCGGCGCTGCGGTCGCGGCTCCCGGGCGGGTCTTGGCGAGAAACTGATTGACGACCTGTTGCTGATCGTCGAGCCAGCGCTCCATCAGTTCCCAGTGGCGCGCGACGACCGCCGAGCGGCCATCCGCGATCGTGGGGCGGGGCGAGCCAGTCGGCGGAAGCTGCACGGACGCGGCAATCGACGGCGCTTGCGGAGCAGGACTCGGCCCAGGATTCGGCCTCGGCGCCGGGATCGGAGCCGCCGCGGGAGGTGTTGGAATTCGGTCGCTAATCGATCGAACGACCGCCGGGCCGCGATCGACGTTGTTGGCCGCTGGAGTCGCCGAAACCGTCGGCGCGGCTGGCGGCAGCTTCCAGTCGACGGTTTTCAGGTTGCGCTCCGCGAACAGCGGATCGAGCCCTAGCGGCACGTGCTGAGCAGCGAGTTGACCCAACAAATGCTGTAGCTGCGTTAGACCATGGCGTCGCGCCACGCTGGCCGGCATCGCCAGGAAAGGCCGGTCTCGTAGGATGTCGTGGACAAAGGCCGTGAGATTGCCACGCGGACCAGCCTCGACAAACAGCCGCACGCCGTCGTCGTGCATGGCGCGGATCATCTTGGGGAATTCGACCGGCATCGCCCAGTGATTGAGTGCCAGCTCGCGCAGCTCGGCAGGATCGGTCGGAAACGGCCTCCCCGTGCTGCAGGAGTAGACCGTGGTCCGCGGCGGATGGAAATCGATGGCGTCGAACATCCGCTTGAGTGGGCCCAGGTAGGGGCGAAACAACTCGGTGTGATAGGGCCGATTGAAGGGGAGCCGTTCGTGCATCAGCTTCAGGCGCGCCAACTCCGGCTCTACCCGGGCGATCGACTCGGACGTGCCGACCAGGACCACCTGGTGGGGGCAGTTGTCCATTCCGATGAACAGTTCGCGATCGAGCGTGGCTCGGCCGGATTGCGCGTCGAGCGATTGAATGATCCCGGCCAGTTTCTCTTTTGAAGTGCCGATGGCCAGCAGCGCTGCATCCGCCCCGTCGGCCGCTTCGCTCTGCGAGCCGAACTCCTTGAGTATGGAGCCCAGGTGCTGGTTTTCAGCCGTGTCGAAACAGCCGGCGGTCGACAGAGCGGCCAATTCGCCGGCGCTGTGTCCGCCCAGAACGTCGGGCGTCAGCCCAAACTCTTGCAGCAGGCTGGCGATCGCCCAATCGGCGGCCAGCACCGCGCAAATGCCGTCGTCGATGCCGCGCAATTGCTGCTCGGCCGCCGCCCGCATCTCGGGACTGGCGTCGGCAGGCAGGACGAGCAGATCGCTCACCGTCAGCGTGCCGTCGCTGCCACGATCGAATTGCCCGATCGTGTTGGCACAATCCCGCACGTGCGGAAAGCAGTTCGCCAGATCACCCAACATGTTGGGATACTGAGCCCCCTCGCCGGGAAACAGCCAGGCCACGCGACCGCCAACTGCCAAGGGGCTGGCCGCGTAATAGATGCCAACTCCGTCTTGAATCTGCTGGCAGGCGTGATCGTTCAGTCGCTGAGTGGCGCGCGTTAAGCGCACGGCCAGCTCCTCGGTCGAGGCGGCGACGATCGCCAGCCGCTCAGCTCCGGCATCGTCGGCCCGATGCAGCGAGTAAGCCAGATCGGCCAGTCGCGTCTCGGGGTGCTGCCGACAGAAATCAGCCAGGCTGGCCGCGCGCCGCGCCAAGTCGCCGCGATCGGCGCCGCGCAGCAGTAGCAACTCGGTCGGCCACGCCGCGTCGGGCGATCCGGCCGCGTCAGGGCGCGCAGCGGTTGCGGGTTTTGCGATCGTCGTCGGCATCGTGCGATCCAATCAGCCCGAGGCTTCCATCGGGGCTACCAGGCGTTCGGCTCCGCCGGCGACCACGATTTCGGCGGTCCCTTTGTGGCCGAGCAACAACTCGTCGATCAAGAAAGCCGGTCCGGTCTCGGGCGAAATCAACTTCAACCCGCGTCGCGTGAGGTGCGGCGCCAGTTCGGCAACCATGCCCACGCCCGACCACGGGCCCCAAGCCACGGCGAACACGCGGGCGGCGAGTTGCTGATCGAGCTGGGCGGCGAGTTTGCTGAGAACTTCGTTGGCGGCTGCATAGTCCGACTGTCCGCGGTTGCCGTAGCGGCTGGCCAGCGACGCGAAGAAAACCAGGAACTTCAATTCGTCGAGGCGCAGATGCCGCGTCAGGGCGAACGCGCTGTCGACCTTGGTGCGGAAGACGCGATCGAACGACTCGGGCGTCTTGTCGCGCAACAGCTTGTCTTCGATGACGCCGGCCCCGTGCAGCACGCCGTCGATCTGCCCGTGCCGGGCGTAGACGTCTTCCAGCAGCCGGGCAAGGGCTTGCTCGTCGCGAACGTCGACCGAGTGGTATTCGACCGTGGCGCCGGCGGCTCGCATCGCGGCCAAATTGTCGCGAACCTCGCGCTCCTGCAGCAATCGCTGATAGGCTTTTTCGATCTCCGCCGGGCGCGGCGGCTTGCCGTTGCCGAGATGCTCGATCAAGGCGGCTTTCAGCTCGCCGGGATCGACGAGGCCAGCGGTGTGCGGCGCCTCGGCCTCGGGAGGCATTGGCGATCGCCCGACCAGAATCAACGTCGGCCGGTAGCGCCGCGCCAACTCGGTGGCGATGGCCGCCGTGATGCCGCGCGCCCCTCCGGTGATCACGATCTTGGCGCCGGCCGTCAGCGGGGCGGGTTCGGCGGCGTCGCTCTCTTCGAGAGCGGCCTGCCCCAGTTGCCACGTGACGCGCTGGCCATCGAGATAGCCGATTTCGGCCGGTCCCTGGCGGTCGCCAAGCTCACTTAGCAGGTAGTCGATGATTTGCTCCGATTCGAGCGTCGGGTCAACGTCGACGACGCGGACCAGCACGCCACCCCATTCCTGGGCGATACATTTCGACAGTCCGATCGCACCCCCTTGGCCGGCGAAGTAGTCGTCGGGCAAGGCATGCATCGTCGGATCGGCCAGGCCGAGTCCGCCACCGAGACCGGTGGCCGAGATGAGCGCGGCGTTGCCCCCCTTGTCGGCCACCGCCCGCAAATCGCCTTCGAGCTGCTGGGCCAGCAAGTAGAGTGCCTTGGTCTGGCGATAAGCGCGCTCGGCCGGCGACAGGTCGTCGGCTGGCGTCGCCAGCGGCAGCAGATTCAGCAGGCCGGCGATCGGCCCGCACTGCTCGCGAATCTGCGTCAACAGTTGCTTGACGGTGTCGAGGTCGGTCAGGTCGGCCGCGAACACGCCATCGGCAACCTGCGGTTGACCAGTTGCCAGGCGAACGCGCGCCGTCTTCAAGCCGCTGGCGGCCAGCCGCTTGACGAGCTTGTCGGCGAGCCCACGGTTGTCTTCGACGACGATCACGGCGCCGCCGGTGATCGAGGGTTCGGTCTCGGTCGCCAGCGGGGCATCGGTCAGGTGAATCACGGCGCGCTGCACTTCGAGCTGGTCGGGCACGGTAGGTGTGGAATCGTCGCCGACGATTTCCTCGTCGGTCTCGTCGATTTCCTCGTCACTGCTGTCGGCCGAGGCGTCCTCCACTTCTTCGCTGAGCGCCGTCTTCAAGTAGTCGATGATGCCGCCGAGCGTGCGGATGACGGTCAGTTTTTCCAATACGATCTTCGACTCGAGGTCGCTCGACACGCTGGTGAGCGACTCGGCCAGCGTGCTGAGGATTTCCACGCGCTTGATCGAGTCGATGCCCAACTCGCCTTCGAGGTCGAGATCGAGGTCGAGCATCGCCACGGGATAGCCCGTGCGCTTACTGACCAACTCGAGCAGCCGGTTGCCGATTTCGTCGAAGTCGAGTTGCGCCACCGTGGCCGCGGCGACGTTTTCGGCCGTGGCGGGGGGAGACTGGCTCGCCGCGGTTGGCACTTCTGGCGGAGCGGAAACCGGCGCGGCCGGCACGCTCTCGTGCGACAGGTTCTGCCAGCGCGAATTGCCGTTGAGCGACGGCGTCGACAGCGGAATCGGCGCGGGGGCAGGCGTCGATGTGCTGACCGGCGGGGCCACGTGTGAAACTGCGTACCCGACCGCAGGTGCGGAGTAGTTGGCAATCTGCGTCGGTGCCACTTGTGGCGCCAAAGCCTGCGGGGCGGGCCCCCCCTGCAAGTAGGTGAGCATCACCAAGCGCTGGGCTTCGAGGAACTTCTCCATCAAGTCCTGATAGCGCAAGACGACCTGCGTCGCCGCGTCGGTCGGCGCGGCGTGGGCATAGTTGTTCTGCGCGGTCGCCACTGCCGGCGCGTATGCCGCTACCGGGGCAACAGGCGCCGCCGCAGGAATGGGCGCCGCCGGGTGCGTCGTTGCGCTTGGCTGCGCGGCCGGCGCAGCCGTCCAGAAGTGTGTCTCGCCGTTGGTCGCCGGATGCGATTTGCCGTTTTGGTGGCCCGACGCCGGAGGCGTTGGGGTGACGGAGTTCATCG
This sequence comes from Pirellulales bacterium, assembly GCA_050184475.1. GTDB lineage: Bacteria > Planctomycetota > Planctomycetia > Pirellulales > JAEUIK01 > JAIESQ01. The sequence continues at coordinate 124,761 of JBFXAH010000016.1, read as the reverse complement.
GTTTACTCCCCGATTGATTCAGGTCGGTTGAATGGCCTTGCCCGTTGGCTTCGGCCTTGGGTTCACCTTCCTTGGCTTTCAATCGCTGACCAAGCAGCGAGGGCTCCGGTCCATCGATGGGTCGGCAGCGCACGCCATTGACCAGCCAGGTGGTTGGCGAATGAGCGGTTTGCCCAGACTGATGCACGAGATCGGCCAGATCGAATTGGTGCGCGACCCGGTCGCGGAACAACTCGTCGAGTTGCAGGTCGACGCCGTGCACCAGCAGTTGGCCGAGGGCGTGAGCCAATTGCGCGAGGCCGCCGCGGCCGCGTACGTCGGTGGCCACGGCCAGATGCGGCCGGTCGCCCAGAATGGCGCCGACCAGGCCGGTCAACACGTTATGCGGACCAACTTCGATGAAGGTCCGCGCGCCCGCCGCGTACATGGCTTCGATTTCTTCGTGGAACCGCACGGGCGACGAGAGATGGCGCGTGAGCTGTGCGACGATTTCGTCGGCTTCGCCGGTATACGCCTGCCCCGTGGTGTTCGCGAATACGGTCTGTCGCGGCGGCATCCAGGTTTGCGCGGCCAGCGATGCGCCGAGCTCGGCGGCGGCGTCGGCCACCAGCGGCGAGTGGAATCCACAGGCCACCGCGAGACGCACCGCTCGCAAATCGCGCTGCTGGCAGCGCTCGACGAGTTGGTCGAGCGCCGCGTCGGTGCCAGAGACCACGGTTTGTTGAGGACTGTTCTGATTGGCGATCCACAGATCGGCCAAACCTGCGAGCAACGTCTCGGCGTCCGCGGCCGAAGTGTTGATGGCAACCATACCACCAGCGGCGCTGGCGGCAGCCTTGGCGATCAGCTCGCCGCGCTTGTGTGCCAGGCCGTAAATCGCGGTGCCCGGCAAGGTGTCGGCAGCCGAAAGCGCCACGTATTCGCCGAAGCTGTGGCCGGCCGCAAACTTGGACTTCAGCCCCAGACACTCGAGGAGCCGCCACATTCCCAGGCTGGCCGCGGCAATCGCCGGTTGCGAGACGGTCGGTTCGGCCAGGGCCTGCTCGTTGGCGCGGCGTTGAACTTCGTCGAAGGCCGACGGCGGATAAAGGTACGAGCTCAATGGCTGCGGCAACTTGCCGGACATCGACGCTTCGGCCCGGTCGAGCTCCTCGCGCACGGCGGTAAAGGCGATCGCCAGATCGGCGAGCATGTTGGGGTACTGCGAACCTTGGCCCGGGAAGACGAGCGCTATATCGCCCCCCAACTCGGCCGGGTGCTCGGCAAAGTAGCAGCCGCGTGGATCGCGATGCGTGGTGGCCTCGCCTTGCAAAGCGCTCTCGATGTTCGAGAGCTTGGTCTGCAAGTCGTCGAGCGAACTGGCGACGAGGGCCACGATCGGCAGATCGGCCTGCGGGGGATTGCTGTGCCAGGCGGCCGCGGCCAAATCGCTCAGGGCCGGTTGCGCGCCGGCGGCCAGGGCCTGCGAGTACTCGCGCACCGCGGCGATCAGTTCATCGCGGGTGCGCCGCCTGAGCACGAACAATTCGACTGGCCAGTGAGCGTGCGTCGTGGGAACCTGGTGCAGATAGTCGCCGCGGTACTCTTCCAGCACGACGTGGAAGTTCGTGCCGCCAAAGCCGAACGCACTGACCCCCGCCCGCCGCGGCTGGCTGTCCGCCTGAACCCAGGGACGCGGCTCGGTATTGAGGTACAGCGGGCTCGAGTCGTATTGAATGGCCGGATTGGGCGTCTCGACCAGCGTTGGCGGCAGTACCTTGCGATCGAGGGCCAGGATGCCCTTGATCATGCCGGCCAACCCGGCGGCGCATTTCGCGTGGCCGATCAGCGATTTAACCGAGCCGACCGCGCAGGAGCCCGGTGCGGCACCGGCCGCGGTCAAAATGGCGGCCATGCTTTCGGCCTCGGTGCGGTCGCCAACGACGGTGCCAGTGCCGTGCGCCTCGATAAGCCGCACGCTACTAGGCTCGATGCGGGCCTGTGCATAGGCTCGCGTGAGTGCCCGCTTCTGACCGGCCGCATTGGGGGCGGTGAGACCTTTTTCTTTGCCGTCGCTGGCCGAGCCCACTCCCTTAATCACGGCATAAACGCGGTCGCCGTCGCGCTCGGCGTCGGCCAGGCGCTTGAGCACGAGCACGCCGATCCCTTCGGCGAGCACGATGCCATCGGCCTCGGCATCGAACGGCCGGCTTTTGCCCTTGCGCGACAGGGCGTAGGTCTTGCTGAACGCCATGTAAGCGAAGGGGGTTTGCACGGTGTCGGCCCCCATCGCGATGGCGACGTCGCTGGTGCCGACGCTCAACTCGCGAATCGCCGCCTGTAGCGCCGCCAGCGAACTGGCACAGGCCGCGTCGATCGCGTAGTTCGGCCCGCCGAGATTGAAGCGATTGGCCACCCGGCCAACCGCCACGTTGAACAAGAAGCCGGGGAACGAGTCTTCGGTCCACTCGGGCAAAACGTCTTCGCAGCTCGACAATACGGCATCGGACGAAACCGGCATGCCGGGGATATTGTCGATCAACCGCATGCAAGTTCGGAAACCGTAGGCCGTGGCCATCGGGCTGCCGCCACCGCCGATGCCGACCACGGCCGCGGTCCGTTCGCGACGGAAAGGCCGGCGATCGTAGCCGGCGTCGACCAGGGCATGATGCACGGCTTCGAGCAGCAACAACTGCAACGGCTCGATCGACTTCATGCTCGCCGGCGTGATGCCGTATTTCAGCGGGTCGAAGGGGATATCGCTGAGAAACCCGCCCCACTTGGACATGATGCGGTCTTTGGCCAGCGGATCGGAGTCGTAATACAACTGCCAATCCCAATGCGACTGGGGAATCTCGCGGACCGCCACCGCCTTGGTCAGGATGTTCTGCCAATAGGCGCCCAACGTCGTGGCGCCTGGGTAAAAGCACGACATGCCGACGACGGCAATGTCGCAGGGGGGTTCGGTCGCCGACTGTTCAACATCGGTAACCGCAAATTCGTTGAGTAGCCCCTGCGACGACTCGCAGATCTCCGCGTGCAGGCGAGCGATGTCGACCGGCTCGCTTCGTGCGAGCGTCGTGTCGCCAAGCGCCGACGCAAGATCGATCTGCTCGCGAGGGACGATGTTATCGGGCCGCGTGGCGCAGTGGGCCAGCGCCCGGCGATCGTGGCCATTGCCGGTAAACGGCTGTCGCGCGTCGGTTGTCTGGGCGTAGGCGGTCCGCAGCACGGCGCCGACTTTCACGCCGCGATCGGCGAGGCATCCGCCGATCGCCGAGACCATGGCGGCCGAGAGCGAATCGTGCACCCATTCGTCGAACAGAATGCTCAGTTCTTGACCGCGTTGGCTGGTGCCGATGTATTGCAACAGCGCGTCGCACAGTGCTTCCCACACAAGCGTGGTGGGCGGCGAGTTCTCCTGCCCCGTGGCCTCGCGCCCCGCGAAGATGAACCGGCGGGCCCCTTCGCGCAACCGCGTGCGCAGGCTCTCGGCCGAGGCCACGCTGCGATAGACGACGATGCCGCGCTTCTCGAGTTTTTTTGCTTCGTCCGAGGACGAGGTGCCGAGTACGGCGAAACCAGGCCGCGCGGCCAGCAGGGCCTCGACCTGTTCGGAGAGGATCTCGTCCTGAACGCGGGCGGAGAGATCGACCCCCCAACTGGCGTCAGCGAGCTTTTTGGCGGCCTCCTGCAGACGCTTCGTCGCGGCGCTCTTGCGCATCTCGCCCAACGATACCAGCGGGAGCCCGCCCTGCGCCGCCACGGTCGCCGCGAAGTCGACGGTGTCGGTCGCGCCGGGCAAGGGGCCCTGCACGAGTGGATACCGGGTGCGATGCTCAACGGCCAGCAGGGCGTCGACGCCTAGCGATCGGTATCGTCGGGCGGCCGCTAAACTCCGCTGGCATTCACCGGCCAGGTGTTGCACGATTCCGCCCACGGTCACGCACGCTTGTGCGAATGGTTGGGCGAGCGCGGCATCCTGGCCAAGCAGAAGCAGTGGCTCAGCGGGGTAAGCCGCGACAATCCGGCGGACCGCGGCGCGCCAGGCAGCACGGCGATCTTTGTCTTGCGTCGCCCCCGCCTCGATCGCGCGGCACGCGCTTTCGAGCTCGTCGAGCGCCTGGGAGCCGACCCGACTGTGCAATCGATAGGGGGCGCCAATGCGGTCACCGACGAGCAACGTTTCGCTGCCGTCGAACGATTCGAGCTGGTGGCGCGCCGCGTCATCGAACGAGAATTCGCGGGCCATGAGGAGTTGGTCGTCGAGCACCACGCCGCGGGCGCCGGCTACCTCGTAGGCCGCAACCGTATGGAACCCGACCGCGCCTTGCACCCAGTAGGGCACCGTGGCGCCGAGGAGGGCGGCCTCACGCCGCCAGCGTTGGACGAGCAACAGCGCCGCGTCTGCGCCAACGCGTCCTGACGTCTCGCGCCCTTTGAGCACGATGCCCGTTGCCCCGAGTTCGACGGCCTGCCGTGCTTCGTCGACGTCGATCGCTTCGCAGAGCACCTCGACGTCCGCGCTCTTCAACTGTTCGATAATCGACGGCAGGTCAGCATGGTCGCCGCCGGCGAGCAAAACCCATCCCAGGCGTCCGGCGGTCGCTGCGAGCAACTCGGGCAGATTCAAATCGCCCGGCGGGGCAAGCTTCACGCCGAACTTGCCGGTCGTGAATTGGGCGAGCCGGGCGAGTTCGGCCCTCGCGACGGCGGCATCGCCGGCATATTCCAGGTCGAGCGTGCCACGCGCTCCGGCACGCAGCGCCGCGATGGCCGGCGCAGCGTCGACCAGGCCGGGCGAAGTCAGGACTACGATGTCGGAAACAAGCATGGTGCATCCTCAGTGGGATCGGTAGTCTCCCAGCGCACGAAGCAAAGTTCCACCCGCGTGGTAAAAGATTATCGGTTGGTGATGCTGCACGGAAGCGTGCCGGCTTGGCGCGCTCGGTCGCAACGACTAGTACCGGCCAAACCGTTACGATCGTCGATTGTGTGCCGCGAAAGCGAGCAATAACGGCCCGAACGCGGAGAGCGAATTTTCCACCTCGACGGTGCCTGAGGGCCAACGACAAGCCCGCCAGGAGGGCCAAAGTGATTATGCGCTATTCGGAGAGGGATTCCACGAATCGTTCCAGCAACATGCGATCTGCCCCACCTCGCTGGAAAAAGCCGCAAATCTCCACTCGCCACGGTAGTAAGCGTGGGCACCGGCGATTTGCTACACGCTGCGTGGGACCGTCGGGGCCCGCGATCTCGAATCGAAACGTTGGCATCGACCACGCTTCCGCGGGCTGCACGCCGGCCCGACGCTCGAGATCGAACCTGGCTTGAAACGCCCGGCGGCCGAGCGCCGACTGTTTCGCCAAAAGATCACCAGCCTTTAGCGACCGGCGAAAACCGCGGTGCATGTCAATTTTTTCCGGGTCCAATCAGCACGAAAGTCGGGAAAAAGCTTGACATCGCCACCGCCCCCCCGTATTAGGGACTGTGGAATCTGTCGCGGCTGTATGAGGAAACGCTAATGAGGGCCAGACTAAAGGCGTTCGCGCCAAAGGGATTGCGCTCCCTGCTACCCGGCAACCTGGCGTTTTGCCGACCCGGCTTGTGGCTCGCTGGTGTACTCGTCGCGCACTTGGTAGGGGTTCCTTGCCAGGCCGTAACGATCTCTGAAATCGTTACTTTTGATTCGAGCCTGTCGGATACGGGCAACGCTTCGCTGCACAATGGTCCCTTGCCGCCCCCCTATGACGGCAATCGGGCAACCAACGGCCTGGTATGGGTCGAAGATTTGGCGCAATTGCTAGGAGTTTCAGTGCCGACTCCCAGTGAACTAGGTGGCTCGAACTACGCTTGGGGCGGAGCGGGGGCTGGCTCCGACTTCCCGCACGTCGGATGGCAGATCAACCAGTATCTCGCTGGACACTCGCCGCGGACCACGGATCTCTTTGTATTGAGCGGCGGGCAAAACGACTTGTACGACGGCGCCGACCCGATCGTCGTGGCCGACCAGATGGTCGATCACGTGGCCAAGCTCGCCAGTGCCGGAGCGGCCAACATTCTCGTCAACAACCTGATTCCGATGGGAAGAACTCCCTTGATGTCGGAGTTCTCGCCCGAGGTGGCGGACCTGCTCAATTACCTGGCTAGCACGTTCAATGCGGAGTTGGCCTCGCAACTCGGGGTGCTCAGTCAGACGATGAATGTCAACATCGTCATCCTCGACTGGTACTCGCTCGCCAACTCGATTATCGACGACCCTACAGCATATGGGCTTACTAATGCCACCGACGCAGCCTTTGATGGTGTAACCGTCGTGCCCAATCCCGACGAGTACTTGTTCTGGGATGGAATACATCCCAGCGCGCGCGGGCATGAGCTTCTGGCCCAGGCAGCGTACGATGCAGTTCAGCAATCGATCGGGGCACACACTTGGGTGGTGCCGGAACCGTCGTCCGCCTGCTGTGCAGGACTGGGGACCGTCGGTTTGCTTGTTGTCGGGTATAGACGGCGTACTGCCAGGCGTCGGCTCTTTTAGCAGCCGCCAAGCCGCGATCCGATGCCGTTTCCCCGCTCACCGGATACTTGCTCCGATGGGTGCCGCGCTTTGGGCTTGAGCACCCAGTTCGGTTATGCTGGCCGAAAGGGCGATACCCCGGGGAGTGTGGTCGTGATGCTGCACACAGTGCATCGTGAAGTGATCGGCAGCCGACGCGCCGCCGTGGGGAAGTTGCCTGGCCGGCCGCGTCGCCGGTCGTGTGGAGCGTGGCCGCGGGTAGTCGCTGTACTGTTGGTGAGTAGCCTGGGCGCCGCGGGACACGCATTCGAGCCCGCGCCCGACTTCGATCGCCAGATCGCACCGCTGCTCGTCAAACGTTGCCTCGAATGCCATAACCAGACTCAGGCCGCCGGCGGCTTGGTGCTCGAAAGCCAGTCGGCGCTGCTGGCAGGTGGCGAGAGCGGCCAGGCGCTTGTGCCCGGCGCGGCCGCCGAAAGTTATCTGCTCGACCGCGTGGTGGCCGGGGAGATGCCGCCGGAAAAGCAGGGCAAACCGCAGTCGCTTTCCGCCGAGGAAGTCGAACTGCTGCGTCGCTGGATCGATGCCGGCGCGAGCTGGCCGGCCGAGCGGCGGATTAGCCTGTTCGAGCGCACCACCGACCAGCGGGCCGGCCTCGATTGGTGGTCGTTGCAGCCGATCAAGCGCCCGGCCGTGCCCGACGATGGCGCGATCGAGGCCGAGGGCAATCCGCTCGATGCGTTTGTGCTGCGGCAACTTCGCGAGGCGGGCCTCGAGCCCGCGCCCCCGGCCGACCCCCACACGCTGGTGCGCCGCCTGTCGTTCGACTTATTAGGACTCCCACCCAGCGAACAGCAGGTCGCGGCGTTCGTCGCCGATCCATCGCCCGGCGCCTGGGAGCGGCTGGTCGACGAGATGCTCGCCTCGCCGCAGTATGGCGAGCGCTGGGCCCGCTATTGGCTCGACATCGTGCGGTTCGCCGAAACTTCGGGCTACGAGCGCGACCAGGAAAAGCCGTTTGCCTGGCGTTACCGCGATTGGGTTGTCGACGCGCTGAACAACGACCTGCCCTACGACGACTTCGTGGTGCAGCAACTCGCCGGCGACGAGTTGCCCGACCGCAACGAGCAGACGGTGATCGCCACCGGCTTCTTGCGCCTGGGGACCTGGAACGACGAGCCGAACGATCCGGAAGACTACAAGTACGACCGGCTTGAAGACCTGGTGCATGCCACGTCGACGGCCTTCCTCGGGCTGACGGTCAACTGCGCGCGCTGCCACGACCACAAGTTCGATCCGATTCCGCAGCAAGATTACTACCGGATGGCGGCGGCCTTCTGGGCGGGGCCCATCGAACAGCGCGGCGCCGACTTGCTGGGGGGCCCTTCGACGGCCGAGCTCGGCTTCGAGAATGTGCTCGGCTGGACCGACATCCGCAGCGATCCACCGCCGCTGCATCTGTTGAAGAAAGGCCAGCGGCACAACCCCGGCGACGCCGTGCCAGCCGAGCCGCTCTCGTTCGCCTCGGTTGCCGATCGACCTGGCCAGGGTTCGCTTCCCGCAGGCAACGCGACGGGCCGTCGCTTGCGGCTGGCGTATTGGATCGCTTCACCAGAAAATCCCCTGACCGCGCGGGTGATGGTCAATCGCCTTTGGCAACATCACTTCGGCCAGGCGATCGTCCGTTCGCCGGCCAACTTCGGCTTCCGCGGCGAACTGCCGACGCACCCCGCGCTGCTCGACTGGCTGGCCGCCGAATTGATCGAGGGGGGGTGGACGAGCAAGCGGCTGCACAAGCTGATTGTTTCGTCGCGCACCTGGCAACAATCGTCGAACCATCCGCGACACGACGAATACGTCCAGCGCGACGCCGGCAATCGGCTCTGGTGGCGCGCCGAGCGGCGGCGACTCGACGCCGAGGCGCTGTGGGACGCCATGCTCGCCGCCAGCGGGCAGCTCGACTTGCGGATGGGCGGGCCGAGTTTCCGCCCCACGATCCCGCCCGAGGCGCTCGAAGGCCTGTCGAAAAAAGGGGCCGCCTGGACCGCCTCGCCCGCCGAGGAGCAATATCGCCGCGGGCTGTATATTTTCAGCCAGCGCAGCTTGCTGGCGCCGTTCATGACGACGTTCGACTTCAGCGATACCACGTTGCCCTGCGCGGCGCGCGATGTGACGACGGTAGCCCCCCAGGCGCTCGCCCTGTTGAACGATCCGCTGGTGCACGAGCGCAGCCGAGCGCTGGCCCAGCGGGTTGCTCGTGAGGGGAGTCAGCTCGACATGCCAGGTCGCGTCCGGCTGGCCTGGCAACTCGCATTGGGGCGCGAGCCGAGCGACGACGAGCTGCATCTATCGCGTGGTCACATCGATCGACAGCAGGGGCTGTTCACCGCGGCCAATTCGCCCAGTGCGGAGGGTGCGGATCCGGCGCGGCTGGCCTTCGAATCGCTCTGCCACGTGCTTCTTAACAGCAACGAGTTTCTGTATGTCGACTGATCGATCGCATTTTGGCAGTGGGCGCGCCGACGAACTTTCGCGGCAGTCGCAGCCACGCCCCGCAGCGCAGTCGCGCTCCGCGGCGGCGTTCCCTTGCGGGCTGACGCGGCGCGAGCTCGTCTGGCAAATGGGGGCCGGCTTCGTCGGCACGGCTTTGGCCGGAATGCTCCAAAGCGACGGCTGGTCGCCGCGCGCAGCGCGCGGTGCGACGGCCGGCGCCACTTCCCCCAGCGGTCCGCTGGCGCCGCGGCAACCGCATTTCGCTGGCCGCGCCAAGAGCGTCATCTTCTTGATGATGAACGGCGCGCCGAGCCAGGTCGACACCTTCGACTTCAAACCCGAGTTGGCGAAGTATGCCGGCCAACCGCTCCCCGAGGGGAAGAAGTTCATCAACTCGGGCAATCGGCAGATGGGCTATTTGACGCCGGCCTGGCGACCGTTTCATCCGGGCGGGCAAAGCGGGCTGCTGGTGTCGGACTATTTTCCGCACGTCCGCCAACACGCCGACAAGCTGTGCGTGATCAAGTCGTGCCATACCGATAGCCATGCGCACGGCTCGGCGTTGGTGGCGATGAACACCGGCAAGACGTTCATCGGCCGCCCCTCGCTGGGGAGTTGGGCCGTTTACGGCCTGGGTACCGAGAACCAGAATCTGCCGGGCTTCGTCGTTATGCTCGACAAGCGCGGCGGGCCGATCAGCGGGCAACCCAACTGGTCGAGCGGGTTCATGTCGGCCGCCTACCAGGGGACGCTGTTTCGCCCGACCGGCAGCCCGATTCTGAATTTGCGCGGGCCCGAACACATCGATCGCGCCGCCCAGCGCGAACAACTCGATCTGCTGGCCGAGCTCAACGACCGGCACCTGCGCGAGCGGCAAGGGGGCGAGGAGCTCGCTGCGCGCATCAACAGCTACGAGCTGGCGTTCCGCATGCAGAGCGACACGCCCGAGGCGGTCGACCTGGCGCAGGAAACCGAAAAAACGCTGGCTATGTACGGCGTGGGTGCGCAGCCGACCGACGAGTTCGGCCGCAACTGCCTGATCGCACGGCGGCTTGTCGAGCGCGGCGTCCGCTTCGTGCAGCTCTACTCCGGCGGCGGGCATCTCGAAGAAACTTGGGACGCCCACGAGAGCATCGAGAAAAACCACGGTCGCCACGGGCTCGAGGTCGATCAACCGATCGCCGCGTTACTGACCGACTTGGCGCAGCGCGGGCTGCTCGATTCGACGCTCGTCGTGTGGGGAGGTGAATTCGGCCGCATGCCCTTCAGCGAGGGGAAAGACGCGCCGGGCCGCAATCACAACCCGTACGGCTTCTCGATGTGGTTTGCCGGCGCCGGAGTCAAAGGGGGGATGAGCTACGGCGAGACCGACGAGTTCGGCTTCGAGGCGGTCGCCAACAAGGCCCACCTGCACGACATTCATGCCACGATTCTGCAGTTGATGGGGCTCGACCACGAACTGCTCACATACTTCCACCAGGGGCGCGAAGAAAGCCTGACCGACGTGGGCGGGCACGTGATTCGCGACATCCTGGCGTGAGGCCGTCTAGAATTGATCGTCGACTTGAGCCAACACCTGGACCGCATCGACCAACTCATCATTGATGGTTGTAGCGATCCAATGAGCCTCGGTCTCGGTACCTGAAAAAATCTCATCCGTGGCGATGGCTGGAGCGCGACCATCAGTTCTTTGAGCGTGCTGGGTACAAGCGTCCTCAGTATAAGTAGCACTCGCGCCGTAGCACTCGGCGAAGTGAGGACAACGTTCCAACGGCCGCCGTCGCGCAAGATGGCCTGCCGAACGTGTGTTGGCGGAAAACCGATCCCGTCTTCTTCGACCGCGGCGTCACATATGCGACACCGGAAGGAACAGCTCCACCTCAAACGCCGATCGATGGTCGTTTCGTAACACTCGGCAAGGCCTTGGCTACCACAGCGTTGGCACTCGTAATCAATCTTCGCCATTGCGCTCGTCTTGCAGTTACTGGCACCACTCACAGTGATCGCAGGTAGGCCACTAGCGCCTGGCGCTCTTCGTCGGAGAGCTCCCCCTGGCCGGTGACCTGCGCCGGGTTGTGGGGGCCGGTGAGCAACTCATCCAGGCTGCGCGCCTGGCCAGCGTGCAACAGCAGCACGCGGTCGGTGACGCCGCGCAGCGACGGCGTGTTGAAACCGTCGTAAACGTCGGTGCGTTTGCCTAGCCCGACATCGTGCGTGAGGCCGTCGGTGAAGTGCGGCGCGGGATGACAGTTGGCGCAGCCGGCCCGGGCGCTGTTGAACACCTCCTGGCCCCGGTCGATCCGTTGTTGTTGGTCCGCGGATGCAGGACGCTCGCCGGTCGCCGGTTCGAGCGATTTGATGAACGCCCCCAGGGCGGCAACGTCATCGTCCGTCGGCCGCGGGCCAAGCATCGTGTCGGTCAGCGACTTGTGCAGCGCCGTGGGCAGATCGCTTTCCCAGCCGTGCCAGAACCAGGGGCCGGTCGCCGCGGCGCCGCGCAGACTGAGAACCGTTTTGTAGTTGCCGAAGCGGCCATCGTTGTTGGTGTCGATCGTCACGGCATTGGTGTGCCCTTCGAAATGGCACGAGTGACAGCTATACCACTGGTCGAGCGAGCGACGCGCGTCGTAGAAGATCGCTTCTCCCTGGCGCGCCAGCGATGCTTCCCGCGGCGGCGAGAGCTCGATTGTCTGCACCACCCTGCGGCTCGACACGTCGACGACCTGCACGGCGCCGAGCAGGTAGTTGGCGACGTACACCCGCGTGCCATCGCGTGAAAAGCGCACGGCCAGTGGGCGCCCGCCCAGCGGCACGCGCGCGAAGCGCTCGCGGTCTTTGTGCAGCTCTTCGTCGATGTGGTCGCCCGGTCCACCATAATCTTGAAACGGCAACCCCGGCAGGCGGAAGATAAGCAGCTCGTGCGTGCCCGCCGCCGTGCAAACGAGCGTTTGCTCGTCGGGGCTGAGGGCCAGGCCGTGCGGGTCGCCGACCGCTTCGCCCTGTGGATCGAGCGAGATCGCTTCGCGGCGGGCCGAGCCGTCGAGCTTCACGCGGGCGATCCGGCTGGCCAGCACCCAGCCGCGGCGGATGTTCTCCGCGGTGATCGGGTTGCGGCGATAGACGATCCAGGGAAAGTAGACGTAGCGACCGTCGGCCGATATCTGCATCTGGCCGAGATTCAGGCCCGCGAAATCGTCGAGATATAGCTGCCGGCGAGTGGCGGTATCGACGACCGCCACGCCCCGGCTGCCGCTGCAACCGACGGCCAGCCGCGAGCCATCGCCCGACAACGCCAGGTGGCGCGGCCAGTGGCCGACCGAGATGCGATCGACGACTGCCAGCGATTCGACGTCGACCACGGCGACGGCACTGGCGGTGCTGAGCGCGACATAGGCGAGTCGATCGTCGGGCGAGATCGCCACTCCCCAGGGCGCGCCCCCTAGCCTTAGCGAGCCGGCCGGCGTGAGTCGATCGCCCGAGAGTTCGAAAGCCAGCAACTCGCCGGAATCGGAGGCCGTGGCCAGCACAAGGCGGCCGGACGACGTCATCGCCAGGCTACGTGGTTGCCGGCCACACGGCACGCGCGAAACGACGCACCCGCGGTCGAGATCGACCAGTGCAAGCGAATCGGCCGTTTGTTCGGCGACGATCGCGTGCGACTCGTCGGAGGTGAGCAACAGGTCGACAGGCGAACTTGGCGGCTCGGCGACCGGCGGGTCGGCGGCAAGAATCGCAGGCGACGGCCCCGGCAGCAAGCCGGCGACGATGTGCAAACCGATGGCCGCGATCATCAAAATCGCGCGCGGCGCGGGCGTCGCCGCGCTCTCCTCCGCTGCTCGACCTTGCACTCGCACCATGCCGGTAGTTTAACCGATTAGGCCGGGCAGTCAGACCCATCGTGCGCTACGGCGCGCGCTGGCCACCGTAGAGCGTGATGCCGGCGAAGCGGGCTGCTGGTTCGGAGACGCCGTAGCTCGCCCGGGCGGCGTCGAGAAACTTGCCGCGCGGATCGCCATGGAATTCGCGCGTGTACACCAACCAGAACGGCTGCCCCGGGCGGACGTGGCGTTCGATCAGTTCGTCGGCCTCGGCGAGCGACGGCTCGTCGTCGATCCGGTTCGGCAGGTGAACCGCGGTCCAGGCGTCTCCCAAGTAGTACACCACCGCGTGCGTCATATAGCCTGACGAAACGACGACGGGCAGACGCCTGTCGGGGCTCGCTTGCAGGTATTCGGCCAGGTGGCGGCTGTCTTCGGTGGCATACGTTGCGTGGTAGCCATGGTTATAGATCGCCGTGGCAAACGCGCCGCCGAGCAGCGCCCCGCAACCGAGCGCCAGGACGCGCGGCCGCATGGTGGCCAACCCTTGCGCCAGGATGAGGACCACGGGGATCGCCGCCCACACCGAGTAGCGAACGATGTAACCCAGATCGGCCAGCATGCCGACGCCCCCCAACAGGAGCACCGAGCCGACGGCCAGCAAGATCAAGCGGATGCGCCAGCGCATCGAGAGCGCGAGCAGTCCGCCCAAACCAAGGACGCCGACCGCCGCGCCGAGCGTCGCTCCCCAGGGAAGCAGCGCGCGGACGATCTGACCGTTCGACATCACGTGCATGTCGCGCAGCGACGGCCCGAGCGTGAAGCCGGTGAACATCGAAAAGTAAGTGAACGCGAACTCGGCCAGGCCGAACTTGGCCTTGGCGAAGTAGCCGGTCTGCAAAGCGAGATCGCTCTCGAGCAGCCAGGCCAGTGGCAGGCAAACGGTCACCAGCGCGGCGTTGGCGGCGAGCCCGCGCCGCAATCGCGGCCAGGTGCGCCGCTCGAGGAGCAACAGCACGCCCGCCAACCCTACGACGCTGGCAAAGTAGTAGTGCGTGTACATGCCCAAAGCGCAAGCCAGGACGTACGGAATCCAGTCGCGCCGTTGGTCGGTCTCGACGGCACGAAAGAAGAGCCACAGAGCCGTCGCCGCCAACAGCGTGTAGAGCGGATAGGCGCGGGCCTCCTGGCAGTAGTAGACGTGCAACGGCAACAAGGCCAGCACCAACGACGAGGCGACCGCCCCTCGGAAGCCGCCAAGCTGTCGGCCGATGAGCCAGACAACGGGGATCGTCGCGGCGCCAAAGATCGCCGACAGCAAGCGGGCCGCGGCATCGGTTCCCCAGAGCTTCAACCAACCGTGCAAGAGAAAGTGATACAGCGGTGGAAATCCATCGCCGGTCCAAAGAATCTCCCGGAGCGAGCCGTGCGCGATAGTCAGTTCGGAGATCTCGTCCATCGAGAAACTCTGACTGCCGATGTGCACGAGACGCACCGCGAGCGCCAAAAGCGTTACGCCGCCGACGCACAGCCACTGGGTAGCCACCCGCGGCGCTCGCCTGGCAGCCGCGCCGCCCGCCGTCGCGGGCGTGTCGGCTGGTCGTTCGACAAGCACCGCAGACGTCATGCGCTGCTCACCTCGGCGACCGCGCGCTGACCGGCCGCGGAACGTGCGCCAGCCGACGCAGCGCGTGGCCCGGCATCCGCTTGCTCGTCGCAGCTCTCGGACTCGTCGCCCGCGAAACGGCGCGTGAACTCGCCCAGGCCCAGCACTTCAAAGCGGCTCGTCAGCTCGCGGAGACAGTCGCTGACCACGGCCAGCTTGTGTTCCGCCGTCAGGTTCATGGCGGGGAAAAACTCGAGTCCCACGCCATCGTCGCAACCGAGGAAATCGAGCGGGTGCAATAGAATCGACGGCGTCACGCGCGTCAGACGGCAGAGCCGCAGCGCTTGACGAAAATACCAGCGGGCCAACGCCGGCGAGAACCGGCTCAGGTACAAGACATAGCTAATGTGGATCGGCGTCTTGACCAGCGGCATCGTCGTCACCGGGATTTCGAGCAACCGCTCTCCCGCGGGGCGGAGCCAGTGCGGCCGCAACGGCTTGAAGCCCTCGGAGAATTTGCCGAATAGCTGTTTACGCTCCTGCCGCTCTTGCGAGCTGAGTCGGGCACTAAAGAAGTAGTACGCGCGCGCCAAAGGCCCGAGAAACGACGGGAACGTCGAGGCGTCGTAGCGGTAGCCGCGCCGCGCCAACAGTTCGAGCACGGCCGGCGAGCAACTGAAACCCGGCCCGCGAAAGCCCTCGGGGCGGCAGCCAACTGCCTGCTCGATTGCCGTTTCGGCCGACGAGATTTCGGTCTCGAGCTCCTCGTCGCTGTACAGGTGCAACCAGGGCTCGTGACGAAACGAATGATTGCCAATTTCGTGGCCGGCCGCGGCAATCGCGCGCAGCGAGGCGCGATTGCGCTCTAGCGCCGCATCTTGCCCAACGACGAACACCGTGATCCGCAATCCGCGCACGATCAGAAAGTCCAACAAGCGCGGGATCAGCCGATCGAAGTAGGAAGGGAATTCTTCCCACCCGGCATCGCCGTGCGTTTTCAGGTACGACCACTGGTTGTCAAGATCCAGCGACAACGTGGCGAGCGGTTTCGATTTCGGCATCGCATTCAGGTGGTTGGCGTTCAGTCGTGAGCGGTTCGTCGAGCAGTCCGTCGGCGACGGCCTCCTCGGCCAGACGAATCGTCTCGTTCACATTGAGCGTATTGTTGACGATTTGCGCGGAAGTGACCGCGAACAAACCGGGGATGGTGGTCTTCCGCGGCGGCACCCGCTGGCTGTAGCCCAACGTCGGCACGGCCATCACGTTGCGCACCCGCGAAATCCGGCAGGCCTGCACCTGCTGGCGGTTGAACCAGGGAAACATCCGTTCGAGCGCGGCGACGAACTCGGCTTCGATCTCGGCGTCGGGCCGCTCGAATAGCGGGTCGTCGGCCGGCACGTACTTGGGCAGATAGACGAGCGTGCGCCCGCCGAAGTGGGCTGGATCGACGAGCGTCGTCATTTCGATGATGCCCGAGAACGGAGCGTCGTCGGTGATGTTGGTTACGTAGTAGCCCGTGAGCTGCCGCTCGCAGACCAGTGACGCGCAGACCACGCCCTGGTAGGTGACGTCGGCAAACCGCGCCCGCTCCTCGGCCGATAGCTGAGGGCACAGCCGCGCCACGACCGGCGCCGGCGCGGTGAGCACCACGCGGTCGAAACGTTGGCTGCCGCCGTGCGCGAACTCGACTTCCAGGCGACCGTCGCCGGGATCGGCGGCGCTGAACTCTTCATCGCTCTGGCGATCGCCCAGCGATCGAACCGCCTGCACGGCATGGCCGGTGCGGACTTCGACGCCAACTTCGCGAAGTTTCTGGCCCAGGCTTTCCAGCACGCGGGCGTAACCCCCCGGCACGTAGCCGAACATCTCTTTCTTCAGGCCGGTGCGGCGGGCGGCGTACAACCGAGCGATCGTGGCCCAAATGAACGTGGCCGCCGAACGGGTGTGATTGTCGCCCAGCTTGGCGCGCAATAGCGGCAACCAGATCTTGCGATACGTCCGTTCGCCCGACCAGCGGCGCAGCCAGTCGCCGACCGCGATTCCCTCGAGCCGGCGCCAATCGCGCAACTTCGAAGCGTAGAAGATCGTCAGCCCCAACCGCAGTTTGTCGACGAGCCCCAGCGGCGGAAAGCGGAGGAACTCCCAACTGTTCGACAGCGACAACAATCGCCCGTCGGTAAAGAAACCGGTGCGCGTTTCGACCCACTGCACCTGCCGGTCGAGGTCCAATTCGCTCAGCAGTCGCCGCAAATGACTGTCGGACAGCAGCGTGACGTGGTAGTGCCGATCCCAGACGATGTCCCCCACCTGCCAGGCGTCGGCCAAACCGCCTAAGTGGTCCGAGGCCTCGATCAGCGTGACCTGCTGCCCGCGCTGGGCGAGGCGCAGGGCGAGCGTCATGCCGAGCATGCCTCCGCCGACAACGGCCCAACTTTGCGCGTCTCTCGTGGTCATGGTCTGGCTGGTCGAGCGAGTGGCTCCCAGGGATGAGTGCGCATGAAGGTCGTCCCGTTAGGGGCGTCGCTCGATGGCGACGGCCGCTTCAGGCACTTTAATCAGCGGCGATTTCTCCGTCACCTGGCGATCGCGCACCTGGTATTCGAGACCGCACGCCGTGCAGGCCGTCTCGACGTCGCCATCGGCCGCGACCTCGTCGAAGCGCAGCAGCGGCTCGCCACAACGGCACACGCAGCCAATCGAGCGGGCCGGATGGCCGATCACCAGGTGAAAATCGGGCACCGAGCGCGTGACGACCGAGCCCATGCCGATCATGGCAAAGCGGCCGATCGTCAGGTCGTTGCCGATCACGCAGCCGGCGCCGATCGTGACCCCCTCGCGAACGAGCGTGGGGAGCGTGTGCTCGTCCGGCTCCGAGCCGCGCAACTGACGCAAATCGCTGGTCGTGGCGCGGGGAAACCGATCGTTGGTGAAGATCGTGCCGGCACTGATCATCACGCCACTTTCGATCGTCACGGCATTGCAAATATAGACAAACGAGTTGATCTTGCAGCGGTCGCCGATCCGCACGTCGTAGGCGATGTACGATTTGCCGCCGACGATGCACTCGGCGCCCAGCCGCGCCCCGTGCCGAATGTGCGCGTTGTCCCACACCGAGGTGCCGGCGCCCAGTTCAACGTCGGCCTCGACGATCGCCGTGGGATGAATGCGAACCGACATCAGGTGGACCTTGCTAGTTTCGCTTCCGGCGTTGGCCCGGCGGGCTCCCGCGTGGCGGCTCGGTCGACCGCCCGCCAGTGATTGCGGCACAACGACTCGTAGGCCGCTTCAATCACGTTGACCGAGGCTAGCGCATCGTCCGATTCGATCAAAAACGGCTCTTCGCCGCAAATCGCGCGGGCGACGTTGTCCAGCTGGCTGCTGAAGGCCTGTAACTTGTCGTAGCCTTGCCCGAAAACGGTCCAGTCGGAGTCTCCCTGGCGGCGATACTTCGATTCTTGCCAACCGACCTGCAGCGTCCCTTCGGAGCCGTAGATGCAGATGTAACTCGGCGAGACCTTGTGAATCGACCACGACAGATCGACGCTGGCCATCACGCCGTCGACGGTGCGCACGAAAGCGCGGACCGTATCCTCGACCTGCAGGGCCTGCAAGCGCTTGCCTTCAATCGCCTGCAAGTCGGCGATGGGGCCCAGGAAGTAACGGATGATATCGACCGAGTGCGTGCCGTTGTCGATCAACACTCCGCCGCCGCTGATCGCCGGCTGCGAGTTCCAGCGCCGGGTCATGTCGACGTACGAGGTAAACGTGTTCTCGAACAGCACCACTTCGCCGACGACCCCCTCTTGCACCAGCGCTTTGGCGCGGACGACGTCGGCGGCGTAGCGAAACTTCGAGGCCATGGTGAGGTGTGCCCCGCCGTCGCGGGCCGCTTCCACCATTTGCCAGGCGCTGGCCGAGTCGATCGCCAGCGGCTTTTCACAGAGCACGTGCACGCCACGCCGCAAGAACCAGGTGCAGATATCCGGGTGCGTCAGCGGCGGCGTGCAAACGATCACCACGTCGCACTCGCAGCCGGCGGCCAGCTCTTCGTGCGAATTGAAGCTCGGGCAACCGGCCTTTTCCGCCAGCGCCGCCGCGGCCTCGGGGCGGTTATCGGCAATCGCCACCAGGCGCGCGGCCGTCGAGCGGGCGAACGCCTGCACGTAGGTCTGGGCAATCGCCCCGGCGCCGATCAATCCGAATCGTAACTTCGTGGAATCGATCATCTTGACGATCCTTTCATATCTCTCAGGCCGACGCCTTGGTGTCATTGGCGAGGCGATCCGTCGCGTGATCGATCAGCTCCGCCAGATCGTCGACATGTTCGCTGGTGTAGCGCTCGTTCCAGGGGAGCACGAGCATCCGCTCAAGCGCCGAGAATGTGCCGGCAAAGCGGGCCGGGTCGTAATCGACCGCTTCCGGACGCGCCAGCGTGAAGGGGAAACGGCTTTGCCCGAATGTCCGCTGCTCCTGGAAAATCGCGCAGCGGAACGCCGGCTTCTGGATATAGCGCGGGGCGCTGGCCACGCCGTACTCTTTGAGCACGCCCCCCAACGCGACCGTGCCGCCGGCAATCTGCTGGGGATCGACGTCGAGGCAGTACTTCCAATAGGTATGCACCGCACCGGCGGGGGCCACGGGCAAGCCCAGGCCAGCAACCGACGCCAACCGCGACGTCAGCTGAGCCGCCAGCTCTACACGGTTGGCGACGACGTCGCCGAGCTTGCTTAGTTGGGCCAGGGCCACGGCCCCCTGCAGTTCGCTCATCCGATAGTTGAGCGCCAGAAAATAATGATCGGGCTGCGGGTCGCCGTAGCCCCAGGCCTTGTTGATGAACAAGAACATGCGGCGCGCGTAATCCGCGTTGTTCGTGGTGACGATCCCCCCTTCGCCCGTCGTGATGTGCTTGCCTTGCTGCAGGCTGAAGCAGCCGATGTCGCCGATCGCGCCAACGGGCTGGTCCCCAACGCGGGCCCCGAATGCCTGCGCGCAGTCCTCGATCACCGGGATGCCGCGAGCGCGGGCCAATTCCATGATCGGCCCCATCTCGCAGGGGTTGCCGAACAGGTGCGTGACGATGATCGCCTTGGTTCTGGGGCTAAGCGCGGCGGCGATCGTCTCGGCAGTGACGTTGTAAGAGAGCGGATCGATGTCGGCGAAGACCGGGATGGCCCCCTGGTAGAGAATCGGGGTCAACGCGCCCATGTCGGTGACCGCTGTGGTGACGATCTCGTCACCCGGTTCGGGATCGATCGCGGCCACGGCGGCGTGCACGGCCGCGGAACCCGACGAACAGGCCCACGCCGCATCGACGCCCACCAACTCGGCGAAGTCGCGTTCGAAGCGCTTGACGAACTCCCCTTTGGTGCTGGTGAGCGTGCCGGAGAGGATGACCTCTTCGAGTAATTCGAGTTCTTGCGCGCCGAGCGTACGCCCCGAACTGTCTTGATCCGAAGGGAGCTGGAGCCGCTCGAGCGTGCGTGAAGTTTGTTTCATCTTCTTGGCCTCAGGGAGAATCGTCTTAGGTGTCATGCTGAAAATGTCCGAATTATTGGGGGATGAGTGTCGTCGCTGCGCGCGCGCTGTTGCGACCGCGCACGCGCGACCAGGAAGCGCGCCCCATGAGCCGCAAGTGGCCGGCCACGGCCGAAGCCACGCGCATCTTCGAATAGCCAAAAACGCGCGACTCGAGCACCGCAGGGCATTCGACGACCCGGCCCCCGCGCACTTCGAGCTGCCAGAGCAACTCGACGATCCCCACGGCGCCGGCGTTGGCCAGTTCGAGGTCGCAAACCGCGCTGCGACGATAGACGCGAAAGCAACTCGTATAGGTGTGCAGCTTGTGCCGCAGCACTCCCTGGTACAGTCGGCTCGCCGACTTGGAATAGAACAATCGCCAGGCCGGCACGTTGCGAACTTCGCCGCGCGGGTGATACGGCGACGCGGTGACCATATCGACGCCGTCGTCGAGCAACGGCAGCATGTCGAGCAATTGTGCCGGGTCGTAGGTGCAGTCGGCGTCCATCGAGCAGACGATCTCGGCATCGGCGGCGCGAATGCCCGTCATGATCGCGGCGGCAATCCCCCGGTTGCGGTCATGGCGAATAAGTCGAAAGCGGGGGTCGCCTCCGAACGTCGCCTGCAATAGTTGCCAGGTGTCGTCGGTGCTGCCGTCGTCGACCAGCACGAACTGGCACGCGTACTTCTCCTCGGCCAGCTCGCGCGCGGCGACGGCCAGTCGCTCGGCCAACTGCGGGATGCTCTCCGCTTCGTTGAAGCAAGGCACGACGATGCACAACGGAGTCGGCACGCCAGGAGGGCTCGGCTCCGCGGCGAGCGGCGTTCGCGGCGACAACCGCGCCGCGGGCGAAAGGCGATCCTCTGTCGCGACGTCGATCGCGGCATCCTGTATGCGGCCGCGATTGAATCGGGCTACCGTCGCCGCGGCCAACAGCAGCAGGAACTGCGTGTTCGTTACCAGGTAACGGCGCCACATCTTGCGCGGCTCTTGGATCAGGCGCCAGAGCCATTCCAGCCCGCGGCTCTGCATCCAATCGGGAGCGCGGCGGATGTAGCCGGCCAGCACATCGAAACTCCCCCCCACCCCGAGAATCACTGGAGTGCAAAGTGCTTCTCGATGCTCGTGGCACCAGGTCTCTTTGAACGGAGTTGGCATGCCGACAAACAGCACGTCGGCTCGCGCGTCGCGCACCTGCTGCACGACTTCGGCGTGCTCGTCGGCCGAAAAATAGCCGTTGCGATATCCGGCCACGATCACATTGGGGCACTGCCGCTCGACTTTCTCGACCAGCGCGGTCACCACCTCTTCGCGGGCTCCCAAGAAGAAAACCCTGAGGCCATCGGGTCGACCGACTTCGAGCAAGCGTGCCATCAGGTCGCAACCGCAGACGCGTCCGGCCAGGGGCGTGCCCAGCCACGATGCGGCCCACAGCAGCGGCACGCCATCGGCCACGAGCAGATCGCTGTCACGGCACGCCGTCTGTAGCCGCCGATCGCGTCGCATCATCATCAGGATGCTGACGTTCATCGTTACCAGCATTCGCGAGGCGCGCGGTTCGGCCGCGCACCATGCGAGACAATGCTCGAGGGCCTGCGCCTCGTCGATCACGTCGAACTGGCACCCCATCAAGGTGGCGCGGCGGGGCTCCGGCGGGTGCACCGAGGGGAGCGTCGATTCCGCGGTCAATAATGAGCTCACCGTTCGCCCCCCGTAGCGGCAACTTCGACGGCCAGCGGCGCCGTCCAGTGAAAGGCCCGCGCGCTCCACCTGGCGGCGACCGCCCACAATCGCTGGCACGTCAACTTGGGAGAACAGACGGCCGACCAGCCCAGCCTCGCGTAGCCGCGCCAGGGGTGATCTCCCAGCAGTTCACCCAGCGCGATGCGGTACTGGCAACGTGCGTACATCTCGGTTTGGTCCGCTAGCCGGCGCCATAGTGGAGGACGCGGTCGCGACGAGCACCAGGTGTCGTAGTCGACCGTGGGCTGTCCGGCTCGGCGCCGCACGGTGCAGTCGATTGCATAAGCCACCGACTGGCGCATCTTCTGCATGTTGGCGCCGGTCAGACTGCCGGTGTGAATGCGATACGAGAGCAACACGCGGTCGAGGTTCGCCAATTCGGCACGATCGGCCATGCGGAGGAAGAAGTCCCACTCTTCGCCAAGCACCTTCGACCAATAGCCGCCGATTTCGCGGGCCAGATCGGTCCGAAACATGATCGTGGGGTGATACATCGCCGGCTTGCCGTCGAGCAGGTCGCGGACGATCGACCGATGGCTCGTGGCCACCACCGAGGCCGTGCCAATGCGCCGAGCGCCGAGGCGCTCGATCTGGGTGCCCAACAGGCCGACTTCAGGATGGCTGCGCAGGAATGCCACTTGCTCGGCCAACCGCGTGGGATGAGCGATATCGTCGGCATCCATCCGCGCGACCAGCGGCGCGTCGCAAGCCGCCAGGCCGGTGTTCAGCGCCAACCCCAGGCCCTGGTTGGCCTGCGTGATCACGTGGATGCGTGGATCGTCGAGACGGCGCAGATAGTCGGGCGAGCCGTCGGTCGAACCGTCGTCGACGATCACCAGCTTCCAATCGCGCAGCGTTTGCGCGACGATCGAATCGACCGCCGCGGGCAGGTACGGTAGGCCGTTATGAACGGCCATCAGTACCGCGACTTCACTCATGCTTGAACCACTCCCATGAATCAGCCCACGCCAATCGGTTCGGGAAAATTGCCTGCCTGCCAGCCGGGCAGCGACTGATGCTCTGCACTTGGCTGCTGTCCTGCTGAAGCAAGATCGCGGGCGGCGAGCAGCGTCGCCTGCAGCCGGGCCAAGACCACCAGGAATAACACCGTCGTGTAATCGACTTTCGAGGCGAATCCCGAATCGAGGATGCAGAAGGCCACTAGCGGCACGAGCATCGCGGCCAACTCCCAGCCGGGCGACACGTCGACCGTGCCGCGCTCGGGATACATCCACAGCAACTGCGCCAGACTCGAAAACGCCGTCAACAGCACCATCAGGGCCATCAACATGCCGGGCAGCCCGACGCCGGACAGCGATTCGAGGATCAGGTTGTGCGCGTGCCCCATGCTCACCAGGGCGCCGGTTTCGTCGAGCGGATTGACGCGGCCGCTTTGAAAGCCCGTTCCCAGCGGCCAACTTTCTTCCGCGCGGCGAATCGCCTCGTGGTAGAGCGCGGTGCGGCCCGTGAGCGATTTGAATTCTTCGCTCGACTGGCCGCGGCGAACAAACCAACCGATGGCGTCGCGCGAGGGATCGGGCAGCAGCGCCGCGGCGGCCACAAAGCCGAGCAGGCAAACCAGCGGCAACAGGCAGCGGCGGCCCAGCGCGACCACGATGAATCCGCCGAGCATGCCGGCGATGGCCGTGCGGCTCATCGTGGCCAGATTCGTCACCACGAACCAACCGACGATCGGACCGGCAGAGAGCCAGTCGCGGCCGCGGGTACGCGCGGCCAGACCGACGGCGCCGACGGCGGCCACGATCGAAACCCAACTCGGATGCCCGTAGGCGCTGGCGAACCGCCACGGTCCTTCGTAGTACGTGTCGGGATGCGCGGGGTCGCTGATCCAGGCCTGACCGAAGTCGAGGCCCAACAGCCCCATCATCGCCAGGACCCAGTTCACCAGCAGGTAGACACCGATGAACAAATACAGGCGGTGCTGCTGTGCTCCGAAAGAGATCGCCAACCCCACCGCGACGAGATGTTGAAACGCCCGAAAGGCCGTGAGCCCGGGCGCGGGCGACCAGAAGGCCGAGAGCATGGCAATCGATGCAAAGCCGGTGTACCAGAGCAGCGGCCCGCGACGCAGCAAGCGCAGGTCGGCCCGGCCCGACAGCACGAACCAACAGGCCAGCGCGCCCAGCGCCACCCAGCTCAAGATCTGGAACTTGACTTGCCAGTCGATGCCGCCGGCCTCGAACAGCTCGTCGCCGCTCCGCTCGCGAAACGATGCCAACGTGCTGGCGACGAACAACCACAGCAACAGTGCCCACCCGAGGCCGGCTGCGGCCGGGAGTGCGATTGGTTTGGGTTGCAGGTTGGTGGTTTGCATCGCGACGGAACTGTGAACTTCAAATCGAGGTAGAAAGAACTGATTCTTCATGCCGGCCCGCCGGAATGCCCGCTGTGGCCAGGCGGCCCGACTCTGTCCAAAACGCCAACCAGCGACAGATGGCCGACGCGACATCGCCGGCGAACAATCCGCACACGGCGCCGGTCAGCCCGCCCAGCGCCAAGCCCACCGGCGCGGCGACGAAGGTGACCAATAGGCCCAGCAGGTTGACGGCCAGGTTGCTCTGGGGACGTTCGATGGCGATCAGGCCGTTGTAAGCGGCCATTCCCCAGGCGCGGGCGAGCATGGCGACGCCCAGCAGCATGAGGAGCGTGCGGTACTGCGTGAAATCGCGATCGTAGAGCAGCGACGCCAGGCGATCGCCAAAGACAATCACCACGGCGGCCAGCGCGCCGATCACCGTGCACAATAGCGCCGTCGACCGATTGACGACGCTGCGCACCCCGGTGATCCCGGCGCTTTCAAAGGCTCGCGCCGCGGCTGGCACGAGCCAGTTGCTGATTCCTTGAATTAGCGGATTGGCGAATTGCACGATTGTCAGGCAAGCGGCGAAGATCCCCGTTGCCGCGGGGCCGAGCTTGCCCGCCAGCAGCCAGGGAACGACGTTGGCCTGCAACATCAGCGCCATGAGCGCCAGAAAGACCCAGCGCCCGAATCGCCAGTTCTTCTCAACGCTGGGCCAAAAATCGGCGCGGCGAATAGTCCAACTACGGCACGCCACGACCAGCCAGGCGATGCCGACGATTCCAGAACTGGCCCCCAGCGCCACCAGCGCGGTGGCCGCCGAGAGCATTTCGGCTCGCGCCAGCACCAGCAACGTGCCGATTTGCAGCATTGTCACGCACATGTCGAGCGCCAGCGCCACGCGCAGGTTCAGTTGCGAATAGGCGAATCGCCGGGCAAATTCGCGCAGCAGCGTGAAGGGAACGATCGGCACCAGCAGGGCAAGAAGCACCGCGAACTCTTGCGAGCCAAAGGCGCTTACCCCAATGGCCGCAACAGCCAGCAGCACCATGGAGATCGCCGCCAGCACGAGCAAGTGGACAAAGATGCTCCCCGCGTAACGAGCCTGCTCAACCCCTGGCGTGCGGCCGGCCAGAACCAGGTACGGCGTCATCACCAGCGATTCGAGCGCGCAGGCCAACAGCACGACCAGCGAGAACGCCAAGGCGTACAACCCCAGCTCGTTGTTGCCGGCCCAACGCCCGACGCAAACGCAAGCCAAAAAGCTCGCGCCGCTGACCACGCCCTGATCCACGAGCGCTAGCGCCGCCTGGCCGCTCGTCTTGCGCAAGCGCCAGGCGCGGCGCACCGCGCTCGGTAGCACGGACGCGACTCGCAGTTCTTCGCTCGGAGCGACACTCATCCCGGGGGAACTTTCCAAGGTCAATACGCGCCGCGGCGCCGCAGCACTGCCGGCACCGTGGCCAAGATCAGTTTCACGTCATAGGGCAGCGAGCACTTCTGCACGTACTCCAGGTCCATCCGCATCCACTCGTCGAACGACACCGCGGACCGCCCGCGCACTTGCCAAATGCAAGTCAGCCCCGGAACCACTGCCAGCCGACGGCGCTGCCAGCCCTGGCACTCGGCCGACTCGTCGCACGGCAACGGACGCGGACCCACGAGAGTCATGTCTCCCTTCAGCACGTTCCAAAGCTGCGGCAACTCGTCCAGACTGCTTTGACGCAGAAAAGTCCCCAGCCGGAAAACGCGTGGATCGTGACGCAGCTTGAAAGCCGGGCCGTCCTGTTCGCTGAGCGCGCGCAGCGAGTGTTTTTCTTCGTCGGCCCCCACCCGCATCGTGCGAAACTTATAGAGCCTGAAGGGGCGCCCCCCTTGTCCATCGCGCAACTGCACAAAAAAGACCGAGCCTGGCGAATTCAACTTGATGAGCAGGGCCAGCACCGCGAACAGCGGAGCGGCCAACACCAGGCCAGTCACCGCGCCGACGATGTCCAACACGCGCTTCCACGCCGGCAAGGGGACGATCAACAGCGCCTCGAGATTGCGCGCTGGCACGGGATCAGGCTCCGCGTCATCCGCGAGACGATCACCGACTGGCTCGAGATCGCCGTCGCCATTGCCGAAGTCGGGTCCGCGACCAGACCGCGGCTCGCCCGAATAGGAGTAGACGTCGCACTCCAGGGGGGCGCCGTCCATGCCGTACAGTTCGGTCACGTCCTCGGCGACTTTCCAGGCGCCGCCTGTCGGCGTATCGGGGAGGAACAGACCAACCCGTTCTTCGCCCAGGTGCCCCGCCTCGTCGGTGAACCGCAGGCGGTCGCGCAGCACGCGGGCCAAATGGGCGAGATCGAGCCGATGGCCGGCCGAGGTTCGCAACGAAATGATTACCACCGAGAACGTCGCGCCACTGCGGTCGGCGCGCATCCGTTCACGGGCTAGCAGTGTTTCGAACCGCTGTTGATCATAAAGGTACTCGAGCGCCGCCAGCTCATCGCGGCGCGACTTGACTCCGGTCCAGGGCATGAGTTTCTGCAGCATAGATGCAACTTCGTGAGGTCAATCGCAGAACCTGGGCCGTCGCGGCCCCCTCGGTGTTCCGTTGCTTGTCGGGTTGGCAGGTGCGATCCATCGCGGGTTACTCAAGTGCGGCGGCGGAGCCACTCCGGCAGATGCCAGCGTCGCATGTTCAAAACGGCACCCAACACGCTGGCACGGGTGGCCGCCAAACGTTCCTTGACGCGGCGCACCGCGGCGCGGCGCGCACGCCCGGCGGCGACCACCAGCACGATGCCGTCCAACTGCCCCGCCAAAGCGAAGCAGGGAGACTCTTCGTAGGCCGGCGGCAAGTCGATCAGGATCAGATCGAATTCGTGTCGCCAGGCATCGAGCAATTCGCGGAGCACGGCCGGGTCGTAGCTGATCATCTGGCGGTTTTCGGCCGAGCCCGCCGTGAGCAGCGTGAGGTTTTCGATCGGCAGCTTGACCAGGCCCGACGACGGGCCCTCGCGTCCGGCCAAGGCGTCGTAGAAGCCTCCCCGCTCGTTGATGTCGAACAAACTCGCCAACGCGGGCCGGCTATCGTTGGCGTCGATCAACAACACGGGGCGCCCCAACGACCGGGCGGCCGAAACCGCCACGTTGACCGACACCGTCGTGACTCCTTCGCCGGCCGACGAGCTGGTGAAGCCCACCACCTGAAACCCGCCCGGCATGCCGAACCCTTGGGCGCGCAGCCGCTGCACAAGCGCTTGATAAGGCGTGGCCGGCGCGGCCACTCGGCTGGGGACCTCGGTGTTGCCGACCGTGGTGCTGTCGAGTTTCTTGCGAGCGCGAGTTTGCGTGATCATCTCGTTAAATCCTTTTCAGCGCACGAGCGCGCGAAATCGGCTGGCGCGCGGAATGGTAATCAGCACCGGCGACCCGACAACGTCTTCGACTTCTTCGGCCGACTTGAGCGACAGATCGAAGTGCTCGCACAACAGGGCCAGGCCGAGCGCTCCACAGGTCGCCAGGATCAAACCCAAGCCGAGCACGATCGAAGGTTTGGGGCTGGTCGGCTTGCTTTCGAGCGTGGGGGGTTGAAAGATATTGACGTTCGAAATGCGGTTGGACTCCAACTCCTGATCGACGCGCGCCTGCTCGCGATACTCGCCATATTGCAGGTGCTTGTCTTTAAGCAGCGAAACCCGCGACTCGAGAACCTCGATCTCGACCGCGTGTTGATTGAGGGCGTAGACCTGGTCGCGCAAATGACTGCGCAACGCCATCAGCGAATCGACCTTGGCGTGCAGCGCGGCGATGTGCGATCGTTCGAGTTCCAGTTCCGAGCTCACTTCTTGCCGAATCGGATTGACCGCCGTGGTGATTTGCGTCAAATGCCGCTCTTCCGACTCGACCAGCGGCGCCGCGGAACTGACCTGGCGCTCGAGCGCCTGCCGATTGGGGTGATCCGGCGTGAACTTGGCCGCGGCCTCTTGCTCCTGGATCTGCAACTCGTACAGCCGCTCGCGCATCAGGTGCAGCGAGTCGTTGGGGAAGCCCGACGTCGTCGCCGTGGTCATGGTCTCGGGGAGGATCGCCAATTCGCCTTCCAGCGAGACGACGCGCGCCTCGGCGGCGGCCAGGTCGGACTGCGCCGTGATGATGCCGTTTTCGATCAATTTCGCTTCGTCCTGCAGAATCTCGCGCTGACTTTCGACCGAGGAAATGCCGTCGCGGGTTTTCGCCTCGCTGAGCTCGTTGAGAGCCTTATCCAGGTCGGCCGTGACCACCTTCCACTGCTCGTCAAAAAACTCGTACGACCCAGGCGTGTGATTGACGTTCAAGTGCTGTTCGTGGAACGCCTCGAGAAAGGCCTTGCCGATCGTTTGGGCGAACTCGGGCGTGTCGGCTTTGACCCGCACGGCGACGACGCTCGACTTCCGTCCGTAATCGATGCTGATCGAGCGCCCCAGCTCGATGATCGCGCGATCGCGCGGCAACACGGGGTCGGTCAGCCCTAGCGCGGCCACCAACTCGCGGAGGCGAGCGCCCACCCCGGCACCATCGTCGTCGGCGGTCGCGGTTGTTGGGCCGCCGCTGAGGATGGCCTCGGCGCCCAGCTTGTCGACGACCTCTTCGATCAGCACGCGGCTCTGCAAAACGCCGACAACCGAATTGATTTCGTGCTCGCGCGAATCGTAAACGCCGATCGTCTCGCCGGTCGTGGCCGTCGGATCGAGCCCCACGCTTTCGCGCCCCAGCCGGACAAACAGCTTGGCCTCAGACCCGTAGCTACGCGGCCACAATCGCAACGCGATGTAGACCAGGGCCAGCGTGGCGGCGAAGAAGAGCAACATCTTCCACTTGTGCCGCAACAGGATGTCGACCAGATCTGGCAACGTCGGCAGGGCTCGGGGGTGCGCTTGCATAATTCGGTTCCTTAGCGCGCTGGATGACGGCACCAGCAGGCGCGCGGAAGTTCCAACTCCGCTCGCGGTTTCGGAAAGCTGCTATGACAATCCTGCCCACAACGCGTCCGCTGGGACGCATCACCAATCTTCATCCCGGCGGCGAAACCGGGACTCGCGTTCAAGGCGTGCGCAAGCTCGTGCCGAACGAGTTGCAACGCGGTACTTTTTTTAAGAGAAATTCTGCGGGAGCGCTCAAATCGAGTAGCTGGCGACGCGCGACTCGATGGCCTCTTAGGTGGGACGCTCCCGGAAAAACTCCAACACGATGAATCAACAGATCGAATCGCGGGGAGTACTGGCCCGCCGCGAACACAGTTGTCTGTCGCTCACGGTTTCGTGAGCACCGTCGCATCCGTGCCGGCTAAAGTAGACTAACCACTTGTGCGGCCGTGTCCACAGTTTCGTCAAAAAAAATGATGATGCGTGCCCGCTTCGTGTTAAGAGAATTCGAGAACGATTCTTATTAAGAGCACGGAAACGCGCCGAGCAACAATTATTCACCAAGCGACTCGATGATTTGGAAAGCTTCGCGCGACGAAGATTGAATCCCCGCCCAATGTTTGCCCAGCAGGCCAATCGCCTACAGCGATGATTCGCCCGCGGGACGGCTGCCGCGAGCCTCGACTCTGAGACGGAGCCGAACTGCCATAAGCCGTTGCCCGGCCAAGTCTTCGCCCTGCCGATACTCCAGGCGGTCCGGCCAGTAAAACCGACGCAATTCCAGCCAGCGCAAGAGGCTCAGGAGAGTTTTGTTATGCTCCGTGCTGAAAACTTCCGGCAGCGCTAGCATTCGCCAGACATGCTGACCATATTCGCCTTGGGCGCGATCGCTCCCGTCAGGTAAACGCGCCATACCTTGCTGCGATGCAGTAAACACTGGGTAGTCCCGTGAAGCTATTGGTAGTTGGTGGCGCTGGTTACGTCGGCAGCCATATTGCACGGCAACTTACGCGCGCCGGTCATGAGGTGTGGGTGTTCGACAATCTCTCGCAGGGGCATCGAGCCGCCGTCGCTGGCAACGAACTGATCGTTGGAGACCTGGCCGATCGCGAGCTTTTGCAACAAACACTTGTCGAATTGCGGATCGATGCGGTGCTGCACTTCGCGGCGCTGGCACTTGTCGGCGAATCGATGGCCGAACCGGCGCGCTACTGGGTCAACAACGTCTCGGGCACGATCTCGTTGCTCGAGGCGATGCGCGGCGCGGATGTTACACGCATCGTTTTCTCAAGCACGACGGCAACTTATGGCGTGCCAGATCGCGTGCCGATCGTCGAAACCACCCCCCAGCAACCGATCAACCCCTACGGGCAAACAAAGCTTGTCATCGAACGGACGCTGGGCGATTATGCCCGCGCCTACGGGTTTGGCTATGCCGCGCTGCGTTACTTCAATGCCGCGGGGGCCGATCCCCACGGCGGGCTTGGCGAGGATCACAACCCGGAAACGCATCTGATACCCCTGGTGCTGCAAGTTGCGTTGGGCCAGCGCGACGAAATTGCGATTTTCGGTGACGACTATCCCACTGCCGACGGCACCTGTGTACGCGACTACGTCCACGTCAGCGATCTGGCGACCGCACACCTGGCCGCGCTCGAGCGTCTGCAACCGGGGCATGGGCTGCTGCTGAACTTGGGGACCGGGCGCGGCTATAGCGTGCGCGAGGTGATCGACGCCTGCCGCCGGGTGACTGGTCACGCGATCCCCGCTCGCATCGCGGCTCGCCGACCCGGCGACCCGCCCGAGTTGGTTGCCGACGCGCGCCGAGCCTGCGACGTACTTGATTGGCGACCCGAATTCGTCGAGATCGAAGAGATCGTCGCCACGGCTTGGCGCTGGCATCAGAGCCATCCGCGTGGTTACGATGATTGAGCACCTTGATTAAGCACGTTGTCGCGCCACGGAGCGGTTCGGCATCGACCAGCCTGTTTGACCCGCCACGATCAACGCGTGGCGATCGCGATCCTGCGCGGCGCCGGCGGTGCCGCTCGAACCCTAGTGAGCTCGCATGGAACTAGAGTGCCTGGAAGAAACCGCAGTCGGCTCGACTACCGATGCGACGCGCCTCGTCGAAGTGCGGTGCTGCATTTGCGGGCGCGACGACGGCGAGCCGCAGGCGGTCGGTGAAGATTTCGAGTATCACACCAGCGCCGACACGTTCCTGGCCGTGCGCTGTCCGACCTGCGACCTGGTCTATCTCAATCCTCGGCCGAGCGTCGAGGCGATCGACCGCATTTACCCGGCCAACTACCACGCCTTCGATTTCAGTCCCGAGCATTTCGGCTTCGTATACCGGGTGCGCCGCCGCCTCGAAGCGCGGCGCTTGTTGCGCTATGCCAAGGGGCTGGGGGACCACGCGCGCATCTTGGATGTGGGCTGCGGCGATGGTTTTCATCTGCGGTTGCTGCGCGACTTCGGCAACCCCAACTGGCGGCTCGAAGGCGTCGATCTCGATCTGCGCGCCGTTCAAGCCGCGCGCGATGCCGGCTTGAGCGTGCACGCCGGCGATCTCGAAACGCTGAACTTGGACGAGGGCAGCTACGACCTCGTGCTGCTGGTGATGACCATCGAGCACCTCGCCGAGCCTGCCGACGTGCTGCGCGAAGTGGCGCGCATCCTCAAGCCAGGGGGCCAGGCAATTGTGGTCACCGACGACGCCGCCTCGCCGAGCTGTCGTTTGTTCCGCGCTCGCTACTGGGGGGGCTACCACTTTCCCCGCCACTGGAATTTGTTCGAGCGATCGAGCCTGGCGCGGCTGGCGACGCTCGTCGGCCTTGAGCCCGTGGCCATCGACACGATGATGAGCCCGGTCAACTGGACTTACTCCTTCCACAACTTGCTGGTCGATTGGGGCGCGCCGCGCTGGCTGATCAATCGCTTCACCCTCAAGTCGCCTGTGACGCTGGCCGCGTTCACGGCGCTCGATCAGGCGTTGTGCTTCTTCGGCTATGGAAGTTTGCTATGCGCGAGATTGCGGCGACCGCAGAACGTTCGCTCGAACTAGGCGATAACGCTCCCGTCGTGGTCGTGGGAGCTGGCTTCGCGGGCTTGACCGCCGCCGCGTATCTGCGCCGGCATGGGGTGCCGGTGCGGGTGTTTGAAGCCAGCCCGCAAGTGGCTGGTTTGGCGCGCAGCTTTGTCGACGACGACGGCTTCACCTGTGACTTCGGCGCGCACTTCATCACCAATCGGCTCGCCGCGGCGATCGGCTACTCGGCGCGCTGCGAGATGGTGCCGCGCTACGAAGAGGCTTTCTGGCTCGGCGACCGGCCGCGCGGCTATCCGCTGGGCATCGTCACCAATCCGCGCTTTGTCTCCAGCGCGCTGGCGGCCAAAATCCGCCGGCGGCCCGTCAAAACGGCGGCCGACTGGTTTCGGGCCGAGTACGGTACCGCCTTGGCCGACGAAGCGGCGATCCCGCTCGTCGAAGCCTGGTCGGGCGCGCCTGCCGATGAGCTTTCGCCGGCCGTCGCCCAGAAGATCCCCACCAGCGCGCTGCACACGCTGGCGCTGGGATTGGCCAAGCGCGTCTCGGGGCGGATGGTCGCGATCGGCTACTGCCGCGAGTTGCCCGAGTCTCCGCATGTCTGGCACGTTTATCCGCACGGCGGCATCGGCGCGATGTGCGAGCACATGGCCGAACCGCTCGCCGATTGCATCACGACCCGCTCCCCGGTCGAGTCGATCGTCGTCGAGGAGGGGCGCGTCGCGGGCGTGGTGAGCAAAGGCCAGTTCGAGCCGGCGTCGGCCGTTATCAGCACGGCTCCGGTGCACATCCTGGCGAAACTGGTTACCGGCACCGATGCCTTGCAGTCGCTCACCGCGTTCCGCTATCGACCGATGGTGTTCGTCAACCTGCGCTTCTCGGGGCGCGAGTTGCTGCCGGCAGTTGTGCTCTGGACCCCGGCGCGCGAAACCCCTTTCTTTCGCTTGACCGAAACTCCTTTGTCCGCGCCGTGGCTCGCCCCTGAGGGCAAAACGATGATCACCGCCGACATCGGTTGCCAGGTTGGCGACGAAACCTGGAGCATGCCCGACGAGGAGTTTGGCGCCCGCTGCGTCGAGCACCTGAAGTCGATCGTTCCCGACGCGGCCGAGCGCTATCTCGGCTGCCGCGTGTTGCGCACGCCGCTGGCCTATCCGGTC
This sequence comes from Pirellulales bacterium, assembly GCA_050184475.1. Classification (GTDB taxonomy): domain Bacteria; phylum Planctomycetota; class Planctomycetia; order Pirellulales; family JAEUIK01; genus JAIESQ01. The sequence continues at coordinate 91,666 of JBFXAH010000016.1, read as the reverse complement.
TTTCTCAATGAGTACGAGGCCGAACGCTTGCGATTCGCCGAGTCGAGCGGAGTCGACGGGCTGTATAGCATCGGCCGAAACGGCGAGTTCGCGCACATTCTGCTCGAAGACATCTACTGGCGCACCCGCCGCACCATGCGCGGGCTAATCGCGCATCGTGTCTCGCGGTAATTGCCGGTGCTCGCCGTTTTCAGTCGCTGCTGGTCGACTGCTGCATGTCGGTCAGCCGAAACGTTTGGCCGGCGCGATAGGTGTGCACCGAAAGAGATGCCGGTCCTGCGTCGGCGCGGACGACCGTAACGAACGAGACTCCCAGCACGCGACATTCGCCCCGCCGAAAGACCACGGCCGTCGCCTCGTCGATGCCGACTCCCACGCAATCGGGGTGTTCGCGCACCGCTTTCAGCAGCCGATTGAAGCGATCGCGACGCAAGAAGTGTTGATCGACAATCGAGCCGGGGAGCAGGTCCAGTCCGGTCGTGACCTTGGGGACAGGATTGCCGGACTCGATCATGACACGCGATTGAATCGCGGCGCCGGCCGACGTTCCGCCGATCACGCCGCCGCGGCGAAACAACTCGACGATCGCCTGCTCGGTCGCGGTTCCCAAGTAGCAATCGGCAAGTCGCGACTGTTGTCCGCCGCCAAACCAGATGGCCGTCGCCGTGCCCAGCGGCGCTACGAACGCCGCCGAGTCGGCCTGTTGGCGATCGCGCGTATGGAGCACCGAAACGCTCCCCAGGCCAAGCTCGGTCCAATAGCGAATGATGTCGTCCGCTTCGTCGGCATCTTTATCGCTGCCTGCGGTCGGGATGACGACGAGTCGCCCCTGGCTGCCGCCGGCCAATTCGACAAACTGCTCCAAAACCTTCGCGGGCAGCGATCCACCGCCACAGATCACCAGGCTCCCTTGCGTCGCCGCTGGAGCTTGTGTTGCTGCCGAACTTTGCGGCGTGGGCTCGTCCGCGGCTGGCGAGTGGCGCGCGCCCAAGAGCGCTACCAGCAGCGCCGCGATCAAACGACAGTAACGAAGCATGAAGTTGGTCTCCGCAGCCCAGGATCGACCCTTGCTGGTTTCAGGAACAGAGTCACCTTTGTCGTCGCTTGGAACCATCAGTATTCAGCAAGCCGCGTTCGACGAGTATTTCCTGCGCCTTCAGGAACCATGGCTTCTGCTCCTCCCTGACCATTTCGGTGTCGCGACGATCAAACCAATCGACCGTTGATTGACCGTACTTATTGGCTAGCGTGGGATCAGCACTTGCCAATAGGAGCTTGACGACAATCTCGTAGCCCCCAGATTCTGCCGCTCGAAGTAAAGGTGTAGTACCGCCTAGATCTTGGTGATTGATGTTGGCACCAGCGCTAATCAGCAGCTCGACGTTGTGGATTTGCCATGTCTGGAATTTAAAGCCGAGGTGTGAAGGAGGGGATATCGCATAGAATAGCGGGGTGGAATTTGGAAAATACGGATTACCGTTGTTCAAGGCATTAGGATCTCCACCGTGTTTGAGCGCCATTTCTAGCCACGGCCCGTCCCGATCAGCAGCCTCGTTCATCACACATTGGCCGACTTTATTGCACACATTGGGATTCGCGCCTTTCTCAAGCAGCCGTTTGTAAATTGCTTCGTTGCCGCTCAAGAGCGACTGCAACAGCGGCGTCATGCCCGCGCTGTCTTGGCCATTCACATCAACCCCTTCGGCAAGAATCTTATCTGTCAAGAGGATATTGCCGGCTTCGATCGCGCGAATCAACTTACTCGCCTGGCGATCGGTTGGTTGACGATTGCAGCCGCATCCCGAGGCGAACATCGCCACCGTTACTAGAAGCAGTTTCAAAACCCGGCGGCGGTGCCACTGCTGGCTTGCCCAGCAGTGAAAAGCTCGACACAGCACTGCTAGACCAGCTAGCAGTTGCACCCGGCGTCGGTTCAATGCAGGTTTTGAAACTGCTTCTAGCAAAAAGCAACTCAGTCGGCTCATCGGAAATCCGCTCACCATAAAAGGGACCTTGGGCAGCAGCACGGAGCGGCAGATGGGAGTCTAGTCCACCTGGGTCGCGACCGAGCACCCCCCACGTGGGCGCTAAGCCGAGATCGCGATTCCATTCTCGCCCCGACCACCTGCGATGGGGCGACCGGCAAAGATCGGCGAATTTGTGCAGAGTCTGAAAGTCACCGTTCCCAGAGACCAATCAGACTAACGCCGGGAGCCTGGTGCGAGCGCCGGCTGGGTGCGGGGAGACCGCCAGCTAACGCGGTGCAACGCCTACGACTGCGCGGCCAGTGTAGCCGCGCTGTGGAAACTTTGCCGGATTATCGGCCGCACGGTCCCCTCTAGGCCCCGCCCGTCGACAGCGTGTGCAACCGCTCGCGGGCGACGCGGTACAACTCGCTATCGTTTGGGGCCGAGGCCACGACCTCGGCCAATAACTCCTTGGCCTTGTCGGGCGCGACTTTCGTCAATCGCTCGGCACGCTCGAATGTTTTGTGGCAAGCCCGCAGGTGTCGGCAGCGTTCGGCCGCCGCGACCTGTTGCTGATCCTGCTTGAGCGCGGTCAGGCGCTTCCGGGCTTTTTCGGCTGACGGAGCAGGCGTTAGCTTGATCGCCTGTTCGTAAACCAAGAAGGCGCAACACGACTGCTGCTCTTTTTCGTGCTTCTGGGCAAGTTGCCACAAGCGCGCCGCTTCCGGCTCGTTGAGGACCAAGGCGTATTGAGGGCTGCGCCGGAGTTTGTTCAGGCGAGCGCGCAGTTCGCGCCCCACCCGGGGGACGTCGTCGTACTCCCACAGCAGCTTGTCGAACTCGTCAAAACAGCTCGCCACGTGGCGACTCAGCGAACTTTCGGGATCTTCGCCGGCGGCAGGCCTTGGCAACGCAGCTTGGGGCGTAGCCGCGGACGGAGGGTCGCCTGGACCCGGAGCGGGCGTGTCGTCGAGCCCCGGAATGGGGATCGCCTCGGGGTGGCTCGGCCGGGGCGCGGTCGAAGCCGTCGAACCGCTGGGGGTCGGCTTCGATCCGGTGGTGGGCTTTGTCGACGGCGCAGGTTGCGTCGATCTGGCTGTCGACAGGCCGTTGGCCAGACGCGTTTCGATGTCGTCGAACTTGCTGCGAACCTCATCCTGCAAGGCCACTAATGCCTGGCGAGCGGCGGCCGCTTGCTCGGGCGCATACTTATCGGCTGCGACGCGCGTGTACAGCACGACCGCCTTGCGAATCAGGCCGGCGTTCTTCGCCGATTCGGCCAAGGCCAGGCGCGCTTTGGCGTCGTCGGCCAATGCCAGGATAGCCGCTTGCTCTGCCTCCCAAGCCATTTGCATGGCCATCATCGTGGCTTCACGACGGGCCAAGGTCGCCGCGCTAACGCCCCCCCCGGGGGCACATAACGCGCCTCAGGCGCCTACCGCCGGTCGCATATCGACCAGCGTCAATCCGGCGGTCAGAACGACCGTGAAGAATCTTCCGCGACGACGCATGGCGTTTCCCCTCCATCGCTAGATCTTGATGCCTTTCGGTCCACCTGCGTTACGGCAGTGGCCGAAACCAAGAGACGCCAACCAGCAGTAGTCTAGGGTCGGACAACGGCTGCCGCAAGCGAAGTTTGCCCATAGGGGCAAACCGTGCTGCTCAGGCAGCATTTATCCCGAACCCTGGCCGGTTAGCTCGCTCGATGTGGCGGTCAAAGTCGCGCTGGGGATCGGATCGCCGCCCCGTTGGCAACCCTAGCGCTAGGGGTGCTCATCGAACTTCGATTTGCAGCCGGACGACGGTTGGTCGAGACTGATACCAAAGCGAACACCATCCGTGTACTAGTGCGCTGGCGGTTATGGACGCAAGCAACGCTAACCTGCGGCTCACCCAGTTGGCCAAGCGGGCAGGATGCGCGGCCAAGCAGCCGCCCGGGTACTTGTTGCCGCTCTTGGGCAAGCTCGGTGGCTTGGTCGACCCGAATGTCCTCGTGGGTTCGGCCACGGCCGACGATGCGGCCGTTTATAAATTGTCGGCCGACCTGGCGTTGGTGTTGACAACCGACTTCTTCACACCGATCGTCGATCGTCCCTACGACTTTGGAGCGATTGCTGCGGCCAACGCTTTGAGCGACATCTACGCGATGGGGGGCCAACCCACTACGGCCCTGAACCTGGTCGGCTTCCCCGACGAGAAACTCTCCGTCGAAGTGCTGGCAGAGATCTTGCGCGGCGCCGCCGACAAGGCCTCCGAGGCGGGCATCGCCGTCGTCGGCGGGCACACCATCAAGTCGGAGGAACCGATCTTCGGACTTTGCGTCATCGGCACGGTTCACCCAAACAAAGTACGCACGAACGCCGGCGCGCTGCCAGGCGACGCGGTCGTGCTAACTAAGCCCATTGGACTGGGAGTGATCACAACCGCCGCAAAGAACAACGCTGACCAACGGGGCGCAATCGCCGAGGCCATTGAAGTCATGAGCACCCTGAACAAAGCGGCCGCCGAAGTGCTCGCTCGATTCGACGTTCATGCGCTGACCGACGTCACTGGTTTCGGTCTGCTGGGCCATCTGCGAAACGTAACCTCGGCCAGCGGCGTACACGCCCGCATCTGGAACGACGCACTTCCGGTACTTTCCGCAGCGCGAGAGTACGTAAACCAGGGAATCGCACCTGGCGGAACGCACGCGAACTGGCGCTTCTTAAGCGACTGGGTGACCTACGACGACGGCTTGTCGAAGGAGCAACAGCTACTCTTGTGCGACGCGCAAACTTCGGGCGGACTGCTGGCCTGCGTGGACGGCGCGTCTGGGCAGAAACTCGTCGACGCGCTGCGAGTCGCCGGCGTGGAAGCGGCCGCCGTGATCGGCAGAATCGAGCACGGCGAACCGGGCCAGATCAGCGTCTCCATCAGACCGGCATAGTGTCCATTGTCCTGGCAAGCAAATCGGCACGCGATGCTGGGGTCTCGCGGTGACTCGTCGAACACTGATCCTGGGAACGGCCGGACATATCGATCATGGCAAGACGACGCTGCTGCGCGCGCTCACGGGAATCGACACCGATCGGCTGCCTGAAGAGAAACGACGGGGGATGACGATCGATATCGGCTTCGCGAGTCTCCAACTGGGACCGCTGCAGCTAGGGATTGTGGACGTTCCGGGTCACGAGCGATTCATCAAGAACATGCTCGCCGGCGCCGCCGGAGTCGATATCGCACTGTTGATCGTGGCCGCGGACGACTCGGTGATGCCGCAGACGCGCGAGCATCTGGCAATCCTACAGTTGCTCGACATTCGACACGGTTTGATCGCGATCACCAAGTGCGATCGTGCGGATCAGAACTGGCTTGAACTGGTCGAGGATGAGATCCGCCAGCTCACCGCCGGCACGTTCTTGGAGGCTGCGCCGATCGTGCGAACCGCGGTTCCCAACGACGGTCCGGCCCAGGGGCTACCTGCGCTGCGTGACGCGATTGCGTCGGTCTGTCAGCAGGTCGTCGAGAAGTGGGATACGGGGCTTTTTCGCATGCCGATCGATCGCGCCTTCACGGTGCCAGGGCTGGGCACGGTGGTCACAGGTACGGTTTGGTCTGGCCAACTGAGCGTTCGCGATGAAGTCGAGTGGCTTCCCGCCGCGAAGCAGCTCGTCGTGCGTGGATTGCAGAATCATGGCCTCGACACGCCAGCGTTGGTGCGAGGGCAGCGAGCCGCAATCAACTTGACCGGAGTCCATCCTAGTGAAATCGCTCGTGGCCACGAGGTAGCCATTCCGGGATACCTGGTCCCTGCGAAAATGCTGACGGTGGAGCTACAGGTGCTCGGTGACAGCGCGCGAGCAGTCAAGCACCGGTCACGCCAGCGACTCTACCTTGGCGCGCAGCACGTGATGGTGACGGTCGCGTTGTTGGAGGACCAAGCGCTGGAGCCGGGCTCGCGCGGGCTCGCGCAGTTGCACTGCGCCGAGCCCGTGGTTGCGGTGTCCGGCCAGCCGTTTGTCCTGCGCGCCGAATCGCCTCTGAGCACGATGGGTGGCGGACGGATCATCCAGCCGCGAGGGGGGCGGATTTCCCGACGGCAGCCAGACCGCATCGAGCGGCTCAAGGAGCTCCTGTCGACCAACGATGCCGTGCGTGCGGCGGCGGCGATCTATTTCTATGAGACCCAGCCGTGGACGCTTCTCGATTTGTGCCGCGACGCGAGTCTTAGTCTCCATCGCTGCGGCGCTGTCGTCGAGGAGCTGGAAGCTGCGGGCACGATCGTTAAGTTCGTTTTCAAGGCCTCACAGGAATCGCGAGTGCATCGGGAGATACTGCACGATTGGGAGCAGCGCGTGCTCCGGCTGGTTGATCAACTTCACGCTCAGTTTCCCCTGTCGCCCACGGTATCCCGCGACCGCGTTACAGCGCTCGACAGACGTAACTGCGAGGCGACGATTGTGCCAGCCCTGATCGATCGGCTCATCGAGCGCGGCGCACTGCACGGCGATCAGCAAGCCGTGGCGTTGGCCGGTTTTTCGCCACGACTATCACAAGTTCAACAACGTCTTCGCGAACGGCTCCTGGGCGAATTCCAGGCGGCGGGCTATCAGCCGCCCACGCCAGTCGACTTGGCGCAAGCCACGTCTTCTAGCGCAGAACAAATCCGCGAAATGCTCGATCTCTGCGTGGCCGAAGGCCAGTTGGTCCATCTGACTGAGGGTTGGTATTTGCACGCCGACGTCGCCGCTATGCTGCGGTCTCAACTCCGAGCAGCACTAAGCAGTGGACCAGGGCTGACGGTCCGCGAGATTCGCGAGTTGTTGGGGACACAGCGCAAGTTTGCGGTGCCAATTTGTGAATATCTCGACCGGATCGGCTTCACGCGGCGCGTTGGCGATTTACGGCTATTGCGGTAGCAGTTATTGACCGGCGCCGTTTGGCTGTGCGAGGGTTGATAAGTCGAGCCGCAACGGCTGGTATAATCGCCAGTTCGTGAACTTAGCCTTGCGTGCCGAGACTGACCATGCCCAAGGATCGTCGTCGATCAAATGCCGGCGAATCGAATCCGTATCGCCGGTTGCCCTCGGTGAATGAGCTCGCGGAATCTCCGGGTTTGGCGCCTTGGACGCAGCGCGTTTCTCGCGACGAGCTGGTGGCGGCCGTACGTTTGGTGCTCGCCGAATGCCGGAAGGAAATCAGCCTCGAAAACGGATTCGCGTGCGAGTCGCTCGACCAGCTTGCCGGCCGAGTCGACGCCCATCTCGAGCAGACCGAGCGGCCCCGTCTTGTCGAAGTCATCAATGGTACCGGAATTCTAATTCACACAGGCTTAGGTCGCACGCCGCTATCCAGCCGCGCTCTGCAGTCCATGGCCGAGGCCGCCGCCGGCTACACTCCTCTCGAACTCAGTCTACTCACCGGAGATCGCGGCCAGCGCGCGGACATCGTCCGCAAGCAGCTATGCGGACTCACCGGGGCCGAGAGTGCCACGATCGTCAATAACAACGCTGCCGCCCTGCTCATTACCCTGGGCACGCTGGCGCCCGGCCGGCAGGTCGTTGTCTCCCGCGGCGAGTTGATCGAGATCGGCGGCAGCTTCCGCCTGCCCGAGATCATGGCGGCCAGCGGCGCTCGGTTGCGGGAAGTTGGCACCACGAACAAGACGCGAATCTCCGACTATGCGGCGGCGATCGACGACTCGACCGGCGCTTTGCTGCAAGTGCATCCCTCGAATTACCGCCTCACGGGTTATACACAGTCCGTGCCCATCGACGACCTCGTGGCCTTGGGGCGAAAACACGAGTTGCCAGTGATTCACGACATCGGATCCGGCGCGCTGTTCGACGTGACTGCGTTGGGCTTGGGCCCGGAGCCCGATTGCCCAACGTCAATTGCCGCGGGAGCCGACCTGGTCCTGTTCAGCGGCGACAAACTCGTCGGCGGACCACAGTCGGGCGTGATCGTTGGCCGTCGCAGGTATATTGAGCAAATCGAACGCAATCCACTAATGAGGGCCTTGCGCGTCGACAAGCTGACGTTGGCCGCACTTTCGGCTACGCTTGAATCGCTCGGCAGTCTGCAGCAAGCGGCAAGCCAATTGCCGCTGTGGACCATGGTCGCGACGCCGCTCGAAGAGCTTCGCCAGCGCGCCGAACGTATCGCGGGCGAATTACGCACAGAAACATGCGGTTGGCGGATCGAGACCGCATCGACGATTTCGTACCTCGGAGGCGGGTCGCTCCCCGGCCAAGGAATCGAAAGTATGGCCATTACGCTGGGCGAGGGTCCCGTGAGCGAAGCTGCCCTGGCAAGACGTTTGCGCACCGGGCGGCCCGCCGTAATGGGGCGATTGCAAAACAATCGCCTGTATGTCGACCTGCGGGCGATTCTTCCGCGGCAAGACGAGAGTCTGGTCCGCGCTTTGTCTGCCGCGGTGCGAACGTGACAACAGGTCTTCGTGATGCCTGGTGCAACCTAACAACGTCGCGAGACGATTGCTGGACGAGTTGTCCACCTCGGGAGTGTGAGTACGCCTGGTGGCGGCCGCGGGCTTCAAACCCGTTGTAGGGTCTGTCAAACAGAGCCTAGGTGGGTTCGATTCCCATCCACTCCCGCTTTTCGGTTGTTTGTTTCGTGTTCGTTCCGTGATCCAAGAGATCTGAGTCAGAATCCACGCGCTGCGGTAGGAGACGGTGCGAACCATTTTAGAAAGTGGCGGCCGAGGTGCGGAATCGTACCAAGGAAATCCGCCGAACGAATTGTCAAACGCGGGCGAAGAGACTCGAACTCTCGACATCCAGCTTGGGAAGCGGCCAGCCCTCAGTTGTAAGTGACACTGACAAACAACTTGCGGCATCGCAAATCGGCGCTTGCACCGGGGCTTGCACCAGCGACACGAAAAACGATAACGCCGGCGCCTATTCGAGTGCCGTGACGCCGGCGAATGCCGCACCGCTCGACGCCGAACTGGCGCGCATCGTCGAGGCCGTGGGTTTCGCTAAGACGGCGCGCCCGCTGGCGCACGCTCGACCGATCATGGTCTGGCGACTGCTCGATCGGACGAAGGCCGAGGAGTGGCTGCGGACCCATCCCGAGCCGCCGGACGATGAGCCGCCGGCCGCGACAGTGCAACAGGCGTTGTTTCCCGTTCTACCCCAAAACGACACGGGCGCTGCGGCTGCAACCGCTGCGCCCGTGCTGGAGGATTGATCCCCCATGCGAAAACGACTTAGTGACATCCTACACGGTTCCGACCGGGACCGCATCCAATCGGCTTGGGACTCAACCGAAGCCGCCGAGGAATTCAAACCGCTGCCCGCCGGCGAATACGACGCCGATATCGAGCGTGGCGAGCCATTCACCAGCAAGAGCAAGGGAACGCCCGGTTACAAACTGGCGTTCAAGGTGCTCGACGGCGACTGCGCCGGCCGCCGGTTCTGGCATGAAATCTGGCTGACCGAGGCCGCCTTGGCGATGGCCAAGCGCGACCTACTAAAGCTGGGGGTCGAATCGCTCGACCAGTTGGACCTGCCTTTGCCGCTGGGGATTCGCTGCCGCGTGCGGCTGGTGCTGCGCACCGACGACGACGGCAACGAGTTTAACCGCGTGAAGTGGTTCGACGTAACCGGCATCGAACCGCCCGAGGATGATCCCTACGCACCGGCGCCCGTGCCGACGGTTACGCCACCGACCGACGATGAGGCTGCGGCGCAGGCCGAGCCAGCGGGGGGTGCGGCATGACGACGTGTCCCTACGGTTTTCGGATCGTAGGGGCGACCTGCGAACGACGGCGGTTGGTTGACGCCGCCGCCGCGTTCGCCGGTTATGCCGCCTGCGACCCAAGGGCCGAGTTAGAACGCGAAGCGTATCTAAGCGCGTTCTGGTTCGGTAACGACTTCGGAGAGTACCTAGCCGACAACGGCACGGTCGCCGGCTACCGCGGCACCTGCTGGGCGCCGCTGGTCTGGTTCGACATCGACCGCGACGGCGAACTCGACAAGGCGCTGGCCGACACGCGACGGCTGGCCGCCTTTCTCGATGAGCGCTACGGGCTCGACGATGGCGAACTGCTGGCGTTCTACAGCGGCAGTAAGGGATTTCACCTGGCGCTGCCTACGGCGCTGTGGCTGCCCGAGCCGTCGAGCACGTTCAACGCCGTCTGCCGGCGCTTCGCCAAAAGTATCGCCGAGCGGGCGCACGTGGGGATCGACTGCGGCGTGTACTCGACGGTGCAAGCGTTCCGGGCTCCCAATAGCCGGCATCCGAAAACCGGTTTGCACAAGCGGCGGCTGGCTTTCGACGAACTGTCGGGCTTGAAGTTGGCCGGCATCCAAAGGCTGGCCGAGGCACCCGAGCCGTTCGAGCTGCCCGACGTGCGGCGGACTTGCCCGCAGGCCATCGCCGATTGGCACGACGCCGAGCAAGCCGTCGAGCGACAACACGCGGCCATCGCCGAGCGACGGGCCGCCGGCGACGGCAACGCGACGTTGAACCGACTGACGTTCGATTTTATCCGCAACGGTGCGCCAGCCGGTGGGGATGGCGTGGCCGACGAATTGGCAGGCCGGCATCGGCGATTGTTTTCCGCGGCCGCAAACCTGGCCGACTTCGGCTGCCCGCCGGCACTGGCGCACGCACTGTTGACCGAGGCCGGACTCGATAGCGGGCTGCCGCCGCGGGAAGTGCATCGCCAGATCGAATGCGGGCTGGCCCATCGCCAAGGGGGTGCGCCATGACGGCCCGACGCACGGCGCAGTATCAAACGGCCGCTGACACGTTCGACACCTGGCGCGACGACGTGCTGGCCGGCAAGCCGCCGGTGCTCTATCCGATCGGCAACGGCGAACTGGCGCGAATCGAAATCGGCCCCCGGTTGGTGACGCTGCTGGGTGGCGCACCGGGCGCCGGCAAAACGGCGTTCACGATGCAGGCCGTGGTCGATGCGCTGCGACTGACGCCGACGCTGCGGGCGCTGGTCTGCAATATCGAGATGCCGCCGGCCGTGTTGCTCGATCGGCAACTGGCCCGGCTGTCGGGGATCGACGTAACGACGATTCGCTATCGCCGGCTCGACGCCGCGCACGCCGACCGGCTCGACCAGGCGTTGCACACGTTGGAATCGGTGGCCGACCGGTTGTGCTTTGTGCGGCCGCCGTTCGATTTGTCGAACGTGGCCGCAGCCGCCGATGCGTTCGAGGCCGATTTGATCGTGTTGGATTACATCCAGCGCATCCCGCCACCCGGCGAGCATGGCGACAAGCGCGGATCGGTCGATGCCACGATGAACTATCTGCGGCAGTTTGCCGACGCCGGCTACGCGGTGATCGTGGTCGCCGCCGTGGGGCGGACCAAGGACAAGCAGGGACGCAGTAGCTATGACGCCGACGGGCTGAATCTGGCGAGCTTCCGCGAATCGAGCGAACTGGAATTCGGCGCCGACGATGCGTTTCTGCTGGTGCCCGACGGCAAGCATCGCGGCCGCGTGGTGCTGCGGCACCTAAAGGCCCGGCATACCGAGGCCCGCGACGTGCTGTTGGATTTCGACCGGCCGCTGCAACGGTTCACGACGGCGAGCAAGTTTGAGGAATGGCAGCCGGAAGGGACACCGGCGAAGCGACCGCGCAGGGACACCGTTAATCGCTCGGCACTGCGGGCGCTATGGCAGCGGACCGAGCCGGCCGCTGACGACGCCGGCGATGATGACCGAGACTGCGACGCTGAGGCGTTTGACGGCGAAGGGGGCGAGTTGTGAGCCGCACCGGCACCAATGGCCGAGCCGCGGGGAACACGGCGCCGATCCTGGCCGGCTGCGACGTGCTGCCGGCGATGAACTCAACCAACCCGGCGACGGGGGACTCGGCGCCGCTGGTGTCGAACGCCAAGAGCGGGGCGCCGGTGAGCAAAGGCAAGCCGAACGCGGGGGGCGTCGCCGGTCGGTTCACGACGATCAATACGTTCGCCGACTTCGCCCTGCGCAGTTTGAGCCGTGGCGAGATAGCCGTCTGGCTGCTGTTGTGGCGCGACACCAAGCGTAATGGGCTGGTCCGCACTTCGCAGGCCGACTTGGCACGCCGGGCCGGCTGCGACGTGGCAACTGTCAAGCGGGCCGTGGCGCGATTGCTTCGCCGAGGGCTGCTGGTGCTGGTGCGTCGCGGCGGATTGCGACAAGGGCCGTCAACCTACCGCGTGCGGCCGCTGCCATATGACTGACAAGGGCGCACTGGCGCCACCATGACAAGGGCGCATTTTGCACCAATTGCTGGGGGCACTGGCGCCACCCATCCCAGAAGGGGACCAGAAGGTGCCCCTATCGTGGCTGGCGCCACGCGGGGCACGCCAACAGAAAGCGTGACGATGACGGCAACAATCACGACAACCGCGCCGGCGACCAGCGAAAGCGGCCTACAGGCCCGGCTGCGGGCGCTATGGAAGCAACCGCCGGCAGCCGAGGCCGCCGCTGGTTCTGACCTAACCGCCACGCCGGCGCAGGCCGAAGCGATGGCCAACGCGACACCCGACGCGCCTATCATCGCCGAACCGTGGGATTGGTTCGACCAGATCGACGCCGAGGCCCGCGACTACTTGCTGGGGCCGCGGCACTGGCCCAAGCCGTGCGTCTGGTGCGGCGGGCGACTGCGGCACAACCCGGCTTGCGTGGCGCTGTGCGATGACTGGTCGCCGGCGATGCCATTCGGCAAGCACAAGGGGCGGCCGGTGCGCAGTCTCGGCCGCGACTATCTGGCGTGGCTGTTGGCGTCGGGCATCGAACTCGGCGCCGAGCTGCGACACGAAATCGAGCGGATGCTCGGCCCGGCGAAAATTGTTTGACGTTCACAAGGGAGAGTGTATCATCCGATACATGGCAAAGACGAAACGAACGAAAGCGAAAACGCCGGCGACGATCAGCGACGTGCTGCGGCGGACGATTCTCGACCGGCTCGACGACGGACTGACCAAGTTGGAGCTGTCGAGGAAAAGCGGCGTACCGCGGCCGAGCATCATTCGCTTTCTGCGCGGAGAGCGGACGTTGCGGCTCGATATGGCCGACAAGCTAGGCGTGGCGCTAGGGCTGCGGTTGGAGCGGACAAACGAAAGTGAGTACCGAAAGGGGGTATCGTGAACGCGAACCAAGACGCCGCATTAACGCAGACCGTCGAGTCAGTCGCCGCGAAAGCGCGCAGGTTCCAAGATCGACGCTTAGGCGAGCAGAACGCGAAGGGATTAGGCGAGCAGAACACAAAGGCCAGCTTGATTGAGCCGATCCTCGAAGCCCTTGGATGGGACATTCGCGACCCCGACGAAGTGCATCGCGAATTCAAACCGACGACCCGAGATAGTCCGGTTGACTACGCGTTGAAGCTACTGCGCAAGCCGCGGCTATTCGTCGAGGCCAAGGGGCTCGGTGAAAACCTTTCCGACCGCAAGTGGGTTTCTCAGATGCTCGGCTACGCGACGATGGCGGGCGTCGAATGGTGCGTGCTCACGAATGGGAACGAATACCGTGTGTACAACGCTTCCGCCCCCGTGGAGGCCGAGGAAAAGCTCTTTCGCAGCGTGCGGCTGGTCGAATCCGACACCGCTGAGGCAGTTGACCTGCTGCGACTAATATCGCGTGCCAACATGGAGGAAAACTTGTTGGACGTGCTTTGGAGTGCGCATTTTGTTGATCGACGCGTGAAGGAAGCGTTGGGCCAAATGTTGGATTCGGTGGATAAGGCGCTGGTGCGGTTGATTCGGCGTCGCGTTCCCAAGCTCAGTCCGAAAGAAATCGCCGAGTCTATCCGGCGATTGGACGTTGCCATTTCACAGTCCAATGCTCCGCCGGCAACTCCGACCCGACGTGCCCAAGAATGGACGCCTCAAAAGTCGCGGGCCCCCCGGAAGCAACTCGCCAAGACAGGCGTCGAGCGAACCAAGCCACGGGCTGGGAAAAAGAAACTCTTTATAGGCGTGACTCTCAAAGACGTAATCGACGCCGGGTTGTTGAATCCACCGTTGAAGCTGACCAGGAAGTACCACGATCAGCTATTGGAAGCCGAGCTAAAGCGGGATGGGACCGTTGTATTTCAAGGTAAGGCGTATTCAAGCTGTTCGACGGCTGCTGACGAAGCGCGTCGAACCATCATCGGTGGCACCCCGCATACCAATGGCTGGAGCTTTTGGTGCTGGAACGGGGGCGACGGTAAGTCTGTCCCCCTCGATGAGGCACGGCAAGCACTCTTGAAGCGAAGAACATAGGACGAATCAAAATGGGCTCGGTCTACAAAAAGAGTTACACGAAGCCTCTACCCGAGGGCGCGGAATTCTTTACCCGCCGTGGCGAGCGGTTCGCCCGCTGGCGCGATGCTAAAGGCCGCACGCAAACGGCGCCGGTGACGATCCCCAGCAAAGGGCCGAACCAAGGGCAGCCGCGAATCGTGCTCGAATCGAGCATGTACTATGCGAAGTACCGCGACGGTGCCGAACTCGTTTGCGAAGTGCCGACCGGCTGCCGCGACGAAATGGCCGCCCGGCATGTACTCGGCGAACTCGAAACGCGGGCCGATAAGGTGCGCTCCGGTATTCGCAGCCGGGGCGAAGATGCGGTTATCGACCATCAAGCTACGCCGCTGGCCGAGCACTGCGACGCCTATCTGTTGAATCTGGTGGCGCAAGGCACTTCGCCCGTTCACCGCGACAACGTCAAACGGTGCTTGGATCGTGTCGCCGGCGATTGTGGATTCAATCGGCTGGCCGACTTGAAACGCGACGCGCTGGAGCGCTGGCTAGTGTTGCAGGCGAAGCCGACCGAGGCCGGCAAGAAAGGTATGGGCGCCCGCACCCGAAATATCTACCGCGCTTGCTGGGTAGCGTTCTGCAACTGGTGTCTGGCAACCGACCGGCTGCTGGTGAATCCGCTGGCCAAGGTGGCGAAGGCCGATGAAGAATCGGACCCGCGGCGCAAGCGACGGTCGATGACCGAGGGCGAACTGGCGCGGTTGCTCGACGGGGCCCGGCGCCGGCCGCTGGCCGAATACGGGCGGGCGACCGTCCGCAAAGACGAAGGCCAGCGCAAAGGGAAGCGCGACACGTGGAAGGCCGAGCCGCTGACCTATGCGAATCTTGACGCGGCGACCGAGCGGGCTCGGGAACGGTTGAAAGATAATCCGGCGCTGGTCGCCCGGCTCGAACGGCTGGGGCGCCAGCGGGCGTTGATCTACAAGGCCCTAGTGCTCACCGGGCTAAGGCGCGGCGAATTGGCTTCGCTGACCGTCGGCCAGTTGGTGCTCGACGGGCCGCACCCGCACGCCGTGTTGCACGCGGCCGATGAGAAGAACCGCGAAGGCTCACAGATTGCGATACGGGCTGACCTGGCGGCTGACCTGGCCCGCTGGGTCGCCGAGCTGCGCGACGCACGTGCGAGCGATAGTGAAGCCGTAGCGGGCCGCGTCGGCCCGAACGTGGCGCCGGCCCTCGACGCCGCACTGCCGGCCGACACGCCGCTGTTTAACGTGCCCGACAAATTGGTGAAGGTGCTCGACCGCGACTTGAAGGCCGCCGGCATCGCCAAGATTGACGATCGAGGCCGCACGCTCGACGTACACGCGCTGCGGCATAGCTTCGGCACGCTGTTGAGCAAGGGAGGCGTGGCGCCCCGCACGGCGCAAGCTGCGATGCGACACGCCAGCATTGATTTGACGATGAACGTCTACACCGATCCGCGGCTGTTGGACGTGCAAGCCGCCCTCGATGCGCTGCCGGCGCTACCGCTGGGCAGTGAACATACCAACATACCGGCGAAGCTAACTCGAACGGGCACCGATGATTTGCCCACCAGCGCGCTTGCACCAGGGCTTGCACTAACGACTGGCTTTCGTGGTCAAATCGAGGCATCGGCTGCCAAACCGGCAGACGACAGCGACACTCGAACAGGTACGCTGCGCATCACCGCAAGTGACGCCGCAGCCAAAAGAAAACACCCGCTGCCATTGGCTGACAACGGGTGTTCAACAGAGCGGGCGAAGAGACTCGAACTCTCGACATCCAGCTTGGGAAGCACGATCGTGAACCGCGTAATCGCCTCAACTTGCAGCAAAACTAAGGGTTACGACTCCTCATGTCTTGCAGAGTTTTGACCGATTTGTCTCGATTTCAGGGATTTCTCTGCAACCAACTCTGCAATTCTAATTGCCACACAGTTGGTCTGCTCACCGCTTCTTCGCGGCGTCGCCGCATTGTAGCGACGGATGGGGCCGCGACCTAGACTTTGGACTGGGCGAACCCTAATCCGGAGCACTCAGAATGGCCAAACGAAAAGTCAATAAGTCGGCTGCGATCAGGGAGTCAATCGAGAAGCTGGGCGGGCAGGATGCCAAGCCCCAGGCCGTCGTCGAAGCCTTGGCGGGCCAGGGGCTGAAGGTATCGACGGGCCTCGTCAGTAACATCAAGCACGCGATGAAGAAGAAGGGTAAGAAGCGCGGCCGTGTGGCGGGCAAGGCCAGCGGCAACGGTGCAGCGATATCGCTGCACGACTTGATCGCCGCCAAGAAGTTGGTCGAACAAGTCGGGTCCGTGGACGCGGCCGCGAGTGCGGTGGCGGCACTGGCGAAGCTGCAATAGTTGCCTGCGGATTTGCCGCTCGATACATTCAGGCATTGCTCGCTTCGGCGGGCAACGGGCCGTGTCACTCCTGCCCCGGTGACGCGGCCCTATTTGTTGCACCTGTCGCTAGCGTCCGACTTTCGGAACTTGTGCCTCGGTCGTTGGAATTTTCTTGCAATTGATCGGGCGGCGCGGTAACTCTTCTCGCCAGCGGGCAGTTCTATTGCCTAGTCCTGGCGAGAGGAAGTCGCGATGGCTTTCTGGGGTAGTCCTTGGCGTCGTGCGCGCGGTCTTTTCTCTCGACGATCGAGCGCCGCTAGGAAGGGGCGCCTCTCAACGATTCGTCGCCATCTGCCACTAGAACGTCTCGAAGATCGAGCGATGTTGACGGTCACGACATCGTTCGTGGACGGCCAGCTCTCCATCGCTAGCGACTGGGACGACAATCTGGTTCTATCGGTGGATCAAGGTTATGTGAAAGTCAACGGCCTCGATCCCATTGAGGGCGTCGTTGCGGCGGCGGATGTGACGGGTTTGAGTATTCGTGGCGGTCTGCTCTCTAAGTTGATCGATGCCTCGGGCACGAATGGGCATCTGGCGATCAGTGGTGTCTCGGTCACGATGCCGCGCATCAGTGAATACGTGGCCGACCTGTACGAGGACACTCCGCTTGAGAGCCAGCTCATGGCCGCTTTCGATAGCGGCCTGCTCACCGAAGAAGACGTTGCTCGCGTGACGATGGGCTACGTCGATGCCGACTTGCTAGATCGCCTAGCCCAGGTGGGTGTCAGTCAGGACCTTATCGACAAGGGACTCGAAGCGCTCGAATTCTTCCATCCGGAGTTTGAGAACCCACTCGACGACTTTCATGCCGGCCAGGCGCGCCAAATGTTGGCTGCCACCTCCGAAAACGATGATCCGGTGGTTTACGGGACCACCGGCAACGACATCCTGAATGGCGGCGAAGGAAATCAAACGTTCTACGGAGGTCAAGGAAGCGACCAGATTGACGGCGGTGAAGGCAACGATGTCATTTATGGTGGCTCGGGGAATGACTTTCTCGATGGCGGCGAAGGTAAGAGTGGCTTCTACAGCGGGCCCAGCGACGACGACACCATGTACGGTGGCGATGGATTCGACACCTGGGCCGACGGCGGCGAAGGCAGCGACGTCTTTGTGCAGGATGGCCCCAATTTCGACTTCGTTTATCCCGAGCCGATCGTCACAATCAGCGACCCGAGCGTCGTTGAGTCAGCGGCAAGTATGACCTTTACGGTGACGCTGAATAATTCCTACTCCGACATCGTCAGCATTCCCTGGAGCACGGCAGACGGCAGCGCGACGGCACCTAATGACTATACCGCGTCAAGCGGGACGCTCGTGTTCGCGGTTGGCGAGACGCAAAGAGGGATCAGCATTCCGATCATCAACGACACCGACAACGAAAACGACGAGACGTTGAGCGTCGTGCTGGGGACGCCGACAAACGCCACGATTGGCGATGGGATCGGCGTCGGCACGATTTACGATAACGACACGCCCGTCGGCAGCATGCCGAGCGCGTCGATCAGCACCGCCGGCAACGTCGAAGAAGGCTACGGTGGGGCGGCGTTCGAAATCACCTTGTCGCAGGCCATAAATAAGACGGTCCGCGTGCACTACGCCACGGGGGGCGGCACCGCAATAGCCGGCACTCACTACACGTCAGTCAGTGCCGACGTCTACTTCGCTCCTAACGAAACGTCCAAAATCGTTACGGTCCAGTGGAACGACGACGACATGTACGAAGGGCACTTGGACGCCCCCTATTTCTTCGTCACGCTTTCCAGCCCTCTGAACGCCACGATCGGCACGGCCAGCGGTTACGCGATCATTATCGACGACGATCCGCTGCCCACGCTCAGCATCAACGACATTACGGTCACAGAAGCAGACCCCGGCCAGCCCGTTTACGCCACGTTCACGGTGTCGCTATCCAATCCCATCGCGTTGGTCGTGACCGCCACGGTGGTTACCGGACCTGGTACGGCGCTGTACTTGAGCGACTACAGCCTTCCGACGTCGGCTAACTTGACGATCCCCGCCGGACAGACGTCGGCGCAATTCTCGGTGGCAATCGTAACGAATCTGGTTCCAGAGCCGACGGAGTACTTCTACGCCACGATCACGGAAGCAAACGTGGTAGTTAGTGACAGCCAAGGGATTGCCGTCATTATCGATAACGATCCACTACCCGCACTAAGTATTTCGGACGTCACGGTGAATGAAGCAGTGGGTCAGGCGCAGTTTTTCGTCACGCGCACTGGCGCAATTGACGTTCCTATCAGCGTCGAATGGTATACCGAAGAAGGGTCAGCGTACCCGATGTCGGACTACGTCGACAGCCGGGGAGTGCTGACGTTCGCGCCGGGAGTGTCCTCGCAAACGATAGTTGTTCCGCTTGAAGACGACGACGTTTCCGAGGCCATAGAGACATTCATCGTCACGCTTTCATCGCCGATCAATGCACAGCTTCTAAAAGCTGACGGTATCGGCACAATTACAGATGACGAGTCACTCCCTTCGATCACGGTTGACGACGTCGCCGTTTTCGAGACAGCTGCCTTCGCCGCGTTCACTTTAGCGCTCTCTCAGGCAAGTGGGCAAGCGGTCACGGTTGCGTATGGCACGAGTGATGGAACCGCACTCAGCGTCTCCGACTATACAACAACAACAGGAGTCGCGACGTTTCAGGTTGGCGAGACGCGTCGAGTCGTTTTGGTTCCGATTGCGAACGACTTAGCTGCCGAGAGCGACGAATACTTCTATCTAGCGTTGACAAGCCCAAGCGGCGCAACGATTTCGCGCCCGCAGGGGACCGGTACGATCATTGAATCATCGGCTACTGTGCCTTCGCCCGACATCGACACCGACTCCGATAACAATGGCCTGATCGAGAATCTGGAAGACTCGATAGAGATGGAACGCCCGGGCCGCTACATCGTGTTGAGCGATGACGAGCCTTCAACGAGCGAATTGGCTGAAGTCACGTTGAACCTTGATACCACAGGCGTACCGTTAGGCGAGCTTGGTCAGTACCTGATCGTATTCGATGCCGACGAGGGAGGCGACCTGATCCGAGTGTGGGACTCGCCTTTCAAGTCGGCATTGGTGCCACTTGGGACGTCCTGGAATGCTGCGACGTTTATCCCTCGTAGCGTATGGATCGAGGCGCTTGAACCAGGAGAAGTGGTGCTCTCGCAATTTGTGCAGGCACCGGGCGGCGCGCAGGTGCGCCGCGATCAAGTTGTCCTTCAGAATGTCCGAGGCGACTTGCAGGCCTATCATCCGGAGACGCAATTTATCACCTCGACGCGAGTGCCCAACGCTATCGAAGCCACGGTCGGCGCGGGCATTCGCCGCAACGGTGACGACGATGACCACAACCAGGTCGCCGATCGAGAGGATCCGCTGGTGTTTTCGGAGAACGATCTTATCCGAACCACGACTAGGCGGACTGGCACTGTTGCAGCCCCCAATAGCGATTATGTGTTGCGCGCCAGCGGTCCTGGGCTCAGTGTTTGGACCAACGCGATCAAATCCGGCCCGGTTCCGCAACTTGGTCGCCGACTCGATACAGGCGCCGTTGTGCAGGAATGGGTACTGCCGAGTTCGCATTCGGACTTTTACGTCGAATGGGCTGAGCCCTCGGTCCTCGTTCCTACTATCGATTTGCAGTTCTTAATTCGTGACCGTCGCAACGGACAAATGCGTCTGTTGGACACAGTGACATTCCGGCCGTTCAGTAGCACCGTGATTGGATTTGTCGGAGAAGGCAGCGATCCCAACGGTTGGTTCGGCGCCCAAATTCGAGACTCCGGAGTCTATCTGATGGTCCGGCAGTTAATTGAGGACGGTTGGGACGCACATCTCTTTAACGAGCGCGATGACAACGACGTTGGAGGTGCTGGAGGCTATATTGACGCCATTCGAGAAGTTCGCGAGGCGGTAGTGTTTCGCGGAGTCGAAGATGTGGGAGTCTTCGGTCACAGTCATGGTGGGGGCTCGACATATGACCTTAGCATGGAGCAGAGCCTTGCAGCCCACCTGAACGGTCGACTCAGGTATACGGCGTACATTGACGCTATCCAGCAACCGGGATGGGTAACAGCTCCTGAAATCAGACGTCCCTCATTTACTGACTGGCACGAGAACTATTATGAAACACACTCACAGCTTGTACATGGTGCATCCATGGGTGCCTTAGCGGACATTGATGAAGACGTGAACACTTGGGGTCTTCCAGCACCTGTCGGCCACACCGCAATGGACAACACAATCGCGGTACAGGCAGCTATTGTTACAGGAGTAGAGTTCCGTGTTGACCACTAGAACTCGATGCAATTTCCGGGGCGTTACTAGCGTGCTGTTGGCATTGGGAGCGATCCTGACAACTTATGGCAAGTGCACGGCACGTGATCTTCCTGCGAGCGATTCAGAGACACAGCGGCATCTGGCAGTCGCGAGCGAGAGGCTCGCATCGCTCACAGTAACTATGTCGCCCGAAGCGATCGCCGAAGCGCTCGCAACCTTGGCACCATTAATGAAGCGTGAGCAACAAGGGTTGTTGGCGCAAATCGTCCTCTTTTATCCAACGGCCACGCCGTTACAACGACAGGGGCTGATGATCGTGCGAGATAAAGTCATTAATTTGCCTGGTCCATCAGAGGTGCAGGCGTTGGCGCCATTCGTCGAGTCGGACGACGAGAAATTGCGAGGAATCGCCTTGTCGATACTTGAGTCGAGCGCTCGGAAGTGCAGCTCACTAGAACCAAACCTCGAGCCTGCTTTGCTCTATATGTCAGGACCGGGTCGCAATCAGCCGCATGATAACTTGATTCGTTTTGTTTTCAAACTTGATCCATGCCGCGCACTGTGGGGCATGGAGCGAATAGTAAACAATGGAGGAAACACGGAGCTGGTATTGAAGTCGCGTCGAATCGATGATGCACTGTGGCTTGATCGCGAGAGCGTAACGTTTCCAAGCAAGGTGACTCTGGAGGAGTTTCACAAAGCACTGCCGGCCGCCGAGCAGGCCTTATTCGATCTTGCGGGAAACGAAACATGGTGGGTGCGCCTATGCGCGGCCGAGGTCGCTCGCAAGCACCCGCGCCTAAGAACCGAGAAAATTATGGAACGCCTGCGGGGAGATAAGCACCCCGCAATCCTGCACGTGCTCGAAGAGATACGCGCCGTTGGCGATTAGGTTTAGGCCGTATTGACAACGAAGTCTCGATTGGCAGAGCGACCGATACCTCTAGGCAGGAATACTCATCTGTGCCCAAGGCACTGCATCCTCCATGTGCATGCTGGCGTCAGAGAATTCTGCCGACATGATTTCGTAGATGAGTTTTTCGGGTGATGCATCCTCGCCTTCTGGCGTGGCGACCGGTTCGTTGCTGAGCGTCCAGATCCATTCAGGCACGGAGAGATCGCCCTGCAAAAACCGCATACCGGGCAAAGTCACTGCGTAGCGCTGGGGCTCAGTTTCTTCGATGAGGTGCCAGAGCCGGAGTGTGGCGAAGTGCCTCTTGATCTCCGTCGCCAGAGCCGGCGTATCGAGAAACAGTTGCGACAGCTCGTCCGCAGTCAGGGGGCTGCCTTGCGAAAGAACACGAAGCGGCACGAGCATGTTCTTTCGTAGGTGCTTCTTATAGATCACCATCGGGCGATTGCACGTCGGACAGCGTTTGCAGTCGGCTGGCATGGTCATCAGAAGGACGGCAAAAACGTCTGGGAATAGTCGAGAAAGCCAGCGTCTCGATCCTGCTCGTCGAGGGACGGCTGATAGAGCCCTGCTTTCATCGCGGCGTTAACGCGCCGACGTGC
Source organism: Pirellulales bacterium (assembly GCA_050184475.1). Classification (GTDB taxonomy): domain Bacteria; phylum Planctomycetota; class Planctomycetia; order Pirellulales; family JAEUIK01; genus JAIESQ01. The sequence goes on along the minus strand of JBFXAH010000016.1, from coordinate 69,269 downwards.
GAGCTTCAAGAAGAGACCGCGTGCTTCCGGCCAGTTGATCCAGCCTTGAGAGTGCAGCGTGCGAGGCAAGGGGAGGCCGTTGTACGGACTGCTCATGATCTTATCGCCGCCTCGCCTGCCGAGGATGTGATGAAATTCCAGAAGGTCACCGCTTGCGACGGGGAACGGCAGCGAAGCGCCGTTCCAAATGCCGTTCAGAACTCGATGATCGAAAGCGGCCTCGTCGATGGATCGCTCGATCGGTTTGGTCGATCGTTTGATAGGCTTGGAGCGAACGCGACCTGTACCATTGCACGTTACGCAATTGATTCTCTCCCAGAGGGAGCCATGCAGTTTCCGATTTACAAGTCCCACGCCAGAGCAGTCTTTGCAGCGTGAGCCGCGGTTGATCGGTGTTCGGCGGAGTGGCTTAGGCGTCTTTTTCTGCCGTTGGGTTTTCGGGTACAGCATTGGATGGAGAGGAAGGAAGTACAGGCGTGTCAGAGTCGTGGGCGAGCCAGGCGGCGAGTGAGTCGGGAGAGACGCTGCCGAGAAAGATGATGGAGGTCATGGATTGAGAAGTTCGGGAGACTCATAGATGTTGCCAATGACTTCGGCAATCTCAAGTTCATCGCCATCAGGATGAAAACGCGCGGCCGGATAGAACTCGAATCCGGAGTCCCGCCAGACGACAGGGTATACTCCGATGTCGGTTTTGCTCCAATGCATTTGGATGACATCGCCCTCGAATATCTCCTTCCCATTCTTATCGAGAAGGCCAGTGGATTGCATGAGGACCAAGTTCTGCCATGCGAGCTTGTCTTCTTCCCATTGCGTGTACCCCTCGCGTCCTTGCTCATCTCGAACGATGTAATCGGACTCAGGGGTGTTTCGATCCATCATCGTGCAGTAATGAATCCCGCGGCTTGACACTCGGATGGGGTAACTCCTACGTCCATTCACGCGGTATTCATCCTCATCGCGGTACATTCGTTTTGCTTCAGTGTCCCACGCTCTGAAGTGGAAACGATTGGCCGGTGATGGGTTGGCTAATTCCATAGCTATTACGATTCGGTAAGCTGCACCTCGCTTTCGAGCACATCCTTCTTCACACGCAGAATCCTGATGATGTCATCCGCCTGCTTCGCGGATGGAAGGCCCGATGTGATTTTCATTGGCTCGTAGATGTCTTTGATCGGGTCTTTGCCAAGGTCTTTGGCGAGTGAGGCGATGAGCTGCAACTGGCCTTCGGATGCGGTAAGCGGTGAGGACGAGGGCCTTTGCTTTGGCAACGCCGGAGTGCTTGAGGCACCGGCGGCCGAAGCCTTCTTCGCTCCTTCTTTGGTGTTGTCCATCGTGTCTGCATCCTTGGTGTCGTCGATGCAGAAGAGTCCATTGAGGGCGTACTTGCGGGCGTAGGATGATGCGGCACCTGTGATCTGTGCTCCGTCCATTCCTTTCTTCGTTTCCTCTTCGCGTGCGTAGGCAGTCGCTTTAATGATGCTGACCGTGTGGGCGTCAGTTCCTTTCACGTCTTCGGGGACAATGGACGCCGTTGCTTTGACATAGAAGCGATTTCCGATGTGCACGATCTCATCACTGAGAGTCAGATAGCAACCGTGCTCCTTCAGGAGCGGCTTCAGGGCTTCAAGAATGTCTTCGCAGCTTCGATAGTTGTAGTTGCCGAAGGTGTTTCGCTGGCCTTTGGGAGCCTTGAGGCTGGTCTGGATTGCCAGCAGTTTTTCGTGGATGGACATGGTGGGAAGGGGAATGCAGCCAATCGGGCTACGCGAGCAGAGCGATCAAACACGCCATGCAAAAGATGACAAACCAGTACGGCTTGTGATCCGAGAACCGCTTCCGGTGCAGCTCGATTGCCGCAGCGATGGCAACGAGAATCGGAAGGAGGCGAGCGAGGACGACGAGGAACATGTGGATGAAGGGGAAAGTGATCGCACCCTACTCCTTACCGGAAAGGATCGTCAAGCGAAAGGAAAACAAAGACAGGCAAGGTCAAGTCGAACTGTTTGCAGCAACTTCTGGACAGGCGTACTGTCGCCGCATGACCTACCTCGACATCAGCCCTGCACAAGAACGAGTGCTCGTCGAAATCAAGAAGTTCACTGAGAAGAACCGGCAGTCGCCCACCTACCCCGAAGTAGCTGCCGAGCTTGGCATCACGTCGAAGGCCGTGGCGTTCCATGTCGGCCTTCTTGAGAAGAAGGGATACCTCGTCCGGCGTCCTGGCATTCGGAATATCAGCCTTTCCGATAAAGCACTATGACGAGCACTTCTCGATCATCGCCTGCATACAAGAAGCAACAGCAAACTCAACAGCGACGCCGATGCCGCCACGTGTGGTTTGTCAGCAAGTGGAGAAACGACTTTCAGGGTGGCACAATTATCGTTCGCAAGCAGAAAGCTGACGAACTGACGTGCTCGAAGTGTTTGATGACCATTCCGATGCAATGATCCACTCTGGCGTCCTCAACGGCGAAGTGCAGCAGGCCAACATCCGCAAGCTGCAGGATGGGTACCGCATCTGCGTCTCCTGTCAGCACGCAGACGTTCAGCCGGGAGCGGAAAGCTGGAAGCACCGCTGTAGCGATTGCTACCGCAAGCGTGAGCCGTCCCGCTTCTGCACCGATTGCGGCCGTGCCTTGGAACGCTCGAGAGTCGACTACGCCCGTCGACATGGCGGCGAGTGCGTCCGATGCGAAGCATGTTCGATGAACGCCCCGCGCGAGATACGCCCGTATTGGTGCGAGCGTTGCTCGCTTCTGCATCCGCCGTACTGGACCTGCCTCGCCTCTCAGCCTATGTCCGTATTTCCTTCCCCAACCCTCGTATGACGATGCACGAGAAAAACACGATAACGGATGACCGGTGCCCCGAACTCGAATTCGTTTACGACGCCGAGACGATCCAGATCACCTACCTTCCGTTGAAGAGTTGCACGATCCTGCACCGACCGCTGTTCACGAGTCAGTCGGCATTCATCAGCGGGTATATTGCCGCGTACCTTGAATGGAAGAAAGGCATCGACATCAGCAAGTGGCGAGCGGACGGATCTCCGCACGAAGTTTCCGAAGTGGAACATGTTGCGTGACCGTCGCTCCGTCGAACGGCAAGCGTGGGAAGCACAAGAACGCGAGCGGTTCGCATCCTTCCGGCGAAACCGTGTCGCTGAGATTGCCTCAATCGTTTGGAAGGAGCTGATGCGTTTACTTCATCTGAGGCATGACTGAACGCGCACCATCACTGGCAAGTTGGCACAGCCCGCAAAGAAGCATGGCAGGGGAAAGCATCGCCGTGTCACCATACTGTATTAGCACTTTGAGTGGGCCCGCAGTCGTGAATAGCATTTCCTTTATGTTCGTGCCTACACCTCGCCACAATGAGCGATAAGGACACGAAAGCAACGGCTCCGAAGTCTGCATGCTGCGGTGCGAAAGCTATTTATAGAAACAATTCCGTCAACGGCATGGCGTCATGCGGCTATCAGTGTTCGGTTTGTGGTCTTGAATATAAAGTCACTTTCGTACAAGGCGACCCCGCTCAGACGGCTGAGGCTCGACTGCCTACGGACAATAATCAGCCACATGTGAAGATTCTGAATAAGGTCACGCCAGAAATGTGTGGAACCGAGCATGTAGCCTCGCCGACGATGACACCAGCAGAAGAGAAGGAGACGAAGAAACGATTGTATGATTTTATGGAAACAGAATGTACATATAATGGAGATGCTCGACAACATCAAGATGCTCATCCGCATCAAGAGTATTTTTTCTGCGAGCGATGCCTGTCTGACAGACTGGAAACCCTTCTCAAAGAACGAGACCTCTACAAAACCCGTTACGAAGTATCCAGTGAACAGGCAACGGGCTTTATGGAAGAGGCGAAGCTGTATCGGCATGATGCGGAGGTAGCCGAGAAGGCGTTGACCTTTTACGGGAACAAGAAGCATTTCACATACGATGAGGTAGGAGCTGAATATGAGGACATTGAAATTGAGTTGCTGGACGACGGCAGTGTCGCCCGTGCAGCCTTGTCAGCTTTGAAAGGAAAGTACTCCCCGACAGACCTATGCCGCTATTGAACTACACCACCGGCATCGCAGCCGAGAAGACCATTGGAGAGATCCAGAAAAACCTGGCTGCCCACGGTGCGCAAGCGATCCTCGCCGAATACGACGACAGCGGAAACATCGTCATGATCAAGTTCAAGATCCCAGTGAACGGCCAGTCGATTGGATACCAACTGCCGAGCGATTGGCGACCCGTGCTGAAGGTCATGGAGTCACACCCGAAAGTTCCCCGTCGACTCTGCACCCAGGACCAGGCACTCCGGGTGTCATGGCGAATCATCAAGGATTGGGTGGCTGCCCAGATGGCCCTCGTTGAAACGCAGATGGCTCCGCTCGATGAAGTGTTCCTGCCGTACGCGATAACGCCGAGCGGCCGGACTCTCTACGATCACGTGCAAGAAACGCACCTTCTTTCCGCGCCACAATGATTCCATTCGACCCCCTCACCGATAACGCCGAGCGCGTCATTCAAGCGCTCAAGATTCAGCAGTGGCAAGCAATGGCCCGAAAGAAGCGCACCTACCTATTGCCGCGCTGCCCGATCTGGCTGTTCCGCAGCGTGCACGACGAGACGTGCTTGTGGTTGAAGGCTGAGGCTTCTATTCGCCGGGTGAGATGACGGAGAACTCTAGAGCCATCGCAGGGATTCAATGCAAAGACATTTTGGATCGCCCGATTTTGGAGCTGATCTCGAAGCACAGTAAAATTCAGAACGGGGTCGATTACGGGTGGTGCAATTGGTACTTTCGCAACGAGAAGGACGTGTCGAATGCCATGCCATCACAAACTCCGGATAAGGTGCGGCACGCGAAGATGCGTCAACTAATTAAGCGTGGCCTCGTAAGCGGCTGTCCGTGCGGATGCAGAGGCGATTTCGTGCTCACAGAAAAAGGCTGGGAGGCCCTCAGAGCGGAAACGGAGTGAGCTGATCCTTACACCATCGCCGCAACTTCTCGCCCGGGCGAGTCCCACTGAGGGAGGTAAGATGTCCGAAGTGTAAAGCTGGCTCGCTCGGACGAGGGGTTGCTACAGAGTGTTCATCGGGATGGCGTCGAAAGGACAGGTTGCTTACTGCGAAAGTCGAGAATTGCATTGCTCGGTGAGTAAGGGAGAGCAGCTCCTTGATCCGGCTCAATTGGGTCGAAGACGGCGCTGCCCCGCTGAGCACTCTGCAACGAAGCTTGCGCCTTCGACCTGTTTCTGGTAATATGGAGGGAGTGGCACAAGCCACAAATATCAATTCCCAATCCCTTCTATGAAGTACCTTCGGTACCTCCTGACCGCCTTCTGGCTGGTCGCAATCTTCTGGCTCGGTTACAAGACGAGCCACAACATCATCGTCTTTCGTCTGCTGCTGACGATCTTCTCGCTCTTCTTCTTGACGGCCCTCGGCTACTTGGTGCGAAGTCACCTTGAACAGGTGCTACGCTGGGCTGGCAAGATGTGGTTCGGCTTCATCGCCCTCGGCCTGGTCTTTGCCGTCACGTCGCACACTCAAGCCGACGAGGTGCTGACGTTCAACCCCGAGATTCCTGCTGGATTCTCGATTGAGCTGCCAAGGCCAGCTCCGCAGATCGCAAAGAAGGTCGATGGCAAAGGCCCGCTCGACATCGCTTGCGAGACACACGCGGCTGGCGATGCGAAGTGCGCGTGCGTCAACAATGCAATCTTCAAACACGACTCGTCGTGGGGCACTGCTGGGGTCGGCAAGAAAACGAACAATTTGTGCAATATGCGCCCACCGAAGACATGGACGCCGTCGGTTCAGTTCACGGTTTATCGCACGGCACACAACGGAGAATTCGCAAAGTTCGCGACGCGGGAAGATGGCATCACGGCGTGCGTCGAGCTGTATAGCCGTTTCTATCGAGACATGTCCGCATTGCAATTGGTCCGCGTCTGGACGGACGGCGGCGGCAACGCCGCGTATCGTTCGCAGGTCGCGTCTTGCTATTGATTTTTCCCCACCTTTCAAATGATTGATTCATCAGAGAATATGCCCCGATGGGCATTTCTAGTGCTAACGCATTGTCTTGCGTTTGCCGCTGGCTGGATGTCGGCGCTGACAATTCTGATTCAAGCATCGAAATCATGAGCCGTTCTCTCATTTTAGCATTCCTCGTCCTCTGCACCGCCTTGCTGCTGCGGTCTTAGGGACTCCGAAAGCAGCCCTTTATTTCCTCTTCCATTCTCTCAATATGAGCACCATTGCTCTCATTGCGGCACTCTCCGCATTCCTCTCGTCCGGCCACGTGCCGAGCCGATCCGTCCACTGGTTCGACCAGCAGATCGACGTGACACCGCGCGTCATCGACCAATCGATCACCGCTGACGTGGCCCGCGTGCACGCTGCCGAGCAGACCCGCGCCGGCGAAACGCGCAACCTTGAGCAGCTCGAAATGCACTGCACGCGCTCGCTGCTCGCGGCTGGCCTCGGCCAATACGCGAAAGCGTGCGACATTCGCTAAGGATGCCACTCGCCCTCATCAGGCGACTATGACCAGATAAGTTTAGCCGAAGAGCCTCCGCCTGGTCGGGGGCTTTTTCGTGCTATGCTCGCCGCATGAAAGCTGCTGCCAAGGCCGGCCCGCCGAAACTGGAACCTGCCCCAAAGATACCCAGCCCAATCGACGCCATTTTTGAGGCGGCTTCGCTCGCGGCAAGCGGCACGGTTTTCCTGATGGCCGTGGGCGTTAGCCTGGCCGCGCGAACCGTCGTCGGCGGGACCGTTGCGGCGCCTGCGGGGCGGAACTAGACTGAGCGGCTGGTTCGTTTCAATCCCGAACACCGAAGAAACGAGGACCACGCGCCCGACAGCGGGCACACCGACAATTCGACTTCAACGCGTAAGCGTTCGGTAACTGCTTCCTACTAAAACCGCCAACTTCGGCCGCAAGGCCGTCGAATGTTTGCAGAGGCAGTACTTGGGCCGCGCTCCCCGTATGGGAGCGTCGGACTGGGTGCTGTTCTGCATGCCCCTTGGCGGGGGTAGTAGGAGCGGCCTTGGTTTCGGCGCTCCTTTTTCTGTCAACGGGGAGGTTCCAATGCGTGCTTTTCTTGCGGTTTGTGTTTTATTTCTCTGCGTTCAGACATCGCTTGCGGCTCCGATCTTTCTGCCGCTCACGATCGACAGCGATCAGAGTTTCGTGACGCTGTCCATGACGGCAGATGGGATTTACAAGCAGAGTCTAGTGAATGGCATTCCCACCGCGCTCATGGGCACGTTGAATGCGACCCTCAACTTGAGTTCGATCTATCCGATTGGAATTGAGATCAACCCGAGCGAGATATCGAGCGAGAATATTACGGTCGGAGCCGTTCTTCTCTACGATTCACCGACTGATACGAAGTTCAGCCACGTCGTTTTTGCGATTCTCGGATTCGTCTCAACGGGCTACTCGCTGGCTCCGACGAATATCTACTTTGACGGCGTGTTCGACAATTCCCAGATGATGATTCAGGACAGCACGGTTTGGCATGAGGGAGAAATCCACGGGGACGACACGTTCTTTCATTACCCCTTCAGTCAATTTGCCGGAACACCCGTTGACGTGCCGTTCGAAGCTTCGATCACCGTTGAACCGTTCGGCCCGAACAACCTGTACACAATCACGCTGCCGCTGCATCAAGGCATATCGTTCGGGATGTTTGAACGGCAGATCATCGTGGAAATGACCGGGCAGATCGTGGCGACAGCGGTGATTCCGCCGCCGGTGAACTACGGTGGCGAGCCAGATCCGCGGCCGCTCGTGCCGGAGCCGAGCGCGAACCTACTGCTCGGCATCGGAATCCTGGTAAGTGGGCTTTTTCTATGGCGTCACCGAGCGAGAAGCCAGCGGTGCGCGATTCCAACGCGACCTGAGAATTGGTCGCGATGCGGCTAGATGCCTTCTAGTAACTTATCCAAGATCGGGACGATAACCGACGAGTCACTTCTTGCGAGGCATTCCTTTCGCTGAATGCTCCAAATCAATCGCATAGGAGACAACTCAAGGCAATCGCAGATTTCAAGCAGCGTGTCGAAGTTAACTGCTTGCAATCCTGACTCGATTTTCGAAACAGTGGCAACGCTCTTGTTTAACGACGCCGCGAGGTCACGTTGTGTTAACCCGCGCTCCCGTCGCCGACGAGATATCGCCTGGCCGAGCTTTTGACCAGGAGCGGTATCTCCGTTGGCGAGGGATGCGAGTCGCAAAGGCATTGAAAGTTAGTCTGAAAGAAGTGGGGTGGGGCCATCGAGCGCCCGTGCTAGGAATTGCTTTCCCGTCATTTCGTTGCCGAGCAGGTACTCACGGCGGCTCCGACGCAAGTTCTCGAGTCGGAAACAGATTTCCGTGACGTCACTTCCCGAGCAACGGGCCTGACGCTCAAGCTTCTCCAGAGCCTCGATTGCCGTTGTTATGTGCACAACATGTGACAATACTTGAGCCATTAGGTGCTCCTATTTTGATTGGAGCACCGTCCTCACCAGCAGGACAGTTCGACGATGCTCCTTGACGACTAGGTAAGTCGACAATGAACAAGGCCGAAAATCTGTCTTGCGGATAAGGAGAGTTGGGCAGAGTAGCTACGTCAGCTGTTGCAGTATGCAAATGCCACGTGGTGCCCAAGATGCACCAGAGCAGCAAGTGCACAGCGATTGCTCTACACATGGTCATCCTCGCCACGCAGCGTGGACGAAAACGTGGTTACCATTTTCAATCGCCAAGTACATCCGAAGGGGTCGCTCGTGGTTGGTGCCTCCGGTGAGAGGCCAAATCCTGTTACTGCAATCTTGGACGTCAAACAATACAGGCTAGGAAACTTCTCTACTGAGTCTTTCAAAATGGGGTTTTAAGAGCCGTGGTTTCTTCTTCGTTTGGAGAGAGCGACCTTGGCAGCCGAACCAAAAGCGCCCGGCTGCTATTTCGTGAATCCCTGGTTCTCGAACGGTAACTGACGTTCCTCCAGCTGTTCAGAAATTCGGTGCTTGAAGGCAAAAGGCAACGCACCAATTGCACACCCGGAGCTTTCGTCTGACGAAAACCACCGAGCGGCTCATCAAGCAGACAGCCGCAATTGTCGCCGACAGACCGCAGAAGTCAAGAAAAAGTTTCGTTTTACGAAATATCAGGTCTCTTGCTAGGGTAATGGCGATTTAGGAGCCAACTGCATGCCTTCGTTCGCCCACCACCTCGGCTTTCTCGCCGCCGCGCCACCGGTCCCGGTTCCGGCTTGGGCCGGAACGCTCGGCTGGGGAACGCTTCTCCGCGTCCGCGACGATCGTACGTTCTTTCCCTGAGTCGGAGTTGAGCACCCCTCGTGTGCTCGCCGCTCAAGCAAGGACATTGAGAAGACGCGGAAGTTCCGGCCGGGAGTGGTGGGAACCTCGCGCGTTTTGCAGGGCAGGTGTATAGTCTTCTCGATGCCAGGCCCGCTGAACATTTCCGACCCGAACCAAGTTGCGATGCGCTATGACTACGACGCATCGGGCAACATGATCTACATGGGACGGTCGAACATCAAGGCGCAGAACAGTGCCGCTGTTTGGGAAATTCGCAAGTTCACGTACTCGGGAAGCAACTTGACGTCAGTTACCTGGGCGGACGGAAACCGCCGCGCTGATAACGTCTGGGACGATCGGGCTTCCCTGTCGTACTCGTGAGGAGCGCCGTCAATCCGGTCACCGGCCTGCTGGACTTGATCGGAGAGACCTCGGTGAACGAATTGAACGTGGCGGACTTCGGAGCGGTTGGCAACGGCACGACCGACGACACGACTGCTCTGCAGAATGCGATCGATCAAGCGGGCAACGGCGGCACGCTGCGGTTCCCACGGTCGAAGCTCTATCGCATCACGTCGACGCTTTCGGTTCCCTACGACTATCAGACGTGGGACATGATCGGCGCATCGATCCTCGTCGATTTCTCCGGTGTCGGCGTTCGCTTCGGATCGTTCACCACGACGCACTTCGGATGCAGGGTCTATGGCGGCGGAACGTATCGCGCTGCCTCCATATCCGGAGGGTTCGTTTCGGAAGGGTCGATCTCGACATATACGTCGGGGGACATCGGATGGCAGTGGCTGAACCAGAGTCGATACGTCCACAAGGACTATACGATCTACGGGTTCAACATAGGCCAGCAGCTCCTTGGCTCGGGCGTTGAGATCGGTGCGGCCACGCTCGACAGCGGCACGGACACGTTCACTTTGGTCGGACACGGTTTCACGGGAGCAGAGAAGATTTATATCGTAACCAGCGGCGGTTCTCTTCCGGGGAACTCCGTCCCAAATCAGGCATTCTACATCAAAACATCCTCAGTGACGGATGACACATTCCAAGTCGTGAGTTCGTCGGCAGGAACGGGAACGGCATACAACTTCTCGTCGAACGGAAGCAATCTATACATCATCCAGAATGCGGCGGGATGTGCATACGGACACCTCGTGCCTATGTCGATCCAGTCCTGCAAGACGAGCCTCTCCTGCTACGCGGACCTTGGAGGATGGTGCAATGAAAACGCCTTCTTCGGAGCAGGTCGATTTGGAAACTACAGCAATGACCCAGACATGACTGGAGGCTACTGTATCAGCCTTGATCGTTCTTCGAAGACGCCGAATGCCGTGAACAACAACAAGTTCTTCGGCATTTGCTTGGAGAACGCGAAGACCTCGCAATATCCGCTATCAGTCAAGGCGAACTGCTACTACTGCATGTTCGACAACCTACGTTACGAAGGCGGTACGCCGTGGAGCGCGTCTCCGCACATCATGACCGATGTGGCCGAATGTCCCGACTTCGATGCAAACATCTTCATGGGTGGCGACGGCCTGACGTATCCCGCTGCGAACTTCACGACGCCCGGACGCTCATCAAAGTTCTTCGGATCGAAAGCGACGATCATCACGGGAGGTACGCCGAACGATCCGACGCTCATCGTTCAGGATTTGAATTCCGTCGCAAATGTTTCGTTCGCCGTGCGCACGACAGGCGGTATCAACGCCTTCTTCGCGACCGGGGAGGGAAGAGTCCAAATGGGAACGGGAACGGCCTCGAAGACATCAAAGCTCTTCATCACCAACCAGCTTGGCTACAACGGCGTGCAGTCGGGTATCACGCTGATTCAGTCCGTCAACTGCGTGAAGCCGGCGCTAGATATTCTGCAATCGAATGGCGCGTCGATCGTCTACACGCAGCGCAACGTCGCAAGAAACAGCATCGGGGCGATGACGGCCGCGACGGACGATACGATCACTGTCTCAACGCATGGTCTGTCGGTCGGTGATCTGGTCTTCTTCACGAACAGCGGTGGAGCCCTCCCCGGAGGATTGACCGCAGGAACGCCGTATTACGTCAAATCCACGCCGACCACGGACACATTCACTGTGTCAACGTCATGGTCGGGCGGTACAGTCGTCGACATCACCAGCACTGGCAGCGGCACGCACACGGCCTACAAAGTCGTGAGCGCGGACAGCGAGTACAACCTGTTCGTCGGTGCGCCGACCACTCGCCTCTTGGGTCAAGTGGACAACTCGCTGAACGAATCGCAGGGAGCAATTGCGGTGACGGGGTCGAGGGGACGGATCTATGCCGTCTCGAAGACCGCAGCAACTCCATCCCGCCTCATTTTGGGAACGGATGCAGGAACGGCCGCAGTATCGACAGATCAGTTGGCCGTCATCGAAGCCGGTGGTTATGACGCGACGGGCGTCCTCGGCCGCGCTCCAGCGATCATCGTTTCCGCGGACGGGACGTGGAGTTCGACTTCGCATCCGACGAAGGTGGAAATCGGCACAGTGGCCGCCTCCAGCACGACGTTTACCACGCGCATTGCGATTCTGAACGACGGCAAGATGGGCTTCTTCGGAGCAACGCCCGTCGCCCAGCAGGCCGGAACGGGCGAAGCAACCGGGTTCACGGCCGGATCGGGCACTGGAGTGAACGACGCTTCGACGTTCACGGGAAACGTGGGAAGCACGGCATATCGCGTGAACGACATCGTAAAGGCGCTCAAGAACCTCGGTTTCTTGACTGCCTAGGAGAAGAGAGCCTAAGATTTTCGGGATGAAACTTGATATTCCCGACAACATTCTGCATTTCACCAAAGAGGTAGTACAGGGATCGCAGATTTCCTTTCCTCCGAACGCGACGACGGAAGACTACATGACCGCAGCGGCGATGAAGGAATTCTGGAAGCATCTTGATATTCCCCAAGCGACGCCGAGGGCCCCCGGACAGAATCCGGAGACAAAGGCGTAGCATCGCTTTCATGGAGGAGCACCAGCTCGACGAGTACGGCGAACACGACCCGGACGAATGCGAGTCGTGCGTAGAGAAGAACCACACGTCGTGCGGTTCCTGCCGCTGTGGGCGGTGCTGCCGCGGCCTGCTGATCGAAGCCAGCCTCCGCGATGCTGAGCGCGAGCCGCGGATTCAAACCGAAGCCGGTGGGATCTATGAAGGTCCGCCAATAACCGCAACGCGCGAGCTGGTCGGGTACCTGCTAAACGGCAAGGGCGGCCCGTGCGTCTTCCTCGATCGCGAGACGAACCACTGCACGATCTACGAGACTCGACCGCTGGTTTGCCGCGTGTTCGATTGCGACGAGTACCGGAGAGGCATAGAGTCGGGACATGGAAGCGAAGCTCGTGCCACTGTCAGACTTGAAACCGGCACCGTGGAACCCGAGAATCATTCGTGACGAGCGATTCAAGATGCTGTGCGCGTCGCTCAAGGACGACCCCGAGTTTTTGAAGCTCCGGCCAGTCCTCGCGACCTTGGACGGGACGATCTACGCAGGGAACATGCGTTACCGAGCAGCGGAGCACCTTGGCTGGACGGAGATTCCAGCGATCCTGACCGAGACCGACGACAAGACGGCCAAGGAGCGGGCGCTCCGCGACAACGCGAGCTTCGGCGAATGGCAATGGGACGAGCTATCGACGCTGATGGACGAACTGGAGAAGCTCGGGACGGATATCGACGCCCTCGGCATTGAGGTGCCGAAGGTCGAGGATGTTGAAGACGAGAAGCCATCGAAAACGGCCTCAGACGAGAAGCCCCAAGTCGAGTGCCCTGAGTGCGGTCATTCCTTCGTGCCATGAGCGGGAAGAAGGACACCAACATCGGCACCAAGAACGGGGAGAAGTTCAAGACGCCGGAGCAGCGACAGACGCTGTTCGACGCGTATTGCGAGCATGTCCGCAAGGGCTACAGCGACCAGAGCTTCCCCGAATGCGACGTGCGGACTCTGGAGTATTACGTCATAAGATATGCGTCTGCGTTGCAAGCCGATTTAATCGAGCGCGCGCGGCGCGAGCGGCAGCTCTTTTGGGAAAAGCTCGGGACAGCGGGGACAGGCGGCAAGGTTCGGGGCTTCAACGCCCTGAGCTGGAAGTTCAACATGCAGAACCGCTTTGACTGGCGGGAGAAGAAGGACGAGCGGGTGACGGTGGAGAGGGATGGGGCCGCGGACCTGGCCGAGGCGTTGCTTGAAAGCAATGGAGAGCCACAAGATGGTTCGTAGATTGGCAATTATTGGCGGCTGTATTCTCCTGGTCGCGGTCCTGGTGCTGTTCCGAAATGCGTTCGTAGAATACGACCGCGCCCGTCCCGTTAGTCCCGTCGACGCAGTTCCGGATGTGGCGGGGATGGCAAGGAGTTTCCGTCAGGCGAAAGACGACTGCGAAGCCCGCGCACGCTTCATGCTTTCCAAGCGATTGAGGTTTCGACGGCGCGATTCGAGGGAGCTATACACCGAAGCACGCATAGCGCACAACGGCGCGATCGCGTTTGTCTGTGCTGTTCTAGTGGCCCCTGCGGGGACATACACGGAAGAGCAAATCCAATTTGAACTAACCAACGCAGACGCAAAGCGGCAAGCGTTCACCGGAGAATATAAGGCAGAATGCGCAGCGGGGGCTGATGACTGGGGCGCGGCCGCCAAAACCGGTCCCGCATCGCTTTGCGAGCCGTTGATTGGAATGTGGGAGAAGCTGCTAATGCTGACTGACGACGCCAATAGGGAAGCTAGTCGGCAGTTACGAGAGCAGATCAAAGAATACGAAATGGTCGATTGGACTTCGTTGTAGGCCAGTTAGCTGAGGGGCGAGTTTGCAATGCAATACAAACGTTGTCTCGTCACGTTTCTAGATATCCTTGGCTTTCGCGAAATAATCGGCCGCGAGAATCCAGGCCAGATCGCAACTATACTTCGAGAGCTAAGTTCTGCTGCACACCCGGGCGAGGATATTGCGGAGCAATTCGATATTTCTTTCGTAACGTTCTCAGACAACACTGTCCGCGCGGCGAACATCGAAAGTGAGACGAACCGCAAGTATCAAGATGGCATCTTATGGCATGAGCTTTATTCTCTAGTTCATGCCCAAGCTCGTTTGATCGGTGCAGGGTGTCTGTTGCGCGGCGGTATGACCATAGGTCAAATAGCTGTGGAAGACGGCCTTGTGTTCGGACCAGGTCTCGTTCGCGCTTACGGCCTAGAGTCCGAATTTGCGATCTATCCACGAATTGTAATCGATCCGGTAGTCTTCGACACACTTGAGAATGATCCGCTTCTCCGAAGTAAACGGCACGGCCTGGAAGGCGACCGCGAGTACATCCAACAGCTAGTGCGATGTGGGTCGGATGGCTTGTATTTTGTTGACTACTTTCGGGGGATTTTAAGTGAGTTTAGTGACGAGGGCGAGGATGTAGTGTTCATCGAAGATCATAAAGCCTTGATTTTGAAGCGATGCCGTTCCCAAGAGCGATACGACAAAATCACAGCGAAACTGTTGTGGCTTGCAAGGTATCACAACGACATTGTACGTGGTCTAGGAGAAGAATGGTTTGCGGCCCGGGAAGTCGAGTTTGATGATCACCTGATATCGCATAATGAGTTGCCGCTTATCTATGACCTGTAGGTAAGCCGGTACAGGAAAACAAGATGAGTGCTGGATGCTCCGGGACAATGCGGTTCCATAAAAAGCGAGTGCTTTCTATTAACCCAACAATGTTCCGAAAAGGATTTACAAACTGGTGGGTGACGTACAAGTGCGACAAATGTGGCACTACGCATGATCGCGCGATAAACGCGAGAGCTAAGTTCTTTTCAGATGGCATTCCGAAGAGCAACGGACCATGTGACCAACTGGTCACGTGACAGTCGGCGCAAGAAGCTATGATATAGCAGCTTTTGCCCTTCATTCGCGACCTCTCGCCGGCCCAGCGAAAGCGAACGCTCAAGAAGACGCTGCGGTACTTCAAGGTCTTCTGCAAGCAGAACTTCGCCTTCGACCTCTACGCTTACGAACTTGATGACATCGCGTACTGGTGCCTGTCTTCGCTGCTCGTCGAACCAATCGACGTCTACATCAAGATCGCGCGGCAATCGGGCAAGACCGAGACGGTCACGTTGCTGTTGCGGTTTCTGATCATCTTCTTCCGGCTGCTGACCGGTGACCCGCTGATGGTCGGCATCGCGTCGCCGAAGGGCGAGCAAGCCAAGACCGACACGGACCGCATCAAGAAGTCCTTGAAGGAGCTGCGGAACTCCTGGCAGGTCGAGGACCGGGAGTTCAACGCCTACACGATCCGAGCGTACCGCTTCGACAACCTGCACGCCGAAATCTTCACGTTCTCGCTGGCGCCGACAACCACGAACGAATCGAAGACACTCAACCTGCTCATCGTCGAGGAAGCCCACAAGACCGACGACACAAAGCGCGCGGATCAATTGGACCCGATGCTGGCGAGCACCGGCGGTGTCAAATGGATGATCGGCGTCGGCTGCACGCGCATGTGCGACTTCAAGCGTGGCTGCGATGGGGAGTTCCCGAACAGCAAGGCCATCGTCTGCGACGTGGACCGGGTAATTGCCGATCGCCGCAAGAAGTATGAAGAGACCGGTGACCTGCGGCATCTGGAATACGAGAAGACGTTTCAGCGTCTGCTCCGCCAGTACGGTCGCGCGAACCCGGAGATCAAGCGGAATTTCTATCTCGAAGACACGATTGAGTCGGGGAACTTCGTTTCTCGAGAACGGCTGCTTTCATGTGGTCGGCCGATGTCTAAGGCAATCCGCATGGACGTGCTCGGGCTCGGCATCGACTGGGCGCGTCGGAGCGACGACACGTGGGCGTTCGTGGCCAACCAGCAGAACGACGTCGCCGACATGCTCAAGATCCCGCACGTGCCCTACGAGCAGCAGGTCGAGCTGATCGACGCCTGGCTGACTGAGAAACGAACGCGCGCCGTGTTACAAGCGGATGGTACCGTGGCCGAAGAGCACTTCGCGTACGCCGATCGCATTCTGGCAGTGCGCGGCGACTCGACGGGCTCAGCCGGCGACGCCCCGATGGAACTGCTGGCCAGCAAAACGCGCCTGCCCGTCGACGAGGACAGCCACTTCGTGTTCACCGTGCAGAGCAAGAACACGCTGTACCTGGGCTTCGAAGCGGCCGTGTTCCGCGACCCCGGCGACGAGCTGCGGTTCAGCTATCCGGCCGATCACCCGCTTGCTGGCGAATTCGAGCAGCAAACGATAGATTTGGAGCGCGAATACCTGCGGGAAGGTGAGTACCTGTCGGTGCATCACCCGGACAAGCCAGGTGCCAAGGACGACGCGCCGGATGCGGGCGCACTGGCATTGATTGCGGCATCGGGCGCCGGAGTTGGCGAGATCATTGTGCTTTGAAGGGAATATTGAAATGACCGGCGAGAGCGAATGGGTAAGTAAAATACGTGCGGCCCGGGCGAAACGAGATGCCAATAACAAGGTGGTCGAAAAAAAGAAGGCGGAGGAATCGGAGCACTACGCGATTATTCCAGAGCAGCTTGAACGCATTAGAGCCATTGCAAATGGAATCTTGCCACGAGTTCTAGGGACGATGATGGAAGTGCTCGACGACATACGCACAAGTGTGAGTGTCGAAGAAAATGACAGTGTGATAACTGTGAGCGGGCGAATCAGCGGTGATCGATACGCCAGCAATATATCGGCAAGCCCTGGGCAAGAGGTCTGCATTCGTGTTTTCGGTCCGCCCGGATCGCCGGTCTACGATAATACGTTCACACTGGACACGCCGGACGATGCTATCGAACGGTGGTTCGGTGAAGCGATGGCCAGGTTTTTCGAGCATTAGTATTTAGGGCCATCGGCATGCGTTTGCTCGGACCGCCTTTGACATGGATCTATCGTAGCTGACCGTTCGGTGGATCAGGGCAACAAACGACCGGTCGGGGATTGTCCGGGCTCCCGTAGATCCTGGTTAAACGACGAATTGCCCGAAGCTCCTCCTCGATGCGTCGGTCTTTCTCGTATAAGTATCGATACAGACAATTCTTCGCACATTGCCACGGATTGTTCTCGAAGAAAATCCATTCGTCGACCTTGATTCCTAGCTGCTCAATCTCAAATCGCCGTACAGGATCGCAGAATTCTACATCGGAAATGATTACTTTCTCGCCGGCCTCTGACATTGCGCGGGCGTCCCGGACTTGTCGATAGTTGTCGACGAAGATATCGTCGTATTTTTTCCATCCTTGGGCGACATACTCCTTGATCATTCCGGATTTGCCGCTCCCGGCCATTCCGACGACTGCGATGACAGGCATTGATGCTCCTTTGCGTTGATCGAAGGTGCGCTATTCTATCGCCATGCCAAACCTCAGAGACAGGCCCGGCCTCAGCCCCTTCCAAGGCGTGATCTTCGCAATCGTGATGGCGTTCGCAGTTCTTAGCTTCGCCGGAGTTGTCGCCGCGGCGATCTCGGGCAAGCTTTCGTAGCGGCACGCGAGGCGTGTACACTTCTAGCCGTACATGCCCTCGCTGTTCTCGCGTCTCGGCCAAGCCGCCCGCATCGCTGGCCGTGTCCTTCGCGGGTACCCGCTACCTGACAATCTTTGGCACGTCGGCTACGGGATGCCGGCGAAATTCAAGCCGAAAGAGTCGCTCGAAGCGTACGGCGACAACGTGTGGCTGTACGCTGCGGTCAATAAGATCGCTCAAGAGCTGGCGCGCACGAAGATCAAGCTCCGCACGAAGGCCAAAGACGGCTTCCAGTATTTTGAGGACGACGAGAGCGACGTTCTCGAACTCATCAACCGACCACAGCCGATCGTCGCGGGCCGCTCGAAGCTGACGGGCTTCCATCTGCGGTACATCACTGGAATGCATCTGTGCCTCAATGGCGAGGCATTCTGGGTGATGGATAACCGGCGGCGAGTGAACGGCGCGCCGACGCGCATCGACCTTCTGCTGCCGGGCAACGTCTACCTGAAGACGGACAAGAACACGGGCGATCTGGTGTCGTACATCTATCGACTGCCAGATCGCGAAATCACGATCGATCCACTCGACGTCGTGCATTTCAAGCTGCCGGACCCGCTTAACTGGAACCGCGGGCATGCGCCGACGCAGAGCGTTCGATACGCACTGGACACCTACAGCGAAGCCGAGTTGATGAATCTAAAGCGGCTGCAGAACCACGCGGTTCCGGGCGGAGTGCTCAAGACGCAGGATACGAAGCTCGATCAGGAACAGGTCAACAGATTGCGAGAGCAATGGCGAAGTCTCTACGAGGGCAGCGAAAACTCGGGCCGCATGGCCATTTTGACCAAGGGCATGGAGTTTGACCCATTGCAGCAGAGCAACGCAGACATGCAGTTCATGGAGGGAAAAAACATCAACCGAGACGAGATCCTCGCGAACTACGGCGTGGGCCTCGAAATTCTGGGACGGACGGAATCGCAGACGCGTGCGAACGCGGAGGCTGCGATCTTCGTTTTCATGCGGTTCGGTGCGCTGTTCTTCATCGAATGCATGTTCGACACGTTTAACAACGACTTGAAGCCTGCATTTCCCGGAAACGACAAGAACGAGTTCTGCTTCGACGATCCCGTTCCGGAGAACATGGAAGAGAAGCGGCTCAATTCGCAGGCGCTCATGGACAGCGGCGCTCTTACGCCGGACGAGATGCGCAAGCTCTTCGGCATGGAACCGCTCGGGATCGCGGGGGTTACGGACGTGCCCTACGTCAATTTCAGCCGCGTTCCGGCCGGCCAATCTCCGCCCGACCTGGCCCCTTTAGGCTGAGCCCAACACACATACAGAAACGGCGACTCACCAACCTCCCGAGCGACGTGGAAGAGTTCTTCGACGAGGAGGAAGAATCGAAGACTTGGTCGATCCTGTTTCTGCCGTTTCTGCTTCTCGGCTTCCGAAAGGGAATCGACCTGGGCCTGAAGCAAGGGCCGGGCACGACCAAGCCTGAGGATGTCTTTACGGCCTCGGTCCGACAGGCACTTGAAGGCCGCAGCTTGGATCACGCTTCCAAGACGATCGGCACGACGAAGGAGGCCCTGCAAGGCGAACTGAAGGCCGCCATTGAGGGCGGTGAAAGCGTCAAGCAACTCGCGAAACGCATTGACCAGCTCTATGGCCAGCAGATGGGCTACCGCTCGGTGCGCATCGCCCGCACTGAATTAACCGGCGTCGTGAACGAGGGCACGGTCAAGACGCTGGCGCGGGAGGGCTTCACGCAAAAGGAATGGTCGACGGTCATTGACGGGCGTGAGCGCCCGACGCACGCGGATGCAAATGGCCAGGTTGTTGGTATCAATGACTTCTTTCGCGTCGGTGGCGCCTCGTGCGCGGCGCCGGGTGACCCTATTCTGCCCGTGTCCGAACTCGTGAATTGTCGCTGCATCTGCGTGGGTGCCGGGCTGCAGGAAGACAGACGCAAAGCGATCGGCCGAGAGTTCCTCCGACTGCATGGCGCGATTGAATATCGCTTTGTGGTATCATTGCGTCGAGCATTCTCTGAGCAACGCAATCGCGTGCTCTCTCAGTTCCCCCCTCTGTGATGCCGCCGAAAGAGATACGCAATTCCACAGCCGAACAGGTTCGTGGCATTGACGTTGCACGCCGGCGTCTGACGGTCGTGATTTCGACGTTTGACTTGGATAGTCACGGCACGCGCATTGATCAAAACGGCTGGGAATTTGAAGTTTTCCGAAAGAATCCGGTCATCCCCTTGGCTCACGATGATCGTGGCTTTACGGGAAGCAACGGGCTTCCAGTGGCTAAAGGGCTACCAGACACGATCCGCGTCGAGAATCAAAAGACTTACATGGACCTTGAGTTCCCAGAGGAGGAGGTCTTTCCCCTCGCGGACACGGTTTGGGAGTTGGCGCGCGGAGGATTCATCAATGCAGTTTCGGTCGGCTTTGAGCCCTTGGACTGGGAGGACGTGGAGGAGGACGATCAAGATGGGCACGCGCACACAGTTCGCATCTATCGAAAGCAGCGGCTGCTCGAAGTCTCGATTGTCACAATCCCAAGCAACAGCAACGCTCTGGTGCAACGAGCAAGGAAACTGGGCCGTGAGAATGAGATTGAGAACTACCGCACATTGACAAAGCGACTCGAAGCGGCCGCTCAAGAAGACGAACCAATCCGCTGGAATCGGGCACTGAGCGCGCGCTTCGATGTCTGCGATGAGAAGATCGATCCAGCGGAACTGCAATACGATTGGGTTGCCAAGCACATTGGCTGCGAAGTTAAGCAGGTACACCAGAACTCGTTCAGTATCCCGTCGTATCGAATCGGCGGGTTCTTGTCAGGGCTTCGACACGCACTGCTCGGGTCACAGACGACCGAAGTGCGAAACTTGACCTATAGCGGTCGGGAGTTGCCACCCGTCTACAACGTTATCCAGCTTAGTTCGCTTCAAAGCGAAGACTTCCTCGTGGAGGGCATGGCCTTTTGCAACGGGACCGAAGGGAAGTTTGCTTATCGCGTTTGCCCTGTTTGGGGCGGCCTTCACATGGATTTCTTTACGCACCGAGACGCCAAGGATTTCAACCGCCAGGTCGTCAGTGAGGCTTGGCGCTTTGCTCGGGAGAACAACCCACTCAAGGGTGAGGCATTTGCGCTCTCCGGCGAATTCATTCGTGCCACCGACGAGAGTTGGGAAGACTGCTTCTTGGAAGAGAAGAACGAGAAGGCGATCAAGCGGATCGTTGATCGAGTGAACGCCAAAGGCAAAGACATGCCGAACCGTGGCGTTATTCTCATGGGACCTCCGGGGACAGGCAAGACGCTATGTGGCCGCATTATTCGCAACACGATCAAGGAATGCAGCTTCATCTGGGTGTCCACCCGGGACTTTCACTACGGCGGCGGTTTCTCTCAAGCGTTCGAGTTGGCCCGAGAGATTGCGCCTTCCGTCTTGTTCTTCGAGGATATCGACAACTGGGTGGGCGGGAACATCGACCTACTGAAGACTGAGATGGACGGCATCGCGAAGTCGACGGGAGTCGTCACCGTGATGACTACGAACTTCCCGGAACGGCTTCCAGAGGCATTGATCGATCGGCCTGGTCGATTCCACGACGTGTTGAATTTCAACCTTCCGACGGCCGAAAAACGGGCAGCGATGCTCCGCAAATGGATTGATGGCTTGTCACACACTGAGATTGAGGACGCAGTGGAGAAGACCAAGGGATTCTCCGGCGCGCACATGTATGAATTAGCGAACTTCACCAGAAACCTTCAGGAAGCGGATGAACTTTCAGTCGGAGTGGCCTTGCAGGAAGCACTGACCAAGATCGAAGAGCAAAGAGCACTGATTGATAAGACTCAGCTACAAGGGAGCAACTATCGGCCGAAGTGGTCGCGAGGGATGCGCGTGGACCGAGACAGTGGTAGGCTGGAACCACACATGCAGCAAGTGGTTTCTCATGATCTGGCCGACGTCGAGAAGTGGCGCAGCTATTTCGAGCAGAAGCAGCCGATCAACAAGAAAGCCTCGGCCGTTCTCAAGAAGTTTTACGCGAAAGTGCTGAAATCAGAGCCGCCGGCCGACGAGGGCAAAGCGTGGGACTCGATCGGCGAAGCCGTGGACGCCCTGGAGGAATCGTCCGAAACAAAGCCGGAGGACGTGAAGCCAGAAGAGGCAAAGCCTGACGAGAAGCCGCAAGAAGCGGCACCTGAAGAGCCATCCAAACCCGAACCGCCTGCGGAAGCCCCGCAGGATGCACGGAAAGCCTCCGTGCCAATTCCTTTAAGCGCCGTTGGGCAACTTCCGGAAAACCTCCGGCGAGCCCTCATTGGCGCGAGCGAAGAAGCCCTTCGCCAGGGAATCATCCCGGTGAGCAGTTTGGACGCTTTCATCGACCGCCTGGGCGACAAGCTCGCGGCGTCGATGCTTCAGTAACCCCCATTCAAATGGCAGATGCTGCTTTAGATAAGAAGGACGATGCACTCGTCCAAGAACTGCATGCTCAGATGGTCGGCAAGACTAAGGAAGAGCAGGCGATACTCGTAAGAGACTTTTCCGAGAAACATCTCGGCGTGAAACTCGAAGACACGCCGATGGTTCATCTGACCGATGAACAAGTCCGCATGATCGTGAGCGGTGCGACAGAGGACGTAAAGAAGGCCGCTGAAGACGCTGCACGCGAGGTTGAGCGTAAGTACAGCCTCTCACCATCAGGCGCCCGCGACTTGGTGGACGAGAAGGCGCATGACACGCTGCAAAAGCACCGTCATCGCGACCAAGACCTTCAAGAGTGTGCCAAAGTGCTTCGGGCACTGACCCGCGTTGCAAGCGGCCGTGCAAACTTCGGTGAACTCGAAGCTGCATACGCTGGAGAGGCGGAATACCTCAAGCGGACTGGCCGTGAAGCTCGTGCCATGAGCATGGGCACGGACACGACGGGTGGCTACCTCGGTGGTGAGCTTTTCGAGACGATGCTGTACGACAACATCGTTCGGCACTCGCTCGCCCGCAAGTACGCCACGCTGATCACGATGACGAAGGAGATTCTTCGCATCCCGAAACTGACGACGACAGTGACTGCCGAGCAGACCTCCGAAGCCGGCACGATCACTTCAAGCCAGCCTGTCTTCGATCAATTCGTGCTCAACACGAAGAAGATCAACGTGCTCACGAAGCCGTTCTCAGTCGAACTGTTTGAGACGGCCGATCCGGCACTCGTCCCGACGCTGATCGAATTCGCAACGCGTGAACTCGCGAAGAAGGAAGACAACATCATCTTCAGCACGTCCGCGCCTGGTCTCTTGAGCCAGTCGACGAACAACGTGATTCTCGGTGGTGATGGAACGTCGGCAACGTCCGGTGCGACGTCGATCCAGGACACGACATTCGATGACATGATCAACTTGATCTACAAGCTCGATCCTCAGTACATCCCAGACGAGGACATCAGCGGCTCAGGTATGTTTGTGTCCGAAGCACGCCTGTGGGTGCCGCAGATGTTGATCCAGGTCTTGGCACAGCAGAAGGGTCAGGACAACTACCACTGGACCAACGTGCAGGAACTCAAGCACAACAAGATGATCCACGGCTTCGACGTGAAGCGCGTTCCGACGATGAGCAGCGCGCCTGACGTGACGACTCGCTTTGCAGCCTTCGGTGACCTCAAGAAGGTTGTCTGTGGCGTTCGCCCGGGCTTCCGCGTCGAGCTGATGTCTCAAGGTTCAGTCGACTCAGTCAACTTGAACGAAACGAACAGCTACGCTGTCCGTGTGACCGAATTCTTCGATGCTGACTGTATCGACGATTCGGCGTTCAGCTTGCTGAAGACGGCAACGACCTAGTCTGAAGCTTTGTTCCTCTGACTCCTTCGGGAGTCAGGGATGAGGGCTTCCCTCGCTTACTTCCTTCCACTCCGCGCTATGCCGCAATACGAAGTTTCCTCGACGCACTACTTCCGCGAGACCGGTCAGAAGATCGAAGCCGGCGATATCGTCGAACTAACAGTCGAACAAGCCGACGAACGCAACCGCGAACACCCTGGACTGCTCAAGCCCGTTCGTCAGACGACGCAAAGACGAGTCACCGCGGTGCGCGTCCAACCGGAAGTAGAGCCAACCACAAAGTCCCGCAAGAGCAAGCCGACTTCTCGCAAGCGAAAGGCGCGACGTTAAGTCGCCTTGCGCCCCTGTGCTATTCTGTAGTCACTTTCTTCTCTCCCTGCCACTATGGCCACCATCTGGAATAGATCTCTGCTCGGTATCGTCGCCGCCTACGTCATTGGCGCCGTCACGACGTCCGGACTCACGGCAACGATCATCAGTCGCAATGTGACGTCGGTTCCTTTGCCGCAATCGAGCACCTCGACGGCTACGAAGATCGGCAACGTCGTTCTCAGCCTTCCATTCGTCGCCAAGGCGACGGCCACTGGCTCGGCGACGGTCAAAACGACAGGCATGGACGGAAAAGCTGGCACGAAGTACGCCGCGATTTGTCTGCCGAATCCGCTATTTAACGTCGGCTACGGCTCCGGCGGCACGACGGTCGGACGCAACTCGGGTTCGATTCTGGAACTCGTGTACCACAACGTACGCAATCCCGCCGCGATTGGCGGCGATATCGGCTTCGTTCGGGACTGCAATTCAGATGGAACAGGCTCGACGCTCATCAACGACACCTGCACGGCCAGCGGCTGTACTTCGATCTTCGCGCTGTCGGGCAATAACGGCGACTGGAGCGGCTTTCAGTTCGTCAAGCTGGGCCTCCGCGGCAATCCCACGTCTTCGTACGAGGCGTACATCACGGGAAGAGTTCGCGACATTATCGGGGAATAGTCAGTGGACGTAGAGCGGAACGCCGCCGTGCTCGAAGGGGGCACGGCTCGTTCTGTGGTAAGCTTCCCTCGTGCCCTCCGTTCTCGCACCAGAGGCCCTCACCACGCTCGACAATCTCAAGGAAGCCCTCGGGATCGCGGACACAAGCCAGGACAACGCCCTCGAACGGGCCATCAACCGGGCGACGGCATGGATTGAGAGCGAAACGAACCGCAAGCTCAAGGTCCGCAACTACAACGGCGCCAGCGGCACGCATTCCGTCTCGGGTGTCGCTTCCGAAGACTACTTGTATTTCGACGGCGCGACGCTCGGGCGCAGCGGGGATGCTGTTGTCAATCGACGCGGCCTTGGCGAACTCTTCTTACCGCAGTTTCCGGTGCAGCAGTCGGGTGTTTCGGGCGCGCTCGCCTTTGAGCTGGCGGTCTTGAGCGAGCGCGGCTCGTCGGTGCCCGGGCAGACCTTCGACGCGACCCAACTTGTTGAGTGGGACGACTATGTCATCGACTATCTGAACGGTCGCGTAAAACTCATTGGCGGGGTGTTCGCGTCGGGAATCAGGAACTATCGGATCACGTGCACGGCAGGTTATCAAACAATCCCCGCCGATCTTGAAGGGCTGTGCCTGGAACTAGCCAGCCAGCTCTACGAGGACCGCAAGAACCTGCAGAGCGAAACCATCGGCACCTGGTCGCGGACGTTCAACACGCAGAAGGAAGATCCGTTCGTTTCGGCGACGCTCGCGAAATATTCGCTGATTCCCCTTTGATGCGTGACAAGAATCCCGAGACAAGTTCGCAAGAGTGTGGCCGTCTATCACTTGCCGAGTAGCGGCGACAAGACCTATCCGGGTTCAGCAAGCGCCACGATCGAGGGGGCGTTCCTGCCACTGGACCGCAAGAATGCGGCCTATGAAGGGGTGGTGTTCGGCAATCAGTACGAACTCTACGTCGCCCCCACCGCCGACATCCGGCCGACCGACAAACTCGTCATCGACGGAAGCACGTATTTCGTCAAACAAGTGTTTATCGCTCCTTTCGGCGGACTCGCGCACAAGCGAGCCAGCATTTCTCTGGAAGCATGATGACGATTGAATTCAACGGCTTTGAGACCATCCAGCGGACGCTTGCGCCTGAACGCTTGGACACAGCGTGTAACCGTATCCTCGATCGCTCCGGTGCAGTGTGGCGGGATGGGACGAAGAAGATGCCGCCGGTTTCTGCAACACGCGACGGTTACAACGCCAAGGGGATGCCCGTTGCGACGGGACTCACGCGGCAAGAGATCAATGCGCGCAGATTACAAGATCTGGCGACGGGCGTCTTCGGCGGCACGTATTACAGCGGATTCGTGCAGCAGGGCACGTCGCGCGTTCCGCCGCGCGATTTCTTTGCATGGGCACTGGAACTTGGCGTTTGGGAACAGATTCAAGCTATCGTGGCCGAGGAGCTTTCCCACGCCATCGATGCCTAACGCCTCAGCCAGCGTCATTCGTTCGGCCATCAGTACGCAGCTTGCCGCGGTGACGGAGCTGAAGGGCGGCGCCTACGTCGGCCGCACGTCACAATTCACCGGTTTCCCTTGCGTCCGCTTCTATCTGAGCGCCATTCAGGAGCAAAAGGACCTGGAGGACACGGCCAACAGCTATCGGTACTACGTCTACACGCTGGACATTCTGATGAGCGGGGCGATTCAGGGCGTCAGCAAGGCGGCCTCGGAAGCGGAGTTTGAGGACGCCGTTGACGCGGTACTCGATCGCTTTACGACGCACTTCACTCTTGGCGGCGTCGTCGAGCACGTCTCGATTGAGCCGTCGCAGATTCGTTACGAAGAGGGGCCGCAGGGTGTCCTCGTCTATCTTCCCCTCACGCTTTACGCCAAGACGTTCATTTCCGTGTGAAAACGGACTGTGCTATTGTGTTTCCGACATGCCAAAGAAGTCCGATGCACCGGCGGAGCCCAAGGCCGCGAAGGTCGACGACAAGCTCGAGGTCTTCTGCTTTCCGACGATCGGCCCTGGCGTCTCCATTCGCGCGCGTTCTCAAGACGAGGCCAACTCGATCGCCGAGAAGGTCAAAGCCGACTTCGCTGCTAATTCCTAACCCTCTCCAGGATGGCCAATGAGCACATCGGACGTAAGCAATCGATCGGACTCGGCAAGGAGTCCACGCCTGGAACCGGTGTCGCGGCGGGGATCTGGATTCCCAAGCTCTCAGGCGCGTTCACGCCCAAGGTAACGACGACAACCGACGACGGCGCTTACGGCGTCATCGACAAGGTCCGTGACGTGCAGACCGTTCAGGTCGCGACGGACGTCACTTTCTCCGCGGTGCTTCGCGACGTCTACTTCGGCCACATGCTGATGGCCGCACTTGGCCTGTCGTATGCCACGGTCAAGTTCCCGATTCCCGGCTCGATCACGGGCACCTTCGTCGAAGGCGAGACGATCACGGAGTCGACGTCCAGCGCCACGGGTGTGCTGCGCCGGGCGGACGTGGGCGGCGCATCCAAGGCCCTCTATATCTCGGTCACTTCCGGCACGTTTACCGGCGGGGAAACGCTCACCGGCGGCACGTCCGGCGCGACCGCGACGGGTGGCACGATCGAATCGCCGTCGGCGCTTCGCTGGCACGTGTTCCGCCGTGACAACACGAACACGAACGTCTCATACACGATCTACGGCTCTGATCCGATTTCGGACGATCGCGCGACGTTCTGCCTGCTCGACACGCTCGACGTGGAGTGCGTCGTGGGGAACTTTGCCAAGTTCACGGCAAAGTTCATGGGCAAGAAGCTCGCATCCACGAGCGCGCAGACCCCGAGTTTTACGAGTCAGAATGGGTTCCTGGCCAAGTTCGCGAGCTGCAAGCTGGCGAGTGCCTTCATCGGCCTGGACGCGGCCTCAGCGCTCGAAGTCGAGAGCTACAAGCTGTCGATCAAGAAGAACCTGGGTATGTATCAGTCGCTGGGCTCAACGGACCTGACGTCGATCCACAACCAGCAGTTCGGTGAAATCACGGGGGAAATCGTCTTGCTGTACCGGGCCACGACGCAGCGCGATCTCGTGCTCAATTCCACGAAACAGGCCATGCGGCTGACGATGGCGAACACGGACGTGACGATCGGATCGGGCACGAATCCCACCGTGCAGTTCGACCTGCCGAAGGTGCAATTCATGGAGTTCAGTCGGTCCACCGAAAACGACAACCTCGTGCGACAGACGCTCAAGTTCACGGCCGAATACGACACGACGACTGCTCTGACGATTCAGGCGCTGCTCGCGAACACGCAGGTGACGGCGTTCTAGCGAAACTACAAGCGGCGTACTTGTCAACGCGATTTCCTGCGTACTCTGCGGCGTCGCGTCTAGTCTAGCGGCGTGCGTACGCTCACCCTCTCGGACGGCTCCAAGGTCACGCTCAAGGACAAGTACACCCACAAGATGGCCAAAGCGTTCGCAGCGTTCGCGTATCGCAGCGTCGTCTATGAACCCGATGATCTCGGAGAAATGCAGGTCACGCGGAAGGTGCCGAAGAACGACATCGACGCGGCCTACGAAGCCGTGATCGCCTTGCTCGTGGAGCGAGTCGAAAAGGCCGGGGCCGAGCAGCCGTTTTCGCAGGCCTGGCTCGACGAGTTGCCGCCGCAGGACTACGACCTGCTGGAAGCCGAAGCAATCGCCATCAAAGGAGAGAAGAACGGCGGCGCGGAAAAAAAAGGCGGTCGATCAGGTTAGGGCCTTCTTCTTCTCCACCATCAAGGAAGGTCTGACGCTGCCGGATGAGTGGTTCGACTATCGACTCTGTTGCAAGTTCGGCTGGACGCAGGATCAAATCGACGAGATCGAAGAATCGCGACTGCGGATGTTTCGACGTTTTATCGAGCTGGAAGCCGAGACTGCTATGATGACTCCGACTTCTCCTCCGCATGGCTGAGGCTACCGCCACCATTCGCATCATCGGCAAGGATGACGCCTCTCGCGAACTCAGTAAGGTTGAAAGAACACTCGCTGACCTGAAGGGCAATGCGGACAAAGCCACGTCCGCGTTTGGCGGACTCTTCAAGCAGTTCACGGCCGCGAATCTCGCGTCGTCGGCAATCCAAAAAGGGTTGCAAGAGCTTAAAACCGCGATGATTGAGCCGATTCGGCTCGCCGGGGACTTTGAGCAACGGCTTGCCGACATCTCGACGCTCATATCTGGTGAATCGAACGAAGCGATCGGACAGCTCCGCGACGGAATACTCAATCTGACAAAGGTCATCCCAAAGAACGCCGACGAATTGGGTGCAGCATCGTATGACATTCTCTCCGCAGGCATCACGGATTCAAACGAGGCCCTGAAAGTTCTCGAAGCGAGCAGCAAGCTGGCCGTAGGGGGCTTGGGATCGACGAAGGAAGGCGTCGACATCCTCACGTCTGCGATCAACGCCTTCCACATCGACGCTGGTAAGGCAAACGACGTTGCGGATGTCTTCTTTAAGACGGTCCGCGACGGAAAGAACACCGTTGCGGACCTCTCTCGGGCGTTCGGCGCGACTGCACCGATCGTTGCCTCTTCCGGCGTCTCACTCGAAGACTTCGCGGCAGCGACAGCGGCCCTGACGAGTACGGGGCTTCCGGCCTCAGAGGCACAAAACGCGCTTCGGCAGGCGATCGTATCCATGCAGAAGCCGACCGAAGACATGAAGAACCTCTTCGATGAGATTGGTGTCCACAGCTTCTCGGAAATGATCGGCAAGGGGATGACGCTTGGCGAGATCTTTCAGGCGCTCCAAACTGCGAGTCATGGAAGCAATGAGGTGCTTGCACAAGCAATCGGACGCGTCGAGGCACTAAACGCGGTTATCGGCATCGGATCGACGGTGAATGATAAGTACACCGCCACATTGAAGAGCATGACCGAAGGAGGCAACGCACTCGATGAAGCTTTCCAGAAGCAGGCCGGGACTCTGAAGAACCAATGGCAGATTGCGGTGAACAAGTTGCAGTCCACGTTGCTGGAAGTCGGCGATAAGGACATGCCGAAAGTAAAGAGCGTCGTTGCCGAACTCAGTGAAGCGTTGGATAACAACAAGAGTGCTATTGCGAATGCTGCTGAAGCACTATCCGCCACCTTGGTGAGCGCGATGAATATGGTCGTGAAGAGCGCTCCCGAACTGCTAGCAGCGATCGGCGGCGTCGCGAGCCTTGTGGAACGGGCGGCCTCGGCTATCGACAAGTACCTGGGAGTCGCGCGACGAATCGGCGAAGGAATCGGCGTGACCGCGACCACACTCTCCGCCCTCGGGCACGGGGATGTTGAGAGTGCACAGTCGGTGAGCGAGGCGTACAAGGAAGCGCTGCTAAGCGGACAACGCTACACGGACGTCGTGAAGGAGCGATTGTCGATCACGGAGCAGAACATTGCACTCCAAGAAAAACACGGGATCGGGCTTGGCAAAGCACGTGAATCGTTGATCGCAGCTGCGGTAGCAGAGGAACGATTGCGTGAACAAAAGAAGAAGCAAGCAGACGAAAACTACAATTACAACCACTCGACGAAAAAGACGACAGAAGAAATCGAAAAGCTATCGGCTGCGGTCGACGATCTCAAAGGCAACTACTGGTCGGCCCGCTCCGAAGTCGACCGCGCCCTTGGGCAACTGGTGAGGGATCACAAGGAAAAGATGGCGCAGATTCGCGAGGAGATCGCCGACACCAAGGCGCAACTTGCCGATCTTGAAACATCGTTCAAGCGCTCCACGCTGGGCATCGACACGTCGGAGGCGGACGTCATCAACGACGCGATCAAAAAGGTCGACGATCTCGAAAAGAAGCTGCGGGACCTGAACTTGCGGCGCGAGAGCCAAGTCAACCAGGGGCTGGGCGTGGACCTCTCGCTGACGAACGACATCGAAGACGTGACAAAGGAACTTGAACGGGAGCGCGCGTCGCTGGCCGCGATTCAGGCGGCGGCTTCCTCGGACGTGACGAAGCTCGCGAAGGTGCGCGGCGAGAAATCAGATGCCGAAAATCGCTTTAATGACTTGGAAATCCGCAGGAAGCAAGACAAGGAGGATCACGCCCAACGGCTGCAGCAACTGCAGGAAGAGCTGCAAAAGAATGAGGAAAAAGCTCGGGCCGAGCAGAAGGCATACCAAGATCACCGCCAGGAGCTGGTCGACACAAAGACTGCATTGCTGGATTTTCACGACACCTACATCGCGCGGCTCGGGAATCTGCAAAAAGTCACCGAAGACGTGCTGACCAACATGAAGAAGAAGCTCGACGACCTGAAGACGACGATCTCGCAAATCGACGCACTGCTGAAAGCCAAGCCGGACATCACGGGGGGTACGACGGTCACGGCGGAGGCCAAGAAGCGGGCGGCCGGCGGGGTCGTGACCGAGTCCATGACGATCGTGGGCGAGCGCGGGCCGGAGCTGGTATCGCTGCCCTACGGCTCGAAGGTGTACACGGCCAACGAATCACGATCGCTCAGCGGCGGCGTCACGATCAGTGCCCCCTTGGTCGGCCAGGTGATCGTGCAGAACGAGGCCGACGAAGACCGCCTGGTTGAGAAACTCGCTCGGCTCATTCAACTTCAGTCCCTGCACGCCGCCTGATATGCCCCTCTTCGATTCCTTTCTCTACGATTCGGGACTCTACGACACCGCCACCTCTGCGGGGGGTGCCAGTCCGTCGACCGACATGCTCGTTTTCGAGGGCTATTCGCTGGCAAACAACAGCACGATTATTCTGCAGAATCCGGGCATCAAAGGCCCCACTCGTGAGCTTTTGACCGGCCCGATTCCTCGGCGCGATGGCATGTGGATCAGCGGTGTCTTTTTTCGCAACGCGGTGCTGGAGCCCTTCGGCTTGCTGCGGACGAGTTCCGTTGCTGAGCTTGAAGCCTTAATTGACGAGATCAACGGCAATCTGACGGAGAGAGAGGGGAATCTCGACTACACCCGGCTCGATGGCACGGTGCGGCGCTACCGAGCGACGATGACGGCGTTCGATGCGCTATTTGCTGAGCGGCAGCACTTCCATATCACGGCCTGCCCCTGGAAAGCCCGCTTTGAATGTCTGACTCCGTTCGCGGAAGACCGCGAGTACACCACGACGACCGTGATGATCGGCACCAGCCCGTTCAATCAGGATGTTCAAAACGTGGGAACAATCGACGCCCAGCCCGTGATCTACCTGAACTTCGACGCGGCCAGCGGCGTGACGGCCGCCAGCGTCAAGAACCTTACGACGGGCGAGGAAGTCGAGTATTCCGGTGCGCTGGTTGCCGGCGACATATTGATTTTCGACAGCGAACAGACGAGTGTGTCGCTGAATGGCGTGGTGAAAAAGTTTGCGGGTTCGCTGCCGTCGCTGCAGAAAGGCGGAAACCTGCTGCAGCTTTCGTTCATCGGGACAAGCGCCGCGATCACCGCTACACTGAAGTGGAAGCCCCGTTACTTGTAGCCTCTTGCCGACTCCCATACTTTTCGCTACCAAAGGCAACGCCGAAGGGCAGCTCGCCTCGGGCATCAACGCCTCGGTGACGAGCATTCCGCTGGGTTCCGGCGAAGGCGCCGAGTTTCCGCAGCCCTACCGCGGTACGGCCTCATCGACCGGCAGCGGCACCGTTCTCAATGACACCGGCGATCTGGGCTCGGTGGGTCAGTACAAAGTGATCCGCAATGTCACCGACGGCAGTTGGGCGATCGTGCTCACGACCGGTACGGACAGCATCACCACGACGCGATTGCGGGGCGGCTCCGACAATACCTGGGAGTCCGGGGACGAATGGCGGGTCGATGAATTCATCGCCTTCTTTGAAAAGGTCGTAAGCGAGGTGGTCACGAAGCGCGAGAAAGCGCTCATTGTCGGAAGGTCCACCGACACGCTGACGGTGGCAACCGGCGGTCGCGGGTACGACGGTTCAACGGCCCAGAGCTTCGATGCCGGGGATTACGTGCGCCTACACGTCGCCAGCAAGTCGATCGAGGAGATGATCAAGGCGATTGCTGACCTGGATATCGCTGAAAACACGCTCAATGCGACACTCACGGCTCTCATCGCCGATCTTGCCGCGACGAGTAATGGCGACGGTGCCGCGCTCGTGGGGATCGAAGATGCCGGCGCTTACTTCACCGGAGACACGGTCGAGGAAGCACTTCAGGAGCTTGGCGCCGTCGTGAGCGGGCCAACCGGTTCGCTGATGATGTGGACGACGAACACGGCGCCGACCGGATGGTTTCTCTGCTACGGCCAGGCGGTTTCCCGCACGACCTATTCGGCTCTGTTTGCCGTCGTGGGCACCACGTTCGGTTCCGGGGACGGCTCCACGACGTTCAATCTTCCCGACTTCCGCGGACGCATGCCGCTGGGCAAGGACAACATGGGAGGATCGAGCGCCAATCGCGTCACGGATACCGAGGCCGACAACCTGGGACAGGCCGCCGGTGCCGAGGAGGTGACGCTCACGGATGCTCAAGTGCCCGCGCAAAGCGTCCTAGTACAAACTGCGGCATCGGGAGGCGGACCGAGCGTGGCACGCATTGTGGATGCGGGCGGCGACACGGTGCTCGGTGTAGCGACGAACACCAACGATACGGCGAGTTACTCCACGGAGGGCGGCGGCGGAGCGCATGAGAACATGCCTCCCTATCTCACCGTCAACTACATTATCAAGTTCTGATGGAGAAGCGGTACAACGTGCAGGTCTATGACCAAGACGGGGTGACGCCGATCCGGACGATTCCCTCGGCGCTGATCAAGAACCCACCCACCTTCCGCTCCCAACTCAACGGCGGCTTCGGCGAGCTGGTGCTCGATCTGAACCTGCCCTTCGACGACTTCGACGAAAGCACGCTTGTCGACTACATGAACATCGTGGACGTGTACGCGGTCGATGACGTGCATCCGAAAGGTCGACGCATCTATCGCGGCTTTGTTTCTCGATACGAACCGTATGTCGACGGCAACGGCGAGGGGGTACGCGTCACGGTGCTGGGGCTGGTCAGTTTGCTCAGCTTTTCGCACTACAAGAGTGGCAGCAGTTTTGTGGTCTCCCACAGCGGGGCCGATCCGGAAACGATCGGACGGGCCATTGTGGACCATTTCAACACGGTTTACGGCGGCGCCTTGATCTCATATTCCAACGACACAACCGACCCGGTCGGCAGCGCGGTCAACGTCACGTTCACCGATCAGAAGTGGTTTGACGCGCTCAAGAGGACTTTTGAGCTGGCCGGGGATGGCTGGTGGTGGCACGTCGATCACGACGGGCTCTACTGGCTGAAACCCAAGCCAAGCGCGCCGATGCACACGTTTTCGATCGGCGGCAACGTCGTGAGCCTGCGAGTGACAAAAGACAGCGAAAAGGTCGTGAACGACGTGCAGGTTCGCAGGTCCGGTGGCTCAACGTCGGACTATTCCGATTTGGCCAGCCAGGCGACCTACGGAACCGGCAGTCCAGCCACGGGAAAACGCACGAAGATTGTCACAGATAGTTCCCTCGGCGACTTGGCCGCAGCCGATCAGCGGGGAAACAAGGAAGTCGCCGACGAAAAGGACGCCAAGATCGCAACCGAACTCGTGGTCAGCAGCGACTACGATCTTGAGAGCATTCGCGTGGGCGAAACCTGTCAGATCGTCAACTACAAGAAGGGCAGCACACTGTTTGCCGATAACATGCAGATCGCAGCGGTCAGCTACGCGCCGGACCGTTGCACTGTGGAACTCGAACAGCAATCCCGGCACCTTGGAACGGAGCTGCAAGCGTTTGTGGAAGCCGCGTAGTGTAGACTGATTCCACGCATGAACAATGAGCCGACGATCATTGAAAAATTCATTCTCTGGGGCATGCTTGCCGGTTTCGGCGGAGCGGTGAAATTCGTCGCGGGTGTTCTTCGCTCGCCGGACATCATTTCGCGCCGGCGGTTCGCGTGCATGCTGGGGGCAAACATGGCGATCTCGGGGTTCGCGGGACTCATGGGAGCCCTCGTGATGAGCACGCTGACGCCGGACAATACGTGGCAATTCATCGCGGCAGGAATCGTCGGGTATCTGGGGACCCAAGGGCTCGACATGATCGCCCTGGGCGTGCAGCGGAAGCTCTCTCACAGCTCGCCCGCAGTGTCCTCGGTCATTCCCGTGCCGCCAAGAATGGACCCTGCGGCCAAGGAAGAATAGTGCTACGCTCGTCGAGTGAAGCCCAATGAGCAGCAAACCTACGACGGCAATCTGCTAAAGATCGCGGAGCTTGAGCCGCACCGGCAGTACAGCGCGAAGGCCTGGATGGACTACTGCTTCGGGAGTGGCGATCCTTTTAGGATTACTGAAGCTCACCGTTCGCAGGAGCGACAAAACGAGAAGATTCTTGAAGGTCGCTGGACTGAGAAAGACTTCTGGGATGACGTAAACGCGGGGCTGATGACCACAGCGACGGCGCTCAAGGGCGTCGCCCTGCTTCGGAAGAAGGGGGGACGTGCCGGAGAGAAGGTGACCTATACGCTGGACTCGAACCATACCAAGCGACTTGCTCTCGACATCAAGCCGCTTGTTGGCGGCTATCAGAACATCTTCGCCTACCAGCGCATCGCCAAGGCCGCTGAGTTATTCGGTATCACGCATCCCTATTCGTGGGATCAACCACATTTCGAGGTAACGAATCCTGTCCGGCAGCCGGTGCTCGTTAGCATCGCCCAGCGGTTGCTGCAGGTAACGACTGCCCTCAAATTCGCGAGAGGCCTGCGGAAAGTTGTCTTGACGCGATTGCGGGAACGGTTGCTGAAACGACAAGACCAGAACGACGAAGGGTAAACTGGAGATACTTTCCAATCTCTTCCATGCTGAAACTCCTCGGAACGCTGCCGGCTTCGGATTCACCGACTGGCTCGCTCAACAAGCTGGACCTCGTGAAGACGCTACGCTTCGGTCTCGTCGTGCTGGGAGGCGCTTTCCTCTTCGCGTTCGGGCAGTCCATCTTCGGGCACTGTGACCCAGCGGTAACGGGGTACTGCGACCTGTCCTCGGTGGATGGCACGCTCAAGACCGTCGTGCAAGACGCGACGCAGGCCGGAATCTCCGCGTTCGGAGCGGCCGCACTGGAACTGTTCAGACGACTCCTTGTCTCGAACTGAGCCTGGTGCTTCAAACCCGACGCCCGTTGCGGGGACCGTTCTATTCTGTCGCGATCGCCACCTTGGTCGTCGTCTTGAACATGTTTCAGCTTCCGCATCAACCTACTTTTCTGGCCGATACGTGGGTCGGGCATAGCATGAAAGAACGATGACCGATCGCTACGAAGACGAGGCCAGGCGAATCCGAGCCCACGAGAGCGCGAGCCTCACGGACGAGGCCCTGCTCGATCTCGAACGCAAATGGCAGATGCGGGCGATCACGCGCGAGAACTACGAACGAGTGCGATCCATTCTTCTCAAAGAACATGGGGCTGAACCGGTTTGAGCACATCATGGGCGCGGCCAACGATCTGCGAAAACTGGAGTTCTCGGACAACCGCATCGAGCAGGAGTCGACGATCAATCGGCTGATGGATTTCGACCGCGAGTACGGACTCTGCGGCGAGGAGCTTGCGGCGTTTGAAGTATTGCTCAAGGAGTTTCACGAGAAGTATCAGAACGGGCTGCGGGTGTACCGACCAGACGGCAACATGAACTAGCGGCAGTTGCGCGACCGAGAAGTCAGAGCCATCATTCTCCCGCCTGAAGCTCTTTCAGAAAGGAGATCGCGATGCTCATTACGCTCGAACAGGGTCCACCGTGCTGCTACGTCGTGCGTGCCGAAGACGGCCGATCGCTGCTCATCCAGACCGACTGGGATTATCCCGCCCTGGCCTCAGTGTTCGGATGGGTGCCGTGCTACTGCGGCGACACGGACGGGACAGTCGACTGCCCGCACAACACCGCCAGCGACATGATCGCGGACGCGCGTGAGTGGCTGGATGCCCGGATCGGCGACGCGGCCGAAGACCCAGGTTACTTCTGACGCTTAGGCAGCCCCTTCCTCGTGAAGGGGTCTTTTAGAACAGATCGCGCTGGCAGGTCGGTTCACTGGGGGGACTTTCGTCATTTCGCGTTGCGAGTTCGTTAATTTGTGCTTTGCTCACACGATTGATCTGCCAATCATCGGCAGCCGGGTCGAGAGGCATGCTCGTCAGGATCAGCGGCGTGGGAAGCTGTCGCTGGTTCCGCGCGGCCCATTCTTGGTCGCATCGAATCTCATCCCATATATCAGACAAGACGCCAAGCAGCTCGGTGTTTTCTCGGACGGTCTCAGCAAGATGCTCAAGCCGGTCAAGAATCTCGGCAAGTTGCTCCTCCTGAACGCTCTTGAGCTGGCCGAGGGCTTCAAGCATCTGCTGGTGCGGCTTCTCCATGCGAGCAGGGTAGCAGACCTTGGTTCTGTAGAATCTCTGTGGGGTCGCCGTGGAAAACCGGTGTCATTGCCAATGTGGAAGCAATGTGGATTGCCGGTTTTGGCCCGTGGACAACTCGGAAAGTTTGCGGGAGTTATCCACATTTTGATTGGTCTCTACGCGCCGATTGGGGAAAACCCGCAATAGCACGACGAGAAAGTCTTGCGGAAAACCGTGGTGTGTTAGCGTGGCAATACGCTATCGCGACGACTACGACGACTTCAATTAATAATTTCGTAAGGATTTCGGCAGCGTGGAAAATGTGGAAAACGCTCGACGATCGTAAAGCCCCTCCAGCCGGACACTCGTAGTTCCGTCTTTCGGAGGGGCTTGCCGCAAATGTGTTGTCTGCGGCGGTTCCCATGATACTCTCATCGCCAATGCTCCCCGCAACCTCTGACGACATCGACACAATCTGCCTGACCCTCGGTGAACGGGTGCGGCCGTACCTGCGAGAAGTCCGACGCGATCCAACGAACGGCGTGCTGAATTTCGAGCTGCCAGTCGGCATTCTCGACGATGGAATTGACGACGAAGACGAATGAGCTTGCTAGATGGCTACGGGCAGAGGTACCGTCCCGGCATGCATTTCAATAACTACTGGAAAACCAGACCGGCTCCTCGTCTTTATCCGCATGGCAAAGGACTCGGCTTGCCGGCCGCTCCTCGGTCCGTTCACGCCCAACCCAATCACGCCTTCAAGGAAAAGGTTCGGGTCCGTGCGATTCGGGCCAAAAGACGGGCTCGCAGATTGCGCCGAAAGTTGCGTGCCGGCGAATGAGCTTGCCCATGCCGCAAGAGGCCGCGAAATAGACACGTGCTGCTAAACTCGTTCGATGCAACAACAGGGATCAACGCCGGGTCGGAGTCGTTCCTATTCCAACGGGGTACTCAAACTACGCATGGCCGAGGAAGCTGATGTGTTCGAAAGGTGTTCTGAGTGTGACGGCATCGTGATTACGCAAAACTATGGAAGGCAATGCAGGTGTTGTGGCTTGTGGGTTACTGATTCTAGAACTCCGAGATGATCTCGGAAGAACAGAAGCGGATCAACGAGGCACGGAAGCGAAAGGCTGATCGCGAGCCCTATGGCAACGATCGATTCATTCGCAAGAAGTGGGAGAAAAAAGCAAAAGCTCGGGCCATCGGTTCCGCGAGGCTTCGGGCTGAGAAGCAGAACAAGCAAGCTCGGCGCGCTGCGAAACGGGCGAGAATCCGAGCAGCTCTCGCACCGCGCGGCGGGCCGCTGCGTGACGGCGACGAGGACTTCCGCTTCGAAGATCGCTGGGACCGGGAGGAGCGCTAGAGTCCGAAGGCGTACTCAACCAGCTTCCACGTATAGTGCTTGCCGAGGCGAAAGAGCCCCGGCCGCTTGGTGAGAATGGCGAAGAGCAGCCCGAGAATGGTCACGCCGAGAAGCAGCGTCAGCATGATCAAGAAAACGAGGGCTTTGAGCAGTCGCCAGGTCCATCGCAGGATGGCCCAAAATGCCAAGGAAAGGCCTCTTCCTACTGCGTTTGCTAGATCTAGCCAGAAGATGGCCTTCCGGTCTTGTGCGATCGTCAGTTCGCCGTAGGTTCCTTGGCGGTGGCAGTTGGCGCATTGCGTGGCCAGGTCGTCCAGATGATTCAGCTCGTCCCAAAGATGGCGGTAGCTCTTATGATGTGCACGAAGCCTGCGGGTGCTGCCGCATGTGCGGCATTTGAATCCGTCTCGTTTGAAGACGGCCAGCTTCACCCGCGACCAATCGGCAGCCGCGTATCGACGTTTCAATTCCTCGCGCAACTGCTCGATCGTGCGATAGTCTGTCACCGATGCACGATAGCACGCGCGCGGGCGCTTTCGCGGGGCAAGGTCTCGCACGGCCAACAAAGCCCGAGGTAAATGGCTTACAGAAGCCAAAACGAGCGCGGCGGACTCCGCCCCCGCTCGACGGTGCTTTTAGGAAAACGCTGACGGCTCGGGAGTCCCGCGAGCGCGACGACCTGGTCCGCAAGTGCTTCCGGGCGGGGATGAGCCGCGCACAGATCGTCCGCCTGTCGACGACCTGGCGGCATCCGCTGCGCACGCCGCAACGGGTCTCGCAACTCTGTTCCCGCCTCCGCCTGGTCCGCTCCTCGGCCGTGCAGCCGCACGTCAGCGAAGCGAACGAGATGCTCGTCGACGTGCTGCTCGAAGGGCACGCCGGCGGCTGGGAGCCGTTCTTTTGGGAGAAAGAACACTCGATCTACGGATTTAACCTCCGCGCGGACTTCTACGCCGACCTGCGCCGCGCGGGCAAGACGCACCTGTACTACGGCGAGCTGCAACGCTCGGACCTCAGTGTCGAGCACTGGATGCGCAAGCTCGCCCCCTACGTCCGACTGTACGAAAGCCATGGGCACCTGTTCCAAGTGCTGATCCGCACAGCGGGCGCCTACAACGCACAGCGGGCCTTGCTGGCCATGAACGAAGTTCTGGCGGAGCGGCCGAAGCTGCGGCTGTTCCTGATCTCGCACGAAGGGAAATGGCTCAACCGCTGGGGCCAGCGCCAAGGCCTGATAGAGTGAACCTGCTGCCAAGGCCGGCTCGCTACTGCGATGAGTTGTGCCCAGCTCCCGACCTCGAAAACGTCTATCCTCCGCTACGACAGCCATTGGTTGGATGACGTTCGCCAACGGGCGTCGTCGCGGAGCTTGTACGGCGAAGCACCCGGCACTCGAAAACGGCAGCGGCCTCCGAACCTCCTCTGAGCCTCACCAAAATAGGCGACGAAAGGCAAGGAGGCCTTTCAATCTCGTCGCCCTCGGCTCATTCACCCGTCGGGGCCGTTCGTCTATTCCCCCGAGCGCGCGGCAATTCGTCAAGCGGTTCTTGCTTAGCGCGTCCGTCGAACAGGTCTAGCGTGTGCGCGATTCAAGGATGGTCCTTGAGTCGCAGCTGTTCCTTCCATCATCGGAGGCTTGCAAATGGTTCAAGCAACACTCGTGAACCACCGCGGAGCTGTTCTCATTCAAAGAGAAGAGCTGGCCAAGATCCCAACTCCGCCGAGCACGGAAACTTGGCATCCATTGCCTCATATCGAGGTATTGGATCGGGTGGAAATGACGCTCGATGGGGCCGGATTCAGAGTCGAGACATCGCAGCTATCCGTTGCGAGAGACTCGCAAAGGTTCTTCGGTGTGCTGAAGCTCGTTACGAAGGTGACCAATGAATGCGCGCTGGCAGTGGGAATTCGCAACAGTCATGATCAATCGTTCCCGATTGCAATGGTGGCGGGCGAAAACTGCTTTGTGTGCGATAATTTATCGTTCACCAGCGAGGTATACGTTTCCAGGCGTCATACCAAGTACTCTGCGGTTCGCTTCAACGAAGCTATCAGCCTGGCGATCACGGAAGCGTTGCCACAGTATCAGCTTGCCGCGGCACAACGGATCGCGTCGCTCCAAGCGTATGAGCTATCGCCGACAGAGGCAGACAGCTTATTACTTCGGGCGTTCGAGGCTGGCATCGTAAGCAGCCGCCTACTGGACCCTGTTCTGAAGGAATGGCGAAACCCTCGCCATCCCGAATTCCGTCCGCGAACTGCATGGTCGATGCTCAACGCATTTACCGAGTGCTTCAAGGAACGACAGAAGAGTAACCCGCAAGAAGCCGCGCTCCAGACAATTCGTCTGAACCGGCTGATTGCCCCTCCCGAAAGGACCATGTTCGATGGCAACGAGAACCCGCAACCAGCAATCGCAGGTTAGGCACGAACCGCCTGCCGAAGAGCAGCAGGAGAAGCGAGAGCCCGACATGAGCCTCGCCTATCCGTCTTCGTCGGGCGCATCCGTCGAAGTGGGCATCTGGCGGAACGAAGGCAAAGACGAGAAGACCGGCGCCACGTTTAATACGTACGCTGTCCGCTGCACGCGCAGCTTTTACGTCCCCGGAGAGAACGGGCAGAAGGGCACCCGCAAGGGGACGCCCTACCTGAAACCCGGCGATTTGCTGGTGGCCGCCTTCGCCTTGCAAGAAGCCTTCCGGATGATCGACGATGACAAGAACGGCGACAAGCCGTTCTGAACAACGGAACAGCTATGGACGCTCGTGAGAGCGTTACCCCCCTAGAGCTTCGGCCCCGGGGGGGCTTTTGTTTTGTAAAGTTAATGGGGAACATGAGTTAGGCCACGTCAATGAGCGGCCGAACGATTGGAATTTTAGAAAAAGCCTAAAAATCGAAAAAAAAAGAGCGGCTCGCGTCATTACTTAGATATAGAGACGAGACAACGACGTTCAAGGAATATGCGATGGATAGCTATTGGGAAGAATTCAGCACAGCGTTGCCAATCGCACGAGACGCGGCAGGTCGGCGATTGGGTCGAAAGCAAATCGACGGCTGCGATGCTGATGACGTCGCCGAATACGCCGCGGACGTATTCGCAAAAAAATCTAGCAGCGGTGTACCTGGCTATCAGACGCCCGCTGTGATCGTCGGCATCGTAAGAAACTACATCAGTTCGCTCCTCCGAAAAGAAAACCGACGGTCGCAGTTACTTGACACGTTTTTTGAAAGCCGGGTACGTCATTGGAAAAGGGGGTTTGACGCGATTGACTCTCACCTTCGTGAGGATGATGCGTGCGCGCTGGCACATTATGTGAGAAGCAATAATCTGCACGCACGTCAATGGAGATTGGCACAGGCGGACTTTGGGTGGGATGCGGTTCGCTTCGAGGATGCGGTTCGATATATGGAGATGCGGGCAAAGTGCGCGGCACGTGGATATGCACTTAAGCCGGTAAATTCCGTGTTCTTGCCTTTCGACTACGACGACTGGTCGAAGCAATATGCGAGAAAGGCCGCGTCGTCGTTTGACTCATGGCAAGAGGTGGCCGCGCACCGGATTTTGGAAGTCGAACTCGGCGTCCTGCAGATTCGTCCCATACCACATTGCGGTCGACCTAGCGCGATGGTGAAGTGGCTCAATCGCGCGCTCCGTCTTGCAAATAGCAT
This sequence comes from Pirellulales bacterium, assembly GCA_050184475.1. Classification (GTDB taxonomy): domain Bacteria; phylum Planctomycetota; class Planctomycetia; order Pirellulales; family JAEUIK01; genus JAIESQ01. The sequence goes on along the minus strand of JBFXAH010000016.1, from coordinate 27,218 downwards.
TAATCATGAGCCCGCGATCGTCGACATCAACAATTTGCGGATGATATGTGCCGTGAGAAGCGGTGATTTGAAAACGTTCCGCCTGGCACTTCGTCTGGGAATGAGATTGCTAGACACCAATGAGCGCCTTGTACCGGGCGTCAGGCTTGCCGATACCTTGCGTGGAAATCTGCGTCATTATTTGACGCTAGGGCTGAGCGCTTCAGAGGCGCATCAACAACTCACACCACTTCGCGACTTAATCATGTCGTCGACGGATGAGGCCATGAAGAAGCGTTGGCTAGCCGTTTTCGAGTAGGACGAGCTTTTCTAGCTTCGTTGCTATTAGATCGACAACCTTTGCGCTCGCGGCTCGCGCGTACCGTGGGCGTTGGTGATCGCGGTGCGCGCATGGAAAGGAGGTCAATGTCGATTGGTCAGTGAATTCGTCGGTGTGAGTGAAAAGTATCTCAAGAATAAGGACATTTCCAATGAGTTCGAAAAGCACAATCAAGGTTGAACACAAGCATCATTTTCCCGGAAATGGCTTGGTCAACCGAATGGGCTCAACCGCCGTCGTACGAGTCGTGAAAAAGCGACGCGTATTGACGAGCGTATTGACGGCGCTTGCTCTCTTTGCCGCGTACGTCATCGCCGTTTGTGTAGGGGCCGAAGGATTCGAAATGACGGTGCCGCTGCTGGCGCGGCCGTTCATCAAGGGAATGAGTTGGTTGACACCGGCTCTGCCGACCGCGGCGCTTTTGACGTTCGCGAGCTTCAAGATCTGGGACCAAGTCTTCAGGCGAGTGAGAGGTGTCGTGCCCTGGAAGGCCGATGCTGATTCGATCGTTCTGGGGATTCTTGCCGCGATGGTGCTGGTGAGTGACCTGGCCATGTTTGGACTTGGCCTCGCCAGCTGGAACGGGTGGGACGGCCCGAGTTTGTCAGCGGGGGTCGTTTTCGGGACGCTCGCGTATGTCAGCATCATGATGTTTTTGGCATGGATGCTCGTCGATTCGAAGCTGGTTGTTGCCGCGTGTGTCTTGATGTGTGCTGCCCTGACCGGCTGCGAGGCGCCAGATGTCACTGCTGGAGTGCGGGATAGCCAACAAGTTGTCACGTTTCTCGTGGACTTGAGCCCAAGCTTCGTCGAGAAGATCGAGAACGGTTCGGCATTCGAGTTCCTCCTCACTGTCCTTGAGCAGATGCGCCGGGATACAGTCGGAGCGAATGCTAGAGTAATCATCTCGCGGGTGTCTGCGGGTGGCTCCGTGGTCTTGCTCGATACGACCCCAAGGGGCATCCGGGGAAAGTTCGGCAGCAAGGAGGACTTTAAGACCTGGCTTCTCAGTCACAGCGGCGGTGACGGCAGTCAGGTGCATTCGGCGATGCTGGCATCGATGGAGTACATGCGAACCGACCCGAATGTGGCAAGCGGTCAGGCCAAGACGGCGCTTATTTCTCTGAGCGACATGAAGTCGATCTACGAAACCACGACCGCGGATGAGGTGGTCCGTGCCGTGCGCAAGTACCAACAGCCGACGTTTCTGTACTTCGTGAACGGCGAGGCACTGGCCGAACGCTGGCGGGACTTGCTCGCTGGCACCGGTGTTTCGTTCTGTGTTGAGGCTGATGTCGTCGAAAAGCCTCCGGTTCCCAGATTCAGGTAACCGGAGAGGTGTGGGACGATGCGACTGATCGAGAATCCTGATTTCTATTTCGTCGCATTTTGCCTGCTCGCCTGGTGGGCCGGTTCCGCGTTGGCAGGAGCGCGGGACTGGCCTGTCCGGCGGAGCCGGATGGTGACAGTCGTGGGAATGGTAGTCGTGGGCCTCTACGAGTTGGATCGCATTCGACCCGTGGATGGGGAAGGGCTTTGCAACTGGGCCGTCACCGTGCTGATGGCTGGGCTGCTGTTCGTGGGGTGCTCGCGCGTCGTGCTCTCGCTATTTGACCATGCCCGAGCGATGCGAACGTGGCGGGCGCCGTCCAAGCCATCGCGTGCGCTGACACCGGTATACGTTCCGCCGCCGAAGGCGGAGCAGCCGCCGAAGGTAGAGCCCGTGGAGAAGAAACCGTTCCGCCGGCGGTTTCGCGACATGGTGGCAAGCGAGAAGGACCGGTTTGACGACCGCTGCGAGGCCATCGAAGAACTCCGTGATCTCGACTATCTGCCTGAGGAATTGATCAAAGAAATGGCGACCGATGAGCTGCAACAATTCATCCGCCGAGTCAGCGATGGTCTCAAGGCAGACCAAGCCGATTGAACGGCTGCTGCTGCGCGAGGATCTGGTCGAGGCCGTCCAAGCGCGGGGGATATTCACCCTATCCACGGCAGTCGAATTCCTGCGCACGTTGCGTCTGGGACAACCGGCATCAGGCAAGAGTACTACGTGCGAAATTGAGGCGATGAATCATTGGCTCGACCCTTTCGCGCGTCGCGGTCTGCTCGTCGTCGATCCGCACGGAACGATGGCGCAGTCGTTGGTTCGTCGCATGTGGCTCGCGGGGCGAGGAAATCGCTTATTGCTCGACGCCGCCAGTTGCACGAGTCGCGTTCTTGGTTATGCGAATCCGGCTATCGCCGGCGAAGGTTTTGAATGGGAACTCAATTTGTTCAATGCCGCGACGCAGGCCGCGGAGCTATTGAACGACGAGCGTGGCAATTTGGATCGATTGAACGCCCACCCGTATTTGCGGACGCACGTAATCTGGGCGAAGCGGCTTGAATTGAGTCTTGGGCTGGAACCAGCGGAATGCGAGGTCATCTGGCAGATCGGCAGCGATCGTCTCAACGCTATCGTCGCGCGGTGCCCCGACCAACGTGTACGCGAAGGGTACGCGGAAGTTTGCGGATGGTCATTGGCGGAGCGGTTGCGGCAACTGGGCGTCGCGAAGCGACTGTCCGAAGTTGAGTATGGCAATCCGCTGCGTCGCGAGCGCCGGGGCGAATTCGACCACATTGCGTTCCTTGAGAGCGGCGGCGCGTTGATCGTCGATCTCTCAGGTATGGCGCAAGAGGCGGTGCGGCCGTTCTATTTGTGGCTGGTGATCAGTTCCATCCAGGAGGCGATGAAGAGGCGCTTTGCGCTGCTTGTGATCGGGGACGAGGCGAACCGAGGACTGAGCCAGTCCGCCCTACTGCTCGACCTCGCGGAGCAGTGTCGGAAGGCCAGGATCGGCGTCACGCTGTGTAAGCAGGGTATCGCGTTCACGCCGGAACTGCGCAGTCGCTGGTTTCAAGCGTTTAACCGGATCGAGTTGTACCAGTCCTCGCCGGACGTCCTGAAGGACATGCTGCACTTTCTCTGGCCGCTGGTGGACTTTCATCGGGTGCATCACACGGAATACTCTTGGCGCGAGTATTCGGACGGCTACGACGAAGTGCCGCGGCACCGAATGTCGCGCACAAAGTCGGAACTCCGGAACGGCGGCAGCGAACCGTCGACGAGCAAATCGGAAAGCTGGACCGACTCGTGGGATTCGGTGCTTCTCGCCAAACGAAAGCTCGTGGCCGAGCAACGAGAGCATTATTGGCAGACCAGTGATCAGTTGATCGATAGTGCCGTCGAAGTGATGCAGCAAGGCGCTGGCGAGTGCCTGGTTCTTCAAAACGGCCGAGCGCATTGGTGGACGGTCCCTGAGCCGGCTCCGGTCTTCCCTCGCGGATTGGAGAACTACTACGAGCGGCGGTTTCAAGAGTTTCTCGCTGAGATGCGTTCGCGGCCATGTTTTCGCACACCCCAGGCGCGCACGTTGGCAGCTCAAGAAGGTGCCGTATGTCGATTGAACAGAGTCAAAGCCGCGGCGAAATCCTCGACCGCTGGTTTGATCGAGGATGCCCCTCGGACGTTGGAATCATAGGAAAGTTGTATCCGGCGAGTTATCAGACAAACCATCGCTACCTGAATCGCCAAGTGGAACAAGGCAAACTGGATGTCCTCGGTGAAGTGCGTGGCAGCAATGGCCGGCCAAAGTTGATCTACGGCCGGAAATGCAAATGCGACAACTTGTTACATGAATTCGAACTCTCGGCAGTGCTCGTACACCTGGAAGCCGAAGGGTGGGAGTGGTGTCGAGGCGCCAGCGTGAATCCACGATTCAGGGCGGATGCGGAGATTCGGCGATACGGCCAGGTCTTTCGGCTTGAGTTGGATCGTGGCACGCGGCGGCGACACTCGCTTCAGGAACAACTTGAGCGCCATGCGAAATCGCAGGACTTCGTGCTGTATGTCGTTCCGAGCGAACGCCGCATGCGTGAAGTGAAAGAACTCGGCGAAAACCTTCGCGAACAACTACTCTGCACGACATTTGCGAAAGCAGCCAAAGATCCATTCGACGAGATTTGGGAAGACGTGTATGGGCACCGCACTTCGTTGTAAGCAGCCACGCACGCTGGATCGGTCAGGCGATCCTCTTCGCGAGCGTGGGCTTTTGGCGCGAAAGCGCCGTTTTATCCGTTCCCTTTCACACCCCATGTATGGAAACACTGCTTCGAACAATGGACTTCGACGACCGCTTCAGTCTGGAGCTTCTATGGCGAAAGGACTGCAAGGAACCTTTTCGGGCTCGTCTCAGTTTCGCGTCACCGGGATTCAACGAGAGATCGATAGAACTCCCCGCTGGAACGGTGATCGCAAAAATCGGCGAGGCCTTGCAAGACGCCGATCGGTTGTGTGTGCAGGAGTTTGCCTGCTCGCTCGCACAGCTCTTTCAGCGTTACGCATCGCGTGGCAGTTCACCGGCGAGGCATTCCTTGAACCCAAGCGAGAAAGTGGACAGCGCGTAACGCTGTACCGCGATCCTCGCTGCGGTCGGTGGCATAAGGCCTAGGGAGCTTAACCACTCATGAGCCGGCCTGACCCGGCTCAGACTGACATTTACCTGTGCAACATCTGCATAGTGAGCCTTGTTCGGAACGAACGTCAAGCAGCACATACAAAAGGGTTTACGGAGCGGTGAAAAAGTGTACTGATCCTAGAAGTCACCGCTTCGGATCGGTCGCCTTTTTGCGTGCGCCGCGATCGGCGTAGAGTGCGAACCATGCGTGAAAACCCAGAACGCCCCGCGACCGTCGAATGGATCAAGCGCTACGCGCAGCTTCAGTGGTCCATGATCGCGCTACGGCCGCCGGTGCGGTGGGACAAGCGATCAGGCAAGGCGCCGTTCCGGCCGTGGAAGGAGCAAACCAGGCTGCGGCTGACCGAAGCGGAGCTTGGGCAGATTCTCGCGAAGCACCCGAATGCCAACATCGGGGTCGTTTGTGGCCGCATTTCGGGAATTGTCGTCGTCGATCTCGATTCGGCAGAAGCAATCGGATGGGCCGAAAAGAACCTGGCGAGGTCTCCGCTCGTGGCAATCACCCGTCAGGGCGAGCACTGGTACTTTCGTCATCCCGGCATCGACGTGGCACCTGGCACGAAGTTGCATAAGACGGATCTCGACGTGCGCGGCGATGGTTCCTACGTGGTTGTTCCGCCGTCGATCCACTACTCGGGCCATGTGTACGGGTGGCGCGAAGAGCCGACCACAGAAATGCTCCACGAGCTGCCGCTGTTCGATCCGGCGTGGCGGGCTGAGGTGCGGCGACACAAAGCCGCGGCCAAGATTGAGCCGGGGCCGGCCGATCCCGTGACGCGTGCGGCGGCCTACATCGCCACGATCCCAGGCGCCGTCTCGGGGCAAGGCGGACATGCGGCGACGTTTCGCGTCGCCTGCATCTTGGTGCAAAGGTTCGGGCTGTCGGTCGAACAGGCGTATCCGCTCCTGTTGGTCTGGAACGCCAAATGTGAGCCGAATTGGAAACCGCAAGAACTTCGTCGAAAGCTCGAAGAGGCACTTCGTGTGATGGGTTCAAAACGGGGCGACATTCAAAGAACGATCGGAGGATGACGTGATCACGTTAAAAGGACTTTCTGGCAAAAAGTGCGTGTACTGCAACTCGACGGATACGGCCAACGCGCGCGTGCGCGGCGAACGTGAGCTGTCTGGCCCCGTGTGCAAAGAGCACGTTTGGAAGCTGCTCGATCCGAAGCCGAACTGGAAAGATGAGGCGAAGCACGCGGATGAGAAGGCGTAGCTGAGCCGTCGCCGCGCGGCGAATATCCCAAGGAAAGCAAACGCAACTAAAGCGTCGGTTAGTAAGGTTTGCCGCGTGAAAGTTAACTATGTGGAGGCAGCGTCCGCGCGGCGAAAACTTCAACGGGTACTAACTCGAAATTTGCGTCGACTAGCAAGAAAGGAAAACGAGCAGGGATGCTCTCCAGAGGTGAGAGCAATGTACACCGTCAAGCAAGTCGCAGAGCGATTGAACGTGAGCCTCGGCACCATTTACGGCGCCATCGATGACGGTCGCCTGAAGTGCTACCGATTGGGCCGCGGTGGCGCAATTCGAGTTTCCGACGAGTACCTACGCGAATATCTCATCGGTTGTGAGAGTGCTCGCGAGGAGCGGACAGAGCCGCGTCGGATGTTCCGTCACCTCTAGCGCTCACTGGACACTTTGGCGGAAGAAAATCAACTCGTCGCCTTCGCGAGTTCTTGCATCAAGAACTCGGGGTCCTGTTCCAAATGCGAATAGACACGACTGATCATCCGCGTATCAGAGTGGCCGCATAGTACCGAAACAGTAATGCCGGCGACACGATTCTTGAGGGCTCGCGTGATGAACGAATGGCGGAAGCTTGTCGCACACGCGGCCGGATCGAGGCCCGGAATTGGCAGGTTGATCTTGCCCAGCGTCGGCTTGGTCAGCCGCTTCTTGTCGATGCAGCTCTTGCACACGCACACGCGTTTACGGCCGTTCTTGTGAGCGGCGGGGACGTGCGGGCCTCGCACGTACGCGACTGAATTATGCCCACAGAACGCACAGGCGTGGCGCTTCGGTCGAGCGATCTTGGTGAACCGCAGCACGATGGCATTCTTTGTCCAGGGCTTGCCGTCGCGGTTACGAAAGATCGGGCCTTCTGGGTGCTGCTCTGCAAGTCGCTTCGTTATTTCGAAGGCCGTATCGGTGAGGTACACGACGCGAGCGGCACGCTTGCCCTTCGCCTGCTTGCGAGGGAATAACCAGCAGCGATCGGCTTCATTGAAGTGCTTCCCTTCGACCTGGCGGATTTCCTGCACGCGGCAACCGGTTTCCCACAGCGTCGCGAAAAGATCACGGGCCTCCTGGTCGCGGCACCGCGAAATGATCTGCTCAAACTGCTCGGGCGTGATGACGGCTTCGCGTGGCTGCTGCTGCGGCTTCTCAACACCCTTCACCGGACTGCGAGGTAGGTAGCCACGCTTGACTGCCCAGTTCATCGCACGCTGCACGCTACGGATGGCGCCGTAGATCGTGTCTGGTGACGACTCCTTGTGCCGCTTATCGACCCAGTTCGTGACGTGGTGCTCGCGCAGGTCGAGGAGACGCAGGCTATCGCCGATGAAGCTGCGAAAGTCCCGCAGATGATTGCGATACCACCGGAACGTACCTTCCTCACGCCAGTCCTTGACCCATTGCAGGAAGTCATCGAGGACCTCACACACCGTCGAGCTAGACGTGGCCTCAACGTCCTTGCGGTTGGCCATCAGCTCATAGAACAACTGCAGGGCCTGTTCAGGATCGGCACCCAGCTTGAACTGGCGTTTACCGAGCTGCAGATACCACTGGCGATTGAACGCGCGAAAGAAGGGCTGCGGACCGATGAGCTTCTTCGGTTTCTTCTTTCCCGCAGCCTCGTAGAGCGACTTCTTTTCCATTGCGACGACTCCCGTACTCTGCAAGAAGCTCTGCAATAGTACGGGGTCGTCGTCGTAAGTCTAGAGCGGGCGAAGAGACTCGAACTCTCGACATCCAGCTTGGGAAACAGGCAGTCACTCAAGCCGCAAAGCCGGACACAGCAACGACCAACACAACTCAGCGAGTACGTGACGAACTGCGACTCACGGGACTCGAGGCGCCAAACGGGCTGGTAAGGACACGAATCGGGGCCGGAATAGTCGACCTTGATTCAGTCCTTGAGCCAGTCGCCAAGCGAACTAGCGGGAACAGTTCGAACCCCCACCGAATCGCTGAAATCACTCGTTGACCCCAGCTCCGGCGCAGCGAGTCTTTCGCAGGAACCGACCAATGGCAACCCTGCCCCAATGCTCGGTACAAGTCCGCCATATTTAGTCGGTATATTTGGTTAGTCGGCTTGCTCGGTGCTTGTCAAACTGGTTTCGCTATCGACGAGTCCTACCTGCTGCCGCGGTTCTTTCTGCCCAGGGACGACCTGGTCGAGCGCGAGCGCCAGGATCACGTCTCGTATTCCTACTGGGCACAGAGCGGGTTGTTGGCGCTCACCGACGGCGACGTGATCGACTACCGCTACATCCGCGAGCAGATCAAGGCCGACGGCCAACGTTACGATATCCGCGAGATCGGCTACGATCCCTGGAACGCCGAGTTGCTCTGCAACCAGCAGCTAGGTCACGAGGATGGCTTCCATGTGGTCGAGGTGCGGCAGACGATCTCGGTCATGGGCCCCGCCACAGCCGAGTTCGAAAAGCTACTGCGAGCTGGACGCCTGCGTCACAACGGCAACCCGATCCTGACCTGGATGGCGGGACGCTGCGCCGTTCGGCAGGATCACAATGAGAACATCGTGCCGACCAAGAAGGACAGCACCGGCCGCATCGACGGGATCGTGGCGTCGATCATTGGCTTGAGCCGGGCGCTCGACGACGGTGGCCGGTCGGTGTACGAGACACGGGGGTTGTTGGTGCTGTGAGGACTTCGCCAGAGCAGACTCCTGAACCGAGCGTACCGGACCTCAGGAAAGGCAGTTTTCGACTTGTCGAACAGCTCGGCGTATGGGGATCGCGGCTGGCTAGGCGAACCACAGCGGTGGTCCGACATGTCTGCTGTAACACTGCAAACCGGCTACGCCCCTTTTTCCTTGACTAGCGCTGATCGCCGGTTTAATCTCGCCGGAGTTGTCTGTTGTTTCTTATTGGACGAGGCGCATGCTCGCCGGGTCCCTCTGGGGCCGGCGCTAAGAAGGGCCGCTAATGTAGGTGTGCGACAAAGGTCCGCACACGTCGGAACGCGTTGACTCGGCAGTCTCAGTCGAATCACGCCCGCGGCCTCTTCTTGCTTAGCGCAAGTTCTTGCCAATCTGGCCGCGACTGCGTCGCCCACCCTTCGATCCGATCACGATTTGGATACGTTTGGGAGGGTCTAATGGTCGCATTATTGAAACCGAGAGTGCTCCTAGCGCTCGTCATCACATCGACATTTCCCATCCGGAGTTACGCCTCGAATTTGATCGATTTCGAGGGGCTCCCGAACATGACCTACTTCTCGGGGACGCCTATTCCGTCCGATGCGCGACTGTCGGATCAGTTCGTTTCCACACTGGGTGTCGTGTTTAGTTCCGGCGCAGGATACGTCGCCGTTGTGAACCTGGGTTCAACCCAAACCACGAGCGGCATTAACGGCATCGGTGGGTCAACTCCGGATGGCATTCTGACGTACGATCGAAACGACCCCATCACCGCGACCTTTTACGACCCTTCGAATCCGGCAATCCCAGCCACCACGGATTTCGTGTCGGTCCGAGGTGATCTGGATGCAACCAGCGGTCAATCCCCAGCGCTCGAGGCCTTCGACAATCTCGGGAATCTGATCGGCACTGTCACGCTGCCCGACGTTGCGGGGCAAACGTGGTCCATTTCGATGCCCGGTATCCACTCCGTACGTTTCAACGGAGTAATCAATGGTGCCTTCTCCGATGGTGTGGCTCTGGATGACTTCAGATTCAACCCCGTCACGGCGGTCCCGGAACCAAGGTCTCTGACACTGCTGGCCTGCGGGCTCGCTGCATTGAGCATTCTGATGCGGCAACGACGAAAGCAGGCGACGAACTCATCAGATCGCCACATCGCCATGCCGGTGCAGCGGTGCTCATGAAACGACCAATCTGCGCGACGCAAAGCGATAGGAAATACCCATGCGCACCGATCTGCAACACCGGCAGCAGCCTTCTTATTCGAGATCGGCAATGCACTGCTGCGAGGCGCGTGCGATTCGCAGTCGACCCAAGTCGACGAAGCGCCGCGGTCAGCAGGGGTGGTTCGGATTCGTCCAGTCTCGCTTGCTTGACGTGCTTGGTTACCGCCGTTGGCAATCAACCCCTCTATTTCGTGCTCCGCGCCAGAAGTTCGCGGGCGCATTAGGTTCACTGCCCGTCGCATGAAATCAAGGTACAAATCGATGACTCCTCAAAGTCTATTGGCCCGAATCACAGCAACTTTGTCGATCGCTACCTTTCTGGCGGGAGTCGGCAACTCGGTGTTCGCCGGTGGGCTCTATTGGGCTGTTGACGCTGGAGGTAATGGCCACATCTACGATCGTGTGGAGAGGCTAGCCAACTTCGACACCGCGCTTGCTGACGCGGCTAGTCGGACGGTGAACGGTGTGACTGGCCACCTCGTGACAATCACTAGCGCCGCCGAGAGCGATTTCGTCTATCAGGTCTCTTCCCACAAGAGCGGCAATTGGATCGGCTTGGCGCGGCCCAGTTCGTCCGGCGACGTGAATGATTTTCAGTGGGTTACGGGCGAGCCGGTGAGTTACACCAACTGGTTTCCCGGTGCTCCGAATAATCCCGCCGGCGACAAAAACAACGTTGGGACATTTGACACCGCGGAATGGACCAACGTGCAGTATTGGCAACTATTGAGCAATTACCTCGTCGAATACGAGTCGACGGCCAAAGTGCATCACGTCCCTTTAAGCTTTCAGGCGACGGGGGCTACGACGCTATCAATTCAGACGACCTTCGGTGGAATTCCCGCGGGTTCACCGGTTGTTGTGCCTCTAACCGGATCGCTGCAAACTGAACTTTATTACACGAATCCAACCCACCCAGTTGGCATTTCAGTGTTCGACGTAACCGGAATTGCACCACCGAGCTTCGGCGGCTCGCTGGATATGGGCGCATTGGGGAGCATTGAGTTCACGGTTGCCGATGCCACTGCCAATCTCGTTCAACCGTCTGCATCACTGGGTCACTTCCTCATCGTCGACGATGCTGGACAGGTGCGAATTGACGAACTGAATTTGAAGTTTCCGACGGGCATCGCGTCCTACGCTCTGAATCCACCAGAACCGAGTTTCCCCCCCGGTACACTCGGCCTCGATTTCTTCGGAACGCTGGACGTGGGCAAGTACAGCACCGCGAATGCCACCTTAACGACATCTCCCACTGCGGTTCCAGGGATCTATAGCGCTCATATCAGCCTGCCGGTCGTTGTCGATTTGCCCTTTCTGGGCGGGGCGGGGCTTCGTGTTACTGTAAATGTGGATGCGATCGGCGAGTTTCAGGCCGTCCCGGAGCCGACTACCCTGGCCATGGCGCTCTGCGGATTTGCGGTGAGCGGGCTCGTGCTACTCCGTCGCCAGCGCCGCGGCGCCAAGCCCGTTGACGCGTCAACCTGCGGTTGCCGCGCCGGATGTCGATTCTGCCGGTCGCGGTGATCAGAGGCGTGCCGATCGCCGCCTACCGAGGAGCCACGCGGACACCGATCGTGCCCGAGCCGGCGTCTCGGAATCGAATGATGCACGGGGTGGGCGACGATGGCGTGATGTACCAGAGTTCGCTGTGATGACCGTACCGACCAAACGCCGCTGGTTCCGCTTCCGGCTCTCGACTGTCATGATCCTGACCGCGATCGCGGCGTGGGCGATGTCGTGCCGGCCGTGGTGGATTTTGGAAGTGCGTACGGTCATTCTTCCACCCGCCGCCTCTGGCCAAGGTGTTCAGCTGCGGCGAGGAGAGCGCCGTTTAGGGCCAACTGAGTTTGGTCCTATTGCGTATTCCGGCCCATCGTGTCTGCCGCCAATCGAACTGACGTCGACGCAAGCTGGCCGCTTACGAGTCGGTCGCGACAGGCTGAATTTTCACCTCGCTTATCCGATTCCCGCCCTCTTCGCCTTCATCGCCTGGAAAGCCGTGTGGGCAGTGGTCGAACGTCGACGCCGGCAAAAAATCTCCGCGCCAGAGTGAACCACTACCCGCCAGATTGATATTCAGCGTAAAAGCAATTGTGAGCTACGATACGACGATGCGGTTCTGCATTTCCTGCACCGGGTTGGCACGATGGACTCTTGCGGCAACCATGTCGCTATTGGTCTCGACCTCCTGTCCATCGGCGAGGGCAAATAACTGCACAGATCTGATGGTCGTGCTCTGCGACAACTTATATGGCCTCGAGCCCGGGGATGTCGAGCGGGTTTTGCTCGTTAAGGAGTGTATGCCATTCGGAGGCACAATGCGGCACCACATCAAGTCTTATGGCACCCGACTTGCGCCCGACGTAATTGTTCTCGTCGAGTACACCAGTACGGGCAAGCGACTGGAACGGAAAGCCACTCGAGTCACCACATTTCCACGCCGTCCGGGTGAGTGTCTCTTTCCGTACAAAGCTCCAGCGCAAGGACGTAGGAAATAGTCTGCTGTAGGCATGGTGCAGGTGTCGAATTCCTGATTCGCCAGCAGCGCCCATCGCAGTCGTGCTGGAAGCCGCGAGGGCAATCGGCCCGCGAATCGTTCGACGCCGCGACGCCCGCGCGGCAGAATGAACGCATGGCCGATCCACCCAAACGCCGCTGGTTGCAGTTTCGCTTACGCGACGTGTTCATCGCCGTGACGGTTGCAAGCGTCGTTGGCGCAACGGTGCAGGCACTGGGAATGCGCTATTCGATTCACATCAGCATGGGTATCGGCGCGTTGGCGACGATCTGGCTGAGCCCGCGTTCGTTTCTTGCTTCGAGCAGTCTAACTGCGGTCGGAACCGCTGTTGCTGGGTTGCTGGCATGCTTCGCAGTATTCTTGTTGGCACCAGGCAAATGGCATATGGGTTGGCTACCGTTCGCCAGCGTTGGAATTGTCGGCCTTGTCGCTGGAGCGCTCCTTGGCTCTTTCGCATGGGTACTGTTTTCGGCTACCGCTTCATTTGAAAATTCGGCCAAGCCCGCAACGGGACCTGGGACATTTACCGACTAGTGAATCGCCGCGACGGCCGCGCGCCAGAATGAACCAACTATGACCGAGAAGGCCAAACGCCCCTGGCTCCGCTTCCGGCTATCGACAGTGCTGATTCTGACCGCGATTGTCGCTTGGGGAATGGCGACGCGGCCGTATCTAGTGCTTGGGCCGGGGGCCCACATCATTTGGAATCCACCCGACACGATGGCCGAACGCGAATCGATATGGCATCGGTGGGGCACGCCGTATGCCAATCGCAAGTTGAATCCCGCGCTTCGTTGGCCCGCGCTCGCTCTCGCCGCCTTCCTCGCTTGGAAAGGCGCATCGGCCGTCGGCCCGCGAGTCGTTCGACGCCGCGACGACTGCACGGCAGAATGAATGGCATGAATGTGCAAACGCAAAAGCGCCGACTGCGGTACACGTTGCGGGCGCTGCTCGCCGCGCTGACGGCCGTTTGCCTTCTGCTCGGTTGGTGGTCGAACAACGTCTACCGCCAACAACGCGCCGCGGCGACCCTCAGGTCGTTGGGGATTCACGTGGGCTACCAATCGGCTCCAACCATGTTCACGTTTCCGGTTCCGGCCTGGTTTTGCAATCGGATCGGCACTGATTTTTTTCAAAACGTCGTCAGTGTCGAGCAGGTCAGGAGCAATCGGGCCGCGAAAGCCAGGGAAGTGGTTCCGGCGCTTCGAGAGTTTCCCGCCCTGACGTCGCTACGTTTGATGCTCCCAGACCTGACTGCAGCCGACCTCCAGACGATCGGAGCTCTGCAAGAACTCAGGTCCTTATCACTCGTCGTTGATCAAGCACACCAGGGGCAGAACAACGCCCGCCTGCGATTGGCCGACCTACGCGGCCTCGCGAAACTCAGATCACTCACGATATCTGGGTGGTCCATCGGCCGAGAAGATGTCGTTGTTATCAGTCGCTTGCCAAAGCTGTCGGAGCTGTCGTTGATCGACACGGATGCCACCGACGATACCTTGGCAGCACTTGGCGACCTGCCGCAGCTCACATCGCTATCCATTGGAGGCCGCAACAGGATCACGGATCAGGGGCTGGCACACGTCGCCAGCTTGACCTCTCTCTATCGATTGGTTGTCGACTGTCCCCAAGCAACGCCGGTCGGTATCGAACCGTTGTTGAATTTGCACAATCTCGAGTCCCTTGAGATCGACGTCCGTTCCAGCTCGAGCGTCGAATGGAACCGAGCGCTGCTGGCACGCTTTGAAGAAGCGCTGCCCAATTGCGAGCGGCGCTGGAGCATGCCTTGGTGGTTCTGGCGAGACAACGACTCGATGCCGGAAATCGCTCCGTTTGACTCCATCGACTAACGCCGGACGCTCGATCCACCGAATACGCCGGTTGCAGAGCTCGGCGCCACTGCCGCGGCAGAAAGACGCGCATGGCCGATCCACCCAAACGTCCCTGGTTTCGCTTCCGCATCTCGACGGTCCTGATTCTGACCGCGATCGTGGCGTGGGCGATGGCACAATCACCACGCCGGACGTCTGAATTCGTATTTCTTTCGAGGTCCACTGATCCCGCGGCAAAATGGGAAGTGGAGGAAGTTTTCAAGTTCCCACGGTCGAAGGAGGAGTTCGCACCTTGGCACCGTTGGATTCGTGCCAAGAAGCGCCTGGTGTCGGAGGCGATGCGCAGCCGTGGCCCAAACGGAAAGCAATATTGGATCGAGCATCGCATAGCGACGAACCGCTGGTTCTTGGCTCCTTATTTCGCCTTGGCCGTTTTCCTCGCCTGGAAAGCCGCCTGGGCGATCGGCCTGCGAGTTGTTCGACGCCGACAGTCTGTCGTATCAGAATGAATGGCAGGGAAGAGCAGCTCAACCGACACGCGTTTCGTACTCCGCCAGACGTAAACACCACCCGCGAGGCTTCACGATGCCATCGACAAACCGTCGACTGACCTACGGAGTTGTCTTGGCAGTCGCCTGCCTTGCCGGAACAGCCGGTTTGCTGATGTGGCGCGCGAGAGCGGCTCGCATGCTCACTACAAGGAAAGCGGCCGAGATGCAGCGGCTCGGAAGCTTTCAGCTGCAACGGGAGCGCCTTGTCCGCGAGAAACACCAGCGCGCCCGACAACAAGCCGAACGCGACAAGGCTCTGAATCAGTTCCCAGGACTAGCCGATCTCGAGGCCAAGCAAGTGTTCTTTGTTTACGAAGACGGCTGTCCGATTTTTGTGAGTTTTGCGAACGTGGTGCCGTTGCCAAGCGACGACCAGCTCGAGGGGCTGGCACAATTCAAAACCCTGCGGACGATTAGCTTGGAGCGTGCGCCAATCTCCGGTCGCGGCTTCGCCTACTTGGAATCGCTGCCGCTTGAGGCGATCGCGCTCACGGAAACGCTCGTAGATGACAACGGGCTGGCGGTCATTGCCAGTTTCTCGCAACTAGAAGAACTCTATCTAAGCCGCACCTTGATCACCGACCAGGGCATCGACTTAGTTGCGCACCTGCCACGCCTACGGAAGCTGAGTCTCGCAGGCACTTCGATTGGTAATGCCAGCGTCCAGCATTTGCGGCGGATCACAAGCCTGGAGTCGCTCGATCTGATGGGTACTGCCATCGACAGCGGCGACGTCTTGGCGCTGCAGGTCTTGCCGAATCTCAAACACCTCACACTGGACAAGCGCCTCGAGAACGCAAGAGATACCCTCGAAGCGGCTTTGCCCGGCTGCAAGATTAGTTTTCGGTAGGTTGTTCGCATGACATCCGAATTGAAATGGTTGGGTCTCGCCTTGTTGGTGCGCGTTGCCTGGAAATCCGCTTGGGCGATCGGCCCGCGAGTTGTTCGACGCCGCAACGCCCGCGCGGCAGAATAAATAGCCATGAATGAGCAGTCCAAACGCCGCTGGTTCCGACTGAGACTTCGCACCTGGGTTGTCTTGGCCTGCGCCGGCGCGGTGCTGGGTCATCTGGCGTGGTACGCACGGTGGAAAGTCACGCTCGAGCGCGTCAAGCACGAGATCGCGGCTCGCGGCGAGCCCGTCGTCATGCGCGACCTGCCCCGCGCAACTCAGAGCGAAGCAGCGGCTGCTGCGCGGTTTTTTACAATCTGTGAGCGATTGCCGCGGACGCTTCCCCAGAACCTCGAGACGACCCTGCACGCCAATCCGCCGACGTTGGCCGCCGACGCAGAGGAAATTCGAGCACTCGTCGAAGCCAATCGTGCGGCCGTAACTGAGATTGTCGAGCTCGCACATCAAGGCGAACTCCACTTCCCTCACGACTTCGACGGACGAAGCGGATTCGCGATCCCGCTGCCGGAATGCGACCGGCTGAATGTCGTCCAGCGGCTGCTGACCGCCCAGGCGTTACTGGAACTGGACGCCCACGATTCCACCAGCCTCTTCGCCACGATCCTCGACAAGCTTGCCGTGGCCGATCTGTTGCGGCGCGAGGAGTTTCTGGTCGGACAATTGGCGCGCGCACGCGATATCGATCAAACGCTCGACCTGCTGCAGATGGCGCTGGCCGAGGCGGCGCCGGCCGCGACGACGTGCGATGCACTCGACCGCCGCCTGGCCGCTCTCGATGTAGCAACGCGATTGGCCACCGCCGTTCGGGCGGAGCGAGCAACCATGCTGACGATGATGGAAAACATTGGTTCCCCTGAGGTACGCCAGCTTGCTGAGATGATTTCCTCGATCGGTTCTGGCTCACATCTGGTCCCGGGAGCCAATGCCAAATGCCGGTATTGGGGCTCGCCCCTATACCGCCCGCGACTGCTTGAGCAACAGCGGTGGCTGTTGGTTACGCTAGGTGAGCTGGCGGATACGATCGACGACGTGGGGCCGGCTGCCCAGCGCAGGTTTACGGATCAGGTGGTGCAAGCCAAGAAGCAACTTCAGAGCAGGCCGGTGGTGGCTTGGATGTTTCCCGCGACCGAGCAGGGTCGAGAGAGAATGCTGAGCGTGCGCCAACGACTAACGGCTGCACGGCTGGGTTTGCGGGCCCGCGCCTATTTCGATGCCCACGGTGCTCTGCCTGACTCGCTCGACCAGCTCTACGACGAACAGCTCGACAAACCCGTTGGCCTGCTCACCGGTCAACCGTTGAACTTAGCGAGAACGAGTAACCAGGCATCGTTCTTCGACGTCGCCGCCGCCGGGGAGCACTTCGGCGAATTCACCGTGACGACATCGAACTCGAGGTGAATGGGTTGACGCCGATGCGCTGGTTCCGCTTCCGGCTGTCGACGGTTCTCATTCTGACCGCGATCGCGGCGTGGTGGATGGCGAGTTTGCCATTCTGGGACCCGGCATCGTACAAGGCCAGTTTGCGCCCCAATCCGTTACTGACTCTGCCAGCGCTGGCGTTGGCAATGTTCGTCCTCTGGAAGGCCGCCCGCGAATGAATCCATTTTGCGAACGGTATGATGACCGTACAACGGCGCGTGGCGTGGTGTTTGCGTCCCTAGGTTAGCCAGCCCCGATGCGATTCTTACTACAACGCCGCTGGTTGCAGTTTCGGCTGAGCACGTGGTTCGTGCTGGTGGCGATTCTCGGTTGGGCCTGCGCAAGCCCTTTGTACGTCATTGACCATATGCAGGTTTCGACGATGGTCTTTACGCCCGTCCCTCTACCGACAGGTCTTGAGCCGCTAGAAATCAAATCGATCAAGGACTATCCGGACGTTCCGCCCGGTGGCATGGCCCAATACGATGTCTCATTCCGTCGATTCAATCGACTCGGTATCGCGCCTTATCTAGTCCTCGCCGCCTTCCTGGCCTGGAAAGCCGCATGGGCAATCCGCTCGCGATTAGTTCGACGCTGCGACCCCCGCGCGGCAGAATGAATGGCATGGCCGATCCACCGAAACGCCGCTGGTTTCAGTTTCGTTTGAGCACGTGGTTCGTGCTGGTGGCGATTGTTGCCTGGGCGATGGTAGAAATGCGTCACACGGAATGGGAGATCGTGCATCGCACGTATAGCGGCAAGCTGGCGCCCACTGAATTCTGGCGCGAGATGAACAAAGAAGGGATACAAGTTGTCGAATTGGAGGGGCACGGAAACCAGATCGAGGTAATGGGTCTCCGTCGGCGATTTGGTCGCCCGCCACAATACGTCTGGCCGGCCCTGGCTCTGGCCGGCTTCCTTTCCTGGAAAACCGCCTGGGCGATCGGCCCGCGAATCGTTCGACGCCGCGACGCCCGCGCGGCAGAATGAACGCATGGCCGAGCAGCCCCTAGGCAGGTTCCATTGTTTGGGAATCGCGACCATGTCGGTGACCCAAAACGTCGTCCTCCGAGTGACGCGCAGCCGAGCGTTCTTCCTCGTGTGTACATTGGCCGGGGCGTTCGTCTCGCTAGTGGCCCAGGGCGCTGAGGCGACCCCCGCGCCCCGCAGCCGCGGGCGGTTCATTCGCGCGCTGTACGAAGTCATCCCGGGCCGAACGTCCGAGCAAGTGCGCGCGGTGCTCGGCGATCCCGA
The DNA here is from genome assembly GCA_050184475.1 of Pirellulales bacterium. GTDB lineage: Bacteria > Planctomycetota > Planctomycetia > Pirellulales > JAEUIK01 > JAIESQ01. The sequence goes on along the minus strand of JBFXAH010000016.1, from coordinate 8,770 downwards.
TCTGGTCGTGGCGGCAACCCGTCGCGATTCCGCCTCTCAAGTGGCACACGTTTGGCTCTATGGCGCGAAGGAAGCGGCAGACCTGCCCACGTTGGGACGCGTCTACTTCACGGCTCGCGACCGGGTGCATTCGACCGTTGGCCTCGGGCCGCGTCCGGATCCCGACGCCTTCGAGGAACGGACGCTCGACGAGTTGATGCGCGCCCTGAATGCGGACCGCCTGGCGATGTCTCGGCGTTACGACCCCCGCGCAATGATTCGCGCGCTCGATCGGCTGCGACCGCTGACCGAGCGGCAGCAGCAGACGGCGTTGCGAGAATTCGTCCGCGTGTTGTCGAACGACGAGTTGCCGGCGTCGAGCGGACTTTTTCACGGCCTGCTGACCCTGATGTTCGAACCGAAGCCGACCAAGGCGCCGATTCCGTTCGATCTCCCCGGCGACCCGTTTGAGAGAGCCCTGCTGGAACAACAGAGAGAAGACTTTCCCTCGCTCCCATTCGTCTTCGTCGAGACGATACCGTTGCTAGCGCAAGAGTGGGCCATTAGCGCTGAGCGTAGGCAGTTGCTCAGTCTCTTTCGACTTAGGGAGACATACTTTCACGTGAGCGTTGCCAGGGTTACCCCGCCGGCCAGGCCGGAGGAGCTGCTCGATGCGCTCGTCGAGAGCCCGCTTTTTGTCGGAGCCGATGCGCCATTGAATGGTCCGATCTTCATTCTGGACCCACGGCGGCGCGACCACACGGCGTCGAAAGTGGCACGGCAACTTTTGCAGCTCGTGGCGTCCGATTTTCAGCCGGACGCCGCGACGCTCGCCGATCTCAAGTCGTCGGATCGCCAACGACTGTTGCGAGGAATCGACTCGGTGCGGCGGTCGTTGTCCGAGCGACAGTGGCATTGGGATGACGAGCAAGCGGAATATCGAGTGCGGTAACGCGACGCGCGTTTTGTGGTACGGCAAGGCCCGCGCGGCAGAATGAACTTTGCTATGGACGAGAAGCCGAAACGCCGCTGGTATCGCCTCGCCGCATTCATGGTACTGGTCGTTGGCCTCATAGCGTGCATGGGGGTGTGTCTTTTGTTCCTTTGGCTTGTCCTGCCGAGATGGGCATTTGCGGTCTATGTGTTGGCTCTGACTGCCTTCGTCGCTTGGCGCTTAGCCGAACGACGGCGGGCGCGGTCGGCCTGAAGAGCTTTTTCAAACGGTATCACTACCGGGACTCGGGCGCGCAGGGTGTTGCAGACGTCCCTCGGCTAGAATGCTCAAATGCGCTTTCTGCCCCCGCGCCGCTGGTTTCAGTTTCGCCTGAGCACCTGGTTCGTGTTGCTGGCGATTCTCGGTTGGGGGATGACCTGCCGGCCGTACTGCACAGACCTTTTGAGTGTCGTTGCCGAGCACGAACTGTTACTTGGCTACAACGACGACGATCCCTACCACACTGCGGAATTGGCAACGCTCGACGCGGAAACTGGAATCAACCCTGCATTGCGCTGGCCCGCACTAGCCCTGGCCGTCTTCCTCGCCTGGAAAGCCGCGTGGGCCGTGGTGCCGCGGGTTATTCGACGCCGGCAATCCGCTGCGCCAGAATAGAGCTATGGACGAGAAGCCCAAGAGCCGCTGGTTGACGTTCGCCACATTTATGCTCCTGGTCATTGGCCTTCTCGCGTGCATGGGCGTATGTCTATTGTTCCTTTGGATCGTCCTGCCAGGGTGGACATTTGCGCTTTGCGCGGTCGCGCTGTCCGCCGCGATCGTTGTCAGTCTAAAGAGGACTCCGAATCGACTTCGCGCACATCTCAATGGACCGGCCGGTTAAACTGACCCACCACCGAATCGATGGCTATGGTCGAGCAGCCCCCACGCCGCTGGCTCCGCTTCCGGCTGTCGACGGTCTTGATTCTGACGGCGATCGCGGCCTGGGCGATGGCCTGCCGGCCGTGGGGACAATACAAGCACGACGCACTGTCGATACCGGCGCTGACCAAGACTATCCATTTCGAAGTCCGCTGGGACATCCCGAACGTGTCTTCCGAACGTCCGTTCCCGACGCCGTCAAACAACATTGGCTTCGCATTAAGCGCAAGCTTCGCGTCGGCAGCTCCGGTCCATTTTTTTTCGCTCGTCATTGGGCCACGATTAGTAGTGTGGCCCGCCCTGGCCCTACTCTCCTTCCTCACCTGGAAAGCCGCGTGGACTGTCGTCGAACGTCGACGCCGCCAGCCCGTCGCGCCAGAATAGAAGGGCTATGGTCGAGCAGCCCAAGAGACCGCGGTTCCAGTTTTGTTTCAGCACATGGTTTTTGCTGGTAGCGATCCTCGCCGCGTGCTTGTTTGGGGCGTTGTATCTCCGTGGCTTGCTCTACTACGATTCCGAATCCTTCGTCGGCGACGGTTCCCTTTCAGATGGTGGCTTCTGGTCTTATCCACGCTACCGAATCGAGTTCCCGGCGATCTCGCTCAGCGACTCAAACGTAACCCAGTTTTGCTTCAGCGGACCACCGACGACACGCACGACGTTCAAGCTCGCGATGACATCCGCCGAAGGCTGGACTGGGTGGAACTTTGGGGAACAACTCAGAAGTGATGTGCGCTTGCGAGGTATATCCGTTGACGTGGTGCTCGTTGACAGCCAAGGTCGAGCGATCATGCAATATGGCGGGCCCTTGCAGCAATGGATGCTAATGCAGAGTGACGCCGAGGGAGCATTCTGGCACGTTAGTGGACGTAACGTGCCTCTGAACAAACGCGAGGCGTACACTTTGACAGTGAGAACGACCGCCTCAGCCGGAAATACGCTGCAGCTGACTGCCAAGCCATTGCTCTACGGCGGCGGCAACGAAGGGCTGTAACCCAAACTGGCCCGCCTTTGCCCTGGCCGCCTTGCTGGCCTGGAAAGCCGCTTGGTTTGTTGGGCCGCGACTTGTTCGACGCCGCAGGGATGGCTCGCCAGAATAGCGCGATGAACCAGAAACGAGATCGCCGCTACACTGCATCGCCAGTTGAGACATCGGCCGATACCAAGCGTTGGAGGCACCCGGCGATGATCCCACCGCATCGATCCAACGTCCATTCGACCGTGCATGTCGAATCAGACGGCGCCGCCGACTACCTCGCGACGTCGTCCGGGTGACGGACCTGGTGCAGGTGCTTGTGATCGATGTAGAGGAGCTGCCGGACGTGCTGATTCACGTCCGGGCGACGCGAACGCACCTCCTTGTCGGTTGGTTCGTTCGAGAAGATCGTGCACTTGTAGCGGGCGTGATGCATTTGCATTGGGCCGAGCAGTGGAAACACGCGGACATCATCGACGTAATCGGCGACTCGTTCCAACACCAAGCGGACATTCCGCGGTTGACCGCCGACCGGCGGTGAGACGCCATTGGACAATTTGCTTGTTGCCAGCGCACGGAATACCTCGTCGGGCGTCGGCGGGTCGAGCGGTACGGCATGCCCGCCTGATGTCATTGGTCCGAGAATCTCGCAGTCCGGAGACTTCGCGGAAACACCCAAAGTACTGAATTCAGACGGTTTGCCGGCCCCACTCGGTATAGGCACCTCGGCCGTCGCAGACCAGGCGATCAACAAGGCTCCGCCGACGAAAAATCCACACGTCAAATCAGCAAGGACCACCCTGCGCCTCATGGCTTCGCCTCCACCAATTCGGGACATGTTGATCATCGGCCGGGGCTGAAGTATGGCCGGCGAAGCGGCAGCGGTCCATGCCAATCCACGTCGGTTGCCGGCTACCGCGTCCTCCCCACTTTCCTCACCTGCAAAGCCGCGTAGGCACTCGGTCCGCGACTTGTTCGCCGACACGTGAAATCGGCCTCCGCGCCGGCAGGCAGGTCGCGATAGAATTTGGTGATGCGTTATGCAGTGTCCTTCGCCGCCTTGGCCGCCGGGTATTACCTATGTGGGCTTTCGCCGGGCGATTTTGGCAGCATGTTGCTCTGCGGAATCGGCCTCGGAATGGCATTCTCGCCGTATTGCGCCGTTGGAATCTGGCTACGTGATTTCTGGCAGGCGCCAAAAAAGGTGATCGCGGCCGGCCTGTTGTTCACAGGGCTGGCAGCGCGACTTATCTGGCTTGGACCATTCGGCGCCGCCCATGAACTCGATGTTTCAGCGTTATTGACAACGACGCTTGGCGCAACGCTGCTGGCCGCGATGCCGCTGGTGGCGCTGCTGCGAACCGACGCCGAATCATACCTGCCATCGCGGCGCGTCCGCATCGCACTGTCGGTTCTGGTGTTGTTTGCAGGAGCCGGCATCGCCCTGTTGTTCTGGCACTTTGGACTCGCGAAAGTGGTCAAGCAAAACTCGCCAATTGATTGGCAATTAACGCTATGGTGTGCGGCACCGTTCGCAGGTTTGAGCGTGCTCTGTGCGCTGTTGAAGCATGCCTCTCGCGCGCGAACGCGAATCTCGCTGGCACTTGGTCTGCTTGCAGCCTGCCTGGTCGCGGCAAGCCTCGTTTATCGTCCGATGGGTGGGGAGATGCAATGGTTCTCAGTGCTTTACATCTCTTTCAGTCTTTCACTGCTGCTAATCCTGGCATTGATGCAGCGAGCCCAATTCCAGTTTCGCATTAACACGATGTTCGTTTTGGTGGCAATCGTGGCCTGGGGAATGTCGTGCTGGCCCTTTTTCTTGCGAGAACCCCAATTGTGGCCTCCCGGACCGATCCAGCATGGCGAATATGTATACGCGTCGGGCGGCACAAACCTCAGGTCACAGATCATGGTGCATCGTTTTAATCCGATGGCGCTGGGACCAGTTGCAGCGCTGGTCGCATTTGTCGCCTGGAAGGCAGCCTGGAAATTGATCGAACGTCGAGGCATCCGGTCTGCCACGACAGAATAGACGGCTATGGACGAGAAGCCCAAGCGCCGCCGCTGGTTCCAATTTCGCTTGAGCACGTGGTTTGTGCTCGTGCGCTCTCGGCTGAGAATTCCCGGTCGCGACCGACGGTCCGCTCCGTACCGTTCATGGAGAGAACAATGAAACCAAAATGCCTGCTAGGCGCCGTCGTACTTGTATCCGTCACGCCAGTCTTTGCCCTGGGAGACGAGTTCTGGCTCGGCAAGCAAGTGATGCCGAAAGAGACGTGCCGGCCCGTCAACAACGGTCGACTGGTACCCTTCACTCAACTGCAATTGCCAAGCGTAGTGACCAAGGTCGAGGGTGACCAACTGTGGATCGGCGCTGCTTGGGTGAACAAATCCGACATGCTCTTGTTAAGTGAAGCGATTGCCTACTACACTCGGCATTTGGCAACTAGTCCCAACAGCGCTTGGGCGAATTCCAACCTTGGTGCCGTTTACTTGGCCGAAGGCAAACTTGATTTGGCGCTCGCTGCTTTCGACATGGTCATTAAAGGCGGAACTCCTAGCGCCACGGATTTCAATAGCCGCGGGTTCGTTTATTACAAGAAAGGCGAACTTGATGCCGCGATCGCGGATTTTACCGAAGCCTTGCGGTTGGATCCTGCATATGTTTTTGCGCTTAGCAATCGAGGTCTCGCGTGGAAGGCCAAAGGCGAATTCAAGAATGCCCTAAATGATCACTCGCTGGCGATCCGCCTTGACCCGCGTCAACCAGGGCACTTCAACAATCGCGGCATCGTCTGGGCGAAGCTTGGCGAAATTGATCGGGCGATTGACGATTTCAACCAAGCACTTCAACTCAAGCCGACCTATGTGTTCGCCTTGACCAATCGAGGGGATTCGTACAAATCGAAGGGCGACTTGCAATCGGCACTAGCTGACTACCGCAAGGCAATCGAAATCGACCCGATGGACGCGTATGCGTATCGCTCGTGTGCGGACGTGTGGGCGACAGGCGGCGAGAAACTGCGAGACGGGAAGCAAGCCGTCGACTTCGCGACCAAGGCCTGTGAGTTGACGAGATGGCGTGAGGGCGAGAGTCTTCAAGCGTTGGCCGCCGCGCTCGCGGAGACGGGCGACTTTTCCGGGGCGATTGAATCACAGCACAAGGCAATCGAATTGATGAGGCAAGACCCCGTGTCCGTGGCGAAAGGCCAAGAACGGCTGGCGTTGTACAAGATGGGCAAGCCTTACCGCAGATGATATGACGTGCCCTCGCCCTGGCCGCCTTCCTCGCCTGGAAATCCGCGTGGGCAGTCGGCCCGCGGATTATTCGACGCCGCGAGTCCGCCGCGCAAGAATAGAGCTATGGACGAGAACGAGAACCCATATCGAGCGCCAGAGTGCAATGGCGGCATTCCACGACGGTCGGTACGACGGCCAAGCTGGATGATGCGACTAGGGTTTCTAGAGTGGCTGGTGATTCTCGGGATCATCGCCATCCTGATCGGAATATGGTTATCGCCGACCAGCCAGCCACATTAGCAACACACTGCTCGGACACTACCCGCTGGTCGAGTCGGCGGAGTGAAGCGCCGGCGACCGCCAGTTTGAAGGCTAGTGGTTTCGTCTACGACGAATGCCAACCAATCCGACCGTCGCCGCGCCAAGTAAGCCCAATAAAATGCCGCTGGGTTCAGGGACGCTGGCGACGACGGAGCCTTCAAGGCGAAATGCCAATGGAGTGCCATTTAGACTATTGATGACCTCGAAGCGAAGCTTGTTTACGCCTGGTTCAAAGTTTCCAAGGCCGAGCGCGCCGAGGTCTCTAAAGCCGTCGAATTCTCCCAGTCCATCGAGCGACTTCGAATAAACCAAGTCATCGTTGACATAGATACCGACTAATCGATCGTCGGTGGCATAGCGGAGGCTGGGAATCTGAGCGGTGGCAGCGCGGAAGCCAGTGAGGTTCACCGTCGTATCGAAGAAGTAGGTTCCAAATGGGGCATTTAGTCCTTCGCCCTCTGAGCCTGTATAAATTGCGATCCAGCGCGAGTTCGGCGACGCTCCGTCTTGCACATAGGGGTTAGGCAATGGCGTGGAACGCGCGATCGGAGTCGAACCGACTAGGCCACCTGTGCCGCCGGCTCCGATCACGAAATCCGTGTCGGTATCGTTGTTGTCGATTTTTAACCCTGTGCCGTCGACGATTCCGGTGCTAATGTTCTTTACGTTGTCTGCTAAGGCTGGCGTTGCGATCGTATTTGCCACGAATGCAGCGAAAGCGAACGACGAGATCAACCGACTGTTCATGTAGCCACCCTTGTGCAGAGAGAACCGCGGAAAGCGCGGAAGAAATCGAAGACCACGACGCGAGAGAATGCGAATATCAGATGGTCTTCACTAGCGGTTCCTGCACCTGAATCACCGGCCTGCACGACTAAGCCGCTTGATGCATTACCTTAAACTCCCACTACAGCGAGTTCAACAAGAATCGACGGCGGGGACACGCTTTGCGGAATCGGCCACGCCAACACCTTGGCCGGGCTGTTACACGTTGGCAATTGAGTGGTGACCGTAGCACCTTCCGGCTCAGTGCCGGGGGCCATCTAGTACCCATCCAAGCGTCCCGACCTCTCGATTGCCGTTGCTGGATTCTCGATCCGTTGGGGCGTCGTGACAATTCGGCCCAAAAGGCCGGTACGGCCCGGCGAGTGTTCCCTGCCCCGACGCTCGCCGGGTTTTCTCTTGCGCGGGGAGCGATCAACGTGCGCAGCCTGCTATCCTGACGGCATGGACGAGAAGCCCAAGAGACGCTGGTTCCGCTTCCGCCTATCGACGATCATGATTCTCACGGCGATCGTGGCCTGGGGAATGGCGACGAGGCCATACTTCTTAACGCGCGACGAACTGATTGTTGCGCCAAATGCGCCGCACGAAGTGCCAAGTCATTTCAACGCGAAATTGCTGCGAAGCTGGAAGAACGCCGGCACGGAGTTCTATCTGCTTCGATATTGCGATCTCAACCCGTCCCTAGGTTGGCCGGCTTCGGTTTTGACCGCCTTCCTCGCCTGGAAAGCCGGATGGGCGGTCGTCGAACGTCGACGCGCACGCCGAGCAACACACTGTTAAGTCACTGCCCCACCGCCCTGCACACAGCTGTCAGCCACTACCAGCCATCGAAGAGGGACAACACGTAGAGCACCCCTTTCAGCGCTGCTTCGATCACTCGGGGAAAAATCAGCCAGATTCCAACCACGAGCGAAATGGCGGCGAACACCAAGAGCAGAATTGGGTAGAATCCGCCCCCGTACGTGTCAATCTCGTGGATTGCGTACCGCAGGGTGCCACCCGACAGACCAAAGCAGCTCACCGCCGCGAGCAGGCGCCACAACGCGAATTGAAATGGCAGGCGATTGGGAGCGCTTTCCATCGCCTTCATCCTAATCGACGAATGAACTAGCCGCCTTCCTCGCCTGGAAAGCCGCGTGGGCCGTGATCGGGCATCGACGCCAGGATTCCGCCGTGCTGCCCGTCATATGGCCACCTAAACGCGGCGAGAGAACGATCCGCGTATCTTGAGCCCGTCTTGCAGCTGGGCGACAATCGTGATCGTCGGCCGAACGGTTACGTCGGATCGGGGGGTGATGTTATGTGCAGGGCACTCGTCCTGGCCATCTTGGTCGCCAACATCGGAACAATGAGTCCTTTGCGCGGCACCGAGCCCGCGGCGCCGACACGACCTAGGGCAAGAATAGTCGGCCTCGACTCCCGCGAACCCGACATGACGGTGCCTCAGCCTAGCGGCAAGCTGTTGATACGCGAGTTGATACGGCAAGCGATCTTGATGGCCGCTCGCGATCAGTTGGGCCTGGAAACACGCGATCAAACGCTGCGCGAGCCGCTGACAGGTACGGCCCAGGCGCCGGTGAAAGTCCTCGGAGTGC
>JBFXAH010000015.1:0-164957 GCA_050184475.1 Pirellulales bacterium | reverse complement strand
TTGAAAACTCGACCGGCCATTTTTCGCAGAAATAGCCTTGGGACAAGTGTACGGCCACATGTTCTTCCAGCAGCCGCGATGCTGGCACTAGTCACAGCCCGCAGATTGTGATGCGATTGCCCTAGGGGTGGGAGAGAGTTGAGGGGGAGAGGAGTGAGGAGAATCTGTAGCCGGCCGCAGTGAGGCCGGAGGAAACGCCCCCTCACCCGCCAGCGACGATGACTCGTCGCCGGCACCCTCTCCCACGAGGGGAGAGGGGGAATCGCTCGGACCGGGGTCGGTGACCCCGGCTACAGGAACGGCACCCGAGGGATCGAATTCAGTCGGCGTCATTTGCGAAATCTGTGGATCGACGTGCTTCGTGTTCGTCGTGTCGTCGTGGTTCAAGGAGGCTTGAGGATTTTCTGTAGCCGGCCTCTGCGAGGCCGGGGGTTCCAGTCCGGGGTCGGAGACCCCGGCTACAGGAACGGCCGGGGCGGGCAAGGGCAACATCGCCGGGGAGCGGCGGAAGCGGATCGGCGGATCGGCCGTGAGTCGCCAGCCGGCGGTGTCGATCTCGACGGCCCGCCATAGTTCGTCGCCGAGGTCGATGTAGATCCGGCCGGCGTGCTCGCCGACGCGGAGGTGGAGATCGAGCTGCTGGCCGTCGTGGCAGGCGAGCCCTTCGAGCACGTTGAAGGCTTCGCGCAGGTTTTGCCCGGCCGGGACGGAGCCGGTCGCTTCGTGATATTGGCGGGCGATCCAGTGGCGGGCCGCGCGGCTCCGCAGGGGACGGGTTTCGAAATGCCGGCCGTCGGACGAGGTCACCGGAAAGGTGAGCTGCGCGCGGCCGTTGGCATCGCGGAACAATATTGCGCCGGAGTCGCGGACGAGCTGCACGAGCTGCGTGGCCCGCGTCGGCGGAGTGGCCGGCTCGGGCGCCGGCGGGCTGTCGGGCGAGCCGTTTGGCGGGTGAGCGGCGGGGGGATATTTTGCCCGAAATTCGGCCAGCAGGCGAGCGACTTCGGCCCGGCGGTTTTCGAGTTTGTGGCCGGCGGCGGGCGAACCGTTGGTGGACGTTTCGTGGGGGGACGCGGCGGGAGTTGGCGGATTCTGGGCGGGCTTAGTCTTGGTGGGCATGTGGCAAGTCCTGGGTGGAGGAGAGAGGGACTGAAGTGAGGGGACGCAGACCCTGTGCGGGCCTATTTTGGTATATTATTTTGTACAAAATATGACTGGCCGTCAAGCAGGAGTGAGGGGTGAGGCTTGAGGGGTGAGGCGCGAGGCTTGAGGAAGAGCACTGGCAGAGCCAGTGGCACCCGAGAAGAAGGCTTGAGGAGGACCGGGGTCGGTGACCCCGGCTACAGAATCTGTAGCCGGCCTCAGTGAGGCCGGGGATGACGCCCCTCACCCGCCGGCGACGATTGCCTCGTCGTCGGCACCCTCTCCCACGAGGGGAGAGGGGAGATTCAATCGAGCACTGCTGGACAAGCCAGCAGTGGCACCCGAGCGTGCGAATTCAAGCTATTCGGGCACGAAGCGGAAGGTGCCGCCGGTGCGGTCGGCGATCTCCTGCAGCATCGGCGAGCCGGCCGGCGAACCGAAGGCCACGGTGTGAATCGCCGCGCGGAACTTGTGCCGGCGGATCACCGACAGCGCGCTGCCTTGATTGAATTCGCCATCGGTCAGCAGAAAGATGGCGTCGGGCTTGAGGTCGAGGCCGCGGCGGATCGCGCCGTCGGGGTTCGTCCAGCCGTTGGGGATCACGCCGCGCATCCAGTGGCTCACGCGCTCAGTCGACTCGAGGCCGGCCGGCGACATCTCGTTGTCGACGTGCGGCCAGGCCTGCGGATAGTCGGTGGCGTTGAAGAAGATCACGTAGAAGCTTTGATGTTCGTCGAGGTCGGTGATCGACGTCAGCAATTCGTGGCAGGCCGCCATGAAGCGAGGGCCTTGCATGCTCCCCGACGAATCGACGATGAACACGAAGCGATAGCCCTTGGCTTCCAGCCCGCAGAACGAGGCGTAGCCTTTGCCGCGGAGTGGCTCTTCGTCGGCGTCGCCCTGGCTGGGTTCGTCGACGCCAGGGAGCTCGCGGCCGTTGCCCAGGGCGGCGGCCATTTCGTCTCCCAGGCCTGAGCCGGTCGATTCGCCGAGGTAGGCGGCCGTGTCGGCCGTGGCGGTGATCTCGGGCGCTCCGCCGGCGAGTGCCGCGGCGCCGGGATCGCGCGCGGCGTCGGCGCTGAGCGCGCCGGGGTCGTCGACATCGGGGAGCGTAATCAACTGCGGCAGTTCAACCAGGGCGTCGCTCGCGGCGTCGGTATCGGACCAGACGACGCTCAACGTTTCGGCAAGACCGCCGGGGCTGGCCGCGACCGACGCCAAGGCCAACGCCACGAGCAAGCCGGCATGAACCGTGACGCTCGTCAGCCAGCCGGGCATCTGCGGCACGAGCAACTTGACGAGCGCGCCCAGCGACCAGAGCGACGACGGCCGCAGCGATGGCGATGGCGCGGCGGCCGTTGATTGCAGCGCTGGCGCGCCGGCAGTCGGCTGCGGCGCACTGATAGTAGAAGCACCGAAGAGCGCTGGCTGCGCTGCTGGTGGCGGCACGAGCTGCGGCGCGTCAATACTAGATGCATCAGCGCGCGCGCCAGGTAGCGGCGGTGCGACGAGCGCGCTGGGGCGTGGCGGCGGCACGTTGGGCGGTCGCATCGCGCCGACCGATCCGCTTCGCCCGTCGGGCAGCGGCGGCGCATCGCCCGACGCCAGCTCGGCGACCTCGCGGCGGAGCCGATTGAGCTCTTGTTTGACGGCCTCGTGCATGGCAGCCGGCCTCTCGTCACGCCCGTTCCATACACTTTAGCTATAACGGCGGGCGGTTGCGGCCGTCAACGAAATCGCGGGCAATTCGACGTAAGTCGCGCCCGGCTTACGTGAAAGTTGTCTAACCAAGGACAGGCTGCAAAATAACTTCCTGGTTTGCGTCCCCTTCACCCTGCCCTCTCCCACGAGGGGGAGAGGGGATTGTCGAGAAGTTTTTTTGCGGCCTGTCCTAAGTCGCCGCGGCCTGCGCTTCGGCGGCCAACGCGAGCGCGCCGTAGAGCACGACCTCTTCGCCGAGCGCCGCCGGCACGATGCGGTAACTTTCCTTCAGCGGCGGAAAGACGTAGCGCTCGACTTCGCGCTCCAGCGGCTCGAAGAACAGCTCGCGACCCGCCAGCGACACCCCGCCGCCGATCACGACGACCTCGGGCGAAAGGAGCGTGATCGCCTGGGCGATTCCCCAGCCGAGCGCTTGCCAGGCTTGCCGCAAGATTTCGGCGGCGATGCCATTGCCGGCCGCGGCCGCTTCGACCACCAGCTTGGTGCTGAGGCGATCGGGCTGACCATCGCAGCGGTCGAGCAAGTCGCCGGCGTCGGCCTCGCCTGCTTCTTCGATTTCGATCAGTCGCTGGCGGATGTCTTCGGGGCGACGGCGATTGGCGCGCAGCTCGCCCAGGCGGTAGCTCATCGGGTCGCGCAGTCGGGCTTGCGCGGCCGAGGCAATTCCCCAGCCGGCGGCGTAGCTTTCCAGGATTTGATCGGCCCCCTCGGCCTGCAAACCGGGACGCAGATGTCCGAGCTCGGCGACACTCACTCCATGACCGCGGTAAATCTGGCCGTCGAGCACCAGCCCTGCTCCGATGCCCGTGCCGACCGTGATATAGAAGACGGGGTTGGCATCGCGACCGGCGCCGAGTCGGGCTTCGGCCAGGGCGGCGGTGTCGGCGTCGTTGGCGACGATCGCCGGCAGGTCGAATCGTTCGCGTGCCCAATCGGCCAACGGAAAGGCATCCCAACCCTGGATGTGATGGCTCTTGACCACCTGGCCGGCGCGGCTGACCGGTCCGCCAAAACCGATGCCGATGGCCGCCGCCCGATGTTTGCCCAACAGTCGGCGGGCCAAGCGCTCGATCTCGGCCAAGATGCCTTCGGCCCCGCCCGCGGGATCGACATCGGCACGTTCGACCCCCAGCAGCGGAGGTCCCGCGGCCGAGCCGACGGCTACTTGCAGTTTGGTGCCGCCGATTTCAATGCCCAGAAATTGGGGCTCGCTCATCGCGGTAGCAGGGTCCACGGTTGGTGCGCGGCTGGCGCGGCCGTGCCGGCGGCTCGCCTGCCAGATGGATATTGCTCTCGAATGTACCCGGAAGCTGCACGGCGGGCGAGTTGCGTGAAACGATTGCGGCAGTTCGACCAGGGCGTCGCTGGCTGCTTCGGTATCGGACCTGTCGGCGCCCTTTCCCACAAGGGGAGAGGGGGGATTCAATCAGGCGCAATGGGTCGCTTGTGCCGATTGTTCGGCTTGACTCCGGATGCCGTCGACATACTCTTGGGCAGGGAAAACCGTGCCCGGGGCTTCGCCGCTTTGCGAAGTCCGCACGACGCGTTTCTTGCCGACTGAGGGCAGCCCGTGTTTGGTATTCGCTTCCTGCGCGCCCGCCCGACGACCTATGTCATTCACTACCGCAATGGCAAGGTGGTCCGCCAAGGCGCCGGTTTGAGTTTCTTCTATTTCGCGCCGCGCGCGGAGATCGTGCAGGTGGCGCTGGCCAGCAACGATGTTCCTTTCGCGTTCAACGAGGTGACGGCCGATTTTCAGGATGTCACCATTCAAGGGCAGTTGACCTATCGCGTCGCCGATCCGGTGCAATTGTCGAAGGTGCTCGACTACAGCGTGACGCGGAGCGGGTTGTATCGCTCGGATGATCCGACGAAACTGGCCGATCGCATGATCCACGCCACGCAGTTGTTTGCGCGCCGCTTTACGCAAAGGTCGCGTCTCCGCGATTTGCTCACCAGTTCCACCGAGTTGATCGCCGAGGTGACCGCTGGCTTGCGCGAGAGCGCGGAGCTGGCCCTGCACGGCGTGGACTTGCTGGGGCTGTCAATCGTGGCGATCAAACCCAATCCCGACATGGGCAAAGCCATGCAAGCCGCTGCCCGCGAGGAGTTGCTGCGGCAGGCAGACGAAGCGGTTTACGCACGGCGCAACGCCGCGGTCGATCTCGAACGGACGATCAAAGAGAATGAGTTGAATACGGAAATTGCCGTTGAGGAAAAGACGCGGCAGGTGCGCGAAAAGAAAATGGCCGCCGAGATCGCCGTCGAAGAACAACGAGCGAATCTCGTCGGCAAACGCGTGCAAAACGAGCGCCAGGAAGCCGAAGCCCGCGCCTTTGCGCTGCAGGCGGTGCTGGAACCGCTCAAAGGAGTCGATTGGCGCACGCTGATGGCGGTCTCGTCGGGTGCGGCGAATCCGCAGTCGATCATTGCCTTGGCTTTCCGAGATCTGGCGGACAACGCCCAGCACATCGGCGAATTGAACATCAGCCCCGAGTTGTTGAATTCGCTGTTGCGCAAGCCGCGAGAGTGACGTGATTTCCGAATCGATCGTTGTCGTCACGCGCGAGACACGCTTGCAGGGTCTGCGGCAGCGCTGGGCCACGGCGAGCCAGGCCAAGTTCTACCTGCGCCAAGCGCGGGCTCATGAAGTTGTCCGTCGCCAGGCAGCGCCGGCGGCGCGTCGGGCAGCCGCGAGCCAGCAATTCCAAGAGGCGGACTTCAGCACTTACGAACGTGAGGACCGTCGCTATCAGGAAGTGGTGCAGAGCCTTGAACGCGAATTGGACTTTGGCCTGCCTGTCAAATTCATCGATCGCACATTGTTGCCCACCTATGTTTTCTGGAGCGTGGTGGCGGTGGTCGTGGTCGGCCAGGATGGGCTGGTGGCGAACACCGCGAAGTACGTGGGCGATATTCCGATTGTGGGTGTGAACCCCGACGCGTCGCGGTTCGACGGTATCTTGCTGCCGTTTACTCTGGAAAGCGTGCGTTCGGCGGTGGGCGCGGTTCTTGAGCGACGGTATCGCGCGCGGGACGTCACCATGGCCGAAGTCAACCTGAGCGACGGCCAACGGCTCTCGGCTTTCAACGATTTCTTTATCGGTAGCCGGACTCATACCTCGGCGCGATACACACTGGAAGTCAACGGGCGATCCGAGCCTCAGTCTTCGAGTGGAGTGCTCGTGGCCACCGGCGCCGGCTCGACCGGTTGGCTTTCGTCGGTCTTCAACATGGCAGCAGGAGTCGCCGCCTTTTTGGGAGCCGAAATCACGGAGCGACCGCGACTCGACTGGGAGGACCGGCGATTGTTGTGGGCCGTGCGCGAGCCTTTCGTCAGCAAACAGTCGAGTGCGAGCCTAGTGGCGGGCCTGCTCGACGCGGGCAACGAGCTCGTGGTCGAGTCTCTCATGCCATCGGGGGGCGTGATTTTCTCGGACGGCATCGAGGCCGATGCCCTGGCGTTTGAGAGTGGGACTACAGCCCGCATCGCAGTAGCCAAACAACCGTGCCGGCTCGTGGTGCGGTGAGGCTCTGTGCCGCTACGGTTTGTTTCGCTTTTCTTCGAGATAGGGCCAATAGCGGACGATCGAATGCCCCCGGGCGAGAGGAAGAGCACTGCTGGACAAGCCAGCAGTGGCACCCGATTGCGAGGCTTGAGGGGTGAGGGTCTTCTGTAGCCGGCCTCTGCGAGGCCGGGGATTGTGAGAGTTGAGGGAGAGAGTGGTGAGGAGAATCTCTAGCCGGCCGCAGTGAGGGACAGGACTGAGGAGCGAGGCTTGAGGCGCGAGGCTTGAGGAAGACCGCGGTCGAAGACCCCGGCTACAGGATCTGTAGCCGGCCTCTGCGAGGCCGGGGCCGGCGCTCACGCTTCTCGACAGGTTTGCGAAATCTTGTTGACGCGGGCCATCTGTATTAGTAACGTTAGTACAGTTTGGCGTGCCGGTGTCGAAGCGAACGAGCGGGGCTTCCCGACGCCTGCGGTTTCATTTTTGAAGATCGTTGCCAAGATTCGCGCGCGGCCGGCGAACGAAGATTGGATGATCGCCGCGGCCTTCCCTGGGTGGGGGGGATAACACTCGGCAGCGGATTGTCAGAGAGCTGCAAAGTCAAGAATGCGAGCGGGACAGGTACATGTTTTCGGCGGTCCCCGACTTTGCAGTTCTCCTGAGCTGAGCGGATTGTGAAAAAACTGGCAACTTCGGTCGGCAGTCGGGACAATGACGTGCGAGCGGCGTCTAATAGCGCGTCGACTCACGATGCGAACGAGCGGTTGCCGGTCGAGGAGGGGATGATGACCGCTGAGTTTGTTCTGGTGCGCGGCGCTGTCTCTTTCTGTCGTGCTGCTTCACCCCTGGTTCGCAGCTTGCGGCAACTGCTGGTGGCCGCCGCGGTGATCTGCCAGGGAGTCGCGACAAGCCTGACCTGTGCGGCGGAGGCCGCTGCCGAAGAGTCACCGCCGGCGGCCGAAGCCGGGCTCGACGGCGTCGACGAGACGCCCGCCGCGCCGCCAGCCTCCGCAGTGCCGCCTGCGGCGGAATCACCCGCTTCCGAATCACCGGCCACCGAACCGCCCGCCGCTGAATCGCCGCCAGCCACGGCCGAGTCGGCCGATCCAGCTTCGGGCCAAATGCGGCTCGACTACCTCACCGACGACGCGGCGGCCATGTTGGCGCTGCGGCCGCAGGGGTTTTTCGGGCCGAACGAATTCCGCGTGCTCGATCGGCTGTTGAACACGCAGGGCTCCGACTTTCGCAGTCCGGTCCCGGTCACGCAGATCGAGCAGTTGACGATGGTGATGACCCGGCCGAACCCCCAGCGGCCGGCGCGCGACACCAACGGCACGTCGCTGGTGTTCGACATCAACATCGTGCGCGCCGTGCAGCCGGTCGATTGGGATGCGCGTCGCAAGGCGCAGCGGTTCGAGATGCGCCCGGCCGAGCACCAGGGGAAGACGTACTTCACGATTCCCGAACGGCCCAACGTCTGCTTTTGGCCGGCCGACGATCGCACCTACGTGGTCGCCGACGAGTGGACCACGAAGCGGATCATCGAACAATCGCCGGTCGATCGAGCGAAGCTCCCCTGGGGCGACGCCTGGGGGCAACTCGACTCCAGCGCGCTGGTCATCGCCTTCGCACCCGAGTGGGCTGTCCGCATCATCAAAGAACAAGCGCAGAACCAGCCCGACTTGCGCCTGCCGGGGAGCATGCTCGAGGGGCTGCTGAAAGACACCAAGTCGATGCTCTGCGCGCTCGACGCGCCGGCTGGCATTCGCGCGCGCCTGCTGCTGAGCTGCGCCGACGATGCGCAAGCCAAGAAGAAGCTGCAAGGCTTCAAAGGCCTGATCGGCTTGGCCCGGCAAATGTCCAAACCCAAGCCCCCGGCCAAGCCGGCGCCAGATTCCGAGGGGGAAGATGCCCAGCAGGATCCGCCGAGCGATGCTCCTGCGTCGCGCACCGAGTTGACGGAGAAGCTGCTCTCGAGCGCGGAGTTCGAGCAGCGCGGCCCCACGGCGCTGGTTTCGATTCAGGCCGACATCAAAGTGGCCAGCGCGATGGAGTTGTTGACGGGCACCGTGGGTGGATTGTTGGGTCCGGGCGTTTCGTCGGCAGCGACCGATTTTCGCCCGGCGCCCAGTGTCGACCCCGCGGCCCGGCCGATCCCGGCCGGCGTGCTGAATTCGCCCGCCCTGGTTAAGCGCCGCGAGTTGTCGAAGCAGCAGATCGCCGCCGTCGCCGCGGCGCTTCACAAGTATCACGACCGCACGGAGAGTCTGCCGCCACGCGTGGCGCGATCGCCAGAGGGTGCCCCGCTGTTGAGTTGGCGGGTGTTGATTCTGCCCGACCTGGGATACGAAGCGTTGTACAACGAGTTCCGCCTGAACGAGCCGTGGGATAGCCAACACAATCGGCCGCTAGCCGAGAAGATGCCGCGCGAGTTTGGCGGGCCGCTGGCAGCCGACACACAGCCTGGCAGTCCGCACACGTCGATCGTGGCCTTATACGGGCCACAGACCTGCTTCGCCGCGGAGGGGCCTCGGCGGTGGAGCGACGTTACCGATGGCTTGGCGTTCACCTTGCTGCTGGCCGAGACGCGCGGCACGACGGTCTGGACCTGTCCCGACGACGTCGCCGTCGACGAACAAGGTCAACCCCAGCGCCGCCTGGCGGGCACGCACCCCGGCGGCGCGGTGATCGCCACGGCCGATGGGCAGCCGCATTTTCTGACCGACGCCGCCCTGGCCGAGTTGCTGCCGGCGTTGCTGTCGATCGCC
This sequence comes from Pirellulales bacterium, assembly GCA_050184475.1. Classification (GTDB taxonomy): domain Bacteria; phylum Planctomycetota; class Planctomycetia; order Pirellulales; family JAEUIK01; genus JAIESQ01. The sequence goes on along the minus strand of JBFXAH010000015.1, from coordinate 155,815 downwards.
GGCGGCGAGCCGATTACACGCGAGCGACTCGGGCAGCCTTAGCCGTCGATTTCCATCCTGAGGGTGCGTGAGCCACGGACAGCATTTGGTGTAGCCCGTAGGGAGAATGCCATGGTGAGCAGCGGTTTGCGATCGCGAGCACGGTTTCTTCGCTGTGCCCTGGTGGGGAGCGCGGCGATGTTCGGCTGGCAATTGGCTGCCGGCGTGGTCCGCGGCGAGGACTCGGCGCCGGTAGCACCCGTCGCGCCGACGGCCGGAGGTGGCGAGGCATTGATCTCGACCGCGCCGGCGATCCCCGATACGTCGGCAGCCTGGAGCGCTGCCGAGCAGCTTACGGCGCTGGTCGATCAAGAACTGGCCGCCCGTTGGCAGGCGGAGGACATCACACCAGCAGCGCCGGCCAGTGATGCCGAGTTTCTGCGGCGCGTCTATCTCGACGTGGCCGGCCGGATTCCCTCAGTCGCCGAGGCGCGCGACTTCCTCGACGACCAGGCCAGCGACCGGCGGCGGAAGTTGGTTGATCGGCTGCTGGCCGGCCCGGCGTTTACCAGCCATTTCGCGCGCACCTGGCGGGCGATGCTCTTGCCCGAGGCGGACAGCAATTTGCAGATTCGCTACGTGTCGATCGTCTTTGAAGGCTGGATGCGCAAACGGCTTCGCGAAGGGCTGCAGTACGACGAGCTGGTTCGCGAACTGTTGACGACTCCCCTATCCGCGGGCGAAAACCGCAACCCCTTTCAGCAGGAGAACGCCGGACCGATTGGCTATTACTACGCCAAGGAAGGAAAGCCCGAGAACCTGGCCGCCAGCACCGCCCGCGCGTTGCTGGGACTGCGACTGGAGTGCGCGCAATGCCACGACCACCCGTTCGCGGATTGGAAGCAGGACCAGTTCTGGCAGTTGGCCGGGTTTTTCGCGGGGATCGTGCGGCAGCAGCCCGACCAGCCGTTTTCGCAATTGAAGGAAGAACCGGCTCGGCACGAGTTGACGGTCCCGGATACCGATCGCCAGGTTTCGGCGACGTTTCTCGACGGCTCCGCACCCGAGTGGACTGAAAATACATCGACCCGCGAGGAGTTGGCCAAATGGATCACCGCTCGGGGTAATCCGCTGTTCGCGCGGGCGTTGTCGAACCGGTTGTGGGCCCACTTCTTCGGCATTGGCCTGGTCGATCCGATCGACGACCTGGACGAAGACAACGTGCCGAGCCATCCGGCCTTGCTGGCCGTGTTGGCGCGCGAGTTCGCCGATCACGAGTTCCGGCTGGAGCATTTGATTCGGGCGATTGTGCTGTCGCGAGCTTATCAACTGTCGAGCGAAGTGCGCGACGGCGCGCAGCCCGATCCTCGGCAGTTCGCGGTCATGCCGGTGCGGGGTCTGTCGGCCGAGCAGTTGTTCGACAGCCTGGCGCTGGCAGTTGGCTACCGCGATCCGGCGGGGGAGATGGGGCAATTTGTGTTTGGCTACAATTCGCCGCGGGCGACTTTTCTCGAGACGTTCGCCAATCAGCGCGACCAGCCGATCGATCATCGCACTTCGATCATTCAGGCGATGGCGCTGATGAACGGCCAACTGGTGGCCGACGCCACGGCCGTGCCGCGCAGTTGGACTTTGGGGGCGGTGGCGAACTACCCCGGCTTCGACGAGCGTGCGCGGATCGAAACGCTCTATTTGGCGACAGTCTCGCGCCTGCCTGGCGAGGCAGAGCTAGCGCGCCTCGAGCCGTACCTGGCCAGCGGCGGCGCCAAGCAGAATCGCGAAGACGCGCTCGGCGATATTCTCTGGGCGTTGCTGAATTCGAGTGAGTTCTTGTTCAACCATTAGCGGTTTGACGTTTGACGGCGCGGCTCGGCTGGAACCGCGGTGGCCCCCGCAGCACGAGCGCGAATCAACGTTGGCAGTGGAGGACGACACGTGACCCGCCCTTTGCGTTTCTCGCGCCGCGACTGGCTGCGCTGGTCGTTGGCCGGTGGAGTGGGAGTTTCGGCCTGTAGCTGGCTGCCGGCGCTGGCCCGCGCCATCGGCGGCGATCCGCGCCGCCGCCGCTCGTGCATTCTGTTGTGGATGGCCGGCGGTCCCAGCCAGCTGGATACGTTCGACTTGAAGCCAGGGCACGAAAACGGCGGCCCCTTTCAAGCGATCCAGACGGCCACGCCCGGAATCTCCATCTGCCAGCATCTGCCGCGGCTGGCGCAAGCCTCGGCAGATCTGGCTTTGATTCGCTCGATGAGCACCAAGGAGGGGGACCACACGCGGGCGACCTATCTGCTTCGCACCGGTTATCCGCCGAGCGGGCCGGTCGCTTATCCTTCGATTGGCCCGTTGGTGGGCAAAACGCTGGGGGATCAAGCCTCGGAGCTACCCAACTGCGTGTCGATTGGCAGCGTGCCGTTCATCAGCCCTGGTGCGTTTGGTCCGGGCTTCCTGGGGCCGCGGTTCGCGCCGCTGATGGTCGGCGGCGGCGGGCCGATATTTCCGCAGCCGGGAGCCGAGTCGACTTACGAAGAGCAGTTGAAGGTCCCCAACCTGACGTTGGCCAACGGGATCGAGCGCTCGCAGGCCGATGCGCGACTGGCTCTTTTGCACGACTTGGAGCAGGATTTTGGCCGGGCGCATCCGAGCGCGGCGCCGCAAAGCCACGTGGCCGCGTACGAACAGGCCGACCGCATGATGCGCTCGACCGCGGTTCGCGCCTTCGATTTGGCGGACGAGCCTGATGCGCTCCGCGATGCTTATGGTCGCAATTTATTCGGACAGGGGTGCCTGCTGGCGCGGCGGCTCGTGGAGCGCGGCGTGCCGTTCGTCGAGGTCTCGCTCAATGGCACGGCAGCCGGCGGCAACATCCTGGGCTGGGACACGCACCAGAACAACTTCAAAACGCTGGAAGCGATGTTGCCCGTGCTCGATAACGGCTGGGCCGCGCTACTGGCCGACTTGAAAGCGCGCGGGCTGTTGGAGTCGACGATTGTCGTCTGGATGGGTGAATTCGGCCGCACTCCCAAGATCAACAACAATCAGGGGCGCGACCATTTCCCCAATGCCTGGTCGACGGTGCTCTCCGGCGGGGGCATCCGCGGCGGGCAGGTGATCGGCCGCAGCAGCGACGACGGCCAGGAGGTCGCCGATCGCCCCGTCTCGGTTCCCGATCTGCTGGCCACGATCCTGCTGGCGCTGGGCATCGACCCCATGGAACAGAACATGTCGAACGTCGGCCGGCCGATTCGCCTGGCCGATCCCGAGGCCAAGCCGTTGCGGGAGTGTTTGCTATGAAAGCGTCGACGATCGCGCTGGCATGCTTGTCGTTGGGCCTGGCGGCGTTGCGGGCCGACGAACAGCCCTCGTCGCCGACTGCGGCGAGCGCCGCTGCCGACTTGCAGGACCTGGTCTTGCTCGCGCCGCGGCGGCCGCTGGTGTTGCGGCTGCACATCCAACTCGAGGGGCAGCCGTATCAGTCGACCTGGGGCGACTTTCTCTGGGAGCGGTTCAGCGAAATGGACGCCAACGGCGACGGCGTGCTGGGCCAGGACGAGTTCGAGGTCGCGAACTGGCAGGCGGTCTACAACCAGGGGCGCGACACGGCCGGCCGCTCGAGCAGTCGGAACACCGCGTTGTCGTTTTTCGACTTCGACAACGCCACGTTCGACGATGCCATCACCTTCGACGAGTTCGTTGCCAACCTGGGGGACCGCTGTTTTTCGCTCGGCGCGGCGAGCGGCATCCAGGTGCTGGGTCTCACGGATTCCCCGAACGTGGCTCGGGGGGGCAACTCGCGCGACGCCTTGCTGACGCGTTTGGCCGGCGACGACGACGGAGCAATCGCGCGCGAGGGGATTGCCGCGGCGATCACGGAGTTGTATCGGTTCGACATCAACGAAGACGAGTTGCTCTCGGAAAACGAGCTCGTGGCCGACGGCAACCCCTTCGCGAATCGCTTTGCGCAGGCGCAAGTCAACCGCTCGACGAGTCAATCCTCGGCGGCGCTGGCCCCCATTCCCGGCGCGCCACGCGACGCCTTGGCGCGGGCGGTCTTCAACCACTACGACCGACCCGCGAAAGACGCTGCCGAAGGAAATCCGCCTGACGCCAAGAGCGATGGGCGGCTGACCCCGCAAGAACTGGCGCTGGCGCCCGAGGAGTTCGCGCTGGCCGACAGCGACGGTAGCGGCGCCTTGAGCGAAACGGAGTTCGCGGCCTGGCTCGCGGCCAAACCGGTCGACGCCGAGTTGGCCGTCAATCTAGACGCGGGTGCCGACGCCGAATCGCGATTGCAGATGCTGCCCGCCAGTGCGGAGAGTTCTTCGGCCTCGGCATCGTCGGCGTCTGGCTACTCGATCGAACCGGCCCAAGATGGCAAGCTGACGATTCGGGGTTTGAATTGCGAGATTGTGTTGTCGGTTAACGGTGCAGTCCCGTTCGAGAAGCAGCGATCCGGGCGCGAGGCGACCTTCAAGAGCCTCGACTCCGACCAGAACGGCTACCTCGACGAGCAGGAAATGCGCAATCAGACCGGGGGCAACCGCCGGGCGTTCTTACGGTTCGACGCCGACGGCGACGGCAAGGTGTTTCTCAAGGAGTTCCTGCATTACTTCGAGTCGATCCAGCAGCTTGCCCAGAAGCGAGTTTCGGCCTCGGTCTCCGATCAAGGGAGCCGCTTGGTTCAGATCGTCGATGCCAACTCCAACGGGCAGCTCTCGCTCCGCGAGCTGCGCGCCTTGCCAGCACTGCTGGCCGGATGGGATGCCGATGGCAACGGCATGATTGCGAGCACCGAATTGCCTCGCCGGTATCACGTGCAGATCGGCACCGCCGAGGGTACCACCACGCTCAACGCCACAGCGGTTCCCGTGGCACTCGGTGCTTCGATGTCGACCGAGGCCAAACTCGCGGGCAAAGGGCCCGACTGGTTCCAGCGGATGGACCGCAACGGCGACGAAGACGTCTCGCGGCGGGAGTTCTTTGGTAGCCGGGCGGACTTCGATCGGCTCGACACCGACCGCGACGGTCTGATCGACCTGCGCGAAGCCGAAGCGGCAGTCGCCAATCAATGACGCGCGGGGCGGTGCATTGCCGCGCTGGCGCTTTGCACGACGGCGGTGCGCCAGGATACGATGCTCGCAGTGGCGGCGGGCCGTGAGGCCGGTCGCACGACCGCCACCTTTGGTTGCCCGATCGCGCGACCACCCGCAACCGTAGCAGCGAAGAGTCGATGCAAGCCGCTTCTCAGCAGCGTTACGTGCTCGTGGTCTGCCGCGTCTGCCGGACGCGCATGCACCCTCCCGCGGAATGGATTGGCCGGACGATCCATTGCCCCGACTGCGGCACCGCGGCCGTCGTCGTCGCGCCCGAGCTCGCGCGGCCGAAACAACCGCTGGCCGACCCTGGCGAGTATGCGCTGGGAACGAATTGGTCGTCGGAGCCGCCGGCCGCCGTCACGGAAAGCGCGGCTGCGGAAACGGCCGCCGGCACGGCCCGGCCCCGGACTTCCCCGGCCGAGGAGTTGGTACTGGTCAAATGCACGCGGTGCGGCACGCGGATGCACTTTCGCGTGAGCGCCGTGGGGCGCAAAGCGCGTTGCCCTGATTGCGGCACCGTCAATCCAATCTTGGTGCCACGGCCGTCGGGCCGCCCGACGGGTCAAGTGCCCGCGGTGCCACCGACGACACCGGCCGAGGCGACCGACGCAGCTCCGCACGACTACGGCGTGGGCGCCGCGCCCGCCCCGCCCCCCGCGCCGAGCAGCTTTGTCGCGCCGGCGGCGATCGTCGACCGCATCGAAGTTCCCGACCCACCCCGCTGGACGTTCTTTTCGGGCGTGTTCGGTTTTCCGTGGACTGCCCGACTGTGGCCCCGCTGGGCTGCCATCTCTGCGGGCTTGTCGGTTGCCGGCGTCATTGCCGGCGTGTTGCTGAGCACTGTCGGCCCCGACGGACTGAACCGCACGACCGTGCTGGCCACGGGGGCTTTGGGCTTGCTGGTCTTCTTCTCGTTGTTCTGGAGCCTGTCGTACGCGTCGAGCATCATGCTGATCGTGATCCGCGAAACGGCCGAAGGGGCCGACACGATCGACGAATCGCCCGACATCGATTGGCGCGACTGGACCTTTCAGTTGGTCTACATGTTGGAGATCGTCGCGCAAGCGATCGCGGCCGGCTGGGGGGCGCGGTGGCTGTTGGATTTGGCGTGGCCCGATTCGGCGGCCGGAGAAGTGGGACTGACGCTGGTGGCGTTTCTGTTATTCCCGGTGCTGTTGCTTTCGGCGCTCGAGAGTGGATCGGCGCTGTTCCCCTTCTCGGCGCCGATCTTGCGCAGCACGGTCCGGCTCGCTTGGGCGTGGGGGCTTTTCTATCTGCTGGCCGGCGCGCTCGCCGCGCCGATCGCAGGATTTGCGGCGCTGACGGCCACGCCCTACTACTGGCTCGGTTGCCTGCTGCCAGGACCACTGCTGGGCGCGTATCTGATCATTTACGCGCGGCTGCTCGGGCGGCTTGGTTGGTTGATTACCGAGCGGTTGCAGCCGGTCGCCGAAGACGAATAGCGAAGCTCTCGCTCAGGGCAGACACGCCACCTAATAGTTGGTGTGCGTTTCGCCCGCTTGCGAGCGATTGACGGCGTCGGTGGCGATCGCGTACCAGTACCAGTTGAGCCCCCCGGCGGTGGCTCCCCAGAGCTGGTTGACGGCCGCGTCGCTGCTCACCGTGGTGCCCGGCTGCAAGTAAGCGTTGCCATTGAGGCGAGACGCCGCGCCGGGGCCTAGGATATTCGCGACACGTGCGGCGTACGTGTGGCCGCTGGCCCATTCGGCCATCACCAGATTCAAGTCGGCGACGCCGAGCGAGGTGTCGCCGGCAATCATGATGCTCCCCTTGCCTTCGGCGCCGTCCGACATTTTGTAGTCGTACAGCGTGTCATCGTCGGCGCCGCCGACGATGATGTTGAAGCCACCCCCCTCACCGCCGTCGGTCCAGTTGCCGTAGATGGTGTCGTTGCCGGTGCCGCCCAGCAGGATATTGTTACCCCCCTTGCCTTCGCCGCCGTTGATGGAGTTGCCGTAGATCGTATCGTCGCCGGCGCCGCCGACGACAATGTTGTTGCCCTGCTGACCTTCGGGGCCGTCGGCCACGGGGCCGTAGTTGCCGCCGCCAATGAGAATGTCGTTGGCGCCGCCGCCGTAGAGGGTGTTGTTGCCGATGCCGCCGTCGAGCGTGGCCGCCGTGGTCGTCAACAGCGAGGCGTCGAGCGTGTCGTCGCCGGCGAGCCCCTGGGCGTCGACGATGCCGGTGACGCCCGATATTGTCTCGACGAAATTCACCGCCAACCCGTTATCGAGCGTGGTGGTCACCTGAATCGTGGTGGCGTCGAGCTGCTCGAATTGCACGTGGTCGGCGCCGGCGGTGCCGGTCCACACCAGGTTGCCATTGATGTCGACTTGCACGGCGCTGACCGAGACGGCCAACGTGGCCTGGCTGCTGACGCCGCCATCCTTGTCCGTGGCGGTGACCTTGACGGTGCGGGCGCCGACCGTGGTGAAAGTGTGGGCCACGACGAGGCCGCTGGCGCCGTTGACGATCTGAATGTCCGAACCGTCGCCGTTCCAATCAATCGTGAAGGTGAAGCCAGCCGCCTGGTCGGGCGTGGCCGAGTCGGTGGCCGTGAGCGTGAAGTTCCCCGAGGCGTCGCGCGCCAGACTGCCGGGGCCGGCGACGCCGGCCGTCGGCGCGGCGTTGATCACGTTGATGGTGAACGCCGTGGTCGTCACGCCGCCGAAGGGGTCGCTGACGCGGACACGGGCATTGGCGACCGAGTTCGGCCCGTCGGTAATGCCAAACGCCGCCAGTTGCGCCCAAGTAAGCGACGGTCCGGCACCCGTGGCGTCGTTGAAGTTGTTGTCGTTGTTCAGATCCCAGGCAAAGGTCAAGGCCTGGCCCTCGGGATCGCTGGAGCCCGACGCATCGAGCACCAGCGACTGCCCCTCGGTCACCGAGTAGGGGCCGCCGGTGTTGACGATGGGGGCCAGGTTCGGCGAGGCATACTGCTGCGAATAGACCCCTTCGAGGCTGCCATCTTGTCCGACGCTCGTCCAGACGATGACCGCCTGGCCAGCGGTGTTGAGGGCCAGTTGCGGCTCCGATTGGCTGCCTGTCGTAAACGTATTTACTCGAAATTCATTGCCATCGGCGGTGCCGGCACTGGTGTACCGCCGCGCATACACTCCCAGCGAACTGCCATCTTGATTGTTGTTGGCGTTGTTGAGATCGCCGCTAAACCAGGTGACGATGAAGTTGCCGTTGCCATCCATCGCCACCGTGGAGAGATACTGGTCGAAATTCGTGAATTGATTGACGATCGCTTCCGACGAGAGCACCGCGCCGGTGCTGCTGAAGCGCCGCATGTAGACGTCGTGCCGACCAGCTTCGAGGTCGGGAAGCTCGCGATCGTCCCCCCAGACGACGACAAAATTCCCCGTGTCGTCCATGGCGACTTGGGCGCCCACCTGGTTGTCGTCGGTCGTGTTGTTGACGCGAAAGGGATTGGTCGAGCCGTTGATCGATTGCACAACGCCCGCCGAATTGTAACGCCGGATGTAGACGTCCCCTTCGATCAGGATCGTCGGGAAGAAACTGACGAGACGGATGTCGGTCCAAGCAATCGCGTAGCTGCCGCTCGGATTCATGGCGACGGATGGCGCGCCCTGAAAGTAGTCGGTCGCCGTGTTGATGAGCACATCGCCGGCATCCAGGGCCGTGCCATTGGCCGCATAGCGCCGCGCGTAGACGCCGGTGAAATCACCATCTTGGCTGCCAGAGCCGTCGACCGTCCCGCTTTGCCAGGCGACGACAAAGTTGCCGGCCGAGTCGATCCCCACGCTCGGCAGGTTTTGATCGAAGTTGGTGAAGACGTTCACGCGGAACTCGGACCCTTGCGCGACGCCCGACGAATCATAGCGCTGGGCGTAGACGCCATCTCCGCTGCCGTCCTGACCAGTGCTGACCCAGGTAACGACAAACGTTCCCGAGGCGTTCATCGCGATATCGGAAAACGACTGGTCGCCCGCCGGCGTGGAATTGACGACCCACGGACCGCCGATCGTCGCGCCGGCCGCGTTGTAACGCTGCGCATAGATGTCGGTCCCCGCCCCCGTGGTAACCCCGGTCCAGGTGACGACGTAGTTGCCCGCGCTATCGGAGGCCACCTTGGGCTGTTGCTGCGCGCCGGTTGTGTTGCCGACGTTTACCAGTTGCTCGGTGCCGACCGGGCTGATCGACAACAGCCGGCGATCCTCGAGACCTTCGCAGCGCAGGGTGCGTGAAACGACCGTAGAAAGAACAGAACTCGACCGAGGTCGGCGCGCACGCCGACTAGTGGGGCGAAACGACATAGGTAATGCACTCGCAGAGGCGGGGGGTGAGCGACGGATACCAAGAGGGGTTTCGTGTGCCGAAGTGCCGCCGATAATAGACGGCGATTACAACCGACACAAGCAACTACATGGAAAAATAACGGAATCCGGCTAAGAAATCGCCGGCCGCGCCCCGCGCGCCGTAACACCCAGTCGATCGCGGTAGCCGTTCGGGGGGTTACTTGTTTCCGCTGGAGCGAAGTTCGGCTTGCAAGCGTTCGAGCAGTTGGCCGACCCTGGCCTGTAGCTCAGGCCCCGTCTCGTCGACTTCGTGAAAGCTATAGCGATGGCAATTGCGGAGCATTCGCAAGCCGGCCAGCACCAGTTCTGCTTCGTCCGGTGTCAACTGCCATGGCGCGACTTGTCGATCCGTGGCAACCTGGGTCGTCATGATGTGCTGGCCCTCCCTCGTCCGCCGTGCCCGGCCGCGCACGCCAGGCTGGTCAAACGGCGATTATTCTAGCCCGCGGCGGGGTGGATCACTACCCTTCGGCCACGGGACCGCTCGTGGCCACGATCACGAGCTTGTGGCGATTGGCGAACTCGACGACCGCCGGTTCGTCGATCACGATGGTGCGACCGGCCTCGACGGCCAACACGCGCCCGCCGGCCACGACCATCGATTCGAGCGTGCCCATGCCGATCGTCGGCACGTCGAAGCGCATGTCTTGCTGCGGCTTGGCCACTTTGACCACGGTGAACTCGCCGGCCTCGCAGACGGTCGCCGCGCGGCGAATGCAAGCGTCGGTCCCTTCGATCGCTTCGACGGCCATGACGGCGCGATTCTTAACCACGACCGACTGCCCGACGTCGACCCGGCCGAGTTCTTTGGCCACGCGCCAACCGAATTCAATATCGGCCAGTTGCCGCCTGGATGGACCGCGCTGGGTTAACACTCCTTCGCGCACGAGTAACTCCGGCAGGTAGTCGGTGGGGGCGGCGAACTCGATCTGGTCGCGCGCGAATTCGTTGATCAGCGCCAGTAGCAGGGTGTCGTCCTTGCGGTCGCGACGCGTCTGCAGAAAGCTGGGATAGAAGCAGCGGATCGTGCGCCAATCGGGCAAATGCTTGAGCCAAACCCAGCGCGTGAACAACCGCGTCTTGAAGATCTTGCCAGCCATCATCACGCGCGGGACGCGATGCCGGCGAAAGTAGCGAATCGCCGCGCCCAGCTTCGCCAGCCCCACCCAGCGGAACTCGTGGCAGACCTCGGCCAGGGCCGGATCGGCATGATCCTTCACCCCCAGGCAGTAGACCTGGTAGCCACTTTCTTGCAGTGCGCGGGCGATCGTGAGCGGATAGTTGCCCCAGCCGGCGAACAACCCGATGCGAGGCGCTTCACTAGCCTGGGGAGGCGCCGCTGCGCTGGCGGGCGAGGCCGGTTGCGCGACCGCCCGCTCGGTGCCCGGCGCGACGCGCAACGTGACCTCGGCGGCTTGGGCCTCGTTGGCGGCAATCGACGGCGTCGAGGGAATTGGCGAATTGGCGGCGCTGGCCATCGGCAGAAAGCTCGGCGTGGGCGTCAGGCGGCTTGTGAATTATCGTCGGCGGACGGTGCCGTCCCCGGGCGCCGCGACTCGCGGCCGGCCACTTGTTCGGCCTGGGCCAACAGCGACTTGAGTTGACGGCGGATCTCGGGCAGCTTTCGCTGGTGCGCCAACATCAGCTTCTGCTCGCGTTCGGGCGTGGCCGGCAGACCTAACATGCGGGCACCGGCTGGCACGTCGTTGGTGATGCCCGACATCGCGCCCACGATGGCCCCCTTGCCGATGCGGACGTGGTCCTTGATGCCGGCCTGGCCGGCCAAGACGACGTAATCCTCGGTGGTGGTGCTGCCGGCGATGCCGACCTGGGCGCACAACAAGTTGTGCCGCCCGATGCGGCAGTTGTGGCCGACCTGTACCTGGTTATCGAGCTTGGTTCCCTCGCCGATCACGGTCGGACCATAAGTGCCACGGTCGATCGTGCTGTTGGCGCCGACTTCGACGTCGGCTTCGAGCACGACGTAGCCGAGTTGGGAGGTGAGCTGGTGACGTCCGTCGACCGTCTTGTAGCCGAAACCGAAGGCGCCGAGGATGGCCCCGGCATGAATGATCGTGCGCGGCCCGACAAGCGTGTCCTCGTAGAGCACCGCGTTGGGATAAACGGTGACTTGTTCTTCCAGTCGGCAGCCAGCCAGGATTCGCACGCCGCTGTGAATCACGCAGTCGGCCGCCAATTCGACGTCGTCGCCGATCGTGGCCCCGGCGTGAACCTGCACGCGCGGACCAAGCCTGGCCGAAGGGCTGACCACGGCTTGTGGGCTGATACCTCCGATGGATGCACTGCGCGAGGGACGAAAATGTCGCACGATGGCCGTGAAGGCTGCCGCCACGTCGTCGACGCGAATCGCCGGCAACGCAACATCCGTGGCTGTCGCCGGCACCACGACCGCCGCGGCCGTGCACTTCGCCAAGCGCGGCAACTTATCGACGTGGTCGATGAAGGTGATCGCGCCGGGGCCGGCATCGGCCAACACGGCGGCACGGTCAATCAAGCTATCGCCGCCGCCAAGCAACGATCCCTGGACGAGCTCGGCCAATTCGGCGAGTCGGGTCGGCATTGCGGTTCGATCCTTCGCGAGCAAGTGCAGACGCTGTCGAGAGCGAGCCTCAGCGGGGAGAAGCGCGACAGCGGTCGGAAAATCTAGTGCCCAACTGCAAACGCGGCAAGGTCGATCGACGCCTCGACGCCGCGAGTGCTAGCACGCCCGATGTGAGCAGCCAGGCGGCGGCCGCCTTGCACAACTTCGGGCGACGGGCCGTCGTGGCTTCAACCTACTTGCGTCGCGCGACATTGCTTGCCGCCGGCGGCGCCCGCTCCGCATGGGGTTGCTAATGCCGGCGCACGACGATGCTAGCACGCCCGAGATCCTCTACAGGCGCCGAGCGCTTGCGATTGACCAACAGGCTCAACGGGCCGCCGTACTCGAAGCGGTCGAGCAGGCTGGTCGACGACCGGCGAGAAACGCTCGAACTGGCCCTGAAAACGTGGCGGCCGTCGCAGACAGATGTGCCCGCGACGGCCGCGCTGGTTGCCGATTGGTGGTCAGGGTGCCGCGGCGGTCCGGCAGTCGCCGCGTCGCTGGCCGAGCTCGTCGACCGGCTTACTCCTCGGTCTTGATCTTGGCCAGGTACTTTTCCGGATGTTCGCGCAATTCGGCTTCGCAGCCGGCGCAACAAATGAACACATCCTTACCCTCGACGTCGATGACCTTGATCGGCGCACCCATCGAGCCGAGCAAGTGATCGCTCACGACGCACTTCTTGTCTTGCAGCTCGGCGAGCTTCATGTCCTCGGGCGAGAGCTTGGCGAGCTCGGCCTCGATCACGGCGGCGTCTTCGGTCAGGTTCTCGTGGCTGTGCCCCTCGTGGTCGTGCCCTTCGTGGTCATGCCCCTCTTCGCCGTGCTCTTCGTGCTCCTCTTCCGAGATGGCGGTGTCGTGCTTGACGCAACCGCTCAAAGCCAGCGGCGCCAGAAATGCCAGGGCGGGCGCCAGCAACCATCCGTAACGAGACATGTTCGATCTCCTCGTGCGATTGTTCGGGTAAGGCGGGCGCACTCCACCCTTGGGGGGGATCGCGCGGCCGCATTGTAGCCGATCCAATCCCCCGGCGCAAGGACCGCAGCGGCGGGCCAGCCCACCAACTACTGCCCGATCGCCGAGGCATGTTCCACGCTCGGCAGGGCGTGCAGCTCTTCCCAAGCCGCCAGAAAGTGCTGCTTGCGGACCGCGCCGTCGGCAGGCTTGATGATCGACGCCCAGTCGACGGCGGCCACGATCGCCCGCACCAGCTCGCCGGTGGGCGTATCGCCGAGATCGCGATCGATTTGGCGGATCAACTGCCCGGCCTCGGTCGCTTCCATCTTCGCCGCGCAAGCGCCAATCAAGCCGAACAGCTCGAAGGCCCGCGCCTCTTTCTCGGGGGAGAGCTCCAGCGCCTCGAGCTGCGGCCGCACGGCCGCCAGCAGCGGGTCGACGCAGTACGGCTTGTCGGGGCCAATGTGCACGCGATAAGCGAGCTGCCAGGTGTCGCGCAACCGGACCATCGCGGCCGGATCGCCGACCACGTCGCGCAGCTCGCGGTAGAAGCGGGCCCGGCGGACGCTCCAGCCGACATAGTTCAACAGGTCCTCGGCCGCGGCGTCGTCGCGACCGAACAGCAGTTCGTGCAGATGCGAGCGGACCTTCGAGATGATGACCACCGCCTCTTGGCGCGAGGTCTCGTCGCCGGCCGGAAACTTGTCGCTCAATAGATGCCGCTGAATGACGGGCCACAGGTTGTTCGACTCGTGGAGCGAATCGAACAACTCCTTCGAGGTGACCGTGACCCCCAGCTCGGTGGTCGTGAGGATCGAGTCGGCGGCCTGAGCCTCGACGGGCCCCAGCGCCGATCGCCCGACCAACAATCCCAAGGCCCAAACCGCGGAGCGCAATACCGATCGCGTCCCCCGCCGGATGGGGAGAAAACTCCGGCACATGGTGATCCCTCTCTCGTTCCGGCCCCGCCGGCGTGGCCCCCGAGTTCTACGTATTAACTCGGTGAAATGTTCGACCGAAGGCCAGTCGTTCCAGGGATTTAGTTGCCGATGGCAGTGGGCTTGGTCACAGGCTGGCGGAGAATCCGGCGCGAAGTCGGGGCCGACTGTCGACCAGGGTACGAAAGCTGATCGATGAGGTATTTATCACGGCGATACCGGCCCAACTGAGCGGGGTGCCCTTATTGGCGTCGCGAAGGCTTGGACCGGCCCCGGCATCGAGCAGCATCTGAATAACCTCGGGGCTTCCCGATGCGGCCGCACGGTGCAAGGGGTTGAGATTCGCATCGTGGTCGAGCAAGAGTCGAACGGCCTCGCGTTCGTGCTGCCCGCGACGGCCTGAAGTGCGGTTTCACCACTATGCTCGCTGGCGCGGTTGACGTTCGCGCCGGCCGCCAACATCAACCGCATGCACTCGATACTGCTGCTGACGTCGAGCAGCACCGGCGAGATAGATATCGCGTTACTTCGGGATGGAAGTTCAACAGCGGGCCCATCCCATGTCGATCGACACTGTTCGGGACCGCTCCACCTTCAATCAGGCGCTTGACGGCTTCTATAATAGATTTCCTTTGCCGGCTGCTTGCACGAGCTCAGGTCGTACGCGCGGCCGCGAAGAGAAACCACGTCCGACGCTCGGCCTGGTCGATCCAGTTCTCGATCAAGCTGGTCGTCGCCACGTCGTTGCCACGTTCGCAAACTTCGTGCGCCGCACGTAGCCAACGGGTCAGTTGCTCGTTGTCGGCCGCCAACTCGGCCAGCATGTCGGGCGCGGTGACGAACTCGGCGTCGTTATCTTGCAGTCGTTGATGCCGCGCGATGTCGCCGATCGATCGCAAGCTGGTCGCGCCGATCTTGCGCCCCCGCTCGGCGATGTCGTCGGTCATGGCGAAAATTTGCTCGGCCTGCTCGTCGAGCAGCAGGTGATAGTCGCGAAAGTGCGGACCGCTCATGTGCCAATGGAAGTTCTTGGTCTTCAGGTAGAGCGCGAAGACGTCCGCCAACAGCCGGCGCAATTCGGCGCCGATGTCAGTGGCCGCATCGGCGGCCAGGTCGGTCGGCGTTGCCAGCGCGGCGTTCACGCGCACGGTTTTGGGAGGTGTCTGTGTGGTCGCCATGACTTTTCCTTTCCTGGTCGTGGATAGTTGTGATGTTTGTTCAAGTGCCTTGGCCGCTGCCTGCTCCGGCCCCGCCCGCCGCCAGCGCCTAGCGCAGTCGGCGCTTCAGTTCTTCGGCCACCTGCAACAGCGACGCGCGAGTCGCCGGCACCTGGCTGAGCGGATTGAGCAGTCCCCAATCGTGGATCATGCCGCTGTAGCGAACGGCGATGACGTCGACCCCGGCCGCGTCAAGCTTGCGGGCGTACTCCTCGCCTTCGTCGCGAAGCACGTCGTTGCCCGCCGTCTGGACCAAGGCCGGCGGCAAGCCGCGCAGCTCCTCGGTCATGGCCCGTAACGGCGAGGCGTAGATTTCGCTCCGTTCGACTGAGTCGGTCGTGTAATTGTCCCAGAACCATTTCATCATATTGCGCGTGAGGAATCGCCCTTCCGCGAATTCGTGATACGACGTGGTGTCGAAGCTGGCGTCGGTGACCGGCCAGAGCAGTCCCTGGAAACGGATGTCGGGTCCGCCCCGATCCTTGGCCATCAGCGCGACGACGGCCGCCATGTTGCCGCCGACGCTGTTGCCTACGACCGCCAGGCGACGGCCATCGACATCGATTTCCGCGCCGTGCTCCGAAACCCACTTGGTGGCGGCGTAGGCCTGGTTGATCGCCACGGGATAGCGCGCCTCGGGCGACGGCGTATAGTTGACAAAGACGGCCGCCGTTCCCGATAGCGCCACCAAATCGCGGACGAGCCGCTCGTGCGTCGGAAAATCGCCGAGCACCCAGCCGCCTCCGTGAAAGAACATGAAGGCCGGAACCGTCTTCACCGGACCCACCGGCCGCACCACCGTCAGTTCGACTTGTTGACCGTCGAACGCGATCGGCAGCGAAGAAACCTTCGCGGGGGGTAACTCGACGCCGGCCGATGCTTGCAGGCCGACGAGCACGGCGCGGGCCTCTGGCGGCGACATTTCTTCCATCGGCGGGCCGCCGGCCGCATTGAGTTTCTGCAGGAAGGCACGCACGCGATGGTCAATCGCCACATCCGTTGCTGCATCAACGACTTGCATGGCAACCGTCCTTTCGGTTCTGAATGCTGATTATTCCCCTTCTATTCTACTGAGCGGCGGGACTGGACAGCGCTTTGCAACCAAGTTCCGCCAGGGCACTTCCCGAATCGCTTCACGGGAGCGAAGATCAATGCGGATGAGGGGTTAGGAAGGCAGCGAATGGACGAAGGCCATACCACCATCGCCGTGCAGCGCTACCTGGGCGAACTGGCCCGACTTGATGGCAGCGCGCCGGCCGATCCGATCATTAGGGCGTTGATCGATACCTCGGTGAATCGGCTGCACGTGCTCTGTCGCACGCTGCTGGTGCGCAGCTACCCGCGATTGGCGCGTCCGCCGCTGAGCCTGCAGTCGGAGGAAATGCTCAGCGCGGTCGTCGATCGGTTGCTAAGGGCCATCCAGGACGTCAGGCCCACAAACGTGCGCCAGTTCTTTGCCCTGGCCAACCAGCACATGCGTTGGGAGTTGAACGACTTGGCCCGCCGCTTGGACGCCCAGCCTGCTCCCCAGGAACTGCAAGCTGCGCTTGTCGCGGCCCCCGAAACCAGCGTCTCGCAACTGACTCCCAACGCGGTGCGCATGCTGGAAACGATCGAGTCGCTACCGGACGACGAGCGCGAGGTCTTCAGCCTGGTCCGCATCCAGGGGATGTCGCAAACCGAAGTGGCCGGCCTGCTCGGTACTTCGACCAAAACGGTTCAACGGCGGTTGAATCGCGCGCTGATCCTGCTCGCCGAACGGCTCAGCGATTTGAACCCGACCCCGCCGCTGTTGGACGCCACGTAGTTTCGCACACGGCGCATCGCCTCCGCATGTCGTACGACGATCTGATCGGTGAGCTCCTTCACGAGGTCCTCGAATCGGACCGCACCCCCGAGGACGTCTGCGCGCGCCATCCCGAGTTGCTGGCCGACCTTCGTACGCGGTTGCGCAAGCTGCGGGCCGTGCAAGCGCAGGTCGATTCGCTGTTCCCTTTGTCGGCCGCGGCGACGCAAGCCTTCGACGACTCGGCGTCGCAGTTTGCCGTGGAGCTACCCAACATTCCGGGCTACGCAGTGCAAGCGGTGCTGGGGCGCGGTGGCATGGGCATCGTTTACAAGGCACGCCACCTCAAGCTCCACCGCGACGTGGCCCTCAAGTCACTGCGGACCGGTCCATACGCCAGTCGCCAGGAATGCCTGCGATTCGTTCGCGAGGCCGAGTCGGTGGCCGCCTTGCAGCATCCGAACATCGTGCAGGTGTACGACATCGGCGAAGTCGACGGCCACCCGTATTTCACGATGGAATTGGTCGACGGCGGGAGCCTCGCCGAGAGGCTCGCCGGCACCGCACAGCCCGCGCGTGAGGCCGCCGAACTGTTGAGCATTCTGGCGCGCGCGGTCCAGGTCGCTCACGCCTCGGGGATTGTCCATCGCGATCTCAAGCCGGCCAACATCCTGCTGGCCGACGCGGGTATGCCCAAGATCAGTGACTTTGGCCTGGCGCGGCGCCTCGACCAGGAGAGCGGCCTGACCATGACCGGTGCCAGGCTGGGCACTCCCAGCTACATGGCCCCCGAGCAAATGGTGGGCCATTCCGCCGCGGTCGGGCCGGCCGTCGATGTGTTCGCGTTGGGGGCCATCTTGTACGAAATGCTCACGGGGCGTCCGCCGTTTCGGGGAGAGACGATTTCCGAAACCGAGCGGCGCTTGGCAAGCGAAGAGCCGGAACGCCCCTCGCAGTTGAATCCCAAGGTGCCCCGCGACCTGGAAACGATTTGTCTCAAATGTCTCGAGAAGGAACCACGAAATCGCTATGCCTCGGCCGGCGCACTGGCCGCGGACATCGAGCGGTTTCTGCGTCATGAACCGATCCAGGCCCGCCCGATCGCCCCGGCCGAGCGCTGGGTGAGGTGGGTCCGGCGAAATCCACTCCTCACGGCGCTCGGCGTGACGTCGCTGTTTGTTCTGGTGCTGATCGCCAGCCAGGTCTGGCAGCTCGGGTCGCGGCAGGCCGCGGCCCGCGCCGAGAAGACCAGACTCACGGCGCGTTTCGAGTCGGGCGTGCAGCTAGTTCAAGCGGGGCGCTTTGCCGAAGCCCGCGCCATACTCGGCAAGTTGGGAGATGGCGGTTTCACAGACCTGCGGCGTCGTATCGACCGTGCGGTGAGCGACCTCACATTGGTCGAAAAGCTCGAGGGCATCGCCGTGCGTCGCGCCACGGCACTTAGCGCACCCGACGCAACCTGGCAGCCCGCCGCTCAGGCAGCTCGGGAATATGAAGCTCTCTTCGCGCAGGCCGGGCTCGGCGTGCCTGCCGACGATCCAGGTGCGGTGGCCAAGCGGATTGCCACGTCGGACATCAAGGAGGCGCTGGTCGCCGCGCTCGACGATTGGGCGGCCTGCGAGTCGGACGAATCGCGACGCGATTGGGCGCTCGCCGTGGCCCGTCAAGCGGACCCCTCCGCGCGATCGTGGGCGAGCCAGTGCCGCGAGCTGGCGACGTGGAGCGATCGAGCGGCGCTCGCCCGCCTGGCCGAGCCGGCGCATGCCGCGCAGGCATCGGCGCAACAATTGCGCGCGTTTGGCGATCGCCTGGCTGCCGCGGGTCTCGACGCGATGTCGTTTCGCGGTCGCGTCCAACAGCAGCACGTCGATAACTTCCTCGCTAACCTGTCGCTGGCCGACGCCCTCCGCGCCGAGAATTCCGCGGAGTCGATTCGCTATTATCAGGCCGCGCTGGCCATCCACCCGCGATCCGCCACGGCCCACAACAATCTAGCCGTTGCCCTGTCGAGTCTCGGGCGAACCAGCGAAGCGATCGCCGCCTACGAGCGGTCGCTGGCGCTCGATCCAGAATCGGCCGCGGCCCACTTCAACCTGGCACGCGCATTTGCGACGACGCAATCGCCCAACGCCATTTTGCACCTGCAGCGCGCGATTGAACTGGATGGCGGACTGGCCGCGGCGCATCGCCTGTTAGGAGAGCTCTATACCGGGCAGGGCCGCTACGACGATGCCGAAAAGTCGCTTCAACGTTGCCTGCCGTTGTTGCGCGACGAAGCCGAGCGGCGCGAGGTTCTCGAGTTGCTGCGCGCCTGCGAGGCACAGCGAAGCGGCCAGTAGCAGCGCGGCCATGGCGGCCGGGGTGATGGCGGGGCAAGACAGCGGGTAGGCCCACCTGAACGCCGCTGACGCATTTGGCCGAAATCGCGCTGTTTCCGTGTCCGGAACACTCCATCGCGCATTTTTCTGAGAAACACTGATTGACATATCGGAAACTGTCGATATATTTGTAAGTAGAGGAGCCAACCGATGACCACGGTCAAAAAGCTACGACTGACCGATCTCGACGCCCTGGGCGAGGCGGCCGAGTGCCTGCGCATTTTGGCCCATCCGCACCGGTTGCGAATGGTGCAGATGCTGCTGCAGGGGGACTACGCCGTCGCCGAGTTGGCCGCGGCCTGCGAGCTGCCCAGCGCGATGGCTTCCGAGCATTTGCGGCTGATGCAGCGGTGCGGCTTTCTCACCAGCGACAAGGAGGGTCGCAAGGTGTTTTACCGGGTCGCCGAGCCGCACCTGAAGAACATCCTCAAGTGCGTCGAAGAGCGGTTTGGCGTCGGCGCCGCGAAACGCTGATTTTTTTCGCCCAATAGATCGAACTATTCCGACATTTCGACGTATAAGCTTCTAGGAGAACTGACATGTCCACCACCACGATTCGTCCTCAACAGTTGTACGACCAGATTCAGGCCGGCCAGCGCGTCGAGTTGATCGACGTGCGGACCCCGGTCGAATACCGCGAGGTTCACGTCGACGGCGCCCACAACGTACCGCTCGACAAGCTGGCCGCGCATCGCTTCGCCGAGCAACGCAACGGCGCCCCGCTGTACGTGATCTGCCGATCGGGCAATCGCGCCAAGCAAGCCTGCGAGAAATTGCTCGCCGCCGGTTGCGGCAACGTCGTCAATGTCGAAGGGGGTACGCAAGCCTGGGAGCAGGCGGGCCTGCCCGTCGTTCGCGGCAAGCAAGCGATGTCGCTGGAGCGGCAGGTTCGCATTGCCGCCGGGTCGCTGGTGCTTGTGGGCTCAGCGCTGGGCGCGTTTGTCAGCCCTTATTGGATCGCGCTGGCGGCGTTCGTCGGCGCGGGATTGGTGTTTGCCGGCATCACCGACACCTGCGGCATGGGCATGCTGCTGGCGCGGATGCCCTGGAACCAGGTCGCCTCCCCTGCCGGTGAGGCGCCGACAGGTGAAACCAAAACCACGACCTCTTGCTGCGGCTGACGACTCGCTGGAAGGAACAGCTAGCGAGTCGGGCCGCGGCAACGACACGCGGCCGCCGCGCCGGAGCGACCACGAGAACCTCAACAGAACAAACGATTTGGGAGCCACGACCATGTTACTCAAGCAATACTATCTCGGCTGTCTGGCACACGCGTCGTATCTGATCGCCGACGAGCGGACGAAGACCGCCGCCGTGGTCGATCCGCAGCGCGACATCGAACAATACCTCCGCGATGCCGAGGCGGGGGGCTACACGATTCGCTATGTGTTCCTCACGCACTTTCACGCCGATTTTCTGGCCGGTCACATCGAGCTGCGCAACCAGGTCGGCGCCAAGATCGTGATGGGCGCGCGCGCCCAGGCGGAGTTCGCCTTCCAAGCGGTCAAGGATGGCGACGTGATCGACCTGGGAGACGTGCGCATCGAGGTGCTCGAGACGCCCGGCCATACGCCCGAGGGGATATCGCTGGTCGTATTCGATCGCACACACAGCGACACGGTCGCGCACGCGGTGCTGACCGGCGACACGCTCTTCATCGGCGACGTGGGGCGCCCCGATCTGCTGGCCTCGATCGGCGTGACGGCCGACGAACTGGCCGAAATGCTCTACCACTCGCTGCACAAGCTGCGCGAACTGCCCGACACCACGCTCGTCTATCCTGCACACGGCGCCGGCTCGATGTGCGGCAAAAGCCTGAGCAAAGAGACCGTCTCGACGATCGGCGAGCAGAAGCGCTTCAACTACGCCCTGCAGCCGATGAGCCTCGACGACTTCAAACGCCTGGTCACGAGCGACCAGCCCGAGGCGCCCGACTACTTCGTGTACGACGCCATCAAGAACCGGCAGGAGCGTTCCGATCTCGAGGCGACCGTGCGGTCGTCGCTCCGCGGGTTGAGCGTCGACGACGTGCTGCGCCTCAAGAACCAGGGCGCGCAACTCGTCGATGTGCGCGAGGCCGCCGACTTCGAGGGGGCCCACCTGACCGGCGCCATCAACATCGGCCTGCAGGGGAAGTACGCCACCTGGTGTGGATCGATCCTCAGTCACGAGCAACCGATTGTCGTGATCGCGGACCCTGGCAGCGAGGAAGAAGCCGTGATGCGCTTGGGCCGCATCGGCTTCGACAACGTGGCCGGTTATTTGCGCGACGGCATGGCGGCCTTGGAACCGCGACCCGAGTTGGTGAAATCGATCGCACGGATCACCGCGCCGGCATTGGCCCTGCAGCTCGAAAGCGCCGGCGAGCCGTTCGTATTGGACGTTCGCGCAGACAAGGAGTGGCGCGGGGGGCACATCGCCGGCAGCCGCAACGTTCCCTTGACGCATCTGCGTGAGCGCTTGGCGGAAGTCCCGGCCGATCGCGCGGTGGTGGTTCACTGCGAAGGAGGATACCGCTCGGCAATCGCGGCCAGTTTGTTGGCCGCGGCCGGACGAACCAACGTCACCGACCTGGTAGGCGGCATCAAAGCCTGGATCGCGTCGCAGTTGCCCGTGCAGACCGAATCGACAACGGAGGCCACGGTCTGACGCCAGAGGAGTTAGCGCGACGAGAAAGGGGGTTTTCCGTGTTGATGCTGCTCACCATTGTGTTCGGCGCCGTGGTGGGGTTCTCGCTCGGGCTGACCGGGGGAGGAGGAGCCATCTTCGCGGTGCCGCTGCTGGTCTACGGCTTGCACCTGCCGGCGCGCGAAGCGGTCGGCGTGTCGCTGTTGGCCGTGGGCTGCACGTCGCTGGTCGGTTTCGTGCAGCGTGCTCGCAAGCGGATGGTCGAGTTTCCGACCGGACTGCTGTTTGCCGTCGCTGGCATGATCGGAGCCCCCCTCGGTGCGATGCTGGCCAACCAGATTCCCGAGGGGGCGCTGCTCGGCGCGTTCGCGCTGCTCATGCTGGTGATCGCCGCGCGGATGTGGCTCAAGGCCGGTAACAGCGCGGACTCGCTCCCCATCATCCTCGATGCAGGCTCGGCCGACGACAACGCCGGCCCCACCTGCCGGCGCGACCCCGCAGGGAAGCTGCGATTAACCTCGCAGTGTGCCTTGCTGTTGGCTGTCATCGGCTTGGGGGCGGGGGTGTTGGCGGGCATGTTTGGCGTCGGCGGCGGATTCATCATCGTGCCGGCGCTGGTTGTCTTCAGCGGAATGGGAATTCAGCGGGCGATCGGCACCTCGCTGCTGGTGATCACGTTGATCGGCGCCTCGGGCACGGCAAGTCACTTGTTGGCGGGCAAGGAACTAACGCTGTCGACCGCCGGCATCTTCACGCTGGGGAGCCTCGCCGGGTTGTTCGCCGGGGCTGGGCTCGCGAACCGGCTGGCCGGGCCGGTGCTGCAGCGAGTTTTCGCGGCCGCGATTGTCGTGGTCGCCGTGTTCGTCATGGTTCGCACCCTTTGGCAATAGCGAGACATCTCATGCGCGGAATTTCCTGGATTGCCGCTGGTTTGGCGCTTTTGGCGGCCGGCGAAGCCGTCGACGACCGAGCGACGCTGCACTACCCGCTGATCGCGCAATACGGTGGCGTGGCGCGCGTGCCCGACGCTGCCGAGCCGCCTAGGCAAAAGGCCAAGATCATCTTCGACATCACCGCCGACAGCCAGCCTGGCGAGCCTAACAAGGGGCTCGAAAGCGTGGCCCGTTATCTCAATCTCCATGCCGACGCCGGCTGGCAAGCGAGCGACGCCCGCCTGGCCTTGGTGCTGCATGGCGCCGCCACCAAGGCGGCCTTGGCCGACACGGCTTACGCCACGCACACCGGCGAGGCCAGCAATCCCAGCGGGAAGTTGATTCACGAGCTCAAGGCGCGCGGTGTCGACGTCTTCGTTTGCGGTCAATCGTTGGCGCGCAACCAGTTTGCCGTCGACGAGGTCGCCGACGAAGTGACGGTTGCCGTCTCGGCGATGACCGTCAACGCCAACAAACAACAGGATGGCTACTCCTACTTGTCAATTCACTGATGGGCAAAAAGCCCAAGCCCATTCCTCCCCTGTTCAGCGAGGCGCAACCATGATCAGTTCCGCAGGCAAAGATCACTACCAGATCTTGATCGTCGGCGGCGGCACGGCCGGCATCACCGTGGCCGCGCAACTGCGGCGCAAGCTCAAAACCTACGACGTCGGCATCGTGGAACCGTCGACGAAGCACTACTACCAACCGCTCTGGACGTTGGTCGGGGCCGGCGTGTTTCCCAAAGAGATCAGCGAGCGTGCCGAATCGGCGTTCATTCCGCAGGGGGCCGACTGGATTCGCGAGCATGTCGCCGAGTTCCATCCCGCGGACAACTTCATCGTCACGCGCTCGGGGCGGCGGATCGGCTACGATTTTCTCGTCGTGGCGCTCGGCATCCAGATCGACTGGGACAAGATCCCCGGTTTGCGCGAAGGGTTGGGCCGCCAGCAGATCTGCAGCAACTACTCGTATCAGCACGTCGATTACACCTGGGAGTGCATCCGCAACTTCGCTGGCGGGACCGCGCTGTTTACGATGCCCAACACCGCCGTCAAATGCGGCGGGGCGCCCCAGAAGATCATGTACCTGGCCGACGACGCTTTCCGCCGCTCCGGGGTCCGCGACAAGTCGCAGGTCGTGTTCGCTTCGGCCCAGGGGGCGCTGTTCGCCGTCGAGCGGTATCGCCAGACTTTGCAGCGCGTCTGCCAGCGCAAGCAGATCGATCTGCGGCTCAAGCACCAGCTTGTCGAGCTGCGGCCCGATACCAAGGAAGCGATCTTCTCGCGTCTCGACACCGACGAACGGGTCACCATGGCGTTCGATATGATCCACGTCACGCCGCCGATGAGCGCCCCGGACATCATCAAGAACAGCCCTTTGGCCAATGCGGCGGGCTGGGTCGACGTCGATAAATACACGTTGCAGCAAGCGAAGTTCGCCAACGTCTTTGCGATCGGCGATTGCAGCGGACTGCCGACCTCGAAGACCGGCGCCGCGATTCGCAAGCAAGCGCCGGTGCTCGTGCAGAATCTCGCCGCGGCCCTGCGCGGCGAGCCGCCGCGGGCCCGGTACGACGGCTATACGTCCTGCCCGATCGTCACCGGCTATGGCAAGCTCGTGCTGGCCGAATTCGATTATGAGGGCAACCCGCAAGAGACCTTTCCCTTCGATCAATCGAAAGAGCGGCTCTCGATGTATCTGCTGAAGGCCTATGCCTTGCCGCGGCTGTATTGGAACGCCATGTTGCGCGGCCGCGTTTAGTTGCGAATGGTACGACGAGGGATAAACTAAGCGCAGGAGGGAGGGCTTTTCCGTGCTGCGTCGCGTGCATTGGGACGACATCTATCGCACGAAAAAAGCCACGGAGGTGAGCTGGTTCGAAGCCGAGCCCGAGGTTTCACTGACCTTGCTGCATCGTGTTGCCCCCCAGGGTGGTAGCATCATCGATGTAGGCGGTGGAGCTTCACTTCTGGTTGACCGACTGGTGGCGGCCGGGAATTGGGACGTGACGGTTCTCGACGTTTCGGCGGCGGCTCTCGACTTGGCTAGGCGCAGGGTGGCCGACACTTCAGGCCGTGTTCGGTGGATGCAAGCCGACATTACCGAGGTCGAGCAACTCGGCACGTACGACGTCTGGCACGACCGTGCTGTTTTTCATTTTCTGACTCGGCCCGAAGATCGCGAAGCTTACTTGACTCGGCTACGGGGCGCGTTGCCCCCTGGCGGTCATGCCGTGCTCGGAACATTTGCACTCGACGGGCCGGAACAATGCAGCGGCCTACAAGTTTGCCGCTACGACGCGGCGTCGCTGGCGGCGATGCTCGGCCCAGGCTTTCTTCTCCGCGAGCAACGACAGCACGTCCACCACACACCCAGCGGTGGCACGCAGCGATTTACGTTCGCGGTGTTTCGTGCCTCCGACTAGTTCCGATACGGTTCGATTGATAGCTCTAGCCCTGGGAGGAACCTGCCATGCCACGTGCAGTCGGCGATCGCTATGTGTGCGAGAAGTGTGGAGCACAATTGGTCTACGAGAAGGCCTGTCCTTGTCCAGCGGGGATGCCGCATTCGGAGATTTGCTGCGGAGTGCAAATGAAAAAGGTCGAGGCGCAGGCTCCCGCGAAATCGGACAAATAGCAGTCGCGGATCGCGACCTTCCGCGGGTTTCGATCGGCCGAAGTGGCGCGCCGATCGAGGCTCGCGGGCGTGCCGACTCAGAAAACCAATTGCGCTCGCAGCCCTAGAATCAGGCTGGGATCGACGCTTTCCAGCGCCGGGATGATGAACTGCAGGTCGGGCGTCAGCCGGATCGCGGGAGTCAACTCATAGTTGTAATAGAGCTCGACCCCTTGGCCGTTGCCGATCGGTCCGAACTGGTTGGTAATCAGCGGGCCAATCTTGCTGCTGGTGCCGGCGTAGTACCAGCCGATGCCGAACGTGTCGCTGCCGCGCGACGCGGCCAGTACGTGCCCCCCCAGTCCGCAGCTCAGGAACCACGCCATGGGGCTGGTGAGCTCGTCGGCCAGGCCGGCCCGGGCGAAGACCCCCCAGCCGCGGGCGGGGTTCGTCGACTCGACGATCAGGTATTGGTCGAAATTCCAGAACAACGCGTAAGAGCCGCGTATCGTCGGAATCGCCACATCGGGATACGGGATGTAGGCTTCGCGAATCGAAGTGTAGGTCTGATTGTTCCAGGTGCCGCCGAAGAACTGATGTCCCGGCAAGCCGCCGAATTCCGTGGGCACGCGCAAGCCTAACGACAGCAAGACGCCATCGTTGGCCAGTTCGCGGAAACCGCTCGTGGCCGTCGTATCGGTCGAATTCAACACGGTGAAGGTCAGCAGCGGCTCCCCCTCGCGGAGGATGACAAAACCGGCCCCCAGCGTCGAGTAAGGCACCGTGGCGCCGACGATGGGATTGAACACGAAGGCCATGTTCGAGAACTGGGTCTTGCCGCGCCCGTGCGCAATGGCGTTGGGATCGCCATCGAGTGTGTCCATCTTGCCGGCAAACAGCGCCAACGAATCGCCGACCTTTTGCGTGAACAAGACATTCGTGAGATAGAGTTGCTCGCTTTGAAACACCGGCAGATCGGCCAGCAGCGTCGGCGAGATGAAACAGCCGACGTCGTTGACGATCGTCTCGCCGAAGCGATGCTCGGCGCGCAGTTTGACGAAGAAGCCGTCGGCCAGGCCGCGCTTGCCGAGGTCGCTCGTCAGGATGTAGTCGCCGTGACCGCCGTAGACGAGATTCTGCCGCACGCCCCCGACCGGGTTGCCGAACAAGAAGCTGGTGTTGTCGGCTTGCAGCGTCAGTCCGTCGTCGGCTAAGCGCGAACGCGCGCCGAGCCAATCGCCGGTGAGCTGTGGCCCGGCGAGCCAGCGCTCGGCGACAGGTTCGGCTGCTGCCGCGACCATTGGCCCGGCCAAGAGCGCCGCGATGGCGAGCGCCAGTTTCGGCAAACCCCGGCGCAGGCCGAATCGCTCCAGCGGCAGAAAGCGTGCGCTTGTTCGTCTTGCCATCTATCGCCCGGCCGCAACTGACGCGTCGAAAGCCACCCCTGTCGATCGCCCAGCGATCCCACTGGGTTATCTCGACAGCGGCGCCAGGGGGGCGTGCCGATAATTGCGGAAGCGGCCCACGGCGCGCGAAGGTTGCGCAATCGGGCAGACTATGCGGGCGGGTGGGATGCTGGCGGCCTTAGATTTACCGGCCGAACCAGCCCTTCTTCTTACCGCCGTCGCCGGAGAACGCGGCCAGCGCCGAGGCCTCGTCCCCCTCGATGGCCAGCACCTTGTTCAGCCGCGTGATGGTGAAGATCTCGAGCACCTGTGGGCAGATGCTGCAGACCTTGAGTTGGATGTTGTCGGCCTTGCACTGCTTGTAGAGCTGCATGATCTTGCCGAGCATGGCCGACGACATGTAGTCGACCCCGCGGAAATTCAACAGCAGCTTGCGGTCGGCGGCCGCTTCGGTGGTCAGCTTCTGGAACTCGGTGCCGATAGTGCGAATCGTACCTTCGTCGAGGATGCGGGCTTGCGTGAACGAGACCATCACGACGTCGCCGCGGTCTTGAATCGTCAATTGCGATGTCACGAAGTGAACCCCTCGGCAACAAGTTTCGATCGAGCGCCGCTCCCGGCGAATGCGGCCGCGCTCGAGTGCACACATTCTAGCTTACGTCATCCGCGACGAAAGCCGCCGGGCCTGGCTGAATCCAGTTACAAAGCCAGGGTTTTGGAGCCGGTGCCGGCTCGCACGGTTAACGACGCGCCGATCGGTCGCCGGGCCGTGACCGGTCCGCTGACGAGCGACGCCGACAATCGCCTGATTTGGGTTGCGCGTGAGTTTCTCGGGACTCAGACTTTGTGAACAACATCCCCCACGCGCACCGTGCCGGGGGTGACGACTCGCGCGTTCAGGCCGCGCAGTCGCAGCTCCTTGCCGATCGCTGAGTTGACCCATTTGACGGCGTCGACACCGTATCGATTGGCGAACAGCTTGCAACCCAGATGCGGCGGCGCCGTGACCTCGACGACGGCCGAGCCAATCGCCAGCCGGGTGCCGGCCGGCAGATTCTCTTTGCTGAGATCCAAGTCGACAAAGAGCTGATCCCCCGCCAACGGCCAGCGAGACTGGTCCACGGCGATCAGGGCAATCGCCCGCGAGCTCATCAAGGTGAGTTGCGAGTTGATATCGGCCGAGCCGTCGGGCGTGTGGCGGTTGCCGCGGGCCCGCCAGTTGTCGCCGACGAGCCCCTCGTGCAGATCGAGCTGGCCGAGTTCGACAACCTCGCGTTGGCCGGGCGCCGGCCGGCGGACGATCAACTCGAGGCGGCCTGCGTCGCGCGGCGCTCGACGAATGGCGTCTAATCCGGCGTCGAGCTCGGCCAGCGATGGCATGCGCGCGATCCGGGCGCCTTACTTGGCCGCCGCCTCGGCGGGATCTTTGATGGCGTGACCCGTCTGCGGATCGATCTTGAGGTTCAACTGCTCGTCGTCGTGCACGTAGAAGACGAAGCCGTTGAACATCTCGTCGTACGATTGATCGCCATACGGCACGGTGTACGACGGATCGGGGTTAAACGGGTTAAACTTCGAATTGTCGTAGTGGGCGATCGCCTCGAGCTCGGTGCCGGCTGGCAATTTCTTTTCGTCGGGGGGCAACGGGCAGAGATAGCCCAACTGCCACTCGAAGTTGTAGTTGGGCACCTGCAACAGCGTCTCGTGCGTGCCGTCGGGGAGGCGGGCGCTGAACGTCATGTCGCGGCCGCGCAGGTGCATGTGCGTGAACAACCCCAGCAGCGTGACATCTTTGTCAAGCTTCGTCGTGGCCTGCATTTTGTAGAACGCGTCCCCCGGCGGAATGGCGATGTCGCGCGGGTCGAGCAGCTTGAAGTGCGTGACCTTTTGCACCGTGTCTTTGGCATAGCGGAAGCCGATCGAAATCGTGCTCTCTTCCTCTTTGCCGGTGGTCACGTAGTGAATCTGCAGGCCGACGACTGCGTTCTTCGGAATTCGCTGGGCCAGGCCGGGAACCAGTTGAAACGGCATGCCGCCGGGGACATAGCCGGTGAGGAACGACTGCGTGCCGGCCTTCATCGTCACGGCATCGACATAGAAGGCATTGCAGTGATGCACGACGGCGCGGTTGTGCGGGCGAATTTCGATCGCCTCGACGTAAGTGTCGTCCGCAAAAGCCGGCGGCAAGAAGATGTACTTGTAGGGGATGAAGCCCTCGGCCTGGATCTTGTGCGGCTTCTTCATGGTGAGCACCAGGTCGGGTTCACCGATGCGCCACACGGTCTCGGCGAATTCCAGCGGCTCGGGGGCCTTGGCCGGGTCCCCCTTGGGCATGTCGTTCAACACCCAGGCTTCGACGAGATCGCGCTCCTCGCGCGAGAGCGTGGGGTCGTTCAGAAAGTTTCCGTATTCGGTGTGCGCGTACCAGGGGGGCATGCGTCCGTCGCGCACCACCTCGGCCAGCATTTCCCCCTGGGACGTGGCGTCGTCGTAGCTCACCAGGCCAAACGGCGCCGCGGTCCCCTCGTGGTGGCAACTTTGGCAGCGCTTCTGCAGGATCGGCTCGATGTGCTCATGAAAGGTGACCTGATAGTCGAACTGCGGTTTGCGCCACGCGGTGACCTTGCAGCCGTCGACCGGCGTCTCGGCCACTTCGATCGTCTCGCCCGCCAGCATTTGGTCGATGGCTTCGACGAGATCGTGGCGGCCGACCTTCGGCTGCACGCCGCCAGGTCGATACTGATCGTCGATCCTGCCTACGTAGACGACGCGCTTCGCAGCATCGAGGAGCACGGCCGTGGGGACGCGCTCGACCCCCAATGCCTGGGTGCACTTCTGCTCTTCATCCCACACCAAGGGGAAGGTTACATTGGCGGCCAGGCCGTGGGCGGCGATGTCCTTGGGGGTTTCGTCCTGCGAGTTGTAAACGCCGACCAACTGGATCCCCTCGGCCGCATACTTCTTGTTCAGCTCCTCGAGCCGGGGCATGTAGCGCTGGGCGATCGGGCAGGTCGTGTTCAAGAACACCAGTACGTAACCTCTCGACTCTCCCAGGTCGGAGAGCGAGCGGGTCAGGCAGCGAATGTCCTTGAACGTCAAGTTCGTCGCCTGGGTGCCGACTTTGGCGCCCAGCGCGCTCGTGGTCGCGAGGGCGAAGATCACCGCCAGCGCGGCGCTTGTGCTATAGCCAGTCCGCCTCATCAATTCGCTCCCCCAAAGAAAAGCCGTTGGCGAGCGGTCGGTGGGGGGTGATAGGCCCACGGCGCCGCGCCAGGTCCAAGTTCAATTGTAAACGCTAAGTGGTTGTTGTCAGGCCCCGACTTTGGTCGTGATAACGCTTGACGGATCTCGGGTGCGACTGGCCTCGCCAGTCCCCGTTTGTCCCGCGAATTGGCCGCGATTTGTATACGCGAGGTTCGTCGCTGGACGCAATTCGGTATCCGGCTACGGCGTGGCCGCCGGTTCGGCCGGCCCTGCATCCGGCCCAGGATTCGGCCCAAGATTTGGTGCTGCGTTCGGCGCTGCATCCGGCGCTGCATCTGGCGTCGCGGCCGCGGCCGGTTTGTCCTCGACTCGCTGCCGATCGCGCTTGCTGCGGCGCAGGCGCAGGCCGAGCACGCCGTCGCCATCGGGATTGTCTTCGCCGGAGCGCGCCATGAGGCTCATCAGGTTGAGCATCACGCGGGGGTTCTCCAACTGCTGCTGCATATGCTGGGAGGTCGCGCGGCGCAACGCCTGTTGATCATCGGGTGAGCCATCGTCGAGCAGGCCGAATGCGCAAATGCACATTTCGTCGGTCGTGGCTTCGCCAAACGTCACCAGTTTCGGCGGCGCGTTGGGGTTATAAGGATTGCCGCTCGAGTTGTCGTACCAGGCGTCGAGCTCGATCTTCGAGCCCGCGGGGACCACCAAAGGCTCGACGTAATGATATTGGTCCTGCCAGTTGAAATTCCAATCGACCCAGACCAGATCGATCTTCCGGCCGGCGGGCGTGGTGGCCGTCACCTTCATTTCGGTGCCGATCATGTGCATGTGCGGCGTGACGTCGAGCAGATGCAGCTCGACCGGCGTCGTGAACTCGGTGTGCATCTGGTGCCGCGCTTCGTCGGGCTTGATGTTCACGTCGAAATTGAACAGTGCGAAGAGCGACAAATAGTGTTCGACCGGCTTCTTGGCGAAGTAGATGCCGACCATCGACTGGTCCCACTCTTCCTTGCCCGAAGGGTGATAGTGCATCTGCATCGCCAGATCGCACCCCTTGGCGAGTCGCAGGCCGACGCCATCGGGCAAAAAGTGGGGCGTGTAACCGGGGGCCCAGAATCCCAACGTGCCGGCCGGGCGGAAGCCCCCGGTCAGCGGCCCCTCGTAGCCCGGCTCGGGATCGGCCTCGTCACGCTGGCGGGCCACGCCGCTGGCGTCGAGATACATGATCGAATGATGCGCCACGCGCGGGTTGCCGGCGCGGAACTCGACCGCCGTGACGACCATATCCTCGGGCACGTCGATCGGCATCACGAAGAAACGGAAAACATCCGCGCCGCTGGCCGGAATCTTGTACGGCTCGGACATCTTCAGCACGAGGTCGGGCGTGCCGAGTTGCCAGCCGTCGCTGAACTCTGGCGCCGGCGGCGTTTCGGCGGCATCCCCTTCGGGAGCGCCCGCTTCGGCCCAAGCAGCCAGCAAGTCGATCTCGCGCTGCGTCAGCACGCGCGCGCCGCGAAACGGCGCGTGCGTCGATCGCGCTTGCCAGGGGGGCATGCGGTGCGTGCTCACCACGTCGCTGATAAAGTCGGCCCGCTTGGCGGCGTCGCCGTAGCTCAGTAGCGCGAACGGCGCGACTTCGCCCGGGCGGTGGCATTGCACGCAATGGGCATTGAGGATCGCGGAGATCTGCCGGCTATAGGTCACCGGCAAATCTTCCGGCGGAGTCGACAGCGGACAACCAACCGGCGCGGTGGCGGCGACCGGCGGCTTGCGCCCGGCGATCGCCGCGGCGATGGCATCTTCAAATTCGTGCGTCGTGGCGTTCGTCTTGCGCCGGCGGATATCGGCGTATTGATCGTCGATCCGACCGCGATACAGCACCTCGCCGGCGGCGGTGACAACCAGCGCCTCGGGGGTGTGCGTCGGCGTGAGGGTCGCCGCCAGATCGCCCGTGGCGTCGAACAGAATCGGGAACTTCGGCTGGAACTCTTCGCCGAACTTGACCGCCGTGCTGCGCGGCATCGCCCAGTCGCTGATCACGCCGTAGAAATCGACGCCGGAGCCGTAGGCATCGAACAACCGCGACAGCTCGGGCAGGTATTGGTTGGCGATCGGACATTCGGGCGAAAGAAACACTAGCGCCAAAGGTTTGTTGCCGTCGCTCTCACCTAGCCGATGGATGGCCCCCTTCAGGTCGAGGGCGGCCAAACCCCGCACCGGCAAGCGAGCGTCGGCGTCGGCCGAAGCAGCCTCGGTCGCCGATTCGTCGCGTTGTGCGCTCGCCTCGTCGGTCGCCGCCTCGGCGCCAATTGCCAAATGCGCTGGCCAGCTCGCAATCGCGATAAGTGCCGCGGCGAGAAACAGTTTGGTGCCGTAGGTCGTGGCGGTGCGTGGCATCGACATTAATCCTCCAGGTCCGTATCTATAAGGAGGCTAACGATTTTCGGCAGGCTCAGCAATGCGATTCCGCCGGCCAGGGTGCGAACCATCGGCCCATAAGCGGACCGGCCCGCAGTCGTATTGTGCGCGACCTTTCAAACGGGGACGGCCGGCTCGGAGACCCGCTGGGGACCGGGGCCCCGGCTCGACACGCCGCGTCCTTTCCCCGGCGTTGGCGAGCCGTTCCGCGAAAGCTGGTCCGTCCGCGGCAGATTCGCCCGCTGCACCCCTGGTCGCCAGGGGGTGCCGGCAGCATGCAAGAGGACCGGCAAGAAGGCGTACGCCAAGGCTCCCACGAGGCAGGCCAAAAGCGCGTATTCGCGGCGCGTGAGCTCTTCGAAGCGACTCGGGCGCTCGACCGCCGTGACGCTGCGCACGATGTCGGTGCTGATCTGTTTTTCGTTGCCGTTGTGGTACAGCCCCCCGAGCCGAACGGCCGTCTGCCGCAAGGTGGAAACATCCTGCCGCGATTGTCGGCCGTCGATGAACGTGCCGACGCGCGGATCGCCCACCCCCACCAGCAGCACGTGCGAGATCGAGGCGGGCAGCTTCGGCATGCCGGTCGCCGGCACGGTGTCGCCGTCGGAGAGAATGATCAGCGACGCCGAGCGCGGGTTCCACGGCTTGGCGATCTTGGCGACTTCTTCCAGGCCGTCGAACAACCGCGTCTGACCGACCTCGAAGGCGTAGTGCATCGGCAAGTCGTGCAGAATATTGCGCAGCACTTCGGGATCGGTCGTGTCGATCACCACCGGCTTGGCGCCGTTGTAGAAGGCCACGACGCTGGTTTTGAAGTCGGCCCCCGCCCGCTGGTAGAACGACTCGACCAGGTCGGCGATCCGCTCGCGGCGCGCTTGCTTCCTGGTCGGTCCGGCGTCTTGCAAGCCCATGCTCGGCGAAACGTCTAACAGCAACACGAGATGCCGCAGCAGCTTGGGGTCGAGCTGTTGGGCGTGGTGCGTCTTGGGCGGGATCAAGAGCAGCGTCGTCAGCCCCCAGGCGAGCAAGCCCAAGCCGGCCGCGCGAACCAGCGGCGCGCCGCGGGCCCACAACCTCGGCTGCGCGGTGGGGCCAAACGCCAGGTGAGCGACCCGCCGCACGCGCCGCGCGTGCAACGCTTCGGCAAGCAGCGCCGATACGGCCACGGCGAGTGCCACGTAGAGCGCTACCATGGCGTGTACCTCACTCCGAACAAGCTCAGGCCCGACAGCCCGACCAGCGTCAGCCCGGCGACGCAGCAGGGGAGAAAAAAGTCTTGCCGTTCCGGCGCCGTGCGCTCCAGCCGGGTTTGCTGCATGGCGTCGATGCGCTGAAAAACGCCGGCCAGCGCCGCTTCGTCCCCCGGCTCGAACACTTCGCCGCCGGTGAGGGCCGTGAGGTTGACGATCGGATCGGGCACACTCCCTTCGCCGATATGAATGGCGTAAACCGTGATCCGGTCGGCCTTGAGCTTGCCCGCCAGTTCGATGTCGGTGCCGTTGTCGAGATCGAAGCTCCAGCCGTCGGAGACGAGCACGATCATGCGGTCCCCTTCTTGCCGGCCGGTGAGCACTTCGCGGCAGGCCATGATTGCCTTGGCGATCGCGGTCCCGCCGAACCAAGGGGGGACCACTTCGGGGCGCATGAAGGGAGGACTGCAACGAATCGCCGAGGTGTCGCTGGTCAGCGGCACCCAGTGCAAGACGTTGTTGCCGAAGAAGGTCAGCCCGAACGCGTCTCCCTTGCGGTAATCGAGAAATTCGTCGATCGCCCGCATCGAGGCGTCGTAGCGCGTTCCCTCGCCGAACTCGGCCGTCATGCTCCCCGACACGTCGACGCACAGCTCGATGTTCGTCAGCGAGCGCTTCGTGACCGGATCGCCGAGCCGTTCGGGCCCGGCCAGCAGCAAGATCGCGACCGCCAACAGCATGGCCGGCGCCGATTCGGCCAGCCCCACCAGGCCGTAGATCAACCGCGACGAGCGAACCGCCGTATGATCAAGCGGCAGCACGAGCCGCTGACCCGGTCGACGCCAGACGCCAACCAACAGTGCGGCGGGCAACGCCAGCAGCATCAAAACCCAAGGGTGGCCGAAGTTCATCGAGCGGCTCCCGAGGTGGCCAGCTCTTCGCCTCGTGCGGCCGCGCCGTCGTCGGCCGGCAGATCGCGGTAAGGGGCCAGCATCGCCGAGACGTCGACTTGTCCCGCGCCCCCCGGCTGATGGAGCCAGGCCTCGACCTGTCGCAACAGCGCGCCGGCTTGTTCGTCGCGCCGCAGCATCGCGATGGCGTCGGCCGGTTCGACATCGGCCAGCCGCAAGCGCCGGCTCCAGTAACCCAACAGCAAGCGTTCGAGTTGTGCCTGTTGTATGGGAGTCAGTTGGCCGGCCATCGCGCTGGCGACGAGCGGTCGCAACTGCTCGACCAGCGACGGACCGGTGGCCGAGAGTTTCGCCGCCGCGACGCGTTTCCGATGACGCCCGATCAAGGCAATGGCCACCAGCCCGAGCAGCCAGCCGATTCCCAGCGCCGTCAACAACATGCCGTAGCCGCCGATCGCCGGCGAGCGTTCGATCGGCAAGGCCGCCGGCACGATCTGCCCGGCTGGCAGCAGCGACGCGACTTGAACCGGCAGTGGCGGCAAGTCGTCGGTCGTCGAGCCGTCGGCGCGGCGCAGCGCGGTGCGCAGGTCGTAGTCCCCCGGCTCCAGGGCGTAGAACTCCAAGTCGTAGCGAAACGCGGTCCCGTGCTTGTAGCTGGCCACGATCCGCAACACGAGCGGCTCGTCGTGATCGTCGCTGGGGCGCACTTCGAGTTGCGTGCCGGGGAGCACGATTTGATTGATCCGCTGCGGCATGCCGACGCTCGATTCGGCCAGCAGCGGTTTCGCGTCGTCGGTGGGGGACTCGGCGGCCGCCGCCGGTGCAACTCCCGCCAGCAGCACGGCGACGAGCAAAAGCCGTTTCGACACCTCGCTTGGGTGCCACTGCTGGCTTGCCCAGCAGTGATCAGCTCGACACGGTACTGCGAGACGAGCTAGCCGTGGCACCCGACGTCGGTTCAATGCTGGCTTTGATCCTGCTGCGAGCGTCTTGTGCATCTACCGCGCCCCCCGCCCCAGGATGTCACGCGACTTGAAGAACTGACGCAGTTGCGGCACGTAGGGGCGATCGACGTCGATCACCATGTGGTCGATGGCCGAGCGGCGCAGTTCGTCGGCGACGCGCGCCGGGTCGTGCCAGCGCGTGCGTCCGTGGGCCACGAGCTCGCGCCCCGTTTCGGCTTCTTGCACGCGGAGCAGGCCCGCTCCGCGCAGCGACGTTTCGGCGGCGTCGCGCAATTGCAGCACCGCGCAATCGTGCCGTTGCCCGAGACGCTTGAGCGCACCCAAGGCCGCCGTGTCGTGCAGATCGCTCAACACGATGATCATCGTCCGCTGGGCCAGGCTCGGATCGAGCTGCGCGATCCGCGACGCCAGTTGCGTCGGCTCGTCGAAGCGATAGCGGCGCAGCTTGTGCAGCCAACCGAGGATTTGGTCGCGCGACAAGCTGGGCCGCACGTGCAGCGCCGACCCACCCGTCCCCAGTAGTCCTACCGGGCTGATGCGATCGAGGCAGGCCATGGCCAGCCCTCCCGCGATGAAGACGGCCAGTTCGTACTTGCTGCGCGCTGTTGAACTTACCGTCATCGACGCCGACGTATCCAACAGGATATAGACCGGCATCCGCTTGGGGGACTCGTACTCCTTGACGTGCACCTTGCGGGTGCGGGCCGTAACGCGCCAGTCGATCGAACGCACCGAGTCTCCCGCCACGTAGGGGCGCGATTGCACGTACTCGATGCCCGAGCCAACCCAGGGCGAATGATCGGTGCCGTAGCTCAGGCTGTCGGCGAGCCGCCGCACGGCAATATAGAACTGCCGGACGTTAAGGAAGTCGTGCTGGGCGATGATCCCTTCCACCGTGCCCGCTCCCGTTGCTAGGCGTGGGGTTGACCATTCGTGGGGACGCCGGCGCCGAATTCGCGCAACAGCGAGCGCAGCACTTGCGGACCCGAGTAGCCCTCGGCCAGTGCTTCGTACGTCAGGCGCATGCGGTGCAAGAGCGCGTCTTCGGCCAAGGCGAACAGATCTTCGGGAATCACGTAGTTGCGGCCATGTATCAGGGCGCGGGCCCGCGAGGCTTTGACCAGCGCGATGCCGGCCCGCGGACTGCAGCCGAGCTCGAGATGCGGGTGGTGGCGCGTGCGATCGACCAGGCGGATGACGTGATCGGTGAACGTCTCGCTGACGTGAATCTGATGGACGACTTCCATCGCCTGCACCAGGTCGTCGGCCGAAGCGACCGGCTCGTGCGAAAGGACGTCGAACTCGCTGCGGGCGACCGCGCCTCGATCCTGCCGGCGGATGCCCAGCATGGCGTTGCGCCGCAGAATCTCGCGCTCCTCGTCCATCGTCGGATAATGAAAGCGATGGCAGAGCAAGAAGCGGTCGAGCTGCGCCTCGGGCAATTCGAAGGTGCCGCTTTGTTCGACCGGGTTCTGCGTGGCGATCACCAAAAACGGCGCCGGTAAGGTATAGGTGGTGTTGCCGATCGTCACTTTGCGCTCCTGCATGGCCTCTAACAGCGCGCTTTGCACTTTGGGAGCGG
This sequence comes from Pirellulales bacterium, assembly GCA_050184475.1. GTDB lineage: Bacteria > Planctomycetota > Planctomycetia > Pirellulales > JAEUIK01 > JAIESQ01. Next base: position 118,664 of record JBFXAH010000015.1, on the reverse strand, counting down.
CGCGGTTGATTTCGTCGGCCAGCAGCAGGTTGGTGAAGATCGGTCCCTGATGGGTGCGGAATTCGTTGGTCCGCTGATCGAGGATCTCCGAACCCACGATGTCCGAGGGGAGCAGGTCGACCGTGAACTGAATGCGCTTGAAGGTCAGGTCGATCGTGTGAGCGAGCACCGAGACCAGCAGTGTTTTGGCCAGCCCCGGCACGCCTTGCAGCAGCAAGTGGCCGCTGGTGAACAGCGCGATCAGCATCCGCTCGACGACCACGTCTTGCCCGACCACGACCGTGGCGATCCGCTCGCGCACGGCGCGGATGAACTCGATCGTCTCGGGCGGAATCTGGGTTCCCTGAGGGTGTTCGAGCTGCGTGCTGGCCATGGGGCGGGTCTCACTTCGGCGGCGAGTTGCTAGCGGCGGTGCGCTGACGTTCGAGCGAATTCTGCCTGCGACCGCATCGCCGGGGCGCACGGTCGGGCCATGGCAGACGTTCGACGTTCTCAGCGGCTGGACGGTTCCGGTGCGTCGCAGGGGAGCGTCAGAGTTTGCGTTGCGGAAGCGCGCGATGCTGCGGGCGATTATAGGTTGCCAGAAATCGGAATGCGACTTTTTGTCCACGCTGCGAATGGTGATTGGGTCCGAGTTGGTGACGTCGCTGCCGATCGAGCCCAGCCTCGGCTACCTCGCATTGCCAAAATCGGGTGGCCGGCAGATAATTCCGCGGTGCTTGCCCCCCCATTCGGCTGACCGGGCCCCGAGGGCTCGCGGTCCGTTTGCGAGTAGTCGGAAAGAAACACGCGAAGTCATGATCTCGAAAGGCATATCGATGTACGCACGAATGTTACTGGCCGCGACCTTGTCGCTGATCTTGGTCGCGACCGCCTGGGCGCAAGCTCCCCCGCCGGCGAACACGGCTCCCGCCTCGAAAGCGCCGGCCGCGACAGAACCAGCTCCGGCGCCGGGCCCCCCGCTGGCATCGCTGACCGATCGTTTCAGCTACGCGATGGGGCTCGACATGGGGCGCACCTGGAAACGGCAGTCGCTGGCCATTAACTACGAGGCCATCGTCCGCGGAATCAAGGACGGACTCTCCGGCGCCAAGGCCGCCCTGACCGAAGCGGAGATTGCCGCGGTGGCCGAAGAGCTCAACAAGCAGATGGCGGCCCGTCGCACCCAACAAGTTGGCGAGAACCTGGCCGCCGGCAACGCCTTCCTGGCGGCCAACGGTAAGAAGCCGGGGGTCGTCACCCTCCCCAGCGGCCTGCAGTATAAGGTGCTCAAGGCGGGCACCGGCCAGAAGCCCAAAGCCACCGACACGGTCAAGACGCACTACACGGGCCGCTTGATCGACGGCACCGTGTTCGATAGCTCGGTCGACCGCAACGAGCCGGTCAGCTTTCCGGTGGGCAACGTAATTCCCGGCTGGGTCGAGGCGCTGCAATTGATGCCGGTCGGCTCGAAGTGGCAACTCTTCATTCCCGCTAAGCTGGCTTACGGCGAGCGCGGCACGCCCGGGGGAGAGATTCCGCCCAACTCCACCTTGGTCTTCGAGATCGAGCTGCTGAACATCGAGTAGCGCCGACGTCGAGCAGGGTAGAATCGAGTGCTCAGCCAATCCCCTGAACCCGCAGTTCAAGCATTGACCGAGCGCCGTGTCTCGCGAGTCTAGCTCAGCCGAAGAATGCCGCCTGCTGGTCGACGCTCCGGCCGCCGGCGCGTGGAACATGGCGGTCGACGAGGCGCTGCTGGAAGCGGCCGCAACCGGCGGAACGCTCACGCTCCGTTTCTATCAATGGCGCGAGCCCACGTTGTCGCTCGGTTACTTCCAGCGGTTCGCCGATCGGTTCGCTCACGCCACCAGCCGCGACTGCCCGGTGGTGCGGCGCACCACGGGGGGTGGCGCGATCTTGCACGATCGCGAATTGACCTACAGCTTGTGCGTGCCGCCGGCGCATCGGCTGACGCGTCAGCCCGCCGAGCTCTATCGCCTGCTGCACCGCGCGCTCGCCGAGGCGTTGGCGGAATTGGGGGCTGCTTCACAAGTGCTCGCGACCGGCGCCGATCGCGGGCCGCTCGCCGAACCGTTCTTGTGTTTCGCGCGGCGGGCGTCGGGCGACGTCGTGTTGGCGGGGGCCAAGATCGCCGGTAGCGCGCAGCGCCGCCACCGCGGCGCCATCTTGCAACATGGCAGCGTGCTGGTCGAAACGTCGCCGGCCGCGCCCGAGTTGCCCGGCCTCGAACAGATGGCGCAACTAGCGCTGGCTCCGGAGAAGCTGCTTGCCGCCTGGCGCGAGCCTTTGGCTCGCCTGCTCGATGTGCAACTTGTGCCTGGTGTGCTCAGCACCGCCGAACTTCGACGAGCCGAGCAGTTGGTAAGCGAGAAATTCGCCACCACGGCCTGGAACGAAAAGCGCTAGCGGCCCGCGGCGAGTGCGCCTCGTGTCGTTCGACTGGCCGGCGTCACGCCCCGACATGTTTTCTTGAGTCGCGCCGCCGGGCACGTAATACTCGTAACGAAGTGGCGCGCCCTGCCCAGCGCGAAGCCGGCTGGCTTTTGGGGCGATCTCACCGCGATTTTGCTTCACGACGACCGAACCAACGAGGCCCATCGTGACCTGGCAGCCCGACCAACCGCTATCGACTCATCTATCGCGGCGTTTGTTCTTGGCGACGTCAGCCGGCTCGGCGCTGTTGTTTCCTCGCGCGGCAGCGGCCGAGACCGACTCGACCGAGCCGGGGCCCCATCAGGCGATGGGCACGCGCGTGGGCGAGGTCACCCAGTCGTCGGCCATCGTCTGGACGCGGCTCACCCGGCATGCCACGCGGAACAACGACGGTGTCGTGTTCCCGAAGCGCGATCGCGGCCCCGCGCCGCCGACCATGCCGGTCGAGGAGATCGAAGGCGCGTGTCCCGGCGCGGCCGGTCGCGTCCGCGTGCGTTATGGGCTCGCCGACGACTTGAGCGACGCCGTGCAGACCGATTGGGTCGACGTCGGCGAGGCCCACGACTACATCCATCAATTCAAGCTGACGGGGCTGCAGCCCGACAGCACGTACTACTACGCGTCGGAAGCGGCCGCGCCGGGCGAATCGCAACTCGGCAGCACGTTCCGCGGCAAGTTTTTCACGCCCCCCGGTCCGACGACGCCGAGCAACTTCCGCTTCTGCGTGATGACCTGCCAAGGTTACCAGGATCGAGATCATCCGGATGGGCATCCGATCTACCCGTCGATGCTGGCGCTGGAGCCGAAGTTCGTGACCATGACCGGCGACCTGGTTTACTACGACAGCAACGGGCCGCGCGCCGTCACGCCGGCACTCGCCCGGCTGCACTGGGAGCGGATGTTCAGCCTGCCGCGCATCGTGGCCACGCTGCGCAGCGCGTCGAGCTACTGGCTCAAGGACGATCACGACACATTGAGCAACGACTCGTGGCCGGGCATGAACGCCGGCGAGCTGACCTTCGCCGAGGGGCAGGAGATCTTCCGTCAACAGACGCCGATCGGCGAGTCGAGCTATCACACGATCCGCTGGGGGCGCGATCTGCAAGTCTGGTTCACCGACGGCCGCGACTTTCGTTCGCCCAACACCATGCCCGACGGCCCCGACAAGACGATCTGGGGGGCCGAACAAAAAGCCTGGTTCAAGCGCACCGTGGCCGAGAGCGATGCCACCTGGAAGCTGCTCATCAGCCCGACGCCGCTGGTCGGCCCCGACCGGCCAAAGAAGAACGACAACCACGCCAACGCCGGCTTCGCCCACGAAGGGGACGAAATCCGCGGTTGGATTCAGCAGCACGTGCCCGACAACTTCTTTGTCGTCTGTGGCGACCGGCACTGGCAATACCACTCGGTCCATCCGACGGCCGGCACGCAGGAGTTCAGCGTGGGGGCCGCGAGCGATTCACACGCCGGCGGCACCCCCGGCAAGAACAAGGAGTACCATCGCTTCCACCGCGTTCAAGGTGGCTTCTTGTCGGTGGAGTTGCGCGCGGAAGGAGCACAAAGCGAAATCGTGTTCCAGCTACGCGACGTCAACGGCAAGGTCTCGTACGAGGCCCCTTTCCGCCGCGCGCACGCGTAGCGGCGTCTGCCGTGCATCAAGCATCAAGCGCGCGATGCGCTGCCAACGGCCAGCGGTCCCGGCAGCGCGTCGCGCGTCACTTCGCCGGCGCGAGGCGGTAGATCCCCTGACCGTCGGCCGAGTAGGTCGTGAAGTACGCTTCGCCCTGCTCGTCCTCGCCGAACGACATCACCGGAATGCTCTGCGGCAGCGGAATCTCGCGGTTGGCTGTCACCTGCTTCGTCGCGGGGTCGTACCATAAGGCCCACAACTTGCCAGAAACATAGTCGGCATACAGATAAGCGCCGACGAGCTCCGGAATCTGCTTGCCGCGGTAGACGAAACCGCCGGTGATCGACTTGCCGACATCGTGGTGATACTCCCAGATCGGGTCGATCATGTCGGCCGGCTTGTTGTCTTGGGCGGGGGGCTGGCCCCCTTTCTTGACGAACGGGTGCAAACCTTCGCGGACATTCCAGCCGTAGTTGCCGCCGCGCTCGATGAGATCGATTTCTTCCCAGACGTCCTGCCCGACGTCGCCGGCCCACAGCGTGCCCGTTTGCGGATCGAAGGCCATGCGCCAGACGTTGCGCAGACCGTAGGCCCAGATCTCGCCGCGGGCGTCCTTCTTGTTAACAAACGGGTTGTCGGCCGGAATGGCGTAGGCCAGCTTGCCCTGCTTCTTGTCGACGTCGATTCGCAGAATCTTGCCCAGCAGGGTCGAGAGCTTCTGGCCGTTTCCATAGGGATCGTTGGCCAGCCCACCGTCGCCGACCGCCACGTACAGGTAGCCATCGGGGCCGAAGACGATCGTCCCGCCGTCGTGATTCCAAAACGGTTTGTCGAGCACCAGCAAAATCTCTGCCGAAGCCGGATCGGCGCGGTTGGGGTCGTCGCTGCGGGTGCGATACCGCGCGATCACGTTCTGGTGCGGCTTATGCTTGTTCGTGTAATAGACGAAGAACTGGCCGTTCTCGCGATACTGCGGATGGAACGCCAGCCCGAGAAAACCCTCTTCGTTCGTCTTGTCGTCGTACGAGACCTTCGCGGTCATGTCGAGAAACACGCTGGCCGTGCTGGCCTGCGGGTCCGCCAGCACGTAGATCACGCCTTGCTGCGTGGGGACGAACACGCGGTTCGAGCCGTCGCCGGCGTGCGTGAGCAGAATCGGCCGCAGCGGATTGACCACGCCGGTCTCTTCGGCGCTTTGCCAGCCGGGCCACTTCACGCTTTCAAAGGCGACTTCAATCGCCAGCGGCAACGGACGCGTGTCGAGCTCGGCGGCGGTCGCCATCACCGCCAACCAGTGCGTCAAGAAAACTCCGGCCGCCAGCAACGCCAATTTCGCATAGGTCATGGGTGTCTTTCTCTGGAGAAGCGCTCGACGCCCGGCGGCGCGCGCCCGGCGCGTCGGAGTCGAACGGGGGGCTATTCTAGCAGGCCGCCGCCGTGTCGCGACTGGCCGAGCCGCTCACCAATACCACCAGAATGGGTCGACGGTCCGCGTGGGAGGCGAGCGAAACACCGCTTCGTTCAGCCGCTCGACCTGGTCGTTGAGCATGCTGACCCGCCATTCGAGCTGCTTTTCGCGCGGCCCGTCGGCGACGGCCTGGCCGCGCTCGAAGTCGAGGCGACAGACCTCGGCCCGGCAGCGATAGCGCTCGACATCGAAGGGATTGATCGTGTTGGGGGTCCGCTGGTTGGCGGCCAATGCACTGCGATAGCGCGTGTCGGCCAGTTTCCAATTGACTTCGGCGGCCCGCAGCCAGACTCGAATCGAATCGGGGCCCGCGACTTGCAGTTGTTCGACGCGCAGGCGGGCGACCTCGACGTCGCTCTTGTACGCCGCCACAACGTTGCCCGCCACGGCATTGGGCACGCGCTGGTTGGCGCTTTCGGCCCGCTTCAAGTTGGCTTGCGCCAGCGCCAATTGCGCTTCGGCATAACGCAGATCGAGGTTGTCGGTCGTCTCCCCCGCGGGGGGAGAATTCTGCGGTGGAGCGGCCCCCGAGAGTTGCCAGCCGGCGAAGAACAATCCGCTCGCAACCAAGACGTACGCGACTGGCTTCATGGCGATCTCCTTTGTCATTGGGCTCGACACCCGCACTTGAGCTCGCCCGGCCAGGCCGGCGAACCACGGCGCTCAAGGATGATTCTCTAATTGGCTGTATCCCCGGACAAGTTGAGGGTCAGGTTTTTTGGGCCACAGGCCTTTAGGTTCTAAGGCACAAGCGCCTGGCAATGGTTTCAGAGTTGCTGCAAACTGGAGTTCTGGCACGGCCAGCATCGGACGACTCGCGCCTGGGGTCGACAAATCGGAGGTCGCCCACGGCGAGTGATCGGGCAGGGTTATTCAGCGTCATCGCACCATGACCAATACAGACCGACAAAGCGCCGAGTACTCTGTTTGGCCACGCATCTCCTTGCGAGTTTTCTTAGGCGTACTAATCGTGCTGTCCGTGGTAATTGCGATCTGGTCTCGCAGCGCACAGCGACAGCGTCGTGCGGTGTCCGTGCTGAAAAGAGCGGGAGCGGTAGTCAAGTACGACCACGGTCCGAGCGAGTCGATGGCAGGGAAATGGCGTTCGGCGCTGGCTTCCGACTATGTCTCAAGCGTCGCAGATGTCTTGGTGTATGACAGAAACAAAGAGGATGTGTCGACAAGAGAAGTAGTAGATGCGCTGCTCGACTGTCGTCGATTGAGGCATCTCGCGTTCGAGCGGGACGACATCAACGACGGCGAACTAATTCGCTTAGCGGCGCACAAAAGCCTTGATTCGATCGCGATTTCGCCTGCGCCGTTCGTTTCAGATCGCAGTTTGTCATGCCTGAGTAATCTTCCAAGGCTAAGAAGCCTCAAAGTGTTTGGGGGCCACTTTACGTCAAAGGGGATCGCCGGCGTCGCAACGTCAAAATCACTGGAGCGGCTGTATATATCCGAGCTAGATATTTCCGGTGACGAATTGGCCATTCTTTCAAACATGACGCGATTGCGGACACTGTCGCTTGGAACAACGAGGCGCATTACCGACGACGACCTCAAATACTTTAAGCCATTGGTCAATCTTGAGCTCCTCATATTGCATCGAACCGAGGTCTCCAAGGCGGCATGGGATGAGTTACAGACGGCGTTTCCCCGTTGCAATATGAGTTGGCTCGACAATATTGAACCTGAGAAGTGAGCCACCCCCTGTTGAACATTGGTCATTTCCCCAGACAAGTGTGGCGTTCACCGGCGCGACGTTCACCGGCGCGACCATGTTGAGAGATTTTTGCGGCAAAATTTTTTCCTGGCGCTTGTCTCGGCCGCAACTGCTGGCCAGAATCTCACCACGCCGCTAGAGGACCGTTGAACGCGGACCATCCAGCGCCGCTCGTTGTTCCCGCCGCCGCGTCGTTGCTTCGACAACGCCACGACGCCCTGCCGCACCGGCTGTTTGAACGACGAGCACATTCTGACCTGGCGGAGGTGCCCCATGCACTACCCGCGTCGCGTTCCTTTGTTCGGTTTCGAGCTCGATGCCGTTGCGCTCGACGAAGCGGTTGCCCGCGTTTATAGCTGGCTTCGCGAGCCCGGCTCGGCGTGCCGGTACGTGGTCACTCCCAACGTCGATCACGCGGTCCTCTATCAGCGACATGCCGGACTGCGCGCGGCCTATGCCGATGCGTCACTGGTGCTGGCCGACGGCATGCCGGTCGTAGCGACCGCAAGGCTCTTGGGGCGGCCGATCCCCGAGCGCGTCACCGGCACCGATTTGACCGTGTCGCTTCTGGCCCGGGCGGATGAATTCGGTGGCTGCCGGGTCTTCTTGTTGGGCGCCAGTCCCGAAGCCGCGGCGCGTGCCGCCGAATTGATCGTGGCCCAATGGCCGGCGGTGACCGTCGTCGGCACGAACAGCCCGCCACGAGGTTTCGAGAACGACCCTGCCGAAAGCGAGCGGATCCTCGACCACATCGAGCGGGCGTCGCCCGACTTGTTGGTGGTCGGGCTCGGCGCCCCCAAGCAGGAGCTGTGGGTGCACGCTCATCACCAGCGGATTCGCGCGGCGGTCGCGTTGTGCGTCGGGGCCGCGATCGACTTTCTCGGCGGGGCCAAGAAGCGCGCGCCCGAATGGATGCAACAGTACGGCCTGGAGTGGCTCCACCGCCTGGCGAGCGAGCCGCGGCGGCTCGGTCCGCGCTACGCGCGCGACGCCTGGCACCTGCCAGGCCTGGTCGGCCGCGAGTTGCTGCAGAGTCGGTTGCGCCGCTGGTAGAATCGATCTGGAGCGGAAGCACGCAGCGATCCGCAATCCAGCAGCCGCGCGAGGTGCCCCGATGAACGAGATGCCAGATCCGTCGCAGCCCGCCCCGTCCGCCGATCCGCCGCCGGCCCCCGAGGTGCTCAAGGCGGCCCTCAAAGCGTTCAAGAAACGATTGAAGCTGACGCAATTGGACGACGCCTCGCGGATCGGCCGCAGCCCGACAACCTCGGGTGGTAAGTCGGCGATCGCGGCGATTACTCCGCCCGATCAATACCCGCGCCGCGTCTGGGATGAGCTCGTCGAGCAAGGCAAGCTGACGCGCGAAAGTCACGGCATGTACGCGCTGCGGCAGTGAGGCGTAACTAAACGCACGCGCGTCGCGCTGGAGTCTGGAAGGTGTTTCAGATCCAGCATAGGCGTCGGGCTGCTTCTAGACGCGTCTTGCAATGCCGTGTCGAGCGTTCACTGCTGGGCAAGCCAGCCGTGGCACCCAAACCAGGTTTCGATGGCGAGTTTGACGATTACGGATGATTTGCCGAGCGATTCCGGAACGAATGGCCCTCGCCCGGCTGCGGCCCTTCATCGGCAGCTAGCCATCGTCCGATGACAAGCGATGACGCGATGATTCTTCGCTGCACCAGGGTTGAACCGACCACCACCAGAAGACCGGCCGAGGAGCCGTACTCCCCCGACGCCCCGGTCGGCAATTGCATTGTTCGGGTCACGTATCGCACAGCTACCAACAACTCTCCCCCGGCGGCATCGCGATCCAATGGCACGCACTGGGCGGATGCTCGTCGTCTGGCACCTGATGGCCGCCGCGGCATTATGCCTGGCGCGGCCGGCCGCGGCGCAACGCCTCTTTTCGGCGGACCGCGGAACGGCCAGCGAGCAGTGGGGCGAGTTGGAGACCGATCGCGATTCTTTTACTCCCGCCACGAACACCGTCGGGCGACGCGCGACGCTCGTCGAGTCTTCTTACTCGTTCATCGAAAACCGCTTTGGCCCCGAGACGCATAGCTTGCCCGAATTGCTGATGCGGTACGGGCTGACGAAGCGATTCGAACTTCGACTCGGCTGGAACTACGAAGTCGGCGGGCCGGGCACCGTCTCCGGCAGCGAGCTCGGCGGCGAAGATCTGATGACCGAGCAGGAAACCCGTCTCTTGTATGGCGGCAAGTACCAGACCACTTATCAATCCGGCTGGTTGCCCGAAAGCTCGTTCATCGTCGAAGGCTACACCCCCACGAGCGGGCCTTCGACCGCCTCGACCGTCGTGGCCGGTCCCGAGTGGGGTTGGACCTTCAACAACGGATGGAAATGGAACTCGGCTTTCCGCTACGGCACCGGCTACGACAGAAGCGATTTCTTGAACCAATGGTCGCCGTCGACCGTGCTCAAGATCCCGCTGGGCGAAAAGTGGAACGTGCATGCCGAGTACTTCGGCATCGTGTCGAGTCATGCCGAGCGCGATTTCAGTTTGCACTTCGCCAGTTTCGGCGGGCACGTATTGCTGACACCGAATCTGGAGGTCGGTATTCGCTTTGGTTTCGGCCTGAACGAACAGTCGGCCAGGTTCTTCAACAACATCGGTTTCGGCTGGCGTTTTTGAGCGCGCTATCTGCTGTGCAGAGCCGACCGATTCCGTGCGAACAACATGCCGGGCACCCCGTCGTGTAACGAGGCGCCCGGCCCTGCTGGCAATTCGCTCTTGAACTACTTGCTGCCGGCGCCCGCCTGCAACTTCTCCATGACCTCGTCGAGGTTGAAGCTGGCCGCCTTCTGTCGTTGCGGAAACTCCTTGAAGGTCGCCAGAAACTCGCCGACGTAGTCCTGGGCCGGCACCAGCAGGAATGCGTGCTCGATGAGCCAATCGTAGTACGTGTTCGACGTCACGTCGGCCCGCTCGTACGGATCGGTCCGCAGATTGAAGATCTTCGGCAGCCGCAGCGATACGAACGGCTCGGCCCAAATCTGCAGGGTGCCGCGCACGCGCTGCTCCATGAAGACCAGCTTCCAGTTGTCGAACCGCAGGGCCGTCACCTGCTGGTCGTCGTTGCAATAGATGAACGACTCGCGTGGGCCCTCTTCGGCCTGGTCGGTCAAGTAGGGGACCAGGTTATAGCCGTCGAGATGGACCTTATAGTTCATGTCGCCGATCTTGATTCCCTTCGCCAGCTTGCCTTTGACGTCGGGATCGCCGGCCATGGCCAGCAGCGTGGGGAACCAGTCGTGGTGCCCGACCAGCTCGTTCGACACGCTCGCCGGCTTGATCTTGCCCGGCCAGCGCACCATGCAAGGCACGCGGTAAGCGCCTTCCCAATTCGAGTTCTTCTCGTTGCGGAAAGGGGTCATCGCGCCGTCGGGCCAGGAGTTCATGTGGGGGCCGTTGTCGGTGCTGTACATCACAAAGGTGTCGTCGACGACGCCGGCGTCTTCGATGGCCTTGAGCACCGTCCCCACGTTCTTGTCGTGGTCGATCATCACGTCGTGATAGATGCTCTGCCACCTGCCCGACTGCCCGACGCTATCGGGCTTGGGGTGCGTGCGAAAGTGCATGTGCGTGAAGTTCACCCACACGAAGAACGGCTTGTCGGCTGCGGACTGTCGCTTGATAAAGTCGGCCGCCCGATCGGCGACGTCGTCGTCGATCGTCTCCATCCGCTTCTTGGTCAGCGGGCCGGTATCCTTGATCGTCTGCTTGCCGACCCGGCCGAAGCGCGGCTCGACCGTGGGATCGTCGCGATCGCTGGCCTGGCAATCCAACACGCCGCGCGGACCGTACTTCGCCCGAAACTCGGGACTTTTCGGATAGTCGGGCAGTTCCGGCTCCTCTTCGGCGTTGAGGTGATAGAGGTTGCCGTAGAATTCGTCGAAGCCGTGGACCGTCGGCAGAAACTCGTTGCGGTCTCCCAAGTGGTTCTTGCCGAACTGGCCAGTGGCGTAACCGATCGCCTTGAGCAGCGTGGCGATCGTCGGGTCTTCTTTCTGCAAGCCGAGTTTCGCTCCTGGCAGGCCGACCTTGGTCAGGCCGGTCCGCAGCCCGTGCTGCCCAGTGATGAACGACGCCCGCCCCGCCGTGCAACTTTGCTCGGCGTAATAATCAGTGAAGATCATCCCTTCTTTGGCCAGCCGGTCGATGTTCGGCGTGCGGTAGCCCATCAGCCCCATGGAATAGGCACTGACGTTCGACTGGCCAATGTCGTCCCCCCAGATGATGACAATGTTGGGTTTGGATTTGCCATCTTGTGACCAGGCAGGCCGCGTCCCTAGGCCGGCGATCAGCAAGGTCGCCAGCGTGGCCCACAAGAGCTTCGTCATGGTTGTTATCTCCCGAATTGGCGGCGGCGGAAACGGCAATCGGCAGTGTCGGTCGGCAGGCGACGAACTGCAAGCACTCGTGGTGTGAATTGTTCGCTCGCGGCCCGGCGCGCCGCCGGCTGGCCCCTCGCATTTGACTTCGCAGTTCTTCCGCGGCCCTTTGTGCTCGCCTCGCACAGCGGTCAGAATAGGCGCTCGCCAAATCGTATCCCACAGGTCAACTGTTCCAATCATGCGATGGGCGGGCCGTCGGCCCAAAGTCGTAACTGGCGCCAGCGCACCCCCACCCCGTGGGGTTCGTCCGACTGCGTATCGATCGCCGCCATTCAGGAGCCCCGATGTCGTTCCACGTATTCACCGGAACCGAGACTTATCTGGTCACCCCCGAACTGCGCGACGCCGTGAACGTCGCCTGCGCGCTCGAGAAGCCACTGCTGATTCGCGGCGAGCCGGGGACCGGCAAAACGGTGCTCGCCGAGGCCGTGGCCGAAAACCTCGGCATGCCCCTGCTGACTTGGAACATCAAGTCGACGACCAAGGCGCAAGAAGGGCTCTACGTCTACGACACTGTGCAGCGGCTCAACGACGCCCGCTTCGGCGATCGCGATATCAGCGATATTCGCCAGTACATCAAGTTCGGGCCGTTGGGACGCGCGCTGCGCTCCGCCGAGCGCGTGGTGCTGTTGATCGACGAAATCGACAAGGCCGACATGGAGTTCCCCAACGATCTGCTGCACGAGCTCGATCGCATGAGCTTCACCGTGATGGAGACGGGCGATCGCGTCGCGGCCGAGCATCGCCCGGTCGTGATCATCACTTCGAACAACGAGCGCGAACTGCCCGACGCCTTCCTGCGGCGCTGCGTTTTTCACTACATCGACTTCCCCAGCAAGGAGTCCATGGCCGACATCGTGCGGGTGCACCATCCCGACGTCGACGGCGAGCTGTTGCGGCAGGTGCTGCTGCGCTTCTACTGGCTGCGCGAGCTGCCCGAGGTCCGCAAGCGCCCCTCGACCAGCGAATTGATCGACTGGATCGCGGCGCTGCGGCGCGGCGGCATCGGCGCCGCGCGGATCGAGAAAGAGCTGCCGTTTCTGGGCGTGCTGCTCAAGCGCGAAAACGACCTCGAGTCGGTGTTGTCCAATCGCCGCTTCGGACGCGTCAGTTAGCGCCGCCTGGAGAAGTTTCGGGGGCGGGGTCATGCCGCTCCGGTATGCCGATTAGACGGAATCTAGACCCCGGCCTCGCAGAGGCCGGCTACAGCAACCTGCCAGTCGCAACAGACTGCGTATTACATATCAAAAATGTTCGTCGATTTTCTCTACCATCTGCGCGACGGCGGGCTGAAGGTCACCAGCACCGAATGGCTGGCGCTGATGCGCGCGCTCGAAGCAGGGCACGCCCGCGGCGATCTCAACACCTTCTACCACCTGGCGCGCTGCCTGCTGGTCAAGCGCGAGTCGGACTACGACACCTACGATCGGGCGTTCGCCTCGTTCTTCTCCGGCATCGAGGGGACCGCGCTGAGCGACGAACTGCTCGACTGGCTCCGCGACCCGGTGCTCCCCGAAATCAGCGACGAAGATCGGGCCAAGCTGCGCAGCTTCGATCTCGACGAGTTGGACGCCCGCTTCCGCAAGCTGCTGGCCGAACAGCGGGAGCGGCACGATGGCGGCAACCGCTATGTCGGCACCGGCGGCACGTCGCCGTTCGGCCACGGCGGTGAGCATCCGACCGGCATTCGCGTCGGTGGTGGCGGGGGAGGGGGCCGCTCGGCGGTGCAGGTCGCCGATTCGCGGCGCTATCGCAACCTGCGTTCCGACCGTATTCTCGACACGCGGCAAATCAGCCTGGCCCTGCGTCGCCTGAAGCGCCTCGACAAGGACGAAGGGCCCGAAGAGCTGCTGCTCGACGACACGATCGACCACAGCGCCCGCAACGGCGGCGAGATCGAGCTGGTATTCGGGCCGCCGCGCCGCAACCGCATCAAGCTGTTGTTATTGATGGACGTCGGCGGATCGATGGACCCGCACACGCATTTGTGCGAGCGGCTGTTCAGCGCGGCGCACGCCGCCAATCATTTCAAGAAGTTCGACTACCGCTTCTTTCACAACTGCGTCTACCGCCGGCTCTACACCGACATGCGCAATCTGCGGGGTGAGCCGACCGGCGAACTGCTCAAGCGGCTCGATCACACCTGGTCGGTGGTCTTCGTCGGCGACGCCTGGATGGCCCCCAGCGAGCTGACGCACGTCGGCGGGGCGATCGACTACGACTATCGCAACACGACGACCGGCCTCGAGTGGCTCCAGCGGCTGCGGCAGCGGGTGCCCAACTCGCTGTGGCTGAACCCCGAGCCGCGGCGTCACTGGAACGAGCCGAGCATCCGCCTGATCCGCCGGGTCTATCCGATGTTCGAGCTGTCGATCGACGGCTTGACCGAAGCGGTCGACGTGCTGCGCGGCGCCCGCCCGAACCGGCCGGGGGTGGGGTGAGGGGTGAGGTAGTGGAGTCGTAGGGTACGCACTCCGTGCGTACCAGGATTAACTGGCGGGGCGAGCACCGAATCTCCGCCTCAGGCGGTCGCGTGGAAAACGCAGATGAACATTGTATCGAAGACCTGGGCCGAGTTGCAGCAAATGTGGGCGGAAACCAAGCGCAGCGGCAACAAACAGGAGGTGGCCCGCAGATACTGGCAGCTTACCAAGAAAATGCTGGACGACGCGGTGAAGCTTCCGGAAAGCGACCGACTCGCATTGATGAGCAACATTCAGCACGATGAATGCCCCTATCTAATCGGAATCGCGAGAGAGGCGGCAATTGCTGCGATACGTGATAAGGCTCCGCAGAAACTACAAATTGGGCTCCTGGCACTGCTAATCGAGAATTGCACCGACGATTACCGAGTAACTCTGACGAGATTGTGCATGCTGGATCATAGCGCGCGGAGAATTGGCGTCGATCTGGAAGACGAATTTCGCGACATTCGCTGGTTCGCGACGCCCCCAACCGCTGAGCTTTTTGACTCCTACTTTCGTGGAGGCGATCGCAACCTCGCGACATTTGGGTACCAAGAAGTGGAAACGCCGGATGGAATCAATTTCAAGCAATCGAGGTGATCAACGGTTGCGCGGGCCAAGTCCGACGGCATGGCAAAAGGCTCGTTTCGGCCAACGACTACACGCTATTGTTAAGCGCGGGAGTACGTGCCATACGCGGCGCCGGCCTCGGAGTTGATGGCACGCCGCAGAAGAACCAGCCCCCCTCACCCGGCTGAAACGCTTGCGCGTTTCAGCCACCCTCTCCCACCAGGGGAGAGGGTCTGCCAAATCGCGACGCGCGTCGCCCCCAGTGGCACCCCGATTAGAACCAACGCAACGCGCCGCTACCCGCGGGGCGTGGGCGAGAGCTCGACCAGTTCTTTCGGCGCGGTCGGCGAAACTGCCGCAGGATCGCTCGTCATCACGGCGTCTCCCGTCGGGCTGCCGGCCGCCGCCATCGCCCGAATCTCCTCGGTGATCTTCATCGAGCAGAACTTCGGCCCGCACATGCTGCAGAAGTGCGCGCTTTTGAACGTCTCTTGCGGCAAGGTTTCGTCGTGCATCCGCCGCGCGGTTTCCGGATCGAGCGACAGCCGGAACTGCTCGTTCCAGTCGAAGGCAAACCGGGCTCGGCTCAAGGCGTCGTCGCGGTCGCGGGCCCCCCGGCGATGCCGCGCCAGGTCGGCCGCGTGGGCCGCGATCTTGTAGGCGATCACGCCTTGCCGCACGTCGTCGCGGTCGGGCAACCCCAGGTGTTCTTTCGGCGTCACGTAGCAGAGCATCGCCGCGCCGCTCCAGCCGGCCAGCGCCGCGCCGATGGCGCTAGTGATATGGTCATAGCCCGGCGCGATATCGGTCACCAGCGGCCCCAGCACGTAGAACGGCGCTTCGTCGCACCACTCCATCTGCTTCTTGATGTTCATGTCGATCTGGTCCATGGGAATGTGCCCGGGACCTTCGACCATCACCTGGCAACCGCGACTCCAGGCGCGGCGGGTCAGTTCGCCCAGCACTTTGAGCTCGGCGAATTGGGCGTCGTCGCTGGCGTCGGCGATCGAGCCGGGGCGCAGCCCATCGCCAAGGCTCCAGGTGACGTCGTACTGCCGCATGATGTCGCAGAGATCGTCGAAGTGGGTGTAAAGCGGGTTCTCCTCGCCGTGCGAGATCATCCACTTGGCGATCAGCGAGCCGCCGCGGCTGACGATGCCGGTCACGCGATTGGTGGTCAGCGGCAGGTGGGCCCGCAGCACGCCGGCGTGGATCGTCATGTAGTCGACCCCCTGGCGCGCCTGGTGCTCGACCATGTCGAGAAAATGCTGGGGCCGCATGGCGACGATGTCGTCGCCAAGGTTTTGCAGCATCTGGTAGATGGGGACCGTGCCGATCGGCACCGGCGAGGCGTCGATAATCGCCTGGCGGATATTGTCGATGTCGCGGCCGGTCGACAGGTCCATCACCGTGTCGCTGCCGAAGTGGACCGCCGTGTGCAGTTTTTCGAGTTCCCCTTCGCTGTCGCTGGTGACCGCCGAATTGCCGATGTTGGCGTTGATCTTCGTGCGGGCGGCGATGCCGATGCACATCGGCTCGAGGCGCTTGGTCAAATGCACGCGATTGGCCGGAATCACCATCCGGCCGCGGGCGACCTCGCTACGGATCAACTCGGGTTCGAGCCCTTCACGCCCGGCGACGAACTCCATCTCGGGCGTGACATTGCCGGCGCGGGCCTGTTCCAACTGGGTGACGATCAAGGGGGGGAGCCTCCGAGCGAAGAACGTTGTTAATTCGCGGCGCGTCAAGCACTTCGGACCGCCAGCGATTCATCGTACCGGTGGGGCACGGCGTGTCAAACCAGATGGCCGGGGACGATTGTTTGTATTCATGCGATTACACCCCTAAGCTAAACCTAGACGCCGCGTACGGGGATACTTTCGGCCGAAGCTCAACAGGCGGCACGCTGGCGCTCGGGGAACAGACTGCCTTCGCAGCCATTTATAAGGAGAAGTGGTCATGTCGCGCGCGCTTCGAATCGTTCGACGGGCAGGGACGCTAACTCTCGTGCTGGCGGCAACCGCCGCGGTCGGGGCACTCCTACCGACACGTTCGTCGGCCGCCGATGCTCCGGCCGCCGCGGCCGCCACTTCGACGAGCGACAGTGCCGCGAAGCCGGCCGAGTCCGACGCCGACAAAAAGTTCCCCGCCTGGGACACCGTGATCAAGGACCACAAGAAGCTCGAGGGCTTTTTCGACCTCTACTACAACGAAAAAGACCAGTCGCTGTTGATGGAGATCAAGGCCGATCAGTTCGACAAGGACCTGATCTCGCCAATCGCCATCGCCCGCGGGGCGGGCTTCTGGTTCCTGGGTGGCGACACGCTGAACTTCGGTGATCAATGGGTGCTGAATTTCCGCCGCGCGGCCAACAATCTGCACGTGGTGCGCAAGAACGTCTACTACAAGGCCAACTCGGGCTCGCCGCAGGCCGACGCCCTCGAGACTTCGTACACCGACAGCGTCGTGCTGGCCGTGCCGATCAAAAGCGAGCAAGGCAAGAACGTGCTGATCGACCTAGCCGATCTGTACATGACCGATTTCGCCCACCTGGGGGTCTCGCCCGACCGGGCCCGCTCCACCTGGGGCAAGGTCAAATCGTTCGCCGGCAATGTCGAGATCGAAGTCAACGCCGTCTTTCCGCTGTCGTACTTCGGCTTTCTGCTGTTCCTCGGGCAGGACGAGCGTAAGTATCTCGAGGGAGACATTCCCGATTCGCGCGGGGCGCAGGTAACGATTCACTACGGACTGTCGAAGCTGCCGGCCGACAACGGTTACCAGCCCCGGCTGGCCGACGACCGGGTGGGGCACTTCTTGAGTGTCGTCAAGGACTACTCGACCGACGCCGAGAAAACCCCCTTCCAGCGCTACGTCACGCGCTGGCACCTGGAAAAGGCCGACGACAAAGCCGACAAGTCGGCCCCCAAGGAACCGATCTTGTTCTGGATCGAGAAGTCGGTGCCGCGCGAGTATCGCACCTATGTCAAGGAGGGGATTCTCGAATGGAACAAAGCGTTCGAGAAGATCGGCTTCATCGACGCGATTCAGGTCCGCGATCAGCAGTCGTCGGACGACTTCGACCCCGAAGACATCCGCTATAACACCTTCCGCTGGATCACGACCAGTTCGGCGTTCGCCATGGGGCCGTCGCGGACCAATCCGTTGACCGGCCAGATTCTCGACGCCGACATCCTCTTCGACGAAGCCATGGTCCGCTACTGGCGGCAGCAATACCTGCGCTGGGCCGGGCTGCCGCAAGGGCTCGACCTGTTGGCGGCCGGTCAGCGGCAAGCCTGGTTCAAGCTCTACGCGGCCGACATGCCGAAGCTCGCCCGCCACGAGACGGCGCTCAACCGCTACGCCCAAAGCCCAGACGGGCTAACGGCGCTGGTCCGTCCGCGCCAGCAAGTGGGGGGTTCGCCGCTGCTCCGCTCGCCTTTGGCGGCTTGCCAGTGCTGTTCGATGGGGCCGGGCATCACGCGGCAGTTGGGCTTCATGGCCGCGATCATGCAGGCGCAGGGCAAGGTGCCGCTGGGGGGCAAGATTCCGCAGGAATACATCGGCCAGGCCATCAAAGAAGTGACCATGCACGAGGTCGGCCACACGCTCGGGCTGCGGCACAATTTCAAGGCCAGCAACATGCTCAGCCTCGAAGACTGCAACAACACCGAGATCACCAGCAAGAAGGGAATGGCCGGCTCGGTGATGGATTACTTGCCGGCCAACATCGCCCGCAAGGGGCAGCCGCAAGGTCATTTCTTCAGCCCGACGATCGGCCCCTACGACTTCTGGGCGATCGAGTATGCCTATAAGCCGATTTCGGGGGACGAAGACGAAGAGCTCAAGAAGATCGCCAGCCGCGTGGCCGAGCCCGACTTGATCTTCGGCACCGACGAAGACATGTTCGCTAGCCCCGACCCGCGGATTAACGTCTACGATTTGGGCGATCCGCTCACCTACGCTCGTCAGCGGCTCGCGCTGGTCGAGGAGAATCTCCAGGAGTTGGCCGACCGCGTCGTGGCCGAGGGCGAAGGCTGGCAGCGCGCCCGCGAGGCGTTCAACCTGTTGTTGAGCGAATACGCGCAGTCGACTTACCTGGCCGCGCAATACGTCGGCAGCGAGTACACGAATCGCGACCACAAGGGAGACCCGAACTCGCGGAACCCCTTCGAGCCGATTCCCGTCGCCAAGCAGCGCGAAGCGATGGCCCTGGTGGCCAAGCACGTGCTGTCGGACGAGGCGTTCAAGTTCTCGCCCGAGCTGCTCAAGCGGCTGGCTCCCGAGTATTGGGACCATTGGGGCGCGTACCGCTGGGGAGACGACTACTCGCTCTACGACGAACTGGCCTGGCTTCAGCGGATCGTGTTGTCGCGGTTCCTCGATCCGTCAGTGCTGGCGCGCATTCAGAACGTCGAGCTGCACGCCGGCGGCGATCAGGAAGTGTTGAAACTTCCCGAAGTGTTCGACTCGCTCTCGACGGCGATCTGGAGCGAGCTGCCCGCCGACGCGGCGGCCGACAGCGCCGGCAAAGTCGAGATCTCGACCTTGCGGCGCAATCTGCAGCGCGAGCATTTCAAGCGGCTGGCGCAGATCGTGCTGGGACCAAAGCAGTCGGGGAGCATGTTCGCCGACTACTTCTTCATCAGCTTTTACATGCCCGAGCCGCCGGCCGACGCCCGCAGCCTTGCCCGGCACCACTTGAGGGCGATTAACAAACGGATCGCGGCGGCGCTGGCCAATGCCTCGCTGACGAAGGACGCCTACTCGCAGGCGCACCTCGAAGAGTTGCACGACCAGGCGACCAAGGTGCTGGCCGCGTCGCTGGAGGCCAACGAGCCGTAAATCGGCTCGCGACATAGGAACTGATCAGCGTCGCCGTACGCAGGACCAAAAATGCAACGGCTGATCATGGGGTTGCTGGTACTGCTCGGATTCGCCTTGCTGGCGACTCCAGGCTTGCTGTACAGCAGCGGCCTGCAACGTGGTCCCTTGTGGCCGATCGGAGTCGCTGGGATCTTGGTGGTTTGCTTTGCGCCGCTTATCACTCGAAAGCTCGCTGGCAAACCCAAGAACCCCGGCTCGAACTAGCACGACCGTTCCAGGAACGCTTCCCTCGCGGGTGCCATTCCTCCTGCCCGCTACCCCCTTTTGCCGCGCTCGGCGCCGCCGGTTACGATAGGCGAACTGGCGCCGACCGGCGGGCTCAACCCCGCTGCGGCGGCCGCCTCACACCGTCTTGGTCCGCCGAGCTGGCACGGCGCTTGGTTGATTCATCGTTTCTCGGGAGAGTTCCACTCATGAGTCTCTTGTCCGCGTCGCTGCGTCGGCCCCTTGCCTGCTCGTTGATCTTGGCCGTGATCGCTGTTTCGTTGTCGGTCGAGACCGCTTCGGCCGCCAAGCGCGAAGAGATGATTCCCATGCGCGACGGCGTGCGGCTGGCGACCAACATCTCGCTTCCCTCGGGCGAAGGCCCCTTCCCCGTGATCCTCACCCGCACGCCATACGGCAAAGACGCCGGCCTGTCGCTCACCGGCGAGCGCTATGTCAAGGAGGGTTATGCCTACGTCGTGCAGGATTGCCGCGGGCGGTTCAAGTCCGAAGGCGAATACAAGGTATTCGAATCCGATCGCGACGACGGCTTTGACACCATCGAGTGGATCGCTCGCCAGCCCTGGTGCAACGGCAAGGTCGGCATGTCGGGGGCCTCGGCCATGGGCATTACCTCGCTGCTGGCCGCGATCGCTCAGCCCGAGGCGCTCAAGTGCGCATTCGTGATCGTGGCGCCGGAGAGCTTTTGGACCGAGGCGACGTTCATCGGCGGCGTCTTCAAAGAGGCCGACACCACCGGCTGGCTGCGCGGGCAGAAAGTGCCCGAGCAAATTCCCTTGCGCCGCGCGGCGCTGGCCGACACCCGGCTCGAGCTCGAGCAAGACATCGCCATGCATCGCGACAAGATCCAGATCCCGATCTTTCACGTCGGCGGCTGGTACGACATTTTCGCCGTCGGCACGCAGGGCAACTTTTGCTACTTGCAGAATCACGGCGCGCCGGGCGCCCGCGGCAAGCAAAAGCTCGTCATGGGGCCCTTCGGCCACGGCTCGCTCAAGGGCGATCTGAAGTACGAAGGAGGGGGTGGGCTGTTGAACTCGATGGCCGACGAGGCCCGCTGGTTCGCTCATTATCTCAAGGGCGAAGATAACGGCGTCGATCGCGAGCCGCCGGTGAAGTTCTACCAGATGGCCTCGGCCCGCAAGAAAGACTTCTCCGACAAGAATGGCTGGCACACGGCCGACAACTGGCCGCCGCAAGCGACCGAGACGCGCTATTACCTGGCCGGGCCGCACGAGCTGTCGACCACGGCGCCGGCAATCAGCGAGGCGTCGACCTCGTACGACTTCGATCCCAAGAATCCGGTGCCGACCGTCGGCGGCGCGAACCTCACCCTGCCGATCGGTCCGCTCGATCAGCGCGAAGTCGGTCAGCGCGCCGACTATCTGCGGTTCCAGACTCCGGTGTTGGAAAAAGACGTGAAGATCGGCGGCCGCGTGTCGCTCGATCTGTGGGCCGCCACCGACGGGCCCGACACCGACTTCGTCGTCAAGCTCGTCGACGTCTATCCCGATGGCTACGAAGCCCTGATTCTCGATCAGCCGCTGCGGGCTCGCTATCGGGATGGGCACCGCCCCGACCAGGTCAAGCTGATGAAGCCGGGCCAGCCGACCCACATGACCATCGAGCTGGGGAGCACCGCCCAAACGTTCGAGGCCGGGCATCGCCTCGCCGTGCACATCACGTCGAGCAATCATCCGCGCTTCGAGGTGAACCCCAACACGGGCGAAGCCCCCGGCAAAAGCGATAAGCCGCCGCGCGTCGCCCACAACACGATCTACCACGACGCCGAGCGCCCTACGGCGCTGGTGTTGCCGGTCGTCGAGTAACGCGCTCGTTACCGCGGCCTGAAATCTGAACTGTGCCAACTCATCCCGGCGAAGGGAGACTGCCGATGACTGCCCGCAGCGTGCTCGTTGCCTTGGTGGCGCTATTTGGTCTCGTGCTTCCGCTGGGCGCCGCCGATTGGCCGCAGTGGCGCGGACCGGAGCGGACCGGCATCTCGCCAGAGAAAGGTCTGTTGACCGAGTGGCCCGCCGAGGGGCCCAAGCTCGTCTGGCACGTCAAGGACTTGGGGGATGGCTACTCGACGCCAGCCGTGGTCGGCGATCGTCTGTACGTGATCGCCAACGCCGGCATCGACAACGAATATGTGCGGGCCCTCTCGTCCGCCGACGGCAGCACCGTGTGGACCACCACCATCGGCAAGGTGGGGGCCAACCGCGGCCCGCAGTATCCGGGCTCGCGGAGCACGCCGACGGTCGATGGCGAGCTGGTCTATGCCCTCGGTTCCGACGGCGACCTTGCCTGCCTCGGCGCCAGCGACGGGCAGATCCGCTGGAAGAAAAACCTCCGCAGCGACTTTGGCGGCGTGCCGGGCGCCTGGGCCTATAGCGAGTCCCCGCTGGTCGATGGCGACAAGCTGATCGTTTGCCCGGGGGGCGCGACGGCCACGGTCGTGGCGCTCGACAAGCAGTCGGGCGACGTCATCTGGAAGTCGGCCCTGCCCGAGGCGGACGAAGCCGCTTATGCCTCGGCGATCGTGGCCGACTTCGGCGGCGTCAAGCAATACGTGCAGTTCCTGCAGAAGGGGCTCGTCGGCGTCGAGGCAGCGACCGGTCAACTGCTGTGGCGCTATACCAAGACCGCCGAAGGGAGCCCGGCCAACATTCCCACGCCGATCGCCGGCGACAACAGCGTCTATAGCGGCGCAACGCGCTCGGGGGGCGGGCTGGTCCGGCTCGAGGCCAATGGCTCGACGCTCGAACCGCACGAGGTCTATTTCGCCAAAACCCTGCCGACCAGCATCGGCGGCGCGGTCAAAATCGGCGACTATCTCTACGGCAGCAACAGCGGGGGAATGTTGTGCGTCGAGTTCGCCACCGGCGAATTGAAATGGCAAGACCGCAGCATCGCACCGGGGGCCGTCTGCTACGCCGACGGGCTGATTTATCTGCACGGCGAAAACGGAGACGTCGCGCTCGTCGAGGCCACGCCCGACGGCTATCACGAGCATGGCCGGTTCACCCCCCCCGATCTCCCCGAGCGCGATAAGGGCAAGGCGTGGACCTATCCGGTCGTGGCCAACGGCCGGCTCTACATTCGCGATGTCGGCGCGGTGTGGTGCTTCGACGTGAGCGGCGCCGCAGGCAAGTAGGTAGTGACCGCCAGCGTTAGCTGATCACACGCCGCAGCACGTGGCCGTCGACGTCGGTCAGGCGGAAGTCGCGGCCTGCGAAGCGGTAGGTCAGCCGCTCGTGATCGAGACCCAGCAGGTGCAGGATCGTGGCGTGAAAATCGTGTACGTGGCACGCATCGGCGGCGATCGCCGTGCCGTGCTCGTTGGTTTCGCCGTAGGCCATGCCGCCGCGGATGCCGCCGCCGGCCAGCAGCGACGAAAACGCCCGCGCGAAATGATTGCGCCCCTTGGTCCCCTTGGCGTCGGTCCAGGGGGTGCGGCCGAACTCGGTGCAGATCACCACCAGCGTGCTGTCGAACATGCCGCGGTCTTTAAGATCGCCCAGCAGCGCCGCCAGCGGTTGATCGACCCTCTGCGCCTTCGGGCGATGCGCCTGCATGTCGCCGTGGGCGTCCCAGTTGTCGTGAGAGCCGGTGTCGATCAGCTCGACGACGCGCACCCCGCGCTCGGCCAATCGCCGCGCCATCAGGCACTGCCAGGCGAACGATCGATTGTCGCCCGGCTCGATACCGTAGGCCGTGAGCGTGGCGGCGCTCTCGCGCGCGGCGTCGAACGCTTCGGGAGCTTCGCGCATCAGCCCGCGGGCCACGGCGAAGCTGTGATCGCGGGCCGGCAGGTTGGCGTCTTCGGCTCGGGCGGCCGCGTGCCGGTCGTTGAGCGTGCGGAGCATTCGCGCGGCCAACTCGTCGAGCGTGCTCGAGCGGGCGGGGGAGCGCAAGTCGGCGACCGGTTCGTCGCCGGGCACCACGCGCACCCCTTGATGATCGGGGGGCAAAAAGTTGTTTGCCCACACCTGCGCGCCGGCATAAGGCAGATGCTCCGCCAGCACGACGAACGAGGGCAGATTCGAGTTGTGCGTCCCCAGCGCGTAGCTGAGCCAGCAGCCGATGCTCGGCAGCGGCACGGTGGCGCTGCCGGTGTGCATGGCCAGCGTGGCCTGAAAGTGTTCGACGATGTCGGTGTGCAGGCTGCGCACCACGCAGAGGTCGTCGGCCAGGTCGCCGAGCTTGGGGAACAGCTCGCTAATCCACAACCCCGATTGGCCGCGCGGCGTGAACTGAAACGGCGAGGCCAGCAGCGGCTGCGTCCCCGCGTCGCGGAGATTGACCGCCGAGACGAGCTTGTCCTGATCAACGGCCAGTTGCGGCTTAAAATCGAAGGTGTCGACGTGCGAGAAGCCACCGGTCAAGAAGACGAAGATCAATCGCTCGGCCCGCGCGGCGAAGTGCCCGGGGCGCGGCGCCAGCGGCCCTCCCCCTTCGAGCGCGGCGGCCAACGCCAGGCGCTGGTGCAAGCCGGCGGCGGCCAAGCCCGCTCCCCCCGCGGCGCAGCGGCCGAGAAACGAGCGCCGTCCGAGTCGTGGCACGCCGGCGTTGGGCTGCGAGTTTTGGCGATCGTCGCTCATGCGCTTGGTCCGCATGGGAGAGGTCGTTTGGTTGAAAACGGCGCGGCCATTCCGTGGTCACAGACCCCGGCTACAATATCATGACCGCGGCTACCGGCCATTCTGGTGTCACAGACCCCGGCTACAGTTCATGGCCCCAGCTACACAGGCCGCGGCCACAGTTCAATCAACATACACGAATTCGTTCGACGCGAGCAGCAAGCGGGCCAGGCTTTGCCAGGGCTCGTGCTCGCGGGCCGCGTCATCGGCCCCCAGCCTGGCCAGTTCCGCTCGATATTGTTCCAGGTAGCGCTCGGCGTCGGCCACTTCGGCATCGCTCGGCTCGCGCGCGAACGCCAGCTCGTAGGCCGCCCGCACGCGCGACACTGGATCGCTCGCCGTGCTTTCGATGCGCGTCGCAAAGGCGGCCGCCTGCTCACCTAGCCACGGATTGTTCAGCGCGAAGAGCGCTTGCAGCGGTACGGTCGAGGTGGTCCGCACGTCGGTCGTGTGGTTCGTGTCGGGACCGTCGAATAGCGCCAGGTAAGGATGCCGCTGAATGCGCTGCGTCATCAAGTAGACGGTGCGGTGCGACGACTCGTAAACAACTTTGAACGGCTGATGTTGCGTCCAGCCCCAATCGCGCAGCGGCGGAAACGGATGCGCCCCAGGCCGGCCGCGATCGAGCTTGCCGGCGGTCGCCAGCCAGGCGTCGCGCATCGCTTCGGCGTCGAGCCGGCGGCGCTCGAACCGCCAGTACGCGGTGTTGGCCGCGTCGCGCGCCGCGCACTCGGCGTCGAAGCCGCTGGCCATTTGATATGTCTGCGACGAGAGAATCAGCCGGTGCAACTGCTTGATCGACCAGCCATCAGCCACGAACCTCGCGGCCAGCCAATCGAGCAACTCGGGATGCGTTGGCGCGGCGCCGCGCAGACCGAAGTTCGACGGGGTTGCCACCAGTCCGCGGCCAAAATGATGCTGCCAGACGCGATTGACGATCACGCGCGGCACCAGCGGGTTGTCGGGGCGCGTGAGCCAGTCGGCCAATTGCAATCGTCCACTGGCGCCGGGCGGGATTTCGATCGGGTGCCCGCCGTCGAGATACTTCGGCACGCCGCGCGGCACCACGGCGCCGGGTTGGCCAGGTTCCCCCTTAAGCTGAATGGCAACGTCGGCCGGCGTTGCCTCTTGCACGGCGTAGGCGGCCGGCAAATCGAGGGGCAGACCGCACTTTTCCAGGGCGCGCAACTCGCGCTGGAGCGCGGCGAGTTGTTTATCGTGCTGCTGGCGGACCGATTTCAAGAGCTCGGCGGTCTGCTCGCTGAGCTTGCCGAAGCCGGCCGCCTGGCCGGTCGCCGCGCGGGCCGCATCGGCCTGCTGCCGCTGGTAAGCCAGTTGCGCTTCAAGCTGGCGGGCGTGCTCCAACAGCGGATCGTTGGTGCGGTAGTCTTCGACCTGGGCGCGCAGCGCGGTTAATTGCTCGGCGTGCCGCGACACGAAGGGGGCCGCTTCGTCAGGGGGAACGATCGGCACGAAGCCCGACCGCGGCAGATTCTTCGAGGCGAACTCCTCCGAACCGGCATAGGGAAACTGCGTGCTGGCGAAGATGCCATACAGCGCGTAGTAATCGGCGGTCGTCGTCGGATCGTACTTGTGATCGTGGCAACGGGCACAGCGCAGCGTGAGGCCGAGAAACGCACTGCCGAGCGTGTCGAGCGTGTCTTCGAGCGTCAGATGCCAAAGCTCGAAGGGGGCCGTCGCATAGCGACGCGACAGCGCCAGGAATCCGGTTGCCGCCACGCGCGCCGCATAACGCTCGCGCTCCGCGGCGGCAGCCGTGGAATCGTCGACAGCAGAATCATCGGCCAGCGAGTCGCGAGCCAGGATGTCGCCCGCCAACTGCTCGCGAACGAACGCGTCGAACGGCAAATCGGCGTTGAACGAGTCGATCACGTAGTCGCGGTACAACCGCACTTCGGGAATCGGGTAATCGGCGTTGTCCCCCGCCGTGTCGGCATAATGGGCCACGTCGAGCCAGTGCCGGCCCCACCGCTCGCCGTAAGCGGGTGAAGCCAAGAGCCGCTCGACCAACCGGGCGAACCAGTCGGGCGACGGATCGGCCAGGCACTCGGCCATTTCGTCGGGCGACGGCGGCAAGCCGACGACGTCGAAATAGACGCGCCGCACCAGCGTGCGACGATCGGCCGCCGGTTGCGGCCTCACTTTGGCGGCGCGATGCCCGGCGGCGATGAAGGCGTCGATCGGCGTGCGGGCCCAGCCGCTGGGGTCGGACGGTGGCTCGGTCGCGCGCACCGGCCGGAACGCCCAATGCCGCGCCGACTCGAAGCCGGCCGCGCGCGCCGCGTCGGCGGTTGTCGTCGCCGGCCAACGAGCTCCACCGGCGATCCAGGCGCGGAAATCGGCAACCGACTCGGCCGAGAGCGCTTCGTCGGGCGGCATCGCCGATGCATCGTCGTCGCGGGCGATCGCCTTGACGAGCAGGCTCGCCTCGGCATCGCCGGGAACGATGGCCGGGCCACTGTCGCCGCCGGCGACCAGCGCCTCGCGCGAATCGACGCGGAGGCCTTGCGCCACTTTATCGCCGCCGTGGCACTTGAAGCAGGTGCCGGCCAGCACCGGGCGAATCTTAAGCTCGAAGAACTCCTCGTCGGCCGCGGTCACGGCCGGCGCTGCGTCGTCGCCGCCGCGGACCGAGCCGCTGCCGAGCGACCACAGCGCCCACCCAATCAGCGCTACCAGGTAACAACTGCGCAATCGACCGGCTTGTCGATCAACTAACGCGGCGCCTGGCCCGATTACACACACTGCAGAATCCCTCGGTGTTGCCAGGAGACCTTCGCCGGCAAGTCATGGAAACGGGTGATGGCGACCGCAGCATACCAAAACTGTCGATCTGCAGCGCCTTGCTTTGTAACAGCGCGGCATTGGACCCGAATCGAGCGATTTTGCCCTGGGCGTCCGGCCGTCCGTTTTATGGCCGTCACACTCGGCGCAACCTTGAATATGAAACAATCTGCCGGTCACCAACGGTGAAAGACGCACGCTCACCCGCCAGCTGCCGATGCATCGCCAACTGGGGCCGTTGGCCGAGAAATGCCGCGGCGGCCGTGAATTGGCAGTGTCATGTCCACGAATATCGCCGTCGCTAACGATTAGACGACGTTATCAACCTACCAAGCGCGGTAGAAAACACTTTGTGAATTGCCCTACTTCGTGCGACGTTGTTAGGTTCTGCTCATTGCCGCAAAAAATGCAGTATGTTATAAGCGGTTTCTGTCTGGGGCGAACCTGACACCGGAGTGTACTAACTATGGCAACAGCCACCGCAGAAAAGAAGACTCGCCGCAAGCGCAAGTTCAACAAGTCCGCGGCGATCCGCGAGTACTTGGAGAGCCATCCTGAAACCTCTCCCAAGGAAATCGCCGATGCGCTCAAGGCCAAGCATAAGGTCAATGTCTCGGCGCAGTTGGTGAGCAACATCAAGCACAACATGAACGCCAAGCCTGGCAAGCGCGGACCCAAGGCCGGCAAGCGTCGGGGCCGTAAGCCCGGCTCGGTCGGCGCGGAGAAGTTCTCGATGCAAGATTTGCTCGCCGCCAAGCATCTCGTCGCGCAACTCGGCAGCGTCGAAGCCGCGACCAGCGCTCTTAAGGCGCTAGCAGCGCTGAACAACTAGATCGCTACTCACGGTCGCGATACGGCGCAGGTTGCCGAGGCGCCACGGTAGCATCGCCAGAGATGGTCGACGTGCTCGCGGGTCGCCGGCATCAATCGGCTGGAAGGTTTGGAACTGGCATCCGAACAAGCCAGCCGTTTTTTATGCGCGGCACGCTGACCAGTTAGAGCTGCAACTGCGCATTAGTAAGAGTCGATTTTCGTCGACCGTCTAATCTTCGATCCGCACCTTGATTTCGTCGGAGTTCCCCTTCAGCTCCGGCGCGTACATTCCCCAACCGATTGCCGGCAGCGCGCTGAACTGGCCGGGGATTTCGGCCCGCAGGCGATAACGCGTGCTGTGCAGCCCGCGCGACAAGCGCCGCACGAAAAAGCTGGCCCGGTTATCGCGATACTCGACGTAGGCGCCCAGATCGTTGGCGGTGTAGCCGCTGCGGACGTCGAACGCCTCGCAGCCGGCGGCCTTGAAGTCCTCGAACACCAGGTATTCGTAGTCGTTCTTCGATTCGAGCTCGAGCTCGACTTCGAGGAGATCGCCGCTCTTGAGAAGCGACGAGTCGTCGAGCAACTCGCGGCGATACTTGAGCACCTGCTGTTCGACGACCTGCCCGCGCGAGCCGGCGACGTCGACCTCGCTCTTTTCGCGCACCAGCCGGTAGATTTTGCGGCGCACCTTGATCTCCAGTCCGGCGGCGGAGATCGGGTCTTCGAGCGTGAAGTTGGTCAGGTAGACGTTAAAGTAGAGCGGCCCCTGTCCTCGCTTGCGCAGCTCGATCTTGTGCTCGCCCGCCGTCACGGCGTCCCCCGAGAGGACGAAGCGGCTGTCGAAACTGAAGAGCGTTTCGGGCGTGACCTGCACCTCGTGCTGTTTCTGGCCGTCGAGCCAGACTTCGATCGTGAGATTGGCCTTGGTCTCGCCCGTGGCGGCCAGGTAATCGGCGAACGCCTCGACGACGTAGGCCGTGTCGCGCGTCGAATTCCAGTAGGTCGCGTGCTTGCGATTGTTCAGCAGGTACTTCACCAGCCGCGGCGCCACGGGGCTATCGGGTTCGGTCGCCACGAGCAGCTTGAGGTAAAAAGCCTGCGCCTCGATCTGCGAGCCGTACCAGTACCACCAGTAGTTATTCTCGGGCAGATCGAGGTAGGCCGTTTCGTTTTCGGCGTCTTGCACCAAAAACTGCTCGATGTTGCGTTTGACCATGGCCGTTTGCTCTTCGGCCCCCAGCGCGTGCAGCGCCAAGCCCAGCAGCGCTTTGGCGTAAAGCGACAGCTCGACGCGATCGCGGTATAGGTACTCCTGCATGTTGCCGTTGATCACGTCTTGTTCGACGAGTGCCCAGTAGACCAGGGCGTCGATATTGTCGGCCTGCGTCTTGTAAGGATGTGTCTTGGTCGCGGCGTTCTGCAGCCGCCGCACCTGTTCGTCTTGATAGCGGACGAGCCAGCCGCGACCGCGCTCGAGCACGTCGGGCACCACCGCCACGTCGTTGTCCATGGCGACGTGCAGCCCGTGCACGACCAGCGCCGTGGTATGCGCGCTCGACGACTCGCCCCAGCCGGAGAACCAGCCCCACCCGCCGTCGGACAACTGCATCGAGCCGAGCGCTTCGAGTCCGGCTTGCACCATGCGGCGCACCTCGGCTTCGTCGAACACCGGGCTCTCTTCGTAGCGCTTCCATTGCTCGGCGCGCTTGGCCGGGTCTCCCAACTCCTGGGGATTGAGGTTCGTGCGCTTCTGCTGAATCTCTTTCAGGTCGAGATTCATGTCGAGCAGCACTTGCTGTGTGATGACGGTCGGCAGAAAGCGATTGAGCGTCTGCTCGGTGCAGCCGTAGGGATAGTTGACCAGGTAGGGCAAGGCGTCGACCATGGCCCCGGCCAGCGTGGGGCTGTATTGCACTTCGAGCCGCGACTGCTCGGCGCGGCGCTCGGCCGGCACGCGTAACTCGACCGTGGCGCTGTCGGAGTCGGGGCGGATCGTGCCGGCGAACGCCTCGGTCTTGAGCATGCCGTGCACGTAGACCGGCAGCTTGAGCTCCATGGCGTCCGACTCTTCGTCGGTGAGCGCCTTGACGCGGATCGTGGCTTCTCCTTCGCGGACCACGCGCACGCGGAAGTCGACGCGCGACTCGCCGCCGGCCGCCAACGTGATCTGCTGCGTCGCCTCGCCGATCGGTTCGAGCAGCCCGCCATCGAGCTCGAACGTGACCGTGGCCTGCTTCTCGTGCTCGAGATAGTTGTGCACGTTGGCCGAGAGCACGACCTGGTCGGTCTCGACCAGAAACCGCGGCGTTTGCAGCCGCACCAGCAGGTTCTTGAAGGTGACGACTTCGGCGGTCCCTTCGCCGACGCGGGCGCCATCGGCCAAGGTCCAGGCGCGCACCTTCCACGTCGTGAGATTCTCGGGCATGTCGAGATCGAACTCGGCGATGCCGTCGTTGTTGGCCACCAGCGCGGCGGCCCAGTAGGCAGTGTCGGCGAACTTGGTGCGGACCGTCGGCTCGACGAGCGGCGCGCCGGCGTCCGCGCCGCCAGCTTGCTGATCTTCCCCGCCAACGGCCGACAGACGCGATTCGACCGCGCCAAATCGGTTCCCCGCGGGCGCCGCGGCGGGCATCGCTTCGTCGGCGGCCACCGCGCCCCCCAGGCCGCCCGCGGCCATGTCCCGTCGGCGGCTCTTGGCCATGCCCGGACGCGCATCCCAGGTGTTGTCGGCGTCTTCGGCCACCGTGCCGCCGAAGACCCCCAGGTTCTGCATCGTGGGCTTATCCTTCGGCGGGAGATTGAAACCGAAGCGGCTCAAATCGCTTTCGCCTTGCGGATGGTGCGTGCGCCGCCAGTTCCAGAAAAACTCCTTGATGTCGGGGACGTTTGATCCGCCCGAGATGTACTCGACCGATTTGTCGTACATCGTGGCGACGACCGAGCCGGCGATCGGCCGACCGTCGAGGCCGGTGAACTTGAGCCGCACCTTGGCTTTTTCGCCGGGGCGATACTTTTCGGCCGATGGTTCGACCGCGACCTGCACCACGCGCTTCTCCGGCGGCACCAGCAATTCGCGCACGTCGCGGTTCTCGCGGGCGTCGGCCACGGTGACCGCTTCGACGAAGAAGTTGGGCATGTCCCCCTGCTGGATCTCGATCTCGACAAACGTGCTCTTGGCCTGCAACCGGAGCACCCGCGGCGGCAGATAGACGCCATCGACCGGACGGATGAACAACAGCACCGTGCTGCCGACCCGATCGGTGTTGATCATCAGGGCCACTTTTTCGCCGGGGCGATACTCGCGCTTTTCGGGGACGATCTCAATGGCCGAGAAACGGTAGTCGGCGCTGGCGAACCCCTGGCCGACGACGTTGAACAGGTAGCCCCCTTCGATCGTGTGGCCGGCGTCGTCGGTGACTTTGTACGACAGCCGATACTGCCCGGCCACGGCGGCCCGAATCTGCTGCGACGCTTCCCCCTGGGCGTCGGTTGGCAGGTCCCACTCTTCGACGGGGGTTTCGATCGGCTGACGCTTGTCGTCGTAGGTGATCTTCAACAACGCGAGCTTGCCCTGGCCGGCGACCGGGCGATCGTCGAGCGTGCGGGCGCGGAACGAAGCGCGCACGGTGTCCCCCACGCGGTACCAGCCGCGGTCGATCCAGGCGTGCACCTCGAACGGCTTGCGGGCCACGAGCACGTTGCCCTGGCCGACGATCGTGCGGCGCGATTCGTCGGTCACTTCGGCCGTGATTTCGTACTTGTGGTCGTGATCGCCGTGCACCAGCTTGGCCAGCGAAGTGTCGATCTCAAGTTCGAGCTGGCCTTCGGCATCGAGCGGCGATTCGCCCTCGAGCACCACTTCGGGCGGAACGTGCGCGCGCGGCCACCAGATGAACGGCGGGCGCACGCAGCCCCAGCGACTCCAGCCGGGATACCAGTTGTAGTCGCCGGCGAACCAGCCGTAACCGCGGCCGTAGAGCCAGTCCCACGGTCGAATCGGAAACCAGCTTTCGTCGTGATAACTGCGCAGCACGCGGTACTTGACCGTCCCCTTGGTCACCGGCGCGCCGAAGTAATAGCGGGCCGTGACCGTCGCGGTCACCTTGTCGCCGAGCATGACCGGCTTCTCGGGAGCTGCGACCTTCACTTCATATTCGGGCTTCTTGTATTCCTCGACGCGGAACGTCCCTCCCCAGCGATTGCTGACTTGCACGCGATAGACGCCCAGCCGCGCATCGCCAGGCAGTTCGTACACCCCTTCGAAGCCGCCGAACTGGTCGCAGGTGAAATCTTTCTCCAGCAGCTTGTCGCCGGTCGGGCCAAAGAGCGTCAAATGTTGCGGCGAGTTGGCAAATGGCGAGCGATCGGGGGCGTCGTAGCGCGTTTGGGCCAGCCAGAACTTGAACTTCACCGCCTGGTTGGGGCGATAGACCGGCCGATCCGAAATGAAGTAGCCCTTGTCTTCACGATAGGTCGTTTCTTGCCGGCGCGATTGCCAGATGTGCGAATAGCCAAGATACGCCAGGCGAGCGGGCTTGCCGGCGGCCGCCTGCGTGCGGGCGATGATCAACCACTGAAACTGGTCCGCTTCGGGGCGGAAGGGGAGTAGGATCTGCCCCGAGGCGTCGGTGAACTCGGCGAAGTTCTTGACGTCGACCGTGAACCGCCGGCCTTCGAGGTGCCGCGCTCGAAAGCCGAAGAACTCGACGTTGGCCCGCTCGACCGGAGCGCCGGTCACGGCGTCCCCCACGTAGAGCCAGCTCTTCTGGTCGAGCGGCTTCTTCAAAATCGCCGTGTCGGCCACCCAGAGCACGATGTGCGATGTATTGCCGTCGCGCATGCGGGCGGTCACCCAGTAAGCGCCCGCCTTCTGCAACGGCGTGTCGACGGTAACCAGGCGATCGAAATGTTTGTCGCGCGGCTCGAGGTCGAGCTCCCACGAGGCGGCCCGCGCGCCCAGGTACTTCGTCTGATCTTCGTTGACCAGCCGGTAACCGATGTTGCCCAACTCGAGCTTCTCCCAGCCAAGCTGAGCGGGATTGGAGCGCACGTAGGCCTTGATATCGTCGAGTAGCCGGGCGATGTCGATTTCCTGCGCCTCGAACGAAACGTGCTGAGCGTTGCGATAGCGGAATTCGAAGCTCGCGCCGCGGCGGGCCGGTTGCAGCTCGGTCGTCTCGAACCGCCCCCAGTTGCCGACGATCTGGTCGAGCCGAGCCTGGCGATGGTCGTTCTTGCCGAAATCGTCGATCGCGCGGCGCCAGTATTCGGCCGCCCGGGTGTACTGCCGGCGATCCTCGTAGATTTGCGCAAGCTGCTCGCAGGCGTGCGACGCGTAGGCCCCTTGCTTGTCGGCGAGCACCTGCTCGAAGACTTTGATGGGGTTGAATTCGTCGGGGAGCTTAAAACGCTTCACGCCGGTGGCCAGTTGAGCCATCGTTTCGTCGTCGGTCAGCGTGTCGAGCTGCCAGGCGCCGTGGTCCTGTTTTTCGTCCTGTTCTTGCAGCCGCCACAAGCCGGTGAAGTTGGCCATGGTCTGCACGCCGAACTGCGAATGCAGAAACTGCCCCCACGTCCAGAGGACTTCGCTCTGGCGACGGGGATCGCGCTCGAACGTTTGCCACAAGCACCAGCGCCAGCGCTGGCCGTCGTTGGCGGCCTCGGCGAAGCTCTTGGGAAGCGGATAGACGATCGGATTGCCTTCGGCGTCGACCGGCGCGCCCGAGGTCTGGCGCCCCCCCCACCAACCTTCTTCGTAGTCGGGCAACTGGTCGAGATCGGTCAGCCGCTGCAAACGCCAGGCTTCGGGCCCGCCGCGAAACCCGATCCAGTACCGGGCCCAGCTCCAATACATCTCGCCGGCCTTGTCGCCCGGGGCGTCAGCCGGCAACTTTTCGCTGGCTTGCCGCATGAGCTGTAGCGAACGCACGCGATCGCGCTCCAGCGAGTTGACCATGCGTCCTTCGCCGCGGCGATCGCCACGCTGGAACT
Organism: Pirellulales bacterium; assembly: GCA_050184475.1. GTDB lineage: Bacteria > Planctomycetota > Planctomycetia > Pirellulales > JAEUIK01 > JAIESQ01. The sequence goes on along the minus strand of JBFXAH010000015.1, from coordinate 84,592 downwards.
CGCCCGCCACGATCGCGCCGAAATGATCGAGCTCGGAGTAGCGCTGCGCGGCTTCGGCCAGCAGTTGCCAGTTGTCGGGCTGCGCCGCCACGGAGGCTTCGATCAACTCATCGGCGTCGGCCACACGACCCAGTTGCTGCAAGCACTGCACCGCCATGCGCAGGTCGCCGCCCACCTGCTCGGAGCTAGTCTGGGGATCGGTCGCCAGGGCGCGGTAGGCGTCGAGCGCCTCTTTGAAGTTCCCCTGGTCGAAAAGTTGTTTGGCCGCTTCGCGCGAAGGGGGTTGGGTGTCGGCGGCTGCCAGCCAGGTCACGCCGGCGGCCAACGTGACGCACGCCAATACCAACACCCACGAGAACATTCGTCGCTGATCCATGATGGCGGTTTCTGCGGAAGGGTTTCGAGTGACACGGCGGGCGGCTTCCCTGGCCGGCCGCTCGCTGGGGTTATAGACGGTCTCGTCGATTACCGGCAAGCGCGGACAGTGGGCCTGACCGCGGCGCTGCTGGCGATCGCGACCGACGACGATTCTGAGTGTCTGTTCCGCGTCGTCGGCAAGACGAGTGGCCCGCGCCGCGTTCCCCGGCGGCATTAGCGCTCCGGCGGCGCGCTGTGCAATCTTCGACGCCTGTTGGGTCCACCAAGTTCCGTTGTTAGCGGAGATATTCGGGGGAATCTATGATCATTGCCTGACGCCGGTTAGGTTGTGGCGCGCGACCGTCTCTGATACCAATTCGGACGCCATGCCTACGACGAGTCGAGATTTCCAACGCGCCGGTTTGCAGCGGTTGGATGCCGCCGAATACCTCTTGCGCGGAGGATTCAATCTCGATGCAACCTACCTGGCCGGTTATACGATCGAATGTGCGCTAAAGGCTCTGATCCTTGAACTAACGCCAGTGGCGGATCGCCCCAACGTGCTTCTGAAGATAACCTCTGGCAGCACCATGCACCGGACCGAGGTCCTATTGGGGAAGTTGCGCGACTTGGGAGTTTCCTTGCCTGCGAGGCTTGTCCCACGGGTTCGCCGGGCCGCTGCATGGACCACCCAACTGCGCTATGAAACAGGCCGGAGCGACACGGGAGAAACTCGCGCGTTTCTCAAAACAGCCAAAGCCGTCTATGATTGGGTGGAAGGACATTTGCCATGAGTAAGACGAAGTCGACTAGTTGGGAGAGACTGCGCACGGACGAAACTCGCGAATTGGAAGAAATGTTGCGCAACGAATTCGATCGAGTCGATGCGTATCGCTACAACTCCGCTTCGATTCGCGTTCGGGTGATTGACCCCCGGTTCGAAGGAAAGACGGTGACGCAACGCGACGCCATGGTGGAACGCGTGCTAAAGCGCCTGCCGCCGAGCACCCAGGCAGATATTGTCAACTTGCTCACCCTCGCTCCCAGTGAAATGAACGACCGAAGTCGCTTGTCGTTTCGTAACTTCGAATTCGAAGATCCGAGTCCATCGCAGCTCTAGTCGTGATCGCGGTTTCGGTCGCTAGCGAATCGTCGCACATCTCCACGGGTCGTTCCTACCGTCGGTGGCACGCGTCGACCTTCGTTGTCGCCGTGGTTGTCGCGATCTGGCTGGCCGTGTTGAACCTCTCGCTCGAAGCACGCTTCGAGTACGACCCCGCGACCAGCAATCTCGGCCCCACGGCGATCGCCGGCTGGCCCTATCACTACTGGAAGCTCGGCCTGCAGTCATTGGCCACCGACACGGTTGACCGATCGCTTTACCGACCGCCGGCCAATTGGTTTCTGGGGGGCGACGCCGCGACGTGGGGCGCAGTCGATCGGCATGCCCTGTCGCTCGATCTGCTGGTGGCGTCCGCGATCATGCTGCTTGTGGTCGGCGGTTTCGAGGTCTGGCGCCGGCGACGGCGGCAACTGTGGCAATGGCGACTCGCCGATCTGCTAATCGCCGTACTGTTTTTCGCCATGCTGTTTGGCTGGATCGCGCAGCGGCGAGACGAGGCGCGCGACATCGCCGCGTTCAACCGCGACCTGCCCGCCCTGCTCGTCACGGCCGAGTCGGCACGGCCGACCGTGGTTTGGAATTTCTGCCGGCAACTCGGCTGGCCGGCGCCGCGGCACGTGGTGGCGATCGAACCGACGATTCATCGCGGCTCGTCCGACGAGCCGCCGCGAGTCGGCGACGACGACCTCGCGCGACTGCTCCCCTTCGATCGCTTGCGCTGCGCGTACTTGCCGTATCACGACTCCCCCGCGGGGCCGTTTCCCATCGTGCGAATCACCGACGGCGGGCTTGCGCAGCTCGGCAAGTTGACGGGCCTCGAATACCTTTCGCTTCCCGATCATCCCGGCATCACCGACGCCGGGCTGCCGCAGTTGGCGCGCCTCGCGCGGCTTGAGTTTCTCAACCTCCGCGGCACCAGCGTGACGCCCGCGGGGATCGCCGCGTTGCAGCATCAATTGCCGCACGCGACAATCGTGGGACCGTAGGCTCTGGAGGGAGTGCCGCGGCGCCGTATCGGCAGTGCGTGGTGTCGAGTAGTCTCGCGGCGATCGGTTTCGTCAGGCGAGTGTTCTATGTTGTTCTTTCCCTACGGCACCGATGCCCCGGTCTATTACTTCCCGTGGGGAACGATCGGGCTGATCGCCGTCAACGTTGTCGCGTTTGGCGCGATGCTGTCGGCCGGCCCCGAGGCCTGCGAACCGTTTACCCTGCAGTACGGCGACGGACTGCACCCGCTGCAATGGGTGACGTCGAACTTCATGCATGGCGGCGTGGTGCACCTGGTTGGCAACATGATCTTTCTCTGGTCCTTTGCGCTGGTCGTGGAAGGGAAGTTGGGGCCGCTATTGTTCGTGCCGCTGTATCTCGTGCTCGGCATTGCGGAATGCGCGATCGAGCAGGCCGTCACGCTCGATTTCACCGCGGGCTCGTCGATCGGCGCTTCGTCGATCGTGTGCGGTATGGCGGCCATCGCGATGATCTGGGCGCCCAAGAATGATTTGCGTTGCTTTCTGTACGGTGGCTTTGGGGTCCTCACTGGCGGCTTTCGAGTCTTTACGTTCGATGTGCCGATCGTGGGGTTTGTCGCGTTTTACATTTTTGGTCAGGAGTTGGCGTTTGCCGCGTTGCACGGATTTCAGATTGCGAGCCCGGTTCTGCATCTCTTCGGCGCGGCCGTTGGCCTGGTGGCGGGCGTGGTGATCCTCAAAGCCGGCCTGGTCGACTGCGAGAACTGGGATCTGTTCGCCATGATCGGTGGACGGCTCGGACAGCCCCCCAAGAAAAGTGCTCGCGCCCTGCGCAAGCAGGCATCGCAGCGAGCAGAGCAGCAGGCCAAAAACCTCGACACCGCGCGTGTAACATTTCGCGAATTGCTTCGCGCGGGTAACGGCCCGCTGGCACTCTCGCTTCACGAAAAACTAACGAGAACCGAGCCAGACTGGCAGCTTGAAGAACAGGAGTTGCTGTCGCTGGTCGATGCCCTGGAAAAACAGCAAGCGTTGGCACGCGCGTTGCCACTATTGGTTGAGTATTTGCGGCGATTCTCGGCGCGCGAGGCGCCGGTACGTCTGAAGCTGGCGAAGCTTTTGTTACAGAGCAGTCGGCCGACGCAAGCGCTGCGCGTGTTGCAGAAACTTGACGACTCCCCGCTCGATGGCCCGCTCGAACGGGTGCGACAGCGATTGCTCGCCGAAGCTGATCGGCAGCGCGAAACGGGCGCGGTCGAGCTCGAGGCCGAAGATTGGTAAACCGAATTGGTGAATGACCTTGACACTCCATGTTAAGGCCCTATCATCGGACCATTGCTCTCGTTGCCTCGCCGATCACTTCGGGGCAAGTTCATCGGCAATAGCAGAACATGTTTCGGCACGGTGGCCGTTTCGATTCGCGGTGTCCTGGGCCGGTCGCCGCGTTAATTGTGTTCTTGCTAGCTGGCAAGATGCAGCGTTCGAGCACCGTCGCAGGGGTGCAATTTTAGCGTCGATTTACACGGATGATGGTGCGCGCTTCGCGATCCGCCCCCGCCTGAGAGTCGTTCTCCGGATCGTCCTGCTGGCTGCGTTCTGGTGCTGCCTGGGGGATTATCGGGCAATGCTCTTTGCGTTACCTCAATCGGACGGAGCCGCCGCCCGCACATTCAGCGAGGAGCCTGCCCTGGTGTTTCGCAAGTCTTCAATCTCCAAGTCGCGGCTGCAATCGCGCCGCCGTCGCTACACGCTCGAACGTCTCGAAACGCGCATCGCGCTCTCGGCCACGGCGCCGACAAATGACGAACCGCACCTGATGCCGGTGCCCATCACCGACGACGCGGCCGTCGTCCCTGCCATGCAGTTGGCCGAGGCGGCGCCCATCGCGGCGACCGACACCCCGCACACCCCACACGAGGGTGACCACCCCACCCATGGGGATTTGCCCTATCCTCAGTTGGCCCCCGAGGACCGCTTGCCCGGCGAGCTGCCTCATTTTCTCGTCGGTCATCATGCCGGTAGCGGCGATTGGATTCCGGACGTCGCCGCGCACCCGACGTTCGTCGCGCCGCAAGGCACCACGCACTGGAGCGATTGGGAGAGTCAGGTACGTGAAGGCGACATTGTGCTCATCCCCGCCGGCGCGCACGTGATCTACGACGTGATCTCGCTCAAGGTGCTCAAGGCCGTCGGAGTCGAAGGGACTTTGGAGTTCGATGTCTCGCAATCGACCAAGCTCCGCGTCGGCACGATTCTGGTCTACCCGACCGGTCACTTCCTGATTGGCGAGCACGAGCTCGACGACGGCGCCCGCACGCTGGTCACTGCCGAGCGCGCCAGTTACGTGTTCACCACGATCGAGTTTGAAGGGCGCGTCGATCTGACCGAAGACCCCGGCCAGATGACGATCGGTCTATTGGCCGCCGGGGGCGTGGTGCACGTTCGCGGTGGCGACGTCGTCGATCCTTATGCGCAGCTGGCCATGAAGGCCGCCGCCGGTGCGACCGAGCTTGTCTTGACGTCGCCGGTCAACTGGCAAACCGGCGATCGCATTTTTCTGGCAGACACGCAATTGGGCGCCGTTCGCGGTCAGGCGACTTTGCAAAACGAAGCCGCCATCGTGCTGGGAGTCAACGGCAACATCGTCACGCTGCTCAAGCCGCTGCAATACAGCCACGAGGGCTATCTTGCCAAGATGGGACGCAGCGTCACCTTTCAGTCGAACAATCTTGCCACGGGCGATGTGGTGGGCGCTTCCAGCCGGGCCAAGAGCCGTGGGCATATGCTGTTCACGGGCGACGCCGACGTAGTGATTCAAGGCGCCGCGCTGGTGCGCATGGGGCGGACCCGCGCCGAAGCGGTCGACGACACGCTGCGCGACGCCAACGGCCGCGTGCTCTTGAAAGCCGACGGTACGCCCGACTACGGCACCAACCAGCGCGGCCGATACCCGCTGCACGCGCATCATCTGACGAAGTCGTTCGTCTTCGAGGACAACTTCGTCGACGGCGGCCTGAAGTGGGGGATCGCCCTCCATCAGACCGATGGCATCATCCGCCGCAACGTGGTGGTGCACGTCGACGGTTCGGGGATCGCCTCGGAAGATGGCAGCGAAACCGGCCTGATCGAAGGCAACCTGGTCATCGGCGACGGCACCGGGTCGGGCGTGTTCGATGTCACGATCGTCAACGCCCTGCCTGCCGAACGCGCCAACAACAGTTTCGGCCACGGCGGCTATGGCTACTGGTTTGCTTCGCCGCTCTTGACCGTGCGCGACAACATCGCCGCCGGCCAGTTCCGCTTCGAGGCCTACAACTACTTCTTGTTCGGCAAGCCGGGGCTCACATTGCACCACGTCCATGGCCGCGATCCGGCCAATGTCGCCGGCATCGACCCCAACGTGCTGGCCGGCCAACCGTTCAATCCCACCCACCAGCCGATTCTCAGCTTCGCCGGCAACGTGGCCGACGTATCGCTGGGGGACGGTTTCGTTTCGTACTACAGCAATGCCGGCGATTGGGAGGTCGACAACTTCACCGCTTATATCCGCGGCGCCAACAACCGCGCGGTCTGGTTCTATTACTCGGCGCCGGGCCTGCAAAGCCGCGATGCCCTGCAAGGGGTGACCAACTCGACGCTGCTCGGCCCGTACGCGCTGGGGCTCGATCCGTCCAAAGCGCCGCCGCGGCCGAACCCCAACTTCCTGCTGCAGTCGGTCGGCATCGACGGCAATCAAGAAGGGGCCACGCCGACCCTCCGCGCCGTCGACACCCGCATCGAAGGCTTCTACAACGGCATCCTGATGCCCAACGGCGGCGGCGACCTGACGCGGTTGCAGCTCAACAACTTCCGCGATATCTGGATTCCCTGGGCGGTCTTCCCCGCAGCCCAGGTCAACATCCGCGACGTCACGCACGGTACGCTGGCCAATGCCACGCAGCCGCACGAGAACATCTTCTTGCAAGATAACGTCACGCCGCAGGTCAACGCCGTGCGCGACGGCAACATCATTCCGCGGCTCGTCTCCTGGCTCAATTCGCGGACCGACGTGTTGGTCTACAACTACAACGGCACCGGCCGCGACTTGCAGCTCTACTTCGAGCCGCAGCGCCCCGACTACATGATCCCGATCATCAACCTCACCAATGCCGAGGCCCGCAGCCAGTACGGGCTGTCGCTCGGCGACGCCATCGCCCCGTCGTCGCGCGAGCCGGGGGTCGCCGGCGCGTACGCGGGCCCGATCGCCGAGCCGCGGCCGGCCATCTGGACCGCTTCGTCGCCGTACGTCACCGCTTCGACAGCGCCGGTCGAGTATCGCATCAAGTTCTCGACCTTCGACAAGGATCCGGCGCCGTTGGTGGTTCGCACCACGCTCACCGGTTTGCAGCCGGGTTTGAACCTGATCCCGGTCACGCTCGATTACCTGGGCGCGACGTATTCCAAGTCGCTGGTGATCTGGGGCAACTTCACCACGGCGCCATAAGCGTCGCCGGCCCCAGTCCCCTACTAACGGCCGAGCGCGAGGTCGAAGTTCGCAGACATGTCAAGACGCTCTTTCGACGTCTAGACGCACAGCTTACTGTGGCGCTTTGATCGAACTCTGCAGGTCGATCAACGCCTGTTGACTCGTCTGAATCAGCCCGCCCAGCGGTCGGTCGAGGTCGACGATCAACCACAACACGACTGAGAATGCCACGACGAGCCCCAAGGAAGCTGGGGAGCGACGCTTGCCCGACAACCCTTCTTGATAACCTACCGTCAGCATAGAGGAGCCACCCACAAGAAAGAGCGCTCCCCAAATAGTCACTGGCAGCCGGCTACGCACCCCCAGCATCAACCGGACCGAATGTAAATCGATGACCTGATTGAGTGACTGGATGAACAAGCCATTGACGACCGAACGCGGATCGTCTTTGGCGACGAGGGTCGCTTGATCCCAGAGTTGCTGTTGCAGCTCCGTTGAACTGGCCAGCGCCCCGGCGAGTTCCCCGGGTCGCGTCGCCTCGAGACGCACGTCAACGTACTTTCGCAGCAACTGACGAACCTCGGACCGTTGCGGTTCGGATAGCATGCCCGCTCGCAAGTAGGTCGTGCCGATGGCGTTGGCTTCTTCGAGGATTGTCCGCTTGCGATCATCATAGCGCGCAGCGGCGAAACCGAACGTGAATGCCAACATGAAAGCCAGCAATCCCAACATGGCCGCGACCATCGAGACAACCGGCGCCTCCGCTTCGGGCGCGCGCGTCCAGCGAAACCGCCCCACGTGGTAGCCGATTTCAACCGCGATACCCACTCCGACTATCGTCAGCGTGAAGAGCGCCCAAAGCGGCAAGGCGTCTAGCGGTCCGGCACTCCTCATGGGTTGTCATCCGGGGTCGCCGGGGCAGCCTCTGCCGGCGGCTTGGTTGCGTCTTCTGGATTCTGTAACCGAACCAACATCCGCTGCTGAGTGTCATCAGGCCCGAAGTGCACCAGCACAGGCACTTCGTCGTTGGTCAGGTTGTAGATTCCTGTCTCGACGACGACCTCGGGCTTGGCCTTGGCGTGCCAGGCGGCCCGCTGCGTCTGCGAGTCGACGGCGCCCTCGATCGGCTGCACCTGGTCGCTGAGCAAGTCGTAGTAGTTGCCGCGAATCAGTCCGGCCTTGTTGACCGCCAACTGAAACAGCTTGTCGGCGTTCGACTGGCCAGTCGCGACGACGCCGAACACTCCCAGGGGGAGCCACTCCTCGTCGTCAGCAGGGGCCGAGTCGCCCATGTCGGCGATGTCGCTGGCTTCGTTGTAGTACTGCTCCTCGGTGGCTACGGGCTCGTCTCCGTAGTAGATCTCACCGTCGCTGTAGCCGACGTCGCCGCCGTAGTCGTAGTACATCGGATCGCCGCCGTAGCCCCACCAACCGGCCAACGTCGCCCACGTGGCGGTCGCCCACACAGATCGAGCTGCCCACTTGCCGGGGAACCAGGCACCCGGATAGCGCCCGTACCAGCCGGGACGAAAGCAGTTCCAATGGTTGAAGTTGCCGTTGACCGAGCGCCAAGCATGCCCGCCGACGAGCTGCCCATTCTGAAACGTGGCGCCACGTCCCGCGATCGCGGAGTTGCCGAAGCGATCGACACCGCCGACGAATCCGCCTGCCCGGCCGACGGAATTGATGCCGTTGGTCGCGCCGATTGCTCCGCCTCCGCGCACCACGGTATTTCCGCCTGGCCCCTTGATGGCGACGGCTCCACCGGCACCACCGATCGTGATGCCGCCGGGGGTGGTTACCGAGCCTGATCCACCGACGGCACCGATCGTGAAGTGATCCCCTTGCCAGGAACTCGAGTGTCGGTTGCCGCCGCGCGCCGGAAGTTGGCCGGCCGACGGTGGCGAGGTTCGCGCGCCGGCCGTCGGTCCGAAATTGCGCGACGCCGGTCGATTCGCCGGTGCTGGCATGCCGAGAAAATTGCTCAGCTCAGTCGTCGAAGGGCGGCTAGCAGCCGGGCGACCACCGGCAAATCCCGACGACGGACGCGCCGCGGGCCGGGCGCCGGCGCTCGGGCGGGCTCCAACTTGAGGGCGCGCACCCCCTTGGGGGCGCGTCGCGGGGCGAGCAGCCGTCTGCGGACGTGATGCGGGTCGGGCTGAAGCTTGGGGCCGTGAAGCGGGCCGCGGCGCCGCGCGGCTCATCGACGGCGTACTGCGATGCGCAGAACCGCCGCGATATCCACCGCCACCGCCGCGATAGCCGCCACCACCGCCGCGACCGCCACCCCCCCGACCGCCACGGGCAAAAGCCGGCGCCGAATCGAAGCTTTGAGTAACGACAACCAACAGGACCAGAGCAATGGTGTTGAAGCTTCGCATGGTCAACTTCCTGGCGAGGCGATCGCCGGCTCGAAGTGAAGGATGATTTGAACGCGTCGGGGAGTTAACACCTACGGTGTGGCGGCGCGGTGGACTTCAATTGGCTCAACATCGGGCAAGTCGGCCTCGCCGACCGATCGCTTGGTCGATGACCAGGAGATCTTGTCTTCGTCGATGCGGTTGTAATGGTTCACTGCGAAAGCATGTCGCCCCTCGGGCGTGACACTCCTCATTTCGACGGTCCACTGGCCATCCGAATCGCCGGCGGTCCAGGTTCCCTCGCCAAAACCGCCGTCGGAGTCGAACATCCACGAGCGAATCGTTTGACGCGACGGATCCCAGCCAATGATCTGGGTCCCTTCGAGGTCGATCTTGCCGTCGATGCTCACGCGAAACGTGTTCACGATGAACTTCCCCTCGCGGGACCAACTGTAACTTGAGTCGACCTGTACGCCTTCCAGCGAATCGTCGGTCCACTGTCCGATGAGCCAGGCTAATCCTTGCAGCGGGCCGACCGTTTCCAACTCGTCGGGGAGAACGGTCTCGCGAACCGTGTCGAGCCGCCAGGCGCCGTCGCGTTTGACGTGCACGGCCACGTAAGTTGACTCACTCATTGGCTCGCTTTCGCCGCTGACGTAGGCCGTCCCTTCTTCGATGGCAACCTCGGGGGCGACGAGCCGCAGCGCATCGACCGTGACTACGAGCGCCAGTTTCGGATTCTCGGCGAAGTAATCGGCGAAGTGACGCTCAATGGCTGAAGTTCCCTGCAACCGGATTCCATCCGATGTGATGTAGCTCCCGTGCTCGCCCCAGCACTTGGCGACGGTCTTGGCGTCGGCCGCGTTGAAGGCGGCGACATACGCTTCGATGGCCGTTCGCACCGCCTTCAGGTCCTCCGCTTCGCCGGCCTTCGCGGCCGGGGGCTTGGCGCTAGGGTCGGTTGTTTCGTCTGCCCGCAATAACACGCTCCCGCTAGTGATCCCCACGATCAGCAGTACGTACCCGACTCGCTTCATCATGGTGTCCCCCTTTTATGAGAAACTGGTCCACATCTCATGGTGACCGCTAGGTTGGTTGCAAGTTGAGTACCACGGCACCAGTGCGCCGGCGAACGAGCCGATCATGCATGATGAAGGCAACAATCGGCTGCCGCCTGTGAACGCGTGACGGCGAATCCTGTGACGAGCGTCGGACTGAAAAGTTGCGCGAATTCGCTCACCGCGCGTGCGTTTTGGCTCCGGCGCGGTATTCTAGGCCCTGCGTTTGAGATTTGCGATTTTTTTCGTCCGCGCGATTCCGCGACCAACGTAAAAAACCAACCCACTTGTCTTCCGGGGCGACTTATCCCCAGCAAGCCGCTTGGCGCGGCCACGCGAATCGCCTCCTTCGGGGGGGCGAAGCTGGTGGTGCTGCCTTGGTGCGCCAATTGCTTTGCGGGAGTTCAGCTCGCAAACTTCGCGAACCATTCAACAAAACCAAACCCACCGGGCGATCACCCCAGAGTCCATCGATCGAAAGGACCGAGATCATGGCCCCGCTCAGCGACCTCGTCGAACGCATCCGCGGCGAAATCGCCGCCAGCCAGGAGAAGATCAAGCAGTTCCAAGGTCAGCAGGTCGAATCGCACCACGCGCGCCAGCAACGCCTGGAGAAATTGGAATCGCTCTTCGACAGGTTGAAGGAAGTGTGGAAGCCACGGCTAGAAGCGCTGGCCAAGGAATTTGGCGATCGGATGCAGGTCAAACCCTCGGTTTCACCGCGGCAGCGCGAAGCGACCTTTGACGTGAAATCCCCGGTGGCCACCGTTCGCTTGCGTTTTTCGGCCGGCACCGACCCCGATGTGCGAAAGCTCTGTCTGGCGTACGATCTCGACATCCTGCCGATCCTGATGCAGTACGACCGGCACGTCGAGGTCGCTTTTCCGCTTGACGACGCCGACCCGGAGGCGATCGGCGCGTGGTTCGACGACCGCATCGTCGACTTCGTTAAGACGTATCTATCGATTCACGAGAATCAGTACTACCTCCGGGACCTGATGGTTGAAGACACGGTGATGAACGTGCGGTTTCCCAAGTTCGCCGCCGCGGCCACGCGCCAGCGCAACGGGCAAACGCACTACTTTATCAGCGAGGAATCGGCCGCCGAGTTCGATCGCCAGAAATAAGGCGTCACGGCAGCAACCGCCCGCGAAACTCGTCTCGGAAAATCAAGCGATCCAAGAAAGCACCGCGATGGCCGATTCATCCGGCAAGCTCAAACGCAAGAAATACGAAGCCGAGCTCGGCAAGCTGCAAGCCGAACTCTGCCTGCTGCAAGCCTGGGTGAAACACCAAGGGCTGCGCGTCATCATTGTTTTCGAAGGTCGCGATGCGGCCGGTAAAGGAGGCACCATTCGGGCCCTCACCGAGCGCGTCAGCCCGCGCGTATTTCGCATCGTGGCGTTGCCGGCCCCGTCGGACCGGGAAAAGAGCCAGATGTACATCCAGCGGTACATGGCCCACTTCCCCGCGGCGGGCGAAATCGTGGTCTTCGACCGCAGTTGGTACAACCGCGCCGGCGTCGAGCACGTGATGGGCTTTTGCTCGCCGGAACAGCACGAGCGGTTTCTCGAACTTTGCCCCGAAGTCGAAAGGTATATCGTCGACGGCGGCATCCAGCTCATCAAGATCTGGCTCGAAGTGAGCGACGACGAGCAGAAGCGCCGCTTCGAGGCGCGCATCGACGATCCGCTGCGGCAATGGAAACTGAGCCCGATGGATCTCCCCTCGCGGAGCAAATGGTTTGAGTATTCGCGTGCCCGCGACCAGATGCTCGCCGCGACTGATACCGATTTCGCCCCCTGGTACATTCTGCGCTCCGACGACAAGCGCCGGGCACGGCTCAACTGCATCGCGCACCTGCTCAAGCTGATTCCGTACGAGAAGCTGCCGCGTGAGAAGGTCAAACTACCCAAGCGTTCAGATAAAGGGGAGTACGACGATACGGCCTCGATCGCCGGCCGCCGCTTCATTGCCGAGGTTTACTAGAGCTCGGTCAACGCTTAGCGGCCTGTCGTAGAATTCTGCGGGCTGCGCCATCGCAGCCGAAGTAGGGTATGCACTCCGTGCGTACCAGGATTCTGCGCGGTGGCGAGCGAGGGGCAATTCCGATCGTCGCTGTACCCTTCGGCGTTCCTTTTGCAACGTGCGGCGTCGATTGCATAGAAATGGTACGCACGGGGTGCGTACCCTACGCGCACTGCGGAGGAAAGAATTGTCGCTAGGCCGAGCAGACCACAAAATTCCGGTGGTCGGCCTCGCGCGGTAGAACCTACCTCCGATGGCGGTATCCAGCGAAACTCAGTTGCCTGGTCCGAGGGGCGCCGTTTCGCTCGAGTTTCCAAGGTAGCGGCCAGTACCTGCGTTGGCGTACGCGATTGCCCTAAGAGTCTTCGATGACGGTTCTCAACTACATCTTCATCGCGATTGGCTACCTGATCCAAGCGTTACTCATCGCGCTTGGAGTCCTGCTGATTCTGCACGTTGTTCCGTACCTTCGTGTCTACGGAAAGAGTTTCAGATTGGCGGAGCAGAGAAAACCGAGATACCAGTTTCTGACACGCAAGCGTTGTTCGTCGCTGCTATGCCTTATTCTGTCCCTGGCGGTCACTTCAACTTGCATTATTCAATTAATGGCGCTGAAATCGCGCGCACGCGCGATGCACTTGGCTCAGAGTGATGGGAGTCGGGTCGAAGTCCGCGTCCGCGGTGCGGACGTGCAGAACGAGTCAGTGTCGCAGGCACTTCAAGAAATGGAAATTGTTGGTCCGAGAATTACGCACCCGGTTCTGCACCGTCAATTTGTCGTTCAAATCACAAACGGGCCGGAAGCGATTCAGCTCTGGGTCGCACCCAGCTCGACAGACGATGATGAGTATCTGGTGTACGATCCCGAGTATCCTGTCTTGACGAACTGGGCCATCGGCAGAATAACGCTAGCCCGTCACCCTGCCGACATACAGTGCGGTGGCGACGCGAAGTAAGGTATTCACTACGTGCGTACCAGGATTCTGCGCGGTGGCGAGCAAGGGCAATTCCAGTCCTCGCTGTACCCTTTTGCTTTCCTTTTGCATCGTGCGGCGTCGGTTACAGAGAAATGGTACGCACGGGGTGCGTACCCTACGCGCTGCGGCGCCGTGAGCATCGCAGGACGGTTTTCACTACTTCTGGCGAACCGTCGCCTCGGCGGCTGGCGCAGGTTGGACCGTGCGCCAGATCTTCATGCCTGTCTCGTAGCCGCCGCCGATCGCGGCCACCAACAACCCCAGGCACGAGATCCACAGAAACAGATCCCACAGCCGGCCGGGGGCGATGCGGCGGTCGCCGCGCCGATAGCGAAAGTAGAGCGCCGCCCCGCCCAGCATCGGCAGCATCAGCGCCTGAATCATGCCGCTCACCAATACCAAGGCCACCGGCTCGCGGATGAACGTATAGATCGTCACCGACAGAAACGGGAACAGCCCGCAAAACACCCGCACCCACCATTGGCGATCGTCGTCGGAGCGGGCCGCGACGCCGAAGACGCGCAATGCGTCGCCGGCGATCCGCGCGTTGCCGGCCGTGGCCACGAAGAAGGTTGAATACAGGACGGCGAACGCCCCCACGAGAAACACGGGGCGCGCCCAACTGCCGAACACCGGGCCGTACATCTGCGAGAGCGTGTAGACGATCTGGCTGCCGCTGAGATTCAGACCTTCGCGATTGAGCACGCAAGCCCCCAACAAATAGAACGCCAAGGTGGCAAACGTGTAAATGACCATCGACAGCCAGGCGTCCCACCGCATCACGCGCATCCAGCCGTGAGCCCGCGCGGTCCAACTATCGGACGAATCGCGCGGCCCGGTGAAGCGGGCATACCCGCGTTCGAGGCACCAATACGGGTAAGCGATCAACTCGCTCGCCCCCACGCCGATGATGCCGAACGTGGCCAGCGCCGTGGCGAGCGGCGCGCCGGCAACCACGGCCGACGCCGGTGGCAAGCGAAACGAGAACGCATCTCGAAGATCGTGCTGACCGATCGACCACTCGGCATGGCTTTGCAGGGCGAAGAGATTGAAGACGGTTAGCGCCGTGAAGCCCGCCACGAGCACGGTAGCCGTACGCTGAATCATCGCGTAGCGCCCGTTGACTAGCAGCACGGCCGTGAAGACCGTGATGATCCAACTCCAGTACAAGTCGTCGTAGGTGGGGCGCTTGTCGGCTGACCGGGGCGGCAGACCGAGCCGCTGGGCGACGGCAGCTTCGATCTTCGCGCGCTCGGCGGCCGCTGTGGGATCGTCGGCATCGCTCTGCTCGCTCAAGCCGGCGGCGGCCAGGGCCGCGCGCAGCTCGCGGCGATACAAGGCGGCCTCGCGCTCGATGCGCAAGCTTTCTTGCTTGTCGCCGGTGATCGGCACGGCGATCGCCACCGATTCGCCGACCACGCCGACGATTCCCCCCAATTGCCCGATGCCGACGACGAACATCAGAAGCCAGTACCACATCAGCCAGTTGACGCGCCAGCGCGGACCGGGGACGAGGTTCATCCCTTCGAGACTCGTGCGCCCTTCGGCGATGGCGAAGCGGCCGAATTCGATCTGCGCGAAGACCTTGATCACGCAGCCGATCACGATCAGCCAGAGGAGCCAGAAGCCGGCCTCGGCGCCGGTTTTGGTCGTGCCGATCAACTCGCCCGACCCGACGATCGAGGCCGCGATGATCAGCCCCGGGCCCAATCGCCCTAGAATGCCACGCACCGTGTGCGGCGGCGACTGCACCATGCTGTACGGGTGAGCCGACGAATCGTCGCGCGGTTGCCCTGCGGGGGCGGGGGGGCTGCTCACGGCGTACCTTATTCATGGCTGTGCTGCGAATGAACCGACCGACCTGCGGACGGCCGCACGAGGGCGGTCGGGGGCGGTCGGTCTCGGGTCATTCACCGCGCAGCTATCGAAAATTCCTGCTTCTTGCCGCCGCGTGGGAGTCGAGCGACGGAACCGGGCGACGGAGCCAGTTGCCTCGTGCATGGCCGCCAGCAGGCACAATCGGCGAAATCGTGCCGCGACCGGGAGATTCTGGGGGACGGCGCGCTCGAATGCAACTGCAGGGGCCAGCGTTTTGGCTGTCGGCTCGCGCCGCGCTCGCAGCCGGGTCAGCCTCGACAGCCTGGCGGGTCCCGGCGACAATGCGGGCCGATTTTCCCGGCTGGCGCGAAGTAACTGGCTCGTTTGGGCCACTTGGCGGCCGTGGCCACGCCAAGCAAACAGAGTGCCTGGCGAATAGGTAGCCGGGACTGCCGGTCGGGCGAACCGCCATGTGCAGGCGCGCCGACGAGCGCCACAATCCATTGCCTTCGACGCGAAGCGAGAAATACGCACGATGACCAAGACCGACAAGAAACCAGCCAACGACGCTACCGCCGCCGATGGCGCCCATCATGTCGACGGCTTGCGCGAGACGATCGAGTCGGTGGTGATCGCGCTGATTTTGGCCTTCTTGTTTCGCACCTTCGAGGCCGAGGCGTTCGTCATCCCGACCGGGTCGATGGGCCCCACGCTGATGGGCCTGCACAAGGATGTCGACTGCCCCGAGTGCGGTTTTCGCTACCAGGCCGGCGTGAGCTTCGAGGTGGACGATATCAACGTGCGTCGCAAGACATTTGAGGGGGGGCCTTTAATCGGCCAGAACATCCTCGCGCAAACGTGCACTTGTCCGAATTGCCGTTACACGGCCTCGGTGAACCCCGATCGCGACGGTCCACTGAAACTAACCGATCACACGCTGTCGTACGCGGGGGACCGCATCTGGGTGAGCAAGGCGTCGTACGCCGTGTCGCAGCCGAAGCGGTGGGACGTGGCCGTCTTCAAGTGGCCGCTCGGCGCCGATCAGAATTACATCAAGCGGCTGGTTGGTTTGCCCGGCGAATCGGTGCGGATTTTCCGCGGCGATCTCTACACGATGCCTTTGCCGGCGGACGACGCGCCCGAGACCGAGCTGTCGATGAGCGAGTTCACGATCGCCCGCAAGCCGCCCAAGAAGGTGCTGGCGACGCTGCAGCCGGTGTACGACAACGATTACGTGCTGCCGCAATTGCTCAAGCTCGGCTGGCCACGGCGCTGGCAACCGCTGGCCGCCGACCCGGTGCAGGCGACGCATCATTGGCAACCCCAGGACGAGGATCGCGCGCTGGCGATCGATGGCCAACTCGACGAGGCCTGGCTTGCCTACCAGCACATCGTGCCGAGCTTCGAGGACTGGCGGCGATTCGCCGCCGGCGAGCGCCTGCCCAACGATTTCCAGCCGCGGCCGCAACTGATCACCGATTTTTGTGCTTACAACACGGCCACGAATCAAGCCACGGCGCCGACGCCCGACCCTCAATCGCTGGGGCTGCACTGGGTGCCTGACCTGGCGGTCGATTGCGAGGCGGAGATTCGCGGCGACACCGGAGCGTTGACCCTGGCGATCATCGAGGGGGGGCGGCAGCTCTCGTGCCGCATCGACGTCGCCACGGGCATCGCCCAACTGGCGATCGAGGGGCTGAGCGACTTCGCTCCCCAGGCCACGACGAGCGTGAAGGGAAAAGGTACTTATCGGCTGCGCTTCTCGAACGTCGACGATCAGCTACTGCTGTGGGTCGACGACGAGCCGATCGCGTTCGGCGCGGCCACGGCGTTTAGCCTTGATCCCGTGGCCGCGAGCGAGCCGTTCGATAGTGCGGCCCTAGCCGGTGGGGAGCGCTTCATCGAGCCGAACGCCGTGGTGCCGACCGCCGACGATTTAGCGCCGGTGCGAATTGCCTCGCACCGACTACCGATGACAGTTCGGCATTTGAACGTTCGCCGCGACGTTTATTACATCGCCAATCCGGGTGGCCAAAACGTAAGCTGCGACTACGTCAATTCGCCGCTCGATCGACAAAGCTCGCTGGAGGTGGCGCAGTTCTTTTCGGATCCGGCGCGGTGGACGAAGATGAGACGCCTGTTTTTCCGCGACTTTCCGCTCTACGAGGACCAGTTCTTGATGCTGGGGGACAACAGCCCCAGCAGCAGCGACAGCCGCTATTGGGAGGATCGTGCAGGGAACCCGCGCTACTACGTCTCGCGCGAGCTGCTGATCGGCAAGGCGTTTTTCGTCTACTGGCCGCACGGTTGGGAAACCCACCCGTGCTTCACGATCAGCCTGCGGACGCGCGACATCGGCGTACCGTTCTATCCCAACTTCTGGGACATGCGGGCGATCCACTAAGGGCAGGCCAGCGCCAGGCATGGCTGTCAAAACAAGCAGCGCGCCGGGCGTAGATGTGCATTTGATGAAGCCCAGCCGCCGCTGGTTTGCAGCGTCGGATCGCTCGGCTATGCTGCCAGACATCAACCGGCCCGTTGATTCCCGCAGTCTACGGCGGCAGCGCTGCCGCCGCCCGCCCAACGACAGGAGCGATCTACCAATGGCACACTTCGACTCGACGCGCCCGTTTCTGCTCAGCCGCCGCGGGTTTTTGGCGGCCAGCACGTCGAGCCTGCTGGTCGCTTCACGCGGCTGGTGCGGGGATGAAATTGTCGTGCGGCGGCCGAAGCTAGGCGCAACCCCCTTTACGCTAGGAGTGGCCAGCGGCGATCCCGCGCCGCGCGGGTTCGTGCTCTGGACGCGCCTGGCTCCCAATCCGCTCGAAGGAGGCGGCATGCCCGCCGACGCCGTGGCGGTCGGTTGGGAAGTGGCCGAAGACGAGGGCTTTGGCAAGATCGTCCGCCGGGGGGAGTCGATCGCGGTGCCGCAACTGGCGCACTCGGTGCACGTCGAAGTCGACGGTCTCGAGCCTGATCGCTGGTACTGGTATCGCTTTCACGTCGGCGAAGAAACGAGCCCACTCGGCCGGGCGCGCACGGCGCCGGCGCTCGATGCCGTGCCGGAGAAGCTGCGATTTGCGTTTGCCTCTTGCCAGCATTTCGAGGCAGGGCTGTACACCGCTTACGAACACATGGCCAAGGAAGATCTCGACCTGGTGATTCACCTCGGCGATTACATCTACGAGGGCGCGGGGCATGCGGGTGGCGTGCGTCAGCACATCGGCGGCGAGATCAATTCGCTCGAGGACTACCGCACGCGTCATGCCCAGTACAAGACCGACACCCTGCTGCAGGCGATGCACGCTCGTTGCCCCTGGCTGGTGACCTGGGACGATCACGAGCTCGACAACAATTGCGCCGGCGGCGTTTCGGAGGAAGCCAACGTCGATCCGCACGCCTTCTTGCGGCGGCGGGCCAATGCCTATCAGGCGTACTACGAGCACATGCCGCTGCGGCATCGGGCTTTGCCGACCGGGCCCGATATGATTTTGTACCGCCGGGTGCGGTTCGGGCAGCTCGCCGAATTCAACGTGCTCGACACGCGGCAGTATCGCAGCGATCAACCCAACGGCGACGGCGGCAAACCGCTCCAGGGAGCGGCCCTCGATCCCAATCAAACGATGCTCGGCAAAAAGCAGGAAGGCTGGCTCTGCCGGGGCCTGGTGCAATCCCCTTGCCGTTGGAATGTGCTGGCCCAGCAGGTGATGATGGCCCGCGTCGATTTCAAGCCGGGCGATGGCGGTACTTTCTCGATGGATCAATGGTCGGGCTGCGACGCCGCGCGGAACCGGTTGCTGGACTTTATCGCCACGCGACGGGTCCCCAACCCGGTGGTGATCACCGGCGACATCCACTCGAACTGGTGCAACGACCTGCTGGTGAACTTCGACGACAAAGAGGGGGTGCCCGTCGCCAGCGAATTCGTCGGCACGTCGATTTCGTCGGGGGGCAACGGCGGCGGCCGCGTGGCTGAAGCCCGCACCGGGGTGCTGGCGGAGAACCCGTTCGTCAAGTTCCAGAACAACGAGCGGGGCTACGTAAGTTGCACGGTCACCCCCCAGACCTGGCGAACCGACTATCAGGTGGTGGAGTTTGTTACCACGCCAGGCGCGCCGCTGACGACGCGGGCAAGCTTCGTGGTCGAGAACGGCCGCCCCGGCGTTCAACAGGCCTAGCGGACGAATCTCCGGAATTCTCCTTGGCGCAGGTCGGCGGTCGCCTAACGCGGTGGCGCTTTTGCTTTCCTCGCTCGAAGGCTCCCCGTAAACTCAAAGTCGGGGGGAGCGCCGCGGGACATTCGGAGCAGAGGGCCATGAAATCGAGTCGGCCGCAGTCGACGGGCCGCGCTGTGCGCTGGTGCTCGATCGCCCCGCTGCTGATCATGCTCGGTGCGCTGGTCGGCGTGTCGGGCTGCGGCGGTTGCCGTCGCGGCACCGAGAATGCCGACGGCCAGAAGCCGGCGAAGTCCGATGCCGAGAAGGAAGCCGAGCGCAAACGGCTCGAAGCCGAGCGCGCCAAGCCCGACTTCGAACTCGGTTCGAGCACCTCGCTCCCCCCCGAGCCCGACCGCATTCAATTGTTCGCCAAGCCAGGGCACTGGACCGCGGCCCAGTCGCTGGTCGTCGCGAATCACTACGATTTCCGCGGGCGCTACAAGGTCGGGGCGCTCGACCTGGGATCGTCGTCCCGATTTCGGCTCGAATTGTCGCGCGAGATCGCCCTGGCCAAGGGGCAGAAAAAGCGGATCGAGTTCAGCTACTACTTGCCGGCCGGCCTCGAAACCAAGCAACTTCCGCTGGTCTTGACGACCGAATCGGGTCGCGAAGTGCTGGCCGCCCGCGATCCCGCGACGCGGCTGTTCTCGCATCAGTATTACTTCACGGTCTTGGCGCGCGAGCCCGACACGTTCAAGTTCGTGCAACTGCTCGACACGTTGCGGGCGCCCAGCGGCAAGTACTACAGCTTCAACGAGCCGTTCGATCCGCATTATCGAGTGGCGAGAATTGGCCCCGGCGCGAGTGCCGCGCTGCCGAGCCATGGCTCGGCCTGGACCAGCGTGGCCGTCGTGCTGTGGGACGACTTCGATCCCAAGCCGCTGACCCCCGAGCAACAACAGGCACTGGTCGATTGGCTCCACTGGGGAGGGCAGCTCGTTATCAGCGGGCCGCAGACGATCGATCTGCTCAAGCAGGGCTTTCTGGCCGATTACCTGCCAGCCGATGGGGAGGGCGCGGTCGAACTCGGCGCCGACGAGTTGGCCGAGCTCGATCGCGGCTTCAGCTCGGCGACGAGCCCGCTGAAGCTTGCCGCGCCCTTGACTGGCGAGCGATTGGCGCCGCGCGACGGAGCACAAATCGTCTTGGGAAGTGACGAAACACCGCTCGTGGTCGAACGCGAAGTCGGCAGCGGCCGCGTGGTGACGACGGCCTTTCGATTAAATGAACGAGCGCTCGCCCGCTGGGCCGGATTCGATTCGTTCCTCAATTGCTGTTTGCTGCGGCGGCCAGGGCGCGACTTCCGGCGCGCCGCCAGCGCCGTGGCAGTCAACTGGAGCGATCGGCAGTCGTGGTTCGATCCGCGGCGCGTGTCGCGCGTACGATACTTCAGCCGCGACGCCGGAAAGTGGACGTTCTGGAACCAGTACGGCACGACCGATGGGCCAATGGTCGACGACAGGATTCACTACGGGCGGCAGTTCACGACGCAGGTCCTCGCGGGCGGCGCGCCCGAGGACCAGGAAGACGAGACCCAGCCCGGCTTCGGACCCGGGGTCGCCGGCTGGAGCGACTATGGCGAAGTCAGTCAGGTGGCGCAGGGCCAATTGCAGCAGGCGGCCGGTATCAAGATTCCCGATGCAGGCTTTGTCGTGCGCGTGTTGGGGGTCTACCTGTTGGTGCTGGTGCCGCTGAATTTTGCGATCTTTCGTTTGCTGGGGCGCGTCGAATGGGCCTGGCTGGCCGTGCCGGTGATTTCGCTCGCCGGCGCGCTGGCCGTGGTCTACCTGGCGCAGCTCGACATCGGCTTCGTCCGCGCTCAGAACGAAGTGGCGATCGTCGAACTTCAAGGCGCTTACCCGCGGGCCCACGTGACCCGCTACACCGCGTTGTACAGCTCGCTGTCGACCCGTTACGCGGCGCAGTTCGACGACGCGGGAGCGATCGCGCTGCCGTTAGTCACGGCCGAAGAGGCGCTCTTGCCCGGTCAGTCGCGCTCGACGATTTCTCTGGCGGCCAATCAAACGGCGAGGCTCAGCGATTTTCGCGTGGCGTCGAATTCGATCGGCATGCTCCACAGCGAGCACGTCGTTCCGCTGGCGGGCGGGCTGGTTCTCGAGCCGGCCCGCGGCGCGGAGGTGGGCACCTGGCAACTGCGCAATGCCACGGGGTTGGCCTTGCGCGACGTGCGGGTCGTGCATCGCCGCGCGCCGAATGGCAGCGGGCGGTACGCCGCGGTCGACAAGCCGCCCCGCGGGAGACTCTTCGTGGCCGAGGTCGGCGCGCTGGCGCCGGGCGATGTGCGCCGGCTCGAGTTCGGCGACACTCCCATCGAGTCGCACAAGCGGTCGCGGCCCGAGCGCTCGCAGGCCGAAGAGAGCGTGGTTTACGACGACGTCGATGTCGCCGAGATGACCGACGACGACGACGAGTCGTCGCGACGAGCACCCTCTCCGCCCGATCCCGATGCTCTGGTCGACCTGGCGATCGACGATTGCGCCGACGGCGAATACCGCTTGGTGGGTTGGTGCGACGCGCCGCTGCCGGGGATGGCGATCGAACCGCGGGCCACGCAATTCGAGCAACTGTCGCTCGTCGTGGCGCACCTGCACTTTGACCCGCCGTCGGCGGCGCTGGCCCACGACAGCTCGAGCCGTCGCGAGGTGGAGATCGAAATCAGCCGCTTGCCCGAGGATGCCAACTTCAAAGACTACGGCGAAGAGGACCCCGCCGCACCAGCCGCGCCCGCGTCGACACCCTGACCGCGGCCACCACGGTGCGCGTTGGTCAAAGCGAAAAAGCTAGAGCCAGGGCCCCTTTCGACAAAGTATCGGCGTGACACGCCTGCTGTAATCCATGATTGAAATCACGCAGTTTCATAAAAAGTACGGCGACTTCACGGCGGTCGAATCGCTCGATCTATCGATCGGCGCCGGAGAGCTGTTCGGCTTCATCGGCCCCAACGGCGCGGGCAAAAGCACCACGATCCGCTTTCTGGCCACGCTGCTGCAGGCCACGAGTGGCGACGCCACGGTCAATGGGTTCAGCGTGCGGACGCAACCGCTCGACGTCCGCAAGAGCGTCGGCTATATGCCCGACAACTTCGGCGTGTACGACGGCATGAAGGTCTGGGAGTTTCTGGACTTCTTCGCCGTGGCGTATCAGATTCCGCGTGCCCGACGACGGGCCGTGATTGGCGACGTGCTCGAACTGCTCGACTTGACGCACAAGCGCGACGATTTCGTCAACGGCCTGTCGCGCGGCATGAAGCAGCGGCTCTGCCTGGCCAAAACTCTGGTTCACGATCCGCCGGTGCTGATTCTCGACGAACCCTCCAGCGGGCTCGATCCGCGGGCGCGGCTCGAGGTCAAAGCGCTGCTCAAAGAGCTGTGCCGGATGGGTAAAACGATTTTGATATCGAGCCATATCCTCACGGAACTGGCCGATTGCTGCACGTCGATCGGCATCATCGAGCGCGGCCGGCTGCTGCTGCACGGACCGATCGACGACGTTTATCGCCGCATCCATCGCAACCGACTGGTGGAGATTCGCGTCAACGACCGGCTCGACACGGCGCTGGCCATCGTGCGGAGCCAGCCCGAGACCTTGTCGGTCGACGCCACGGATCACACCTTGCGGGTCGAGCTGGCCAGCGACGACGAGCACCTGGCCCGATTGTTGTCGCAGTTGATGGCGGCCGGCGTGCCGGTGCGCAGCTTCAACGACAAAGACCCGACGCTCGAAGACGTCTTCATGCTGGTCACGAAGGGGCTGGTGACCTGATGTACCTGCTCGAGAACCCGGTTTTGCAGCGCGAGCTGCTGTTGAACCTGCGGATGAAGCGGGCGTTTCTGTTGATGTTCGCCTACCTTGCGGCGCTGGGGTGCGTCGTTTACCTGGCCTGGCCCCGGCAGGAGCGCGTCGACCTGCTGAACCCCGTTGCCTCGCAGCGGCTGATCAACTTGTTCTTTCTGGGGCAATATCTGCTGGCGTCGCTGATGGCGCCGAGCTTCGCCGCCGGCGCGATCACCGGCGAAAAGGAGCGCAAAAGCGCCGAGATGCTGCTGGCCAGCCCGCTGGCGCCGGGCGCCATCTTGTTGGGCAAGCTCTTGGCGTCGCTGGCACACCTGGCGTTGTTTGTGTTCGCGTCGCTGCCGATCGTGGTGCTGTGCCTGCCGCTGGGAGGCGTCAGCCTGTACGAAGTGCTGGCGGCTTACGTCGCACTGATGACGTCGACGATCACCTTTGGCATGATCAGCCTGGCCTGCAGCGCGTATTTTCAGCGGACCAGCGCGTCGCTGTTGGTCAGCTATTTGTTGATCTTGCCGTTGGCGATGGCCGGCTCGATCTTCTGGTGGACGACGAGCGACACGGCCGCCGGCTTGCGGCTCGTGGCTTCGATCACGGTTGTGCCCGCGATCGGCATGGCGATCATCGGCGTGCTGTTCGTCTCGACGACGGCCCGGCTGCTGCATCCGCCCGACGTCGGCAGCGAAGGCAAGGAAGTGGTCGACGCCGAGACCGAAATGCAGCAGGCCGTGGGGCTGGTGATCCAACGCGGGCAGTTCCCCGATAGCTTGTTCGCGCCGGCCAAGCGCGACGACCTGCTCCCCGACGGGGCCAATCCCGTCTTCGACAAGGAGATGCGGAGCGAGATCTTCAGCCAGGGGACGCTGATGCTGCGCGTGGTGATCCAGATCAGCATGCTGCTGGCCATCCCGCTGATGTTTTTCTGCTTTTATCACACGCACCCGGAATGGGCGCCCTGGTACGTCTGCTACGTGCTGTTGTTCAACGTGCTGGTGGGGCCGGTCTTTTCGGCCGGCAGCGTCACCAGCGAGCGCGAACGCGAGACGCTCGAATTGCTGCTGACCACGATCCTCTCTCCCTGGCAGATTCTGTGGGCGAAGCTGATCTCGGGGCTGCGGGTGTCGAGCGTGCTGACGATGTTCCTCGTCTGGCCGTTGCTGCTGGCGGCCGGCATGGTGCGCAGCTATTGGAGCAACCTGCCGGCGCTGGGTGCGTACGTATTGATCATCGCCACGACTTGCGTGACGACTGCCAACCTGGCTTTGTTTTGTTCGGTGTTGATGCGTAAGACTTCCGTTGCCCTGATGACCGCCTATCTGACGGTGCTGGGGCTGTTTCTCGCGCCGCCGGCGGCCAGCTTTTTTGCACGCACGTTTTTCGGCGGGACCGCGGCGCCGGCCGTCGTGGAAAGCCTGGGAGTCGTCAGCCCATTTTCCGCGGCGTTGGCCGTGCCGCTCTCGATCGACGGTCAAGCCTACGGTGGCGGGTGGCGCATGCCGCTCGATCACCTGGTGTTCGCCCTGGTGTTGAATAGTGCACTGCTGGCGACCATGAGCTGGCTGTTTCGCATCCGCTGGCGCGTGGCACGGGAATAAACGGCGCGCGAAATGCATCCTCTTCTCTAGAGGGCGGCATCGATCGGCCGCCTGCTGGGGCGTCAACCAAGTACCGGGCTGCGCATGCCACACAGTTTGCTGGCCTTGAATCTCTCCGACTGGCTCCCGGGCAGCTTGTGGGCACTGGCGATCGGCATCGCCACGGCCGTGATCAGTCTGTGGGCTGCCCGCTGGTATGTGTTGCGATTGCCCAGCGATTACTTCGCCGACGATGCGCAGCCGAGCGATCGTTGGCGCCATGAGCACCCCGCCTTGCGGATCGGCCTGAAAGTGCTCAAGAACGTGCTCGGCGTGGTGTTGCTGACCGCCGGACTGGTGATGCTGCTCACGCCGGGACAGGGGATTCTGGCGATCCTGATCGGGCTCTCGCTCGTCGACTTTCCTGGCAAGCGGCAGCTTCAGCGGCGGCTGATTGCCCAGCCACGCGTGCTCGGGTTCCTGAACCTGGTGCGGCGCCGAGCCGGCAAGCGACCCTTCGAGACCGGGTAAGCGAAGCGGGCCGCGATGACTGCACGCGGAGACGGACACCGCCGCGAGTGCGTCAAGCAGCCGCGTCGATCGTCAAACTGGGCGTTGCCGTCCATCTCGAGATGGCTTCGGGATTCTCGGTCGAA
Organism: Pirellulales bacterium; assembly: GCA_050184475.1. Classification (GTDB taxonomy): domain Bacteria; phylum Planctomycetota; class Planctomycetia; order Pirellulales; family JAEUIK01; genus JAIESQ01. The sequence goes on along the minus strand of JBFXAH010000015.1, from coordinate 59,181 downwards.
CCTGCGCGGCTCGGCGTGCGTCCTTCCTGATATAGCGATGGTCGCGAGGCGAGCGTCGTGCCCTGATCACCGCCGTTAGGCTCGGCAGGGTGTCGGGGCGGCGGTGCGGCGATGGGTCGCGGTTGACAGGGCCGCCGCGCCTCGTTTAACTAGCTGGGAGCGCTTGCCGGCGCCGCCGTGTGGGGTTCGATGACGTGACTCTTCCGGCAGCCGGCGGCCATGGGCCCCCATCGTCTAGAGGCCTAGGACATCGGGTTCTCAGTCCGAGAACAGGGGTTCGACTCCCCTTGGGGGTACTGATTCGTTTTGGGCAGCATCGCAGAAGGTAGCTACCTCTCGCAAAACCCCGCAACTCGCGGGGTTTTTTCTTGCGCCAATCAACTAGCACGGGGGGATTCAGGAAGGGCTCCCCGAGTTGGCTATCGAATTCTGAGTTTGTCAAAGCAAAGTAGCTTGAGCAGGTCGGAATCCCGCAGGTGCAGACTGCCCCAACTCAAGGGCGAGTCGCCGTTGGCGTCCCGAATGGATCGGTCGGCCCCGGCCGCGAGCAGTGCTTCGACGATGCCTTTCGACGCATAAGCTGCGGCTCGATGGAGTGGCGTTTCTCCGCGGACCCGCACGTCGCGCATGAAGTTGTAGGAAACGACACCAATTTCAGCCTTTTGATTGGGGTTCGCGCCGGTTGCGAGCAGCGCGGTCACGATCTGCAACTGCTCGTTGTCGTGGCCCTGGCCGGTCAAGGCGTGATGCAAAGGAGTTTCGCCGGACTCAAGCCGACCGAGATTTGGGTCCGCCGAGTTGGATAGAAGCAGCTTGACACAATCGAGTTTGCCTGCGTAGCAGAGTCCTGCCAAGACCGAAGCCCCATTCTCGTTCCGCTGGCGGTTTGGGTCCGCACCGTTTTCGAGAAGAAAGCCAATGATCACGGCGTGGAAAGTCAGTAGCGCCCCTTGACCATGCTCATTGGCGCCATTGATGTCGGAGTCCGCGAGGAGCTTCTGCGCATCGGCGAGCACACCGTTGTGGCAGGCCTTGATAAACTCACTCGTTTTGGGCACGTCGCTCCTCCCTTACCGCGACGAACAGGAATATCGTCGGTCGAAGACATTGTAGGTGCATGTAGGGCCGGTTGCGGAGGATTCTCTCGACCGGTTCCAACTCGAATACCTCGAGTCTCGCGCCTCAAGCATGAAGCCTCAAGATACGCATTCTCCGGTGTATGAACTCGCCGTTTATTTCCGCCCGTGTACCAAGACATTTTGCCACGCGCGCTCGCGTGTCAGTCGCCGACGGGACCAAAGAGCACGTGCGTCGCACTGCGATCGCAGTCGGCCGGAGAGTCGCCGACATCGAACTTGCACCCCTCGCCAATCGGGCAGAGCTCGCGCCGCTCGGGATTCCACCCGTTCCATCAACCGCTGCTGCGCACGATTGCAGCGCCTAACTGAGCGGAATATGATCACGGGTGTGCGTCGCGCTTGAGTCGCGTGTCGACGAACACCGCTTCGCCCAGCCATCGATTCGCAGTAGGGGTTGAAAATGACGACCGCTGCTCCGCCCGAAATCGTGCAGCAGAATGTTGCCGAATTCCTCGAACGCGTGCTGGCCATCCGCGGCAAACTGCACGAGGTGGTCGTCGGCCAGGACGAAGTTATCGACCAATTACTAATCTGCGCGCTGACCGGATCGCATGCGCTGCTGGTGGGAGTGCCAGGTCTGGCCAAGACGTTGATGGTCAAGGCGCTCGCGTCGGCGTTCTCCTGGAAATTTGCGCGCGTGCAATTCACGCCCGACCTGATGCCGGCCGATATCACCGGCTACGAATTACTGGGGCGCGATGGCGACAACGGTTCGCCGGCGATGGTCTTTCGCCAGGGGCCCATCTTCGCGAATCTCGTGTTGGCCGACGAGATCAACCGGGCGGCGCCCAAGACGCAGTCGGCGCTGCTCGAGGCAATGGCCGAACACCACGTGACCGTAGGAGGCACCACGCATTCGCTCGACGAGCCGTTTCTGGTCGTGGCGACTCAGAACCCCATCGAGCAAGAGGGGACTTATCCGCTTCCCGAGGCGCAACTCGACCGCTTTATGATGGAGGTCCGTCTCGGCTATCCGACGCCGAGCCACGAGATCGAGATCGTCATGCGCACCACCGGCGCCGAAATGAAACTGCCGACCGCGATCTTCGATCGCGATGCCTTTCTGGCCTTGCGCGAGCTGGTGCGGGCCGTGCCCGTCTCGCACAACGTGGCGGAGCTGGCGGTGGAGATTTGCAGCGCCAGCCGGCCGGAAAGCGCGACGGCGTCGCAGCGCGTCAAGGAATATGTCTCGTGGGGCGCGGGTCCGCGCGGTTCGCAGAACCTGGTGATGGCGGCCAAAGTGCGAGCCCTGCTCGACGGCCGCACGACACCCACCGCCGACGATGTGCGACACGTCGCGCTGCCGATTCTTCGGCATCGGATCATCGTCAATCACCGCGCCCTGGGAGACGGGGTTTCGGCCGATCAGATCGTGGCCCATGTTCTAAGCGACGTGTAGCTATGCCAGCGATCACCAATCGCCGCTTTCTCGACTTGCGCGCGCTGGCGGCGCTGGAGAACTTGCGGTTTACGACCAAGAATCGCATCGAAGGGAACTACGGCGGGCGGCATCGCTCGCGCCGGCTCGGCGGAGCGGGTGAGTTCGTCGATTTTCGCGATTACAGCGCCGGCGAGGATTTGCGCCGACTCGATTGGAAAGTGCTGGCCCGCACGGGCAAGGCCTACTTGCGTCTGTATCAAGACGAGACCAATGTGCGCGGCATGCTCGTGATCGATGCAAGCGAGTCGATGCGATTTGGTGCGACGCATCCTCGCACGACGGCCGGCAGCAAACTCGATTACGTGCAGCACCTGATGACGGCGCTGAGCTACGTGATCGCGCGCGGTCAGGATCAGGTTGGCCTGGCCGTAGTCGCGAGCCGACTTTGCGAGTTCGTGCCGCCGGCTGGCACTTCCAGCCATCTGCAGCGCTTGTATGACGTGATCGAGAACCTGCCGCGAGAGCCCGCGCGGACGATGGCCGCGGCCTTGCGCGACCTTCGTCAACGATTCACGGGCCGCGGCGCGCTCATCCTGGCGAGCGACTTTCTCGTCGCGGACCTGGAGCAGAGCTTTGCCGCGTTGCGTTTGTTTCGGCACCGTCAGTCGGAAGTCGTGATCCTGCATGTGATTCACCTCGACGAAACCGTGCTGCCCAGCGGCCGGGCGTACCGCTTCGAGGGGATGGAGTGGCCCCACTCGGTAAATTGTTCACCCGCGGAAATCCGCGACGCCTACGCGCGGCGGTTCGAAGAGCACTGCCAACTGGTGCGGCGGCTGGCTCTCTCGGCGGGCTGTGACTACCGGCGCATCGAAACGTCGACTCCGTATCTGCAGACGCTGGGCACGTTTCTGGCCGAGCGCGCCGGCTGATTCGAGACCGAGGCTGCCGTGGATGTATTGCACCCCTGGGCGTTGGGCATCGGCGCGGCTGCTTCGGCCGCTCCGTTGGCCATTCACGTCTTGACGCGACCGCGCGCGGTGCGGATGCCGTTGTCGACAATTCAGTTTGTGCTCGAGGTCGTACAAGCGCGCAGCCGGCTCAATCGCCTGCGCGACTGGCTGGTGCTGCTGTTGCGCAGTCTGGCCGTGGCGCTGTTGGCACTGGCGCTGGCGCGTCCGCTTTGGCACGCGGCGCCGAGCGTCGTGCCGGGGGGCGAATCGACCGTGGCGCGCGTGGTGATACTCGACGTCAGCCACAGCATGGCTGCCCAGACGGGCGGCGTGCAGGTATTCGAGCGGGCGCGGTCGCTGGCGGCCGACTATCTCAAACCCCAGCGGCATTTGCACGGAAACATCATTTTGGCGGGTGCCCGGCCCGTGGCGGTCTTCGATCGCGCGGTGCCCAATCTCGCCTCGCTGCAGAGCGAGTTGGCGCAGGCTGCCGTCAAGCCAGAACGGTTGAATGCCCAAGCGGCCATCGATCTGGCGGTCGAGTCGTTGCGGCGAAATACGACCGCTGAAACGACGCGGGAGCTCGTCGTGGTGAGCGATTTTCAGCGGGCGAACTGGTCGACCGCCGATTTGGCAACGGTGCCTGCCGACATCGAGGTCGAACTGCGAAGTGCCCGCTCGCACCAGGTTGTCCCGAATCTGGGACTGCTTGGCGTGCGTTGCGTCGGCAGGGCGGACCGGCACGTCGCCGCGCGCCTCGAGCTGGATGTTGGCAATTTCTCCTCGGTTCCGCGCGAAGTGGCCGCCGAGTTGCGGCTGGGATCTTCGACCGTGCGCTTTCAGGGGCTGTGCGCGCCGCGCGGCACCACGACGCTGACCGCGACTTGGACGCCGGGCGATGTCGGTTGGTTCCACGGCCAGGCTCGGCTGCTCGACGTCGACGACGCGCTCGTGGCCGACAATAATTCCGCGTTCGCGGTATTTGTGCATGCTCCCCCCACGTACTTGCTGCTGACGCGGCAGCCCGAGAATCTGATGCCCTCGGCTAGCTACTTCCTGGAGCGCGCCTTGGTGCCGGAACAGGCGACGCCGACCGATCCGCGCGAACGCGTGGTTCGCGCGTCGATCGACAAGGTCGATCGCGAGCGGCTGTTGTCGGCCGACTTGCTGGTCGTCGATCATCCCGGCAAGCTTCGCGAAGATGTCATCCAGACCATCGTCGGGCTGCTGCGCCGCGGATGCGGGTTGCTCTATGTCGCCGCAGATTCGATCGACGCCGAGAATCTCGCGGCGCTGGCCCGCGTCGCCGGCCGCGACTGGCAAGCAGCCGTTGCCTACGCGGCGCCGCCGGCGAACAAGCCGCGGCGCGGTTTGTTTCTGGTTCAACTGCGGCAGAACCAGCCCCCCTTTCGCGTGTTTGGAGACGATGCTCTCAGCGCTGTCAGCCCGCTGCGGTTTGCCGGCGGTCTCGACACGCAGTTGACTCGGGGGGCGGTCAACGAAGAGATTTTGGCAACCTTCGGCGATCAGTCGGTGTTCTTGATGCTCACGACCTGCGGCGCGGGAAGCCTGGCCGTTCTCAACGCCGACCTGGGAGCGACCAACTTAACCGCCGAGCCCGCTGATTGGCGAGCTCGTCAAACTGCTGATCGGTCGAGGGTCGATCAGCACGCCGGCATTCTGTGGCGAGTCCAGTGTGCAATTCCTGCCCACTCAGGTCGCGCAGCAAGACGCGCTCGATATCGTACCGCCCGAGGGGAGCACGGCCACGAGCACCTTCAGCATCGAAAGTGTCGGCGTGGCGTGGCACTTGCTCGATCCCAACGTGCCGGGCATTTACGAAGTTCGGCAACGCGACAAACCGGTCTATGCGCTGGCCGTGAACATTCCGCCGCAGGAATGCGATCTCGACGCGCTCGAGCCTGAGGTGCTTACCGGGCGTCTGGCCGCGGGGCGCGAGGTTCGTTATTTCGGAGCCGGGGAACAATCCGATCCAGTCGACCGCGGCTGGATCTGGCTGGCCGGCGGCGCATTGTGTTGCGTCGTCCTGGAGCTCGTGGTGCTGCGGGCCACACGAAATTGATTTAAGCGGGACCGCACGGGCGCGCGATGGCGATCCACCTGCAATTCGAGCCATTGATTCCCTGGCCCCTCTGGCTGGTGTTCACGATCGGGGGTCTTGCGGCCCTGGTTGCCTACGGGCTGCGCCGCCCGTGGGGAATCAGCCCGACAAGGTGGCTGGCGATCCTCGCGCTGGCCGCGGTGGCAATTGCCATTCCGCTGGCAATCTTGCTCAACCCGGTCTGGATCGAGAGGCTGCCGCCTCCGGCCGGCAAACCAGGATTGACGATCCTGGTGGATCGTTCGGAGAGTATGAACACCAGCGACGCGCCGCAGGAACGATCGCGATACGCGGCGGCGTTGGAACTCGCCGAGGCAGCGTCGGAAAACCTGTCGAGCGAATTCGAGACGCGCATCGTCTCTTTCGCAGATCGATCCAATCGCACGACGCTCGAGACCCTGGCCGATCAGCATGCCGACGGTCCGCAGACCGACATCAGCGGTGCGCTCCGCGCCATCGCGACCAGCGGCACGTCTGACGACAAGGCCATCTTGTTGCTGAGCGACGGCGCCCACAATGCCAGTGATGATACCTCGGGGGTTTTCGAGGCGGCCCGCCTGGCGCGGGCCATGGGGACGCGAATCTTCACGTGCACCTTGGGGCAAGGAACCGAGAGCAAAGACCTCGAAGTGCGGCTGCTCGTTCCCGAGCAAGTGGCGTTTGTTCGTCAGCGCGTGCCGATTACCGCCCTGGTGCGACAGCGCGGGCTGACGGTTCCGGACGTCGAGATCGTGCTCAGACGCGACGGCCAGGATTTGAGCCGGGTTCGCACCACGTTTTTCGGCGATCAAGCCGCCGAAGCGCACTTCGAGGTAGTTCAGGACCAAACCGGGCTGTATCGCTACGAGGTCGCCGTCGAACCCGTGCCCGGCGAGACGACCCGCGCCAACAACCAAGCGCTGATGGTGCTGCGGGTGGTCGACAAACCGATTCGCGTATTGCTGCTCGAAGGCAAGCCGTACTGGGACGGCAAGTTTCTACTGCGCACGCTGGCGCTCGATGCCGCGCTCGAGGTCGACAACGTCGTCCGCATCGGTCCGCAGAGATTCTTGAAACGCTCGCTGCGCCGTGCGGAGCAAGCCGGGGCTCCGCCCGCCGAAGCGAAAGCTGCCCCCGCTCCGGCAACCGGCGCGATCGACGACGAGAACGGGGCCGATCGGCAACTGTCCGAGAGCTGGGAGATCATCGCTGATCCGCAACCGGTATTGGCGGAGAAGAAAGCGTTAGGCGATTACCAGGTCGTCGTGCTCGGTCGCGAGGCCGACATCTATCTCAGCGACGCGGCCATCGAGAACATCCGCCAGTGGATCTCCCGGCAGGGTGGAGCACTTGTCTGTTATCGCGGGCAACCTGCGGCGCAACTGTCGGCGCGGTTGCGAACGTTGATGCCGGTCGAGTGGAGCCCGGGCCCCGAGGCGCGGTTTCGCATGGATCTCACCGAGCGCGGGCAATCGTTGGGCTGGCTAACGGGCGACAGCGGCGCGCGTTCCAAGCTCTCCGACCTGCCGAGCCTGGCGACCTCGGCGCGTGCCGACTCGCCGAAGCCCTTGGCCGTCGTGCTGGCCGATAGCGCGCAGGCCGACCGCGACGTCGACGTGCCGGCGGTTTCTTATCAAGGGTACGGCACCGGCCGCGTCGTGGTGATCGAAGGGGTCGGCATGTGGCGCTGGGCATTTCTGGCGCCGGCATTTCGCAGTCACGACGATACGTATCGAGCGCTGTGGCAAAGTCTGTTGCGTTGGTTGGTGACCGGCCCGCGCTTGCTGCCGGGGCAGAATGTCGCCGTGCGGACCGACAAACTCGTGTTCGCTGCCAACGAAGACGCCACGGCGACCATGCTGGTGCGCGAGGGGGCGGATTTCGTGCAGCCACCACAAGTGATGCTGACAGGGACGGGCATCGTTGGCACGAAGCCGTTTGCGCCCACGGCCAGCGACGAAGACGGCACGATCTTCCGCTTGAATTTTGGCAAGCTTCCCGAGGGTAACTACAGCGGCGCGATCGAAGGAATCGAGGGAGACGATGGGTCGACCCGACTGGAGTTCGAAGTGCGCACGCTGCTCGACGAGCAACTCTACTTGCAGGCCCGCCCGGACATCATGGCCCGCGTGGCGGTGCTCAGCGATGGCGCCGTGGTTGGCGAAGACGGAGCCGACGATGTCGCTGCCATCGCGGCGGCGATACGAGAGCGCAGCGTCGACCCCGGAGCGCAGGAAGTGCGACGTCACACGGCCTGGGATCGCTGGTGGGTTCTCCTGGGCGCCTTTACCGTGTGGTCCGCGCTGTGGATTACCCGGCGGACGGCCGGACTGGTCTAAGCGGATACAGCCTTCGAGATTTGCATCTTGAGGCGACTTGCTGGACAATTGGAAATCATCGCTTTAGCAGGCGAGACTTCTGGGACAGGATTCGGCAAATGACCGATCCCTCGCTATCGCAGGGCTTACGTCGGGCGCGACGTCGCTGGCTCACAATTGGCATGACAGCGGCTGGCGGCTGGGCGATCGCTTTGGGCTGCGTAGTGATTGGCATCGGCGCCTGGATCGATCTGATCTGGATCGCGTCCGGCGCCGTGCGGTTGACCATCGACCTGGCGGCCATCGTGGCATCGGTGTCGTAGGCGGGCGGATTGTTGCGTCGCGCGGCCTACGCCAAGCAACTCTCCGCTTCGTCCGACGTGTTGCTGGTTGACGCCGGCGGCGCCCCCGGAGGCGCTTCGGCTTACGACCGCGACAAGTTCCGGGCCATGCTCGTGGGGGAGCGGTTGATGGGCATTGCCGCACATAACCTGGGGGCCGGCGAGCTGGCTTTAGGTCCCGATTCACTCCGCGAGCTGGCGGCCGAAACAAACGTTCCGCTGATTTCGGCCAACTGCATGCGCGAAAGCGGCGATCGTATCGTGCCACCATTTCGGCTCTGCGAAGTTGGCCAGTGGCGCGTCCTGGTGATCGGGGTTATCTCCTCGCAGTTTGCGACCGCCCAGGTCCAAGTTGGCGATCCAGCCCAGGCGGTATTGCAGGTTTTGCGCGACGCGACCCAAGCGCATCACCTGGTCGTCGTGCTCGGCTACTTGGACGAAGCGGAACTCAAAGAGCTGGCCCGCCGGGTTCCCGAGGTCGACTTGTTCCTGGGGGGACCCACGCCACAGAGCGTGCCGCCTCAGCAGATCGGCAAAAGCTGGCTCGCCGCCGTATCGAACAAGGGAAAGTTCTTGGCCAAGTTTACGACTGGCTCGACGGCCATGCCGCTCGCATGGGCCGGCGCCATCGTAGAGCTTGGTCCTGAGATCGACGACGACGTCGCGCAGCAGCGCAATCTCGAGCGCTGGCGCGATGCGCTCGTCCGGCGCGATTTCGCCGCCGACCAAACGGCATTCGTCTCTCCGTTGCCGCCGCACCTGCCGAGCGACTACCGCGTCGCCGGCACGCAAGCTTGCCGCGAATGCCACGAGACAGACCATGGCATTTGGGCCGACTCCGCGCACGCTCATGCCTGGCAAACACTGGTTGCCGTCAAAGCGCACGGCGATTCGTATTGTCAGCAGTGTCACAGCACGGGATACGGATTGCCGGGTGGATTCCAATCGCTCGCGCTCAGCAGCGATCGAGTGAACGTGAGTTGCGAGAGTTGCCACGGTCCGTCGCTCGCCCATGTAAACGATCCTGCCACCAGGACGACGCTCTCGGCCCGCGAGCAGTGCCAGAAATGTCACGATCGCGAAAACGATCCGGAGTTTGATTACGCTTCGTATTGGCCGCAGATCGCGCATGGCGAAGAGCCGACAGTGCGCCCCGCCAGCGACGCTCCCCAGGAGGCGGCTCGATGATACCTGTTCGGCCAGGTTCGTTCGCCGATAACGCCCACCGGCTGCCCGCCCCACACTTCGTTCGCGCGGCCTTCTGGGGGTGCGCTTGGATCGTATTCGGCAGTGGGTTGGCGGGCCGGGCCGAGGAACCCTTCCCCAGTGCGCCCGTCGCCGACGAACCGGCGAACATCGAGCAGGCGGCGCCGGCGGCTGATCCCCAACAACCTTCGACGACGCTCTCGCAGCTCGAGGGAGCAGCCGACAGTGCGACTAGCGAGGACTCGGCCGCCACGGCGCTACCCGAGGCAGAACCCGATCAAGGGCTTCCCTGGTTGTCGTCTCTCGAGGCAGCAATCAAACAGGCCGGCGAAAGTCGCCAACCGATTCTCCTTCGCGTCGGCGCCAAATGGTGCGGCTGGTGCGAGAAGCTCGCCCAGGAAATCTCCGCGCCCGAGGCGCAGGCGGCGTTGCAGAGCACCGTGCGAGTCTACCTGGATGTCGATGAATCGGACGAGGTCGTTTCGTTGGGCATTTCCGCGGTTCCGGCCTTGAGGTTGCTCTCGCCGTCCGGCCGTCTGATCGATTCACGAGACGGATTTCTCAGTGCCGACGAGCTCGTTGAGTGGTTGCAGGGCCATATGCCGAAAGACATACCGGTGGTCGAGGCGCCGGTAGACGATGACCGGCCACCGACTTCTCGAGAGATCAAGGCCCTGGTCCGTGATCTGTCGCAACGCGATCCCTTGATCCGAGAAGCGGCCATACGGCGCTTGATTGCGTTGCGTTCACTCGTCGCGGACACGGTTGTGGCGCAGCTCACGGCCGCCAAACTCGCGACCCGACTTTCGGCCCTCGAGATTCTGAACGAATGGCACGCGCCAACCGACGGACTCGACCCCTGGAATCCCGCGACGGTCACCGCCGCGCGAGAAGACGCCTTGTCGGCCTGGCTTGACAGCACGGTCGATCCGGAAGAACAGGCCGATGCCGAGCTCAGCTCCGGAGCTCTCGCGATCTTAACCGGTGAGCTCGACCGGTATGCTACGTCTTCGGACGCCGAAGCCGAAGCGATGCGTGAACGACTGGCGCGCAGCGGGCGCAAGCTGCTCCCGGAGGTCGAACGACGTTTGCAGGCGGCCGAGACCGACGAACGACGCCAGCGTTTGGCCTGGCTACGATTGCGGTTGTTGGCTTCGGATCGGCTGGCGCTTGGTTGGCCGGCTGGATTGGCCCGGCTCGCTTCGGTCGATTCGGCGGCGCGCCACCAGGCCGCCGGCGAGTTGGTTCGCTACGTTACATCTGCCGACGAACCATTGTTGCTGGCGCTGTTTGCCGATCCCGACCCGCTGATTCGCGAACTGAGCTTGCGCGCTTTGCATCATTTGGAAGGAGATACCGCCCACACTGCGCTCGTCCAACTACTCGAAGATCCAGAGCCGAATATTCGCGCGGCCGTGCTGCGTGGGTTGACCGATACTTCGACTCCCAAGCTCATCGACGCGGTCGTCGCTTACCTGCCGAACGAGCGCGATCCGGATCTGCTGGTGCACGCCGCGCGCTTGCTGCGGGGCAAGCACCATGCTTCCGCGGTCGAGGGGCTGGTTCGCTTGCTCGACCACGACGATTGGCGCGTCCGCGCCGAAGCTGCTGACGCGCTCGGTGAGTCGCTACCCAACGTGTCCATCGCGGAGGAACGATCGGCCGACGCGTATGCGGCGCTGGTCCGTCGGCTCGACGATCCCGACGGCTTCGTGCTCAGTAAAGCGCTTAGCGCCTTGCAGAGCTCTCAGGTGCTCGACGTAGCGATCGAGCCCTTGGCCAACGCGCTAGAGAAACATCCCGAATTAGGCCCACAAATCATCGAAGCGCTTACCCGTAACGAATTCCACGATCGGGTGTTGCCCCACCTGCGCAAGTTCGCCAATCACGAACGACCCGAGGTGCGGGCGGCAGCCATTCGCGCGCTGGTGGCCATCGCGCCCGACGATATCGAAGTCGAGCTGCAGGCCGCCGTCAATGATCACGACCCGCAGGTACGCATCGCGGCCGCGCGTGGTCTGTGGGGTGAATTAACAGGCCGACTGCCCGAGGGACCACGCGAAGAATACGACCAACGTTTGGCCGAGTGGCACGCGGGCACGGGCCGCCCCGACTGGGCGGCAGCGGCGTTACCCCGATTCGAAGAAATGGCCGCCGCCGAGTCGTCGGAAGAGAGGCTGTTCGGCGCCATGCTGCTGCTGTGCCTTGGCAAGATTGAGCGCGCCATCGACGTGTTGAAGGCGTTGATGCGAGAGGACAAGAGCCACTTGGCCGAAGCCTCGGCAGCGTTGCCCTGGCTGCCATCCGCGGAGCGAGTGGAATTGTTCGAGCTGGTGATGGATCAGAACCCGGATGGCGTCCAGTCGACTCAAATCGCTCAATCCGTGGCGCATCTTCACAACGCGCAGAGTCGCCAATAGCTATGGCGAATCCTGCGAGACGAAGCGCTCGACGACGGCGCCACAGCGCAGTTGTGGTGGATGTTAAGGCAGATCTATGTCGAGCCGGAATCCATCGTGTCAGGAGTTTCTCAGGAAGAGCGAGTCGCTGACTTGGGCGAACAGGCCAGCCAACCGCCGGATCATCGCCGTCTGGTGGCGCTGGCTTTGCTGAGCAAAATGGATCGGGAGGCTGCCTCCGCGCTGGCCCGGCAGTGGATGGCGAATGCCGAGTCGAGTGCCAAACTTCGCCGGCAGGCCTTCGTGGTCCTGCTGCATACGGTGGCGCAGGACGAAGCCCGCCGGTCGGCTGTCGAGGCCCTGAATGGCGCGGACGATGCCAATCGCGAGCTGGCGCTTCGTTGGCTGGCACTGGGACCAAGCGAAGGCTTCGCCGACGAGTACCACGACAGCGTGCTCCGCATGGCGCTGGACACATTCGACGCGCCCTTTGGCGGTAGCTCGGCGTACGATCCACTTCCCGCGCTTGCGGAACTCGAGCCGCAGGTCGTCGAGCAGTTGGCCAACGACGAGTCGCCGGTTATCCGAGCCCTGGCCAGCTACGCGCTGTTGCTGCGTGGAGACGATGGCGCGCTGGAGCGGCTGTTGGCGATGCAGGACGACCCGTTTGGCGATTCGAATCTCTGGCGCCGGTTGAGCTACCGCGCGATTGCCGTCACGAACAGCGATGAGCACGGCGCGTTGTTGACGAGGCTCTACGAGCTTCTCCGCGACCAGGATGCTGATCTACGCGACTTCTATTGGACGATCCGCGCCATGACAGTGCCCAGTGCCGTCGAACTTCGCAAGCGAATGCGCGCCGAAGTTGGCATGGATCAATTGCGCTGAGCGAGGGGCAAACCGAGCGAACCTTTGATCTGGGGACGACAACATGACCGGCAATCTTGCGACTCGACTTTCCGTGGCGGTAATGAGCGTGCTGCCGCTCTCGGCACAGTTCGTCGTGGCCGACGACTCCCCGACGGTCGTCGCCCAAGGCACCTCCGTGGTCGAACGCCAGCCGGAGGTCCTTCGGATGCAGATGGAAATCTATGCCAAGGCGCCCGATCTCAAGACCGCGCTATCGCAACTGGCCAAGCGACGGTCCGATGCCGAGAAGCTGCTCGTCGAATTGGGCGCCAGCGACAGTTCCTTGAAATTCGGCACTCCCCACGTATCAGCTCAAGCGGTGCAGCGGCAGCGTCAAATGCGGATGATGCTCGCGCAACGCTTGCGCACGCCTGGCGCGCGGTCCCGCTCCGATGCCGCGCCCGCCGAGCCGGTCACTCTCGCGCTGCAGTTGACAGCCGAGTGGCCCATCGGCTCGACCGCGCCCGATGACCTCTTGGTCAAGACGCACGATTTGCAAGAGAGAATCGTGGCGGCCGATATCGCCGGCAAAAAGGAACTCGAGCAACCGACCGAAGAAGAGGAGGAGCTCGCGGCCGAAATGCAGGGCATGTACGTCGACCCTTCGGAACAACAAGCTGGCGAGGCCGTCTTCGTGTATGTCGCGAAGATTCCCCAAGACGTGCGCCGGGAGGCCATCGCCAAGGCCTTTGACAAGGCCAAGGCCACGGCCGCAGATCTCGCCCAAGCGGCGGGCGCTGCGATCGGCGACTTGCGCGAGTTACGATGCGTCGAGCAGGTGGGGCCAACCGTCGGCGGACTATCCGGCATGGGGGGTATGTATTACGACTCCATGGCTTATCGCCTGGCCCAGCAGGCCGCTGGCATGTTCAACATGGCCGAACAAACCGAAGCGGTGGGCGCCGAGCCCGATGGAGTCCGCTATGGAATTACGATCGATGCGAAGTTTGGCCTCAAATAAGTTCGGATGCTAAGGCGACTCGTGCCAGCTACTTGCGACACGGCGCGATTCTCATCACAGTTGAAATCTCGCTGTGAGATCGTCTTGCGCACTCTGTCCGACTGCCTTGCTTTCTCCGAAGCTACGGACGGCTTTAACGACAAGGTGCGCGCGGGGCCTTAGTTATCGCTTTCGCGTGCCAAGAAAATGTCTGCCGCAGCGTGAACCCAGGGCCCCGCAAACCGGTCCAGTGAAGGATGGCCGTCGACTCGCGGTGATCGTCGACGTTTCGCCACTGCGGCAGCCGCTTTTGGCATTTGTGAGATGAAGATTCGCCTTCCGGAAACAGACTGCAGCTCGGTCGCCGCGTCGGTCGCGCCTGAAGACCTGCGCCGGGGGGACTTTGTTGCCATTTTGAGCGAGATCATCGAGCTCCCCTCGTTCTTCTGGGACGAGACTTTGCCTGGCGATCGCGACGAGTTGGTTCGAGTGCAGCGCCTGCCCACCGACAACCGCGTTCCTCTCAAGGTCAAGGCGATCTGCCTGCCGTTCGTCTTTGTGAAGTCCCCCAGCGGGCGGTATCAGACGATCGACGTGCGGCTGGCCAGGCTGGTGCGGCTGAAAAAGCGCTACGCGAAGACGGTGTGGAAAAGCTCGACAACGCCGCGGCCCTATTCGGCCTGACAACGGCGCTCCGCCGACGGGGCGCCGCAGTTTTCGGTAATTGAGTCCGCGTCCCCAAAAAACACACGTCGAATCTGCGGTCCGGCGGCGCTCAATCACGTTGCGGCCCCCGCGTGCGCACATTAGCTTGGTCGGCAGCGATCCCGCCGGTGTTTTTCTCGACGCTCAATCCCGCGCGGTGCCAAAGCCGGCGAGTCATCCGATTCCGACGGAGTACCGTATCCATGCTGGCGTTGAACAAGCGATCTTGGTGCTCTCTCGCTCTGCTGTGGGGATCGTCATTGGTCGCCAGCGCGGCGCCCGCCGTGGAGCCCACCATGTACACGATCGGCGTGGCGAAGATTGATGTCACCCCCGACTTTCCGGTCCGGCTGAACGGGTTTGGATTCCGTCGCGATGAGTCGGTCGGCGTAACACAGCCGATTTACGCCAAAGCGCTGGCCATCGGCACCGATGCCGAGGGGCCGGCGCTACTGATCACGATCGACAACCTGGGCATGCCGGCCGACATCGCCGCGCCAGTCGCCGCGCGGCTGGCGACAAAAGCCAACATCGCGCCCGAGCGGATCGCCTTCAGCGCTTCGCACACCCACACGGCGCCGATGCTCAACGGCGCGAACACCACGCTGTTCGGCGAACCGATTCCGCCAGAGCATCTGGTGCACATCGACCGCTACACGTCGCTGCTGATCGACAAGCTCGAGGAGGTGGCCCTGGCGGCCCTGGCCGATCGACAACCGGCGAGTTTGAGTTGGACGATCGGCAGCGTCGGCCTTGCGAAGAATCGCCGCACTGCCGGGGGACCGGTCGATCACGATCTGCCGCTGCTGGTGGCGCGAGCCGCGGACGGAACAATTCGCGCCCTCTACGTCAGTTACGCCTGCCATTGCGTGACCTTGTCGGACAATCGGATCAGCGGCGACTGGGCCGGCTTCGCACAGCAGGCAATCGAAAAGAGTCATCCCGGCGCGATTGGCATGGTTTCGATCGGTTGCGGCGCCGACGCCAACCCCACTTCTGGCGTTATGGGCGATCGAGCCGACATTGCCGCCGACCAAGGGGCAGAAATCGCCGCCGAAGTCGATCGCCTGCTGAAGACGCCGCTCAAGCCGCTTTCGGGCAAGTTGACCGTCGGCGTCCGGCGAGTCGAGCTTCCCTTCGACGCTCCCCCCACGCGCGCGGAGTGGGAAGAACGGATCAAGCAAGGGGGAGCGGTCGGCTACCACGCCAGCGTGCAACTGGCCAGGCTCGATCGTGGTGAGAAGCTGCGCACCGAGATCGAATACCCGATTCAGAGCTGGTCGTTCGGCGACGACTTGGCGATGGTCTTTTTGCCGGGCGAAGTGGTCGTCGACTATTCGCTACGGCTCAAACGCGAGCTCGACGGCCTGCGTTTGTGGGTCAACTCTTACTGCAACGATGCGCCGGGCTACATTCCTTCGGAGCGCGTCCTGCAAGAAGGAGGATACGAAGGGGCCAGCGCCATGACCTATTACGATCAGCCGACGCGCTTCAAGCCGGGCCTCGAACAGACGATCGTCGACGCGGTTCACGACTTGCTCGACGATGAGTTCCAGCCCGACTGGAACCCGCAGGGGATCGATCAAACGCGACCGCTCCCGCCGCAGGTGTCGCTGAAGGCGATCCAGGCGCGCTCGGGCTATGTCGTCGAGTTGGCCGCGGCCGAACCGCTCGTCGCTTCTCCGGTGGCGATCGATTTTGGACTGGACGGGCGGATGTGGGTCGCCGAAATGTACGACTATCCGTCGGGCCTCGACGGCAACTTTCGGCCCGGCGGTCGAATTCGCGTGCTGACCGACGCCGACGGCGACGGGCAGTATGAGAGCGCGCAGGTCTTTCTCGACGGCATCCCTTTTCCCACCGGCGTAACGGTCTGGCGCAACGGCGCCCTGATTTGCGCCGCGCCCGACATCTTGTACGCCGAGGATGCCGACGGCGACGGCCGCGCCGATCTGCGCCGCGTGCTTTTCACCGGTTTTGGCACCGACAATTATCAAGGCCGCGTCAACAGCTTGTGCTACGGGCTCGATGGTTGGGTCTACGGTTCGTGCGGACTGTTTGGCGGCGAGATCACCAACTTTCGGGGCGAGAAGTTCGCGCTGGGGGACCGCGACTTCCGCATTCGTCCCGACACCGGAGAGCTTGAGCCAGCGACCGGGCGCACCCAGCAGGGGCGGCCGCGCGACGACTGGGGCAACTGGTTCGGCTGCGATAGCGGCACCCTGGCGCGGCACTACATTCTCGAGGATCACGTGCTGCGGCGCAATCCGAACCTGGTTCCGCCTGCCCCGGCCAGCTACGTGCCCGACTACGACGATTCGAGCCGGCTGTTTTCGATTGGCCAACCGAGCCTGTATAAGTTGTCGGGGCCCCCCAATCGACCGACCGCCGTTTGTGGGTTGGGCATCTATCGCGATGAACTGCTGGGCGAGGGCTTCGCAGGCAACGCATTCACTTGCGAGCCGGTGAATAACCTGGTCCACCGGTTGGTTATGGAGCCGCGCGGGGCCACGTTCTCCGGCCATCGAGCCGAGGGAGAAGAGCAGGCCGAGTTCCTGGCTTCGACCGACAGTTGGTTTCGCCCCGTGCAGGCCACGACCGGGCCCGACGGCGCGCTGTACGTCGTCGATATGTACCGTCACCTGATCGAACATCCGCGCTGGGTTCCGCCCGAGGACTTGGCCAAGATCGACGCGCGAGCCGGCAGCAACCTGGGGCGAATCTACCGCATCAATCACCGCGATCGACTCCCACGGCCGATCGCGCGGCTCGACAAACTCGCGGGCGCCGCCTTGGCCGCGGCGCTCGATACGCCCAACGGACCGCAGCGCGATCTGGTGGCACAGATGCTCGTCTGGCGCAACGATGTCGCCGCTTTGCCGGCACTCAAGCGGTTATGCACGGTCCAACGCCCGGCGACGCGAATGCAGGCGCTCTGCACGCTGCACGAGCTGGGCGCGCTGCAGGAAACGGAGACGATCGCCGCGCTGGCCGACGTCGATCCCGCCGTGCGCCGCCAAGCTGTCCGCCTGTTGCCGGCAACGGCTGCCGCGATCGACGCCCTCGATCATGGTCGGTTGGTCGCCGACGAAAACGTACTCGTGCGCATGGCCGTGGCGGCAAAGCTGGGCGAAATGTCAGGCCCGCGGGCGGCCGCGCTTTTGGTCGAACTGCTTCGCAACAACGAACCGTACGTGGCCGCGGTCGTTTACAGCTCATTAAACGACAAGAACATCGCGGACGTCTTCGCAGCAGCCGCCGCGTATGCCGAGCAAAGAGTTGACAACCTGCCCTGGCTGGTCGAACTCTGGCGTCAATGCGCGATCCTTGGCGACGCGAAAACGTTGGGCAAGGTGATCGACTTCACGCTGCCGGCCGCCCCCGAGCGGCTCGAGCCCTGGCGGCGTTCGCTGCTGGCGGGCCTGATCCCGGTGATTCAGTCGCGTGCCGAAGTTCTCGACGAGGAAAGTGCGCGCCGGCTCGACACCGCGTTGGCTCGCGCTCGACAAGCGGCGCTCGATGGCCAACTCGACGAATCGACCCGCGTCGCGGCGATCGGGCTACTGGGCCGCAGCGTCGAGCGCGTGGCCGAAGACGTCGCCACGCTGGCTGAGCTTCTCGCGCCGCAACACCCGCCGGCGCTGCAAGCGGCCGCCGTCGAAGCGCTGTTCCGCATCCCGACCGACGCGAGCGCCCGGGTGCTGCTCGAGCAGTGGGGGTCGTTCGGTCCCACGACGAGAATGCTCGCGCTCGACGCGCTATTGAACCGCGAGGCGTGGATTCCGATGTTGCTCGACGCCTTAAAACAGGGCTCGATCCCAGCGGCCCAACTCGACGCCGCGCGCCGCGAGCGCTTGCTGCGGCATTCGAACCAAGATCTCGCCACCCGGGCTGCCGCCCTGCTGGAGCAACCCAACAGCGACCGACAAACGGTCGTAGCCGAGTATCAAGACGTGCTGACCATGTCGGGCGATCGGCTGCGCGGCCGGGAGATTTTCGCCAAGCGTTGTTCGGTTTGTCATCGCCTGGAAGAGACCGGTCATGCGGTAGGTCCCGATCTGGTCTCGTATGCCGTCAAGCCGCCGCAAGCCCTGTTGATCGCGGTGCTCGATCCCAATCAGGCTGTCGACAACCGCTACGTCAGCTACACGGCGGTGACGAGCGACGGACTCACGGTCACGGGCATCTTGGCCGGCGAATCTGGCGGCAGCATCACGCTGGCCCTGCAGGAAGGAAAAACAACCGACATCCTCCGCAGCGAGATCGAAGAACTGCAGGCCACCGGCAAGTCGCTGATGCCCGAAGGATTGGAGCGCGACCTGAGCAGGCAGGATCTCGCCGATCTGATCGCGTACTTCGGTCGGCTCGACGCGCCGCCGAAAGCGTTCGCCGGCAACCATCCGCGCATCGTGCGGCCCGCAGCCGACGGCGCGCTCGTGCTGCCGGCCACGGCCGCCGCGATCTATGGCGGCGACATCGCCTTCGAGCCCGAGTTTCTTAACGTCGGCATGTGGCACGGCGAAGCCGACCTGGCGGCCTGGAGCTTTGAGCTCGACGACGACGCCGAGTTCGACGTATTGCTCGACTACGCTTGCCACGACGCCGCGGCCGGCAATCCGTTTCAGCTCGAGGTACAAGGGGCGCGGCTCGCAGGCAAAATCTCCGGCACCGGCGGTTGGGATCGCTACACCCAGGTCCGTCTCGGCAGCGTGATGCTGCGCAAAGGGAGCGGGCGGCTGACATTCAGATCAGCCGGGCCGATTCGAGGAGCGCTGGTCGATCTGCGGCAGTTGAAGCTGGTGCCCGCGGGGCACAGTAGCGAACCGAGCGCGAGCTCCACTTCGCAGGCCGACGCGGCCGAATTAGCGGCGGCGATTCTCGATGACGCGCGCGACGCCGCCGAGCGCGAGCGGATCATCGCCGATCATCCACGGCTCGCCGGAGCGCTCGTCGCCGCCATGACGGCCGATCTGCGGGCTGACGCAGCCGAAGAGTATCGTCGCATCCCCTGGATCTGGCGGGTGGCGATCGCTGCCGGCAAGCGCCCCGAAGCACGGCCGCTCGTCGAGTTGCTGGAAGTTTCGCTGCCGGCGAACGATCAACCGCTGGCCGATTGGCAAGCCGTGGTCGTCGGCGGTGGGATCATCAACGGTTTAAGTCAGCAGGGCGTTTGGCCGGCGGAGCGCCTGGCCGAGATTCTCAAAGAGCACGACGGTCTCGCGGCGCGGCTTCGCGCGGCCGTCGAGCTTGCCGCCAAGATGGCCGACGACGAACAGGTGCACTCAGGCACTCGGTACGATGCGCTACGGATGTTGGGGATCGCCCCCTGGGATCAGCACGGCCGGCAACTTGCTTCGTACCTGGGCCACACGAACGCCGAACTGCAGATGGGGGCGGTCAGCGGCCTGGTCGACGTGCCGGGGCCCGCAGCGGCCGAGGCGCTGCTCGACCACCTGGCCAAACTGACCGAGTCGAACCGTGCCCTGGCCCTCGACGGCCTGTTGCGCGGCGACCTACGCCGTGGGCTGCTGCTCGACGCGATCGAAGCCAGGCGCGTCTCGGCGGATCTGCTCAGCGGCGCCCACCGGCGCGCCTTGATGGACGAAGGGAGCGACACCCTGCGAAGCCGCGCCGCCAAGCTACTGGCCAAGTAGCAGGCCAGTTAGCTGAACCGAAGCCCGCCCGTTCAGGTACGGCTATTTCGTCGTTCCACGGCTCGAGTGGTTCTTCGCCGACCACTCCGGGGCATCTCCCAATCTTCATTTCGCCGGGCAGTTTACGACGCCAGCGAACAGCCGCCGTCGGCTTTTGGCCTTGCCAAGCTGGCGAAATTGCACAACAGTGCCTGTACGGCGCACCGCGCGATCGGCCAGAATTGCCCACGTCTCGGGGAGACGACGCAGTTCGGCGGCGCGAAGCAATGATTGCTGGAGGTGCTAGCACGCGACGCCACGGACGTTGGCCAATCACGTCCGGGGGGAGTGCCGTACGGATGTGGCCTTGCTGCACGGAGGAAGTGGATGGCGACGAGCAAAACATCCTATTCGGAACAGGACGTTCTCCGCCTGTGCGTGCACGATCCAGAGGACAAAGTGCGGCGGCTTCCCGCGCCACCGCTGTTGATGTTCGATCGCATTCCTGAAATCCACATGGACGGTGGAGAGTTCGGCAAGGGCTGGATCGTCGCCGAGAAAGACGTGCTCTTCAAGGAGTGGTTTTTCTTCTCCCATTTCGAGGGAGATCCGGTGATGCCGGGCGTGCTGCAGTTGGACGCCATCCTGCAGTTGGCCGGTTTCTTTCTGATGCACAGCGGGTTCGATGGCCGCGGCCGGGCCCTGCGCGCCGGGAAACTGACGTTTCGCGAACAAGTCCGCCCGCACCACAAGCTGGTCAGTTACCGGCTCGACTTCAAGAAGATCGCCGAGCGGCCGACGCCGATCGCGTTTGCCGAGGCTTCGGCCCACGTCGATGGCAAGCTGTCGGTCGAAGTGAGCGGAATCATGGTGGGGCTCTTTGGCAACCTGGACTACGAGTACCCATGACGCCCATCACGGTCGCGGTCACCGGCTTTGGAGTGCTCAGCCCCTTGGGTCGCGGGCCGGCCGAGAACACGGCGGCGCTGCGCGCCGGCCAATCGGGCGTTGTCTCGCGGCGCCCCGAGTGGAGCGAAGCCGGCTTGCGATCGCAAGTGTCGGGCAAGGTCGAGCCCGAACCGCTGCGCGCGATGTTCGATCGCAAGCAGAACCGGTTTCTGTGCGACTCTGCGCTGCTGGCCGCGGCGGCCATGACCGACGCCATCGCTCACGCCGAACTATCGAAGAGCGAAGTGCAAGATCCGCGCACCGGCCTGGTGATGGGCACCGGCGCCGGCGCGAGCATGCCCGATGCCGTCGCGCTCGGCGAACGGCTGAAGGCGCGGGGCGGCTCCAAGGTCGGCGCCTACCAGGTGCCGTTGATCATGGGGTCGTCGCTGTCGGCCAACCTCGGCGTGAT
The DNA here is from genome assembly GCA_050184475.1 of Pirellulales bacterium. Taxonomy (GTDB): domain Bacteria; phylum Planctomycetota; class Planctomycetia; order Pirellulales; family JAEUIK01; genus JAIESQ01. Next base: position 37,796 of record JBFXAH010000015.1, on the reverse strand, counting down.
CTTTCAGATTCACGGTCACTCGTATTGCATGACGTCGGCCTGTTCGACCTCGGCCCACACGATCATGCAGGGGCTCGACCTGATTCGCAGCGGGCGGCAGGACCGCGTCTTCGTCGGCGGGGCCGAAGACGTCAACGTCGTATCGGCCTCGGCCTTCGACGGCATGGGAGCGCTCTCCAGCGCGTTCAACGACGAGCCGGCCCGGGCCTCGCGGCCGCTGGACAAGGCGCGCGACGGATTCGTTTTTTCCGGCGGGGCGGGGGTGCTCGTGCTCGAACCGCTCGACAAGGCCCGCGCGCGCGGTGCCAAGGTGTGGGCCGTGGTGGCCGGCGCTGCGGCCACTTGCGATGGCGAAGACATGGTCTCGCCCAACGGTCGCGGCGCCGAAGCGGCCATGCGCCTCGCGCTCGACGACGCCGGACTGGCGCGCGAGCAAATCGACTACGTCAACTTGCACGGCACGTCGACCCCCATCGGCGACACCAAGGAGATCGAAGCGATCCGCGCCGTGTTCGGCCCGCAGGTTCCCGCATTCTCGTCGACCAAATCGATGATGGGGCATGCCCTGGGGGCGGCCGGCGCGCTCGAAGCGATCTTTTGCATCCTGATGATGCACGACAACTTCCTGGCGCCGAACATCAATCTCGATGACCCCGATCCGGTGGTCGCCGACCTGCCGGTGGTGCGCGAAGCGCGCCGCGCCGAAATCGCCTGCGCGCTGAGCAATTCGTTCGGCTTCGGCGGCACTAACTGCACGCTGGTGCTGCGGCATCCGGAGCGGTAGACGACGCTGGTCGCCCAGCTACTCGGCAGCCATCTCGACTTCGTCGATCGGTTGGCGTTTCTCGGCCGAGACGAAGCAGCCGTCTTGCAGGAACTTCAGCGTCGCCTGGCGCACTTCGCGCTTGGCCAACAGCAGCGTGTGCGTCGACGTCACGGTCAGAAAGTCCTCGGCGCCGGGAAGCTTGGTTTCGTCGACGCCGACGATCAAGTCGTCGTCGCCTGGCACGAGCGGATTCGACCCCGCGCCGCGAAAGGTGCTGCCGGCGATGATGCCGAAGTGCGCGGGCGTGGCCAGCCGCGCTTCGATCTCGGTCCAGGCCGCGCCGAGTTGCTGAGCGCTCGAACCGCCGATCCACTCGAAGAGCTTGTTGTTCTCGAGCAGTCGCGCCACGGCCGAACCTTGATTCGGCGGACCGATCATCACCACGCGGCCAACCTTGGCTCCCCGTCGATCGGCATGGCGATCGGCGGCCCGCAGATCGAGATAACGGCGCACCACGATGTTGCCCAGGCTGTGGGCGACGAGATGCACCTGTTCGACGTCGGTCAGGTTGTCGATCACCACCGCGAGCGATTGCGCATGGTCGGCCACGGTTTTGCGGGTGCTGGCGTAGCTGAAGTTGATCGACGTCCAGTCCCCTTCCTCGGCCAGGTAGTCGGCCAGGGGTTGCATGACGCCGCGCCAGCCGCCGAGGCCATGCAACGTGACGACGGCCGTCGCCTTGAGTGGCGGGAGCTGGCGCTCCTGTTTCAAGCGGATGAATTCGGCGCGGCACTCGCCGTACGTGCCCGAAGCTTGCCGCACGTTGTGATCGTCGAGCAGACGGAAGTGCCCGGTGACCGCGTGCTGTTGGATGCGCCAGTCGCCATAGATCAAGCGGTCGGTCCAGAATTGCGTACCCCCCAGCGTCGGTCCTTCGAGCGTCTGGGCAAGCGCGGTGCCTGCGGCCAGGGCCAGCCAGGTCCCGAGCAGGTAGGCACCTATCGTGGAGGCCAGTTTCGGCATGACTTCCTCCTTTCGCTGTTCGGCCACTGCGTGGCGGGTTCGGCCACGACTACGGCCGGCCGGGGAACGCCGGCAGGCCGCGTTCCTCGCGGCGCTTCATCAAGTCGCGAAAGAATTCCGCTCCACGGGCGCGCTCTTCGGGGGTCGTGCTGTCGAGCATGCGCCGCGCTCGCTCGTGACGGCTATCGGTAGGCGAACCTGGTCCGGTGGCGCCAGGTGCCGAGCTCGGTGGTCCACCTGCACCGCCCGAGGGTGGCGGGCCGAACGGTCCGCCTCCTGGGGCACCACCGGGGCTACCTCCCGTGGCGGCGTTGCGCTCGTCGTGCTTGCGCATCAGCTCGAAGGCCTTGCGCATCCGTTCCATCTCGTCGATCCGCTCGTCGAGAAAGGCCTGGCGTTTTTCGGGAGGGAGCTCGAAGTAGGCGTCCAGGTCGCGCCGCATGCGCTCGCGAAAGCCGCTACGCTCGAACACCTGCCGGCGTTGCTCGGGCGAGAGCTCCCGCATCTCCTCGCGCATCTCGGTCATGGCGCGGGCCTGCTGCTCGACCGAGGGGCGCGGGCCATCGACGGGCATGATTTGCGATCCCATGGCCGCCACGCGTTCGACCGCGGGGTCTTGCGGCGGCTCGCCCGAGCGCAACCAGTAGACACCCAAGCCGAGCGACAGCAGCACGACGCCGACGAGTGCGATGGTTTTCCAATTCACGGTATCGCTCCGGAGCTTGATTGAATCGCGGGGAGCGACGGCCCCTCGCACGATGATGTTTCACGATTCGTCGATATCGTCTGGCGGCGCCGCGAGCACGTGGACCGCGGCCAGCAAGAGAACGAGCCCAATCAACGACAGAACCCAGAGCACGCCGACGGCTAGCGCCAGGCGATCGACCGCGACCGCGCCGGCCGCATCGCCCATGGCCGCCAACAATCGACCGAGCCCCACGAGCACGATGCTCACGATCGGCAGCATCAAAGCCGCGCAAAGCACGGTCAGAATTGTCTTTTGCCACGGCACGGCACGCTCCAATTTCACCAAGTTTGCCAATTCTCCGGGCAGTCTGGCAGGCTGTCAATTGCACGAATTGCGGGCGAACCCCCCTTGGCGATTTGACTTAGAGCGCTGGCGGTCGAGAATGGAATTCAATGCGGTGCGCGAGCCGGCAAGTGCCACGGCTGGCGGAACGTTACCCAAGAGAGAAGGCCACCGCGTCATGCTCATCGCCTCACTTGGCATCGTCCCTGCGGGATTCGGCCGCCGCCGGCGCGTGCTGTGCTCGGCCGTGTTGCTCATTCTTGCCTTGCTGTGCGTCGCGGGCTCGCCGGCGCGGGCCTCGTCGGTGACGCTCAAAGACGGCCGCGTGATCGACGGCAAGGCTGTGCCGATCGCCGGGCTCGCCGATTTCGCCAAAGGGCATGCCAAGAACGACGCCGTGGCGAGCACGCCCGTGTTGATGTTCGACGACAGCCTGCGCCGCATATTCTTCCCCAAGCGGCTGGTACAGGAAGTGCGCGAGACCGATAAGGGAGACGTGCTCGAGAAATTCTTCATCCGCCAGAAGACGCCGCGGAGCGGCTTGCGCGTGACCAACGTGCTCGACGTGATCAAGATCGGGCCGTGGGACGAGTACGGCCGGCGGATCTTTTCGATGAACACCCCCAAGGGGCAGGCCGACATCATCCAGGGGATCACCGAAATCACTCCCCACTGGACGAAGGTCGAGGGGGTGAAAGAGATCTGGGACATGCGGCTGGCCACCAGCAGCATCCCGCGCGACATCCTCTCGCAAGTGTTGACGCGGCAGATCGACCCCAAGAATGTCGAGCAGCGGCTGAAGATCGCCCGCTTCTACTTGCAGAGCGAGCGCTACGTCGACGCCGCTCAAGAGCTCGATGGCATCCTGAAAGACTTCCCGGACCTGAACGAGCAGATCGCGCCGGTCCGGCGCTCGCTCGTGCAGCTCACCGCCCGGCAGGTGCTGACCGAGATTAAGGTGCGCGAAGCGGCGGGCCAGCGCGATTTCGCCTTTACGCTCTTGAACTCGTTCGCGCAGCGCTTTCCGGCGACGGAAGTGGCGGGCGAAATCCTGCAAGAGGTTCGCGAACGCAAGGAAAGCTACACCGCCCGCGCCGCGGGGCGCGACCAGGTTCTCAAGCTCCTCGACGGGCATCTCGAAGCCGTCGAACAAGAGGACCTGCGCAACCGCATTCGCCCCATCCGTGACGAGATCGCCGCGCTGATTAACCTGAACACGCTCGACCGGATGAGCGCCTATCGGCAACTCTCCGACGACCCGGGCATGTTGCCGGCCGAGAAACTCGCGTTGGCCATCAGTGGCTGGCTCGTGGGGAGCAACGGCGCCACGGAGAACCTGACGAACGCGTTGTCGCTGACACGGATGCGCGACCTGGTGGGCCAATACTTGACGGAAGAGGCCAAGATCAAGCGCGATCGCTTGATCGATGAGATTCGTTCGCTCGAAGGGGCCGACCCCAAGACGCTCGCCCAGTTGCTGGCGTACATGCAACCGCCATGGAAACTGCCGGCGCCCGTCGAGGGGGCCACCGGCATGTACGAATTGACCGTGCCGGGCGAGGCCGAAGATCCGCTGATCAGCTATTACGTGCAGGTCCCGCCGGAGTACGATCCCTTCCGCCGCTACCCGACGATCGTCACGCTGCACGGCGAAGGGACGACTCCCCCCATGCAGATCGAGTGGTGGGCCGGCGCGCCCGACGCCGGGGGGCGGCGCTTCGGCCAGGCTTCGCGATTGGGCTACATCGTCATCGCGCCCCGTTGGGGCAAGCTGGGCCAGCGCGAGTATGGCTACTCGGCGACCGAACACATCGCCGTGCTCAACAGCCTGCGCGACGCCTGCCGGCGATTCGCCATCGACACCGACCGCGTCTATCTCTCCGGCCATTCGATGGGGGGGGACGCCGCCTGGGACATTGGCCTGGCGCATCCCGATCTGTGGGCGGGCGTGGTGCCGATCGTCGGTCGTTCCGACAAGTTCTGCAATCACTATTGGGAGAACGCCCGCTATTTGCCCTTCTATGTCGTGCAAGGCGAGCTCGACGGCGACAAGGTGCTGACCAACTCCGTCGATCTCGACCGCTACATGCTGCGAGCCTTCAACGTCACCGTTGTCGAGTATCAAGGACGCGGGCACGAGCACTTTTCGGACGAGATTTTGAAGATTTTCGATTGGTTGCCGCGCAATCAGCGCAACTTCTTTCCCAAGGAATTTGCCTGCCGCACGATGCGCGTGTTCGACAACTTCTTCTGGTGGGTCGAGTGTCGCGGGTTTCCGGCGGCGGGGGTCGTCGAGCCGGCGCGCTATCCGCCGCCGCGAGGCACGCGCCCCACCAGGGTCGAAGCCGACGTGACCGCCAAGAATGGGCTGCGGGTCCGCGCGGCCGCTGAAGAGGTAACTATCTGGGTCGCGCCGGAGCTGGTCGATTTTTCCCAGCAGATTTCGGTTAGCTACAACGGCGGCCGAGCTTCGCGCAGCGCCGGTACGTTGCGGCCCGACCTGGGCGTGATGCTCGAAGACGTGCGCACCCGCGGCGATCGGCTGCATCCCTTCTGGGCACGCATCGATCTGCCGTCGGGGCGAATCAACCTGGCCGAAGAGCGGGTGAACGCCAAGCCAGCCAGGCAACGCCGGTATCGCAATTAGTCCGGCGCGGTAAGCAGGCCGCGGCTTTCCGCCACGCTCAGGCTTCCTGCGCCAGGCATTCGTCCAGAATCGTCAGCGCTCGATCCATTTCGTCGCGAGTGATCGTCAAAGCGGGGGTCAGCGTGATGATGCTGCCCATCGTCAGCTTGAAGTTCAAGCCGCGATCGAGCGCGCGGTACAGCACGCGTTCGGCCGCGTCGACCGCGGGGCGCCGCGTCTGCCGATCCTCGACCAGTTCGACGCCCAGCAGCAGCCCTAGTCCCCGCACATCGCCGATCAACGGATTCCGCGTGGCCATGGCCCGCAAACGCTCGAGCGCCCAGCGGCCCAACTCGGCTGCGTGTTCGACCAGTCGATGTTCTTCGATATAGTGCAGAGCGGCCAACGCCGCGGCGCAGGCCACCGGGCTCTTCTCGTGCGTGTAGTGTCCCAAAGCGCGGTGGGCCGCCACGTCGAGATGTTCGCGAGCCACGAGCGCCGCCAACGGCATGATGCCTCCGCCGAGCCCTTTGCCCAACACCAGCATGTCGGGCACCACGCCAAAATGTTCGCAGGTGAACATCCGCCCGGTGCGCCCCAGCGACGAAGGGATTTCGTCGAAGATCAATAGCGCCCCGTGCCGATCGCAGGCCCGGCGGATCCGCTGCCAGTACTCGGGCGTGGGGATATAGGGCGTCGAACGCACCGGCTCGGCGATCACGGCGGCGACGTCCCCCTCGCGGGCCAGCACGTATTCGACGTATTCGGCACACTTCAAGTCGCAGCCGCCGCGTCCAGCGCAGTCCCACAGGCAGCGATATTCGCCCGGCGGAGGGACGTGCTCGGTGCCGGCCAACAGCGGACCGATCCCCCCGCGGAACACTTCCTCGCCGCCGACCGAGATGGCGTCGAGCGAAGCGCCGTGGAACGCGTCCCACATCGAGATCGTCTTGTAGCGCCCCGTGGCCACGCGCGCCAACTTGAGCGCCATGCCGATCGCGCCCGTGCCGCTTGGGCAGAGGAGCACTTTGTTGAGATCGCCGGGGGCCAGCACGGCCAGCTTGCGGGCCAGTTCGACGGCCCGGTGGTTCGTGTAGCGTCGCGTGCAGAACGACAACTCGTCGAGCTGCGCTTTGACGGCCGCGATCACCGCCGGATTGCCGAAGCCCACCTGATGAACGTTGTTGCCGTGGAAGTCGAGATAGTTCCGGCCCTGCAAGTCGGTGATCGACGCCCCCGCGCAGTCGGCCAGCGCATTCAGGCACGGGGTCGACAGCGACTGATGCAGAAAGTAGCGGCTATCCTCGGCCAACAAAGCGCGGGTTTCGGCGTCGAGCGCTTGATTCTGCCACGCCGCGCGGCGGTCGCTGAGGTTGACATCCCCCTCGGAGCGGTCGGGCTCAGTCGGGCGCGCGGTTTCGTCGTGCTGTGCCATGCGCCCTATCGTAACGGCTGGCCGGCCGCGTAACAGGTGGCGCTGAGCACCGTCATTTGCTCAGCGCGCGATAGAGCTGATGGATGAACGTGGCATTGTCGCACTGTGCGTAATGCATGGTCCCCCCCATCCGCGAATAGCTTTTGCAGAAGCGCAGATAGTAAGCGGGATTGGTCTTAGGGGGTTCGCCTTGGGTCCAATCCCAGCCGCCGCCGTCTTGCAGGTCGACCACGTAGATGCTGACGTCGCGCAGCACGGGAAGTCCATCCTGCAAGCGCAAGTTGTTGACGCAGCTCACGCTCTTTTCAAAAACCTGTGGCCCCATGATCGCCGAGCCCACCGATAGCACGACTCCCCCTTCTAGCTGGGCAACCGAGCCGCCGAAGAGCTTGAAATCCCACTCGGCCGCGCGGCCGATTGCCGACCCGCTGAAGACGGGATGGTTCGCGATGATGTCGTAACCGATGCCCGGATGCACCGTGAGCGGCACGCCATGGCGATAGGCCTGGCCCAGGATCGAGGCGTGCCTCCAGCGATGCTCGACGCGCGTGTGGCCGGCCGGCCAGCCCTGCGAGTGCATGGCCCGCAGTAAATCGGCGCGGGCCGACGTGAGGGGATGGCTCGGCTCGGCGGCGATGGCGGCCGCCAGTTCGTCCGTTGAGGGCAGCGTAACGCCGTCGTCGTGAATCAGGCGCCCGAGTGCCCGACCGTAGCCCAACCCGTCGAGGGCGCCGGCCATGATCGCGCGGTGAATGTTCGTGGCCGTTTCGTCCCAAGTGCCGAAGGTGCCCGCGGCGACGTTCATCTCGACGCTCTCGGTCGAGGCCCCAAACCAGGCGTACTCCCAGTCGTGGATGGTGCCGGCGCCGTTGGTCGCCAGATGCGTGAGTTGGTCGGCGCCCATCAGCCGTTCAAGGATTTGCGCCGCGCCGTTGCGCAGCAGATGCGCGCCGTAGATCAAGATCACCGCGGCGCCACGCTGCCGGGCCGCGTGAATGTCCCCCGCGCAGCGCTCGATGAGCGCCGCGTTTGCCGGCGTGCACGGCTTGGGATCGGCCGCCGGATCGATGAGGATCTCGGCGACGCGCGTGAGGTGGTGCCGTTGGCTGAGTGGAAATACCTTCAACCGGCCGAGATCAAGCGGTTCAGTCATATGGGCCTGGCCGCGCCAAGGCGTCACGCGAAGTCGCACCGCACGCGGAAAACATCCAGGGCACTTCCGCGGAGCAGGCTATTCTACTCCGCGAACCTCGCGCCTCGGAGAGCCCCAGACATCGCGTTACGCGGCCGCACCTGCGCGATCCAGGGATCGCGCTTAACGCAGCCGCACCGAGTTTGGCCGCGTGCCGATCTTAGGGTCACGCGCCGTCAGCACCTGCTTGTTCACGGCAAACGTGACCGCGAACCAGCCGTTGTCCTCGGTCGTTACGAACATGCCGGCCGGGCCGAAATAGTGTTCGACTTTCTCGAACTCCGGCAACTTGCGGCCATCGAGCTGCGCCTCGCGGAGCATCCCCTCCTGGGCGCCGAGCAGCGTATTCATCAGGCCGCCGAGCATGTTCTTGGCCTCGGGCATGCGATTCATGCGAGTCAGCTCATAGGTCACGCGCTGCGAACGGTTCTGACGGATGTAGCCGCGGAAGCTGTTTTGCGAGGCGCCCAGACGCTTCATCTCGTCGTCGATCAGACGGAAGTCGGGCGAGGTTGACAACGTGTCGCCGGGCGAGCGCGGCAGCAGCAAGTGCTCGAGGAAATCGGTGTGCGACGCGATGAACAAATGCCCATGCGCCACCACGATCGCCGATCGCGGCAGCAGGCGGTCGGAGTTATCGCCCAGGTCGGCACCGCCGCCGCCGCCGCTGGTGGCCGGCTCGCCGTCGATTTCGACCTCGGGCAAGTCGAGTTGTTCTTCGATCATTTCCCAAACCTGGAAGCCACCGACGTCGCGAAGCTTGACGTTCGGATCGGTCTCCATCGAGCGGCGAATCGTGTCGGCCACGACGCGCTCGTTCGTGGTGTCGATGGCCACGCAGACCCGCTCGCTGCTAGGCGTGATCGGCATGTGGTAGTCAATGATGGCGGTCACTCGCTGCCCGAGCTGGTTGACCAGGTCGTTTTCGAGATCGATGCGCGGTCCGTTGGGGTCGTCGCGAAGGCTTTCCTTGACTTCGGTCCAGACCCCTTCGTCCCCTTCTCCGAACATGCTGTCGAAGAGGGGCTCGAAGTTGGCCTCGGCCTTCTTGGCGTCAACGCTGAGCGAAACATAGGTGCCGACGTCGCGCGGCACCCACGCCGGCGGAGCCACCGGGGCCGCGTTGGGGAAAGCGAGCATGTTCATCGATTTCTCCCACGGCTTGGGAGCATAGATCGCCGTCCGCAGCAAGAAATCGTAGCGTTCGGTCGCGACCTGCACGAAGCCACCGGCGCCTTGCAGCGCGCCGAAGCCAACTTTAAGTGCGTTGCGCTGCCGCTCGGCATTGCGGGCCGAGATATCGTCGTCTGGGCGGCGCGCCCTCATCGCTGTCGCCAGTCCAAACGGTTCGATCCACCAGCGCACGTGCGGCGCGTCGGGACCGGCCTCGGCGGAACAGCGTTCCATCACCGCGCGGAATGCCGGCAGGGCACCCAGGCAGTCGGCGGCCGGCCGGCCACCAATTCGCTTGACGATGTCTTCGACGACCGTCGACTGGTCGGCCGCGATCAGCACGTTCCCCTTCAACCACAAGGCCGTACGTTGCGGCTGACGCTCACCCTTGGGGGGTGGCAATTCGTAAACCATCATCGCGGTGCCAGCCAGATCGCGGCGCGCGGCTTTGGCGCGCTGCGCGGTGAACCGCTTGTGAATGTCGGTCAACAGCCGCTGCGCTTCGGCTTCGTGACCGGTCACGTCGACCAGCAGCACCACGGCGGGCGGAGCCGACTTGGCGTGCACGATGCCCATCGAGACTTCGCGGGCTGGGACGGTCTTCAGTTCTTCCCAGGTCAGACCGAGGCGATTGTACGTTTCCGCGAACTTGTCGCGCAATTGCTGCCGCAGGTCTTCGACGAACGGCTCCATGGCCGGGTCGGCGAGCAGTTGCCCTAGCAGCGTCTGGTCGAACCGCGCCGAGACCTCCTCGAAGTTGGCAATCGAGACCACTCCGCGGGTTGTGTTCGGCAGCAGCGTGTCGGCCAGCGGCGCGGCCGTCGAAGCCGTTTCAGTGAATCCAAACCAGAGCAATGCGTAGGCAATAATGGGCAGCGAGCGGTGCACTCGATCTCTCCTCGAAAAACGACTGACTTCCCCCCTCGACGCCGCCGGCTCGCTTCCCCACGTAACGGTGTGCCGCGACAGCACAACCGCTCCAACCGGCATCGACTATCTCGTCCCGCATTTGCCGAAAAGTTTAGGGCATCAATATGCGGCGTCTGGGGCCATGCAAATTAACAAGATTACGCAGTTATCTTTTTTTACCAGCTAGATTGCCGCTCGTGCAGCAACCCGCCTGAAGGAATCACAAAATTCACATAACGCGCGACAAGTCTTGAATTGGCAAAAGCTTCTGCCCGAAAAACTGCTCGGCAATAGTCGCCAGCATTGGCACCGCCTGCCGCTAGAGCCGGCTACTCGGGCAATGACAGCAATGTTACACAGCGTTCGCTCGCGACGCGAGTTACAGGGTTTCGCCCGGCTTCGCTCCCGATCTTCCGGAAAGGTCGTCCGCCGAAACAGCAATCTTTGCGCCAAAGACCCTCGGGGGGGGCAGGGGCCCAAGCCACGGGGGTAGGCGCGCAATTCACCCCCGCGCGCCGATCCACGACATACAGCCCTGCAGGCCGCCTAGAGACCGCGCGGCATCTTGCGCCGGCCAGCCACAAGGTCGATAATGCGGGGCATGAAGCAGTTCGACCATGAGAGCTTGTGCCACGATCCGCTGCATGGCTATATCGCCTTCACGTCGGCCCATGGACTCCCCGCCGCCGAGACCGCCGAAGAGCACCTGATCGATCATCCTTGGGTGCAACGGCTGCGGCAGATTCATCAATTGCAAACTGCCTGGTGGGTGTTTCCCACGGCCGAGCATACCCGCTTTCAGCATGTGCTGGGGGTGATGCATCTGGGGAGCCGCGCGGCGACGGCGCTTTACGACAGCCTGTCCGACGCCTGCCCCGATGTTCCCAGCCGGGGCTATGTCGAATCGCTGCTGCGCGTCGCCGGGCTGTTACACGACGTGGGACACGGTCCGTTCGGTCACTTCTTCGACGAGCATTACCTGGCCGGCTTCGGTCTGACGCACGAAACGCTCGGCTCGGCGATCATCAAGAGCCAGTTGGGAGACATCATCCGCCGGCTGCGTCGCAACCCCAATAGTCAGTTGGCGGCACACGAAACACTTAACCCCGAACACGTCGCCTACCTGATTACGCGGCCCAAGGGGGCCGACGGATTGTCGGGCGAAGCCAGCGCGACTCCCAACTGGTTGCGCTTTTTGCGCAGCTTGTTCAGCGGGCTCTACACGATCGACAACATGGACTTCGTGCTCCGCGATGCCTTCATGTCGGGCTACAACACGCGCGCCTTCGACCTCGAACGGCTGCTGCACTACAGCTTCTTCAGCCGCTCTGGGCTGACGCTGCACGCCCGCGGCATCGCGGCGCTGGCGAACTTCGTGGGGGTGCGGGCGCAGTTGTTTCGCGCGGTCTATTTTCATCGCACCGTGCGCGCGATCGACCTGGCGCTGGCCGAGTTGTTCGCCGACAGCAAGACGTACATCTTTCCCGGCAATCCGCTCGAGCGATTGGAAGAGTATCTGCAATTCACCGAATGGTCGCTGCTGGTCGACGTCGCCCGTTGGCCGGCGAGCGACGACCCGACCAAGCGCGAGCTCGGTTTGCGCTGGCAGAAGCTGTTGGCGCGCCAGCTCCCCTGGCGGATGGCCTGCGAGCGCACGCGGTTTTTCGCCGTGGGGGAAACCGAGCAGGGGAGCATCTTCAGCAGTCAGCGATTCGTCGAACAAGCACTGCGCGACCGCCTGCCAGGGGAGTTGCGCGAGATGCCGTTGCGGATCGATCTGGCACGGCACGTCCATCGACCCGGCACGCGCGGACCGTCGGCCGGGCAGAACTTTCTCTATGACCCGGCCAGCGGCGTTACCCGGGCGCTCATGGACAACGAACTGTTGCGGCAGATTCCGCTCAGCTCGCGAATTTGCCGGGTCTATACGCAGACTTCGGGGCACGACCGCGAATTGGCCACGGCGCTCGATTCGCTGCTGGGAACCGAGCACGAGGACGACCGCACCAACATGTAGCCGACCGGTCGCGCAAGCATTGCGGCCAACTCGCGGTCGCGAATTGCCGCATGCTACAATCGAACCCTGACGCTCGGCTCCGTGACTCGGCTGCTTGCCGCGGCGCCGGCGACCTCATCGCATCGAGCCACTCGGCCCCGCATGTCGCTATTTTCGCCTACGAGCCAGACTGCCTCGCCAGCGATCGATCGCGCTGCCGCGCCGATTCCGTTTGTCGACTTACCGGCGCAGCATGCGGCCTTGCGGAGTAAGATCGACGAGGCCATCGCGCGGGTGATCGACCGCGGTACGTTCGTTTTAGGGGACGAGGTTGAGCGATTCGAAGCCGAGTTCGCCACCTATTGCGGCGCGCGGTTCGCCGTGGGGGTCGGCTCGGGACTCGACGCCTTGACGCTTTCGCTGGCGGCGCTGGGCATCGGGCCGGGTGACGAAGTCATCACGGTCGCCAACACGTTCATTGCCACGGCACTGGCGATCGTGCGCGTCGGCGCGCGCCCGGTGCTGGTCGACTGCGAGCCAGGATCGCTGTCGATCGCGGTTGATCAGGTGGCTGCAGCGATCACTCCGCGCACCCGAGCCATTCTGCCGGTGCACCTGTATGGTCGCATGGCCGAAATGCCGGCGCTGATGGACATCGCCGAGCGACACGGCATGGCGGTGATCGAAGACGCGGCACAGGCTCATGGCGCCGCGCTCGATGGCCGAGCGGCCGGCGCATGGGGCAACGCGGGCTGCTTCAGTTTCTACCCATCGAAGAATCTAGGAACGCTGGGGGACGGCGGCGCCGTGACCACCAACGACGCCGCCCTGGCCGACCGGCTGCGAGCGCTGCGCAATTATGGTGCCCGTACGAAGTACCAGCACGAGCTGGCCGGCTTCAACTCACGACTCGATGAACTTCAAGCGGCCGTGCTGCGCGTGAAGCTGCCGCACCTCGACGACTGGAATCACGCCCGGCGAGTCGCCGCGGCACGTTTGCGCGAGCTGTTGACGGTGGCCGCCTCACCACCGGCCCCTCAAAGCGGAGAGGGAAGGATCGACGTTCGAGCGCTGCCGCGCGACCTGGCGTTCCCGGTCGATCACGTCCACCATCTCTTCCCAATCGAAGTCGATGGCCGGGACAAGGTCGCCGGCCGACTCGGTGAAGAGGGCGTAGGCGTCGGCGTGCACTATCCGACGCCGGTCCATCTGGCGCCGGCGATGGCCCATCTGGGTTACCAACCGGGGGCGTTCCCGGTGGCCGAACGAGCGGCCCCGCGGCTGTTGAGCCTGCCGATGTACCCGGAGATTCGCGACGATCAGCTTGAGCGCGTGGCGGCAGCCGTTCGCGCTGCGTTGTAAAGCAAGTTGGCGCGGCGCATGAACGACACTCCATCCAACCCTGAACGACTACAGTCTCGTTTACGGGCTTTTTTCGTCGCGCTCGGCGTCCTGATCGCGTCAGTCCCCAGGGTGGCACTATTGGCGATATTGGTCCGACTGGTGGCCGACAATCATCTGTATGTTGCCTTGGTTCCTGCTGGCAGCGGGGTTTTGGCTTGCATTTATTAACCAGTTGCGGACCGGCATAGCATTCGGCAATGTCAGCGGCCGATGGCATCGAGAGACGAGTCCCGACAGATTCAGCGCCGCGGTCGCTTTCACCTTGGTCTTGGCACTCCTGGCCACGATTGCTTTTTCGATAGTGTTGCAATTCAATTTGAGCTTCTTGCGGTGAACAATTTCTCGCGGTGCTGGCCACCTTGTTAGGCCGCAGGCAGTCGCGTATATTAGCCCGTTCATGCGCAACCCTGGTGCGGCCCGCAAGTTGCGGCTCCCTGGGAGGCGACACAAATCACCCGGCGGCGCCCGCCAAGCCTGACGGCTCGCGGCGTCCGCGCGCCCCGCACAAACGCCCGCCGGTTCAACCCGCCGCCGTGGGCCCCATGGAGATGCCAAGCGATGACGATGGACAAAAGCCTCCGCCGCAAGAGTGCCCTGGCGCGCAGCCGTAGCGTGCTCACCCGTGCCGAACGGATCGACCGACTCAAGGCCGACGATCGTTGGCAAGAAGGTCAGAGCCCGTTGGGGTTGGCCAAGGTCCGCGTCTACAAGCTGGCGATGAAGAAGAAGAAAAAGAAGAAGGAAGAAGAAGGGGACGCGGCAGCCACGCCAGCCGCCGCCAAGACCGAGGCGGCCAAGCCGGCCGGTGGCAAAGCCGGCGGCAAGAAGTAGCCTGCCGCGCCGCCGACTTGTCGGTTCGGAGTTTGGGCGCATCGCGCTGGATACCCTCATTGTTCTGCTAACGCTGCGCGAGGCGGCGCGCCGGGGCGCGAGATTCCCTCATGCGAGTGCGTCTGGAGTACGGTCGTAGCGGGCTGGAAGTCGACTTGCCCAGCGATCGCGTCGCGCGCAAGTTGGGCTACCCGCATACGACCCCCCTGGCCGACGCCGACGCGGCCGTGGCCGCCTGTCTGGCGAAGCCCAACGGTACACCGCCGCTGGCCGAACTGGCCAAGGGGCGGCGCGATGCCTGCGTGGTGATCTGCGACATCACGCGCCCCGTGCCGAATCGCGTGCTGCTGCCGCACATTCTTGCCACGCTCGAAGGCGCCGGCATCCCGCGCGAGAAGATCCTGATTCTCGTGGCCACCGGCCTGCATCGCCCCAACGAAGGGGATGAACTGGTCGAGATCGTCGGTCCCGAGATCGCGGCCAATTACCGCATCGAGAACCACAACGGCCGCGCTCTCGACGAGCACGACTATCTCGGCGACAGCCCGCGCGGCGTGCCGATCTGGATCGACTCGCGCTACGTGCAGGCCGATTTGAAGATCACCACGGGCCTGATCGAACCGCACCTGATGGCGGGCTACTCCGGCGGCCGCAAGCTCGTCTGCCCCGGTCTGGCTGCGCTCGAAACGGTCAAGATCTGGCACGGGCCGGCGTTCCTCGAACATCCGCGGGCCGACTGCGGCATCCTCGAAGGCAACCCCGTGCACGAAGAGAACACCTGGATCGCGCGGCGGGCCGGCTGCGACTTCATCGTCAACGTGGCGATCGACGACAAGCGGCAGATCCTCAAGGTCGTGGCCGGCGACATGGAGGCGGCCTTCCACGAAGGGGTTGAGTTCGTGCGTTCGGTCGTGCGCGACACGGTCGGCGCGCCGGTCGACGTCGTGGTCACTTGCGCGGCGGGCTATCCGCTCGACACCACGTTCTATCAGGCGGTCAAAGGGCTTGTCGGCGCGTTGCCGATCGTCAAACAAGGTGGGACCATCATCCTGGCGGCGAGCCTTAGCGAGGGGATCGGCAGCCCGGAGTTCGCGCGGTTGTTCGAAGAGAATCCGTCGCTCGAGGTATTCGTCGAGCGGATTTTGGGGCAAGATTACTTTGTCCTCGATCAATGGCAGCTCGAAGAGCTGGCCAAGGTGCGGCGCAAGGCGCGGGTGAAGATTGTCAGCGACGGACTGCCGGCCGCCACGCTCGAACGGCTGTTCGTCGAGTCGGCGCCGTCGGTCGAGCAAGCAGTCGCCGAATCGCTGGCCGACTACGGCGACGACGCCCGGCTGGCCGTGATTCCCAAGGGGCCGTACGTGCTCGCGCAAGTGGGCTGAGGCGCGGCCCCGCCGGAAGGATACCGATGGATGCGCGGTTCCAGCCCGACGGCCGCACCAATCGCCAGCGGATGCTCGCCGGCGATCAATACCAAGGGGACGACGCTGATCTGTTGCGCGAGAGCAATCGCGCCGCGCTGTTGTGTGCCGAATTCAATTCGTTGCCGGCCGACGACCATGCGGGGCGCGACCGCGTGCTGCGCCAGTTGGCCGGGCACGTCGGCGAGGGGGCGGTGGTCCGCCCGCCCCTGCGCTGCGACTACGGCTATCAACTGCATATCGGAGCGCGCACGTTCGCCAACTGGGGGCTCGTAGCGCTCGACGTCGGCCGGATCGTGATCGGCGACGACGTGCAGATCGGCCCCAACGTGCAATTGCTCACGGCCACGCATCCCGTCGAACCCGAGCCGCGGCGGGCCAAGTGGGAAGGCTCGCTGCCGATCACCATCGGCAACAACGTCTGGCTGGGCGGCGGTGCAATCGTGTGCCCCGGCGTTTGTATCGGCGATAACACCGTAGTCGGTGCCGGCGCGGTCGTGGTGCGCGATCTGCCCCCCGGAGTGCTGGCAGTCGGCAACCCAGCCCGCATCGTGCGAGAACTTTAGCGCGACGTGATCGACGGCCAACGTCGGCTCACGCGGCGTGCTTGCCCATGTCGCGGCAGGCCTTTTCGCACTCGCGGCATTCTTTGGCGCAAGCGGCCATGTGTTGATCGTCGGGAAACTTCTCGCACTCGTCGGCGCAGCGGGCACAGGCCGTGGCGCAGGCATCGCAGATCAAGTTGGCGAACAGCCCATGTCGGGCCACGATTTGGGCGGCCGCCACGCAGGCGTCGGCACAGTCCAGACAGGTGCGCAGCGTCGTCAGGTGCTCCTTGGCGCCGGCGACAAGCCGCGTGGCGCAGTGCGTTGCGCAAGAGCTACAGGCCCGCTGACAATCGGAGCACGCCCGCGCACATTCGTCGAAGGCGCTGCCATGCACATCATGATCCGCGTGCGGGTCAGGCTGCTGAGCCCGGGCGATCCCCTGCATGGCAGCCAAAGCCACGCCCGAAACGCTGGCGATCCCAAATTCTCGTCGTCCGATCATCGGTTGAACTCCCGTGGCAAGAGGCGCGGATGGCAGGCTGCAGTTCGGGCAATTGCCGTGGCAGCCGAGGCCGATCGCCAGCAGGGACGTGCAAATTCGACACCAGTCGGCAGACGCTACCGATTGTGGCGGCAGAGGGGCCCCAGGGGCTAGGAGCCAGCGACGCCGATTGATGCGGCGCCGAGCAGCTTGATCGTCGCGCGGCCACTCACTCGGTCTGTGGCGGTGGATCGCTGGGACGCGATCGCTCGTGAAGCAACTCTTTCAGCTCCGCGAAGCTGCGGACGGGAGCTTTGCCTTTCTTCATGGCGTCGGTGAGTTGCACCGGCACGGGGGGGCGCTTGCGGCGCGGTGGCTCGGAGGGGCGTTGGCCGCGCCCTTGCCCGCCGCGATTGCCGCCACCGCCACCTTGAGGCGCCGCGGTCCCCTGCGCCTGCTGGCCTGCAGCAGCGGGGCGCGAGCGCCCGCCTCGGCGTCGCTGACCGCGCTGACCATGACCACCGCGATCTCCTGCCTGAGCCGGGGAATCGCCGGCGGGTGGCCGTTCGCGGCGCGGTTTCGTCGGGTCGATCATCGTCAGCGAAACGCGCCGACGCGGGCGATCGACCGCCACGACCCAGCAGCGAACAATATCGCCCACCGCCACCACATCGTGAGGATCCGCCACGTAGCGATCGGCCAATTGACTGATGTGGACCAAGCCGCTGTCGGCCAGCCCCACGTCGACGAATGCGCCGAAATCGACCACGTTGAGAATTGTGCCGCGCAGCTCCATCCCCGACGTCAGGTCTTCGAGCTTGAGCACTCCTTGCTTGAAGATCGGCGGGGGAAGGTCTTCGCGCGGGTCTCGCCCGGGGCGGGCCAAATCGGCCAAAATGTCGCGCAGCGCTCGTTGACCGATGTTCAGCTCGGCTGCGACGGACGACACATCGACGGCCGGCAGCTTGGCCGCCAGTTCGGCGACGCGCTCGCGGTTGCGGACGTCGTCGGGGCCGAAACCGAGCTTGTCGAGTAACCGACAAGCGACCTCGTAGCTTTCCGGATGAATCCAGGTGGCATCAAGCGGGTTGTCGGAATCGGCAATTTTGAGAAATCCGGCAGCCTGCGTGAACGCGGCTTCGCCAACGCCCGAGACCTGTTTGAGCCCTTCGCGGTTTTTGAACGGACCATGTTCGCGGCGATGGTCGTAGACGCGCCGGGCCGTGAGCTGATTGAGCCCCGACACGTAGCGCAACAGCGCGGGGCTGGCCGTGTTCAAATCGACGCCGACAAAGTTCACGCACGACTCGACCACGTCGTCGAGCGTGCCGCGCAGATGCTTGGCCTTAAGATCATGCTGATACAGGCCGATTCCCAGGCTCGCCGGCTCGATCTTGACCAGCTCGCTGAGCGGATCTTGCAGTCGGCGGCCGATCGAAATCGTGCCGCGTTGGGTGGCGTCGTAGTTGGGAAATTCCTCGCGCGCCAGCGGGCTGGCCGAGTAAACGCTGGCACCCGCCTCGTTGAGAATCACGTACGCTGCGCCGCGACCCGCCAGAGGGCCGGCCAACAGTTCGCCTACCAGTTCTTCGGTGTGGCGGCAGCCGGTGCCATTGCCGATGGCGATCACCGACAATTCATGACGGGTTACCAGGTCGACGATTCGCGCGCCGGCGGCTTCGCGCGCGGCGGGTTTGCCCACCACGTGCACGACGGCATATTCCAGCAGATTCGAGAACTCGTCGATCGCCGCTAATTTGCAGCCACTCTTCAGACCCGGGTCGATCGCCAGCACGCGCCGCCCACACACCGGCGGTTGCAGCAGCAAGTTACGGAGATTGCGGGCGAAGACCTCGACCGCGTGTTCTTCGGCGCGGTCTGTCAGTTCGCGGCGCAGCTCGCGCTCCAGGCTCGGTAGCACCAGCCGATCGAGCGCGTCGCGCGCGCAACCCTGCAGCATGGCGGCATGCGGATGATCGGCCGGCACCAGCAGCTCTTCGGCCGCGGCGTAGCAGGCGTCGCGATCGAATTCGACGCGCACCCGCAGCAACCGCACGCGCTCGCCACGGTTGATCGCCAGCACGCGATGCGGCGGCACGCGCCCCAACGGCTCGCGAAAATTGAAGTAATCGCGAAACTGCTGGGTGAGCCGTTCGCGCTCTTTGACCTTCTGCTTGGCGCGGGCGGCCGCTCGTTCGGCTCGGGTATTGCCTCGCGGGCGCTGCTGCTTGCCGGCGGGGGTTGCCGGTGGCGGCGCCGAAGTGGGATTCTCTGGTGCCGCCGGCTGGTCGCCAGGCGATGCACTTCCGTGCGCCGCGTCTAAGCGAAGATCGTCGGCGGTCCCATCGCTCGGCGCTGGCGCGGTCGACGATGCATCGTCGATCGGCGGCGCCGTGTTTGGCTGCTCCGTGCTCTCGGAAGTTGGCGCTGAGGCGCCAGCCTGAGCTGCTGGTTCATGGTCGGCGGTCGTCGCCACGGGTGCGACCGCTTCTGAGTGAATAGGCGTCGACGTCGGCTCTGAGGGTTGTTGGCTATCCGCGCCGTCCGCTTCGGCTTCGCCGGGCACTTCGTCTGCCGGTGCCGCGACCGCGGCAGCCGCTTCGTCGGACGTCGCGGCGGCACTCGTTGCGTCGTCGCTTGTCTCCGGCGCCGCGTCATCTCCGGAGGCGGACGGCTCGCGGTCCGCGGGCTCACCGCTCTCCGGAGTGCCGCTTTCCGACTCGACGCGCGTGCTCGCCAGTAGCCCGGTGCGGTGCAAAATGCCGCGCACGCGATGCCGCAAGTCGGCGCGTTCGCTGAACCACTCGGCCAGAATGTGTCCGGCCCCCAACAGCGCTTCGGCCGCCGTCGGGACCTTGTGGTCGGGGTTGACGAAATCTTGCGCGCGGCTGTCGAGATCGGCTGCGGTCGGCGCTGCGTCGAGGATCTCGCGCGCGAGCAGTTCGAGTCCGCGCTGCCGCGCCTGCGTGGCCAGGGTTTGCTTATTGGGCTTGTACGGAAGGTACAAGTCTTCGAGCCGGCGCTGCGTGTCGGCCGCGGCGATTTGTTCGGCCAACTCGGGCGTTAACTTGCCCTGCGATTCGATCGATCGCAGGATGGTCTGCTTCCGCTCGGCCAGCAGCCGCAGTTGGGTGAGCCGTGCCTGGATCGCGCGAATCTGCTCTTCGTCGAGCCCGCCCGTTTCGTCCTTGCGGTAACGGGTGATGAACGGGACGGTATTGCCGGCGTCCAGTAAAGCGGCGGCCGCCTCGACCTGCGAAGGAACCAGCCGAAGGGACCGCGCCACCTGGTGTAAATCAATCGACGTCGCGGTGGTCATACAGACGAACGGTCGCCTTGGTGGCGATCGCCGACATAGTCGCAAGCGTTCGCCAGCGTTTGAATTAGAGCGCGCTCCGCTCGCGGCAATCTAGCCAAGCGCGGCGCGAAGTGTCAAGCTGCGCACCCTGATTTCGGCGCGCAGTTTACGCAGCTTCGCGCGTCTGCTCGGCACGCCAGGTATGCGCGATTTATTGCATTTACACGCTTGCCTGCCCAAACCTGGAAAAATCGCCATCCTCGGACAAAAACTTCAAACCCGCAGGACAGGTCCTGCCGATACCTAGGGCGCAGGGCGGGCAAAGCCGTCGACTGCGCGCCTGTGAACCGGCGCGCGGCACTGCAACAGTACGAGAAGGGAATCGGCGCATGGCACGAAGCCATTTGCGGGTTTACTACGGGCCGGAACTGCACTGCCAGGACACGAGCCGGCCGGCCAAGCATCAGACGATCGAAGTCTCGCTGGGCGAAGTGCTCCCCCTGCTGGCCGACGCGGTGCAGAGCCGCCGCACCTGGTTGGACGACTTCGCCAGCGACGAGATCACGATCTCGACCGATCTCTACGAAGTGCTGTTGGCCTATCAGCATTGCCGCCGACCGTCGGCCTAACGGCCGGGTCGAGTTGTCAATCGCACCATCGATCTGTCACAAGCCAGCGTGAGGCCCCCGCGGGGCAACTCGCTGGCTTACATTTTTTGGTGGCGGCCGCGCTCCGTGAAAACAGGCCGGCGATCGCGCCCTCTCATCTCCGGCCCGACACTTCTGACGCGCTTCGCGGGCCGCTATACTCCGCAGGAGCTTCTGGCATTCGTCGCGGTGCGCAACATCGAGCTGGCGCCCGTGCACCTCGGCCACGTTCCGCTGAGCAACCTCAGGAGACCACATCATGCCCCAGCCGCGCATTGCACCCGGCGAAACCCGTCTTGGATGGATCGGCACCGGCGTTATGGGATCGAGCATGGCCGGGCATTTGCTCGCCAAGGGCTACCAGCTAACGGTGTTCAATCGCACCAAGTCGAAGGCCGAGAAGCTGCTGGCCGCCGGAGCCAAATGGGCCGACACCCCGAAGGCCGTGGCCGCCGCGTCGGATGTCGTCTTCTCGATCGTCGGTTACCCGGCCGACGTCCGCGAGACGACGCTCGGCGCCGACGGTACGTTGGCCGGCGCCAAGTCGGGCTCGATCCTCGTCGACATGACCACCAGCGAGCCGTCGCTGGCCGTGGAGATTTACGAAGCAGCCAAGAAGCGCGGGGTTGCCAGCGTCGATGCCCCCGTCTCAGGGGGCGACGTCGGCGCTCGCGAAGCCCGCCTGGCGATCATGATCGGCGGCGATGCCGACGTGGTCGAGGCGCTGCAGCCTTGCTGGGAAACGATGGGCAAGACGATCGTTCGGGTTGGTGGGGCCGGCGCCGGCCAGCACACCAAGATGGTCAACCAGACGCTCATCGCCACGAACATGATCGGCGTTTGCGAGGCCCTGTTGTACGGTTACAAGGCGGGTCTCAATCTCGAAACCGTGCTGCAGGCCGTGGGCTCGGGCGCGGCCGGCAGTTGGTCGCTCAACAACCTCGGCCCGCGGATCATGAACAACAACTTCGATCCGGGCTTCTTCGTCGAGCACTTCATCAAGGACATGGGCATCGCCCTGGCCGAGGCGCGCCGCATGAACCTGGCACTGCCAGGCCTGGCGCTGGCCTATCAGCTTTACGTGGCGCTGGAAGCCCAGGGCCATGGCCGCGATGGCACCCAAGCGTTGGCCTTGGCACTGGCCGAACTGTCGGGCATCGACTGGAAGAAGCGGTAGCGGCCGCCGCCGGTGCGTCGCCCCTGCGATGTCGCCCACTGCGACGTCGCCGTCATACCCGCGCATCAGACCCGCGCTGTCTCGCGATAGTAGTCGAGCGACTGTTCGAGGCCCGCCTCGAGCGAGAACTGGGGTTCGTAGCCCAAATACTGGCGGGCGAGCGTGATGTCGGCCAGGCTCTCGCGGACGTCCCCCGCTCGCGGCGGAGCGAAGATTGGCTCGATCGACATCTCGAGCAAGCGCCCCAGCGTGTCGAGCAACTGTAGCAACGTGGCGGTGCGACCGGTCGCCAGGTTGATCACCCGGCCGGCCACATCCACGGCGTCGGCCGCCAACAGATTGCCGCGGACGACGTCGGCGATGAACGTGAAGTCGCGCGACTGACCGCCGTCGCCGTAGATCGTCGGCCGCCGCCCCGACAGCAGCGCCGTGACAAACAGCGGGATCACCGCCGAGTACGGGCTATCGGCATCCTGTCGCGGCCCGAAGACGTTGAAGTACCGCAGGGCCACGGTTTCGAAGCCGTAGGTCGCGGTGAACGCGTGGCAGTAGTGTTCGGCGGCCAACTTCGCGGCACCGTACGGAGAAAGCGGATCGGGAAGATCGCTTTCGCGCTTCGAAGCAAAGGGCTGGTTGCCGTACGCGCTGCTCGAGGCGGCATAGATCAACCGCCGCACGCCGGCGCGGCGGGCGGCATCGAGCAGCGTCAACGTGCCGGTGACGCAGGCGGCGTGCGTATCGAGCGGCAGTTCGACGCTGCGCGGCACCGAGGCCAGCGCCGCCTCGTGATAGACGAGTTCGACACCCGACACGGCGCGAGCCACCGTGGCGGCGTCGACGAGGTCGCCCTCGACGAATTCGATCGCGTCGGCCACTTCGGCCAGGTTGCGTCGCTTGCCAGTGCTGAGGTTGTCGAGCACGCGGACCTGATCGCCGCGCTCGACGAGCGCATGGACCAGGTGCGAACCAATAAAGCCAGCACCACCGGTGACGAGGATTTTGCGCGCCATGCCCAAGCATAGCTTGTTTGGCGCATCGCGCCAGCGGCCCAGGCTGCAGCCGGGGGCACTGAACCCGGCGAACCGAATGCGCTCGTGCTCAGTAGGGTCACTGAACCCGGTATTCGCCGCGAATCTCCGGCCTGAAATGAGGCCAGCTACAAGCAGGCCGGCCGCCAGGAACCTATCGAGCGATCAGGCGTCGGGTTGCCGCTGATGGCAGCGTTTGCAGCGCTTGATCTGCGAATTGAGCGCGCTGCCGCACTTGGGGCAGCGGCGGCGCTTGCGGGCGAGCACCAGCTTGGTGCGGGGGCGCATTCCCATGGGTGATCCCTAAAGCCTGGTTGAGTAAGGGGCGCGGTCGCCTTAACACTGCGGCGCGCGAGGTTGCCAAATGACCAGTCGAGAGCTGTCAGGCGTAGCACGATAAACCACGCGGGCCGGCCTGCAAAGGGGTGACCTCATGGCCGGAGGGCCGGACGCGACGTTGCCCGTGAAAACGTGCCGGCCGGGACGCTGTGGGCCGGGAAAACCGACTTCCGGTCGCTCGTGGAGCGGTTGCCGACAAATAATTTGACGAGGCTGGCCAGGGCAGGTAATTTGCTAGCTCAGTTCCCCCTATCGCAGAACCAGAACTGCCAGGCGCTACTGCAAGACCAGAGCAAATTTCGCGCTTCGCCGCGAACTTCTTCCGCCGATTCTCTGGTTCTCGTTCTGGGTCTTAAGGGGAGCATCCATGCTTCGGTTCGTTGATGGTCATTGCGCTGCGCGATGCGATCGCACGACATGGCGACGATTGGGTTGCGCCACACTGTTGGTCGCGGCGTGCATCGCGGCGCCGGCAAATGCCTGGGGAGCAAACTTGTTGGCTGATTCGCAGGCCGATTGGGCGGCCTCCGACGGCGCTCAAGGCTACAACGGCTGGCAATACGGCTACTACGACGGCTCGTCGCTGCATCCGTATAAGAACAACCCGGCCGGCGACGACTTCGCCGCCATGACCGAGTTTGTTAACGACGCCTGGTGGCATCAAGAGGGGGTCGGTGGTTACTGGACCATGGTCGGCCCGTTGCTTCAACACCCCAACGGCACGCAAGAAAATCACGCGGGTCGCCTGGCGGCGCTGGAGTACGCGGTCCGCCGCTGGGTCAGTGACTTCACCGGCGACATCACCATCGCCGGGCACATCGCCATGGGGGGCGGAGTGCAAGACAACAACGGCATTAACGGCTACATCTTCATCGACGGGGTCAAGGTCTACGAGCAGCGCGTGCTGTCGGGCAACCAGACCGGCTTCGACTTCGCGATCCCGACATCAATCCTGGCCGGGCAAACGATCGACTTTGCCATTGATCCTGGCCCGCTGGCGGCCGGCGACATCTACAGCGACCTGTTCGACAACACGAAGTTCAGCGCGCAGATCACCGAGCGCGTGCCAGAGCCGGCAACGATTTCGCTGGCGGGCGTGGGGATCGCGACAGTGCTCTTGGTCGGCCTGCGGCGACGGCGGAACCGACTCGCCGGCTGAGTCGTCATTCCGCCTGCGGTC
Organism: Pirellulales bacterium; assembly: GCA_050184475.1. Taxonomy (GTDB): domain Bacteria; phylum Planctomycetota; class Planctomycetia; order Pirellulales; family JAEUIK01; genus JAIESQ01. Next base: position 13,292 of record JBFXAH010000015.1, on the reverse strand, counting down.
ACAAAAGCACTGAATCGGGCCGGGCAGAGCGAGATGCGTTTGCCCGGCGGCCTATTCCTTAATCGCGTCGGGCAGGCGGTGCCCCATCTTCTCGCGCTTGGTGCTCAGATAGCGGGCGTTGTGCTCGTTCGGCGGCGCGGCAATCGGCACCTGATCGACCACGTGCAAGTCGAAGCCGCCGTAAATAAAGGCGTCGGTCTTCTTGGGGTTGTTGGTCAACAGCCGAACCTTGGTGAGCCCCAGGTCTTTGAGGACCTGAATGCCGACGCCGTAGTCGCGCATGTCGGCTTTGAAGCCCAACGCCAGGTTGGCTTCGACCGTGTCGAGCCCGCGATCCTGCAGACTGTAGGCCTTGATCTTCTCGACCAGGCCGATGCCGCGCCCTTCCTGCTGCAGATAGACCAGTGCCCCGACCCCTTCGCGGGCAATCATTTCCAGGGCCATGTGCAGTTGATCGCCGCAGTCGCAGCGGAGCGATTCGATCAGGTCCCCCGTGAAGCAGGAGGAGTGGAGCCGCACCAACGGAGCGACGACCTGCGAGAGGTCTCCCTTGACCAGCGCGACCGGCTGCGACGACTCGTACTTCACCCCGTAGGCGATGATCTGCAGGTCGCCATAGTGGGCGGTCGGTAACTGGGCCTCGGCCTCGCGGTAGACCAGCTTTTCCATCCGCCGGCGGTAGCGGATCAGCTCTTCGATCGAAACGATCTCCAGCGAATGTTCGCGAGCGATCTCGAACAACTTGGCGCGATTGGCGCGGTCGCCGTCGGCGTCGAGCACTTCGCACAGCACGCCGGCGGGGGCCAGCCCCGCAAGGCGGCAGAGGTCGACCGTGGCCTCGGTGTGGCCGGCGCGGCGGAGGACGCCACCTTCCTTGGCGACCAGCGGAAAGACGTGCCCCGGTCGGACGAAGTCGCTCGGCTTGCTCGTTGGATCGATGATCGCCTGAATGGTGCGCGAGCGCTCGGCCGCGGTGATGCCGGTTTTGCACGTGCGATGATCGATTTGCACCATGAACGGCGTACCGAGCGGGGCGGTGTTCGCTTCGCTCACGGGGTGCAGCTTCAAGCGTTCGGCCACGTCGGGGAGCATCGGCATGCAGAGCAGCCCCCCGCCGCGAATCATGAAGTTGACGAGTTGCGGCGTCGCTTTCTCGGCCGCGCAGATGAAGTCTCCTTCGTCCTCGCGATCCTCGGCATCGACCACGATAATGGCCTCGCCACGTGCCAGGGCCGCCGTCGCAGCTTCGATCGAGGAGAACTCGTCGCTCATCAGAGACCTTTCCTAGCTGTGGGGGGCCGGCGCATTCTGACCGGCGGCCGTGCTCGCAGACCTTGGCTAATCGGCAAAGTCGGGCGATTGGCACATGCCGCGCCGCGGTTTCGCAGGTCGCGCCCGAGTGCCCCAACGCCGGATTGCACACCCCCAGTGCTATTATAGCGCTAGATCGGGCAACTCACAGCGGAGCGACGATTCGGTAGGCAGCGCGATTAACCCGGGGGACGTTCCAGATGCGATGGCGAACTTCGCGGATGCCTCGCGTGTTATTGCAGGTCGCGGCGATTTGCGGTCTGGCGACTTTGCCGATGGTTCGCCCGGCGATTGCCCAAATGCCGCAAACGGTCCGTAAGCCAGTCGGGCCAAGCATCGTCGACCATCGCCAGATCGAGCCGGAGCGCGACGTCGTGTATGCCGCGCCCGATCGCCTTGAACTGCGGGCCGACATTTACCGGCCGTTGGACGGTACTGGGCCGTTTCCGGCCGTGCTGACCGTGCATGGTGGATCGTGGCGCAACGGCACCAAGTTGAGGGTTGCCGCCTTCTCGACTCGCCTGGCGCGCGCTGGATATGTAGCCCTGGCGATCGACTATCGCCTGGCCCCGCGGTACCGCTTTCCGGCGCAGCTCGAAGACTGCAAGGCGGCGATTCGCTGGCTGCGCAGCAATGCCCGGCAACTCGATATCGACCCCAGCCGGATCGGCGCTTGGGGCTATTCGGCCGGCGGCAATCTCGTGGCCCTCTTGGCCACGACCGATCCGAGCGACGGGCTCGAAGGCTACAGCGGCGTCGAGGGGGCCCACAGCGCCCGGCTGCAAGTGGCGGTCGCCGGCGCGCCGCCGACCGATTTTCGCGAGCTACCGCTCGACGCGGTCGGTTACGCGTACTGGCTGGGGGGCACGCGTCGCCAGATCCCGCAAATCTACGAGTTGGCCTCGCCGGTGCGATACGTGACCCGCGACGATCCCCCGATGTTCTTTTATCATGGGAGCGACGACAGCCTGGTGCCGATCAGCAATTCGCAAAACATGGTGGCCTTGCTGCGACGCGCGGGCGTGGCCGCCAGGCTGTACACGATTGACGAATCAGTCCACATGGATGCGTCGCTGAACCCCGACGCGGCACGGGCCGCAGTCGATTTTCTCGACGATTACTTGAAGGCCGCACCATCGGCAAACCGCTGACCGCCCCACAGACAACGAGGCACGGAGGGGATTGGGCCATGACTTCGAGATGGTTTGCGATAGCGCGCCGCACGGGCATTGCCGGTCGATCGGGCGGCCGACTCCTGGTGCTAGCAGTCTGGCTAGCGAGCGCCGCTGCGTCGTCGCTGTGGGCCGCCGAGCCGCCGGACTCAACAACACCGGCAACGGAAAGTACCCCGGCGGCGGATACGCCCGCCGCACCCGACGCGGATGCAGAGTCGGATGGCCGTCTCGCTCCGCTACAGCGACTCAGAGATCGACGCGTCAATCGGCAGGCGGTCGAGCCGGTTCGCGATGTCGTTTACTCCGAGGAGACGGGGGTGCGGCTGACGGCCGACGTTTACGTGCCCGACGGCGATGGACCTTTCCCCGGTGTGCTTGTCGTGCATGGCGGCGCCTGGCGCAGTGGTTCGCCGCTGCAGATGGGGCATATTTCGCAGCGGCTGGCGCGCGACGGCTACGTCGCTGTGTCGATTCGTTATCGGCTGGCCCCCGAGTTCAAGTTCCCCGCCCAAATCCACGACTGCAAAGCGGCCTTGCGCTGGATGCGCAGCCATGCCGACGAGTACAAGATCGATCCCGAGCGGATCGGCGCCTGGGGGTACTCGGCCGGCGCGCATCTCGTCGCATTGTTGGCTACCACCGATCCCACTGCCGGTCTCGAAGGCCCCAACGTGCCCGCCGATGCTCCTAGCACGCGAGTGAAGGCGGTCGTCGCCGGTGGCACGCCCTGCGATTTTCGTCTTCTGCCCGAGGACGCACTGGCCATGGCGTTCTTGTTCGGTGGCTCGCGCCGCGAAGTGCCCAAGATCTACGAGCAGGCTTCGCCGGCGGCCTATGTCTCGGCCGACGATCCGCCAATGTTTCTCTATCACGGCTCGGCCGATCATCTCGTGCCGCTGCGCAATGCCGAACGGATGGCACTACTGTTGAAACAAGCGGGGGTGCCCTGCGAACTGCGGATTCTGCCCGAGGCGGGCCATCTGCAGGCGATGTTCAACAGCAATGCTGCCCGCGACGCCGTGAAGTTCTTGGACGAGCACCTGAAAGTATCGGCGCCCGACGCCTCGCCAGCGACCGGTGCGACCACGGCGTCGTCGCCCGAACCGAGCCATAACGACTGACCATGCCGATCCTCGATCGCGAAGAATACATCGAACAGGCGTATTTCTTTCGCGCCTTGGCCGATCGCATGTTGCAAAACTTGCCAACGCAAGAACTGCTCGGCTCGGTTCGCGACGAATTGCTGTCGACCAGCAAGCTGCCGCTGGCGGTCGATTTCATGGCCAGCGAACTGCGTGTGCAGGGAGTGTTCGGCACGGCGATGACCAAGCTGCCGCATTACTTCACGCCGTTCCAGGCGTTTGTCGTCGGCGAGGCCGAAGACGAGCAAGGCCGCTTCGATATCTGGATCGCAGTGCAGATCCTGGAGCACGAAGCGCGCTACCGCGCCGAGTCGCCCCCGGCCCAAGGTCTGTTCTTTTACCAATTCGAAACCCTCTGCCGGAATCGGCTCGGATACGACGCCGGGCTGACAGCTATGTCGGCCGATCCAGCGTATGACCAGCCGTGGCGAGATTGGCTGCTGACGCTGCGCCGGCAAATTGGGTTGGTCGACCTGGCTGACCTCGTTTACGTCCGTAGCGAGCAATACGTCCGCCAGCAACGACAGCTTCACGGGGCGGCCTACGAGACCGAAGTTCTGCCGTTATTTGGAGAAAAGGAAGGGCGGATCGCGCTGGCGAATCGTCGCAAAGACCCGTTGCTCTTGTTTGCGGCGCTCCAGCGGCACCTGGGCTATCCGTCTGTGCCGCGACCGAAACGTCCCGACGAATCGCAGCAGCTCTTGCTCCAGTTGGCGCGGCGCATCGAACGGCTCGAGACCCGGCTGAAGCTGCTCGAAGAGGAGCGAAAAGGGGGGATCGATCTGACACGGTTTTACGGTCAGCAACCGCCGGAGGAGGGAGCCTAGTGGCCAGCGGCGTCGCGCGTGGGAGACAGGCCTTTAGTTGGCCTTCGTTCGGGGGGATTCAGCGGGTAAACACACCTCGAAACGATCGCGCCGACTTTGCGGATTAAGGAAAATCCAGACGTTTGCGGTTCAATCGGCGACACGATCGTGGTAGAGTTTAGGAACTCGCGGATGCTTGAGGCTTGCGAGGATTCGCCGGTCGCCCGCCGCCAGCCGTTGTCGAGCCGCCGAGCCGTCCAATGCAGGAATTTTCCCGGACTGCTTCCGTGCATTGCGGCGAAACTACCGCCGTGTGCCGAGGGACGCGTCAGTGGACATCGAGTTGAATTTGCACGCCGAGACGGTTGATCGAACCGATCCCGTAGCGCCTCTCTGTGTCTCTCCGCTGACGCCCGTTCGCCGCGTGCTGGCACAACTGCGCGACGAGAATCGCGGCGCGGTGCTGGTCTGTCGGGAAACCACGCTGCTGGGTATCTTCACCGAGCGAGACGCCTTGCGACTGATGGCGTGCGGCGGTGGACTCGACGAACCGGTCGAGCGGTTCATGACCCGGCAGCCCGTCACCGTCGATGCCCACGAAACGGTCGGCAGTGCCATTAAGAAGATGTCTGCTGGCGGTTATCGTCACTTGCCAGTCGTGGCCGCCGACGGCGAGCCCTCGGGAATCGTCAAGGTGTCGGGCATCATCCGCTACCTGGTCGAGCATTTTCCGAAGTTTGTTTACAACCAGCCCCCCTTGTCGCCCGCCGGCACCCAGCAGGCGCGCGAAGGCGCATAAAAGTAACGCATACCCACGCCTACAATCGCCTGAAGTTTTGGCCGCCCGCACGAGGGGCGGCCACACGACAAGCCACCTGACACCGAGATCGCCATCGCCCACGCGGGCCTGGCCGATTTTCGGTCCGCAAGTTGTTTCCCGCCTGACATCCTCCTTTACAATTCGGATAGGAACAATTCCTCCGAAGAGGTCTGAAACGTCTGACATGTCTACCTCGACTCTGGCGTCCTCGTCGACCACCAAACCGGTGGTCGAATTGGTCGAAGCAACGGTACGGTTCTGCGGTGACTCGGGGGACGGCATGCAACTGGCCGGCACCCAGCTCACCAATACGTCGGCGCTGATCGGCAACGACATCGCCACGTTCCCCGATTTTCCGGCCGAGATCCGCGCTCCGCGCGGCACCAAGGCCGGCGTCAGCGGCTTCCAGATTCACTTCGCCAGCCAGGAGATTTTCACTCCCGGCGACCAGGTCGACGCGCTCGTGGCGATGAATCCCGCGGCGTTGGTGACCAACCTCGGCGATCTGGTGGTGGGCGGCATTCTCGTCGTCAACAAAGATTCGTTCGATGCCAAGGGGCTCGAGCAGGCTGGCTACAAAACTAGCCCGCTCACCGACGGCAGCCTCGACCGCTATCGGATGATTCCGGTCGACATGACGGCCAACACGCGCAATGCCGTGAACGGCTTGGGGCTCAGCCAGAAGGAAGCCGACCGCTGCAAGAACTTCTACGCCATGGGGCTGGTGTTCTGGCTCTACGATCGCCCGCTGGACACCACGCTTCGCTACATCGAAGACAAGTTCGCCAAGAACCCCACGATTGCCGAAGCCAATCGCCGTGCCCTGCAAGCCGGCTACAACTACGGCGAGACCGTCGAGGCTTTTCAAAACCAGTTTCGCGTTCCCAAGGCCAAGCTGCCGCCGGGCAAGTACCGCAATATCATGGGCAACCAGGCCACGGCCATCGGTCTGGTCGCCGCCGCCAAGCGCAGCGGCAAGACGCTGTACTACGCCAGCTATCCGATCACGCCGGCCAGCGACATCCTGCACGAGCTGTCGAAGTTCAAGAACTTCGGCGTCCGCACCTTTCAGGCCGAAGACGAAATTGCCGCCATGACTTCGATCATCGGCGCCGCGTTCGGAGGGGCGATGGGGGTCACCGGCTCGAGCGGTCCCGGCATCGCGCTCAAGGGCGAGGGGCTTGGTCTGGGCGTGATGACCGAGCTGCCGATGTTGGTCATCAACGTGCAGCGCGGCGGACCCAGCACCGGGCTGCCGACCAAAACCGAGCAGGCCGACCTGCTGCAGGCGATGTATGGCCGCAACGGCGAATGCCCGCTGGCGGTGGTTGCCGCCCGCAGCCCGGCCGATTGCTTCGACGTCGTGCAAGAGGCCTGGCGGATCGCCACGCGGTTCATGACGCCGGTGATGGTGCTGACCGACGGCTACATCGCCAATGGTTCCGAGCCCTGGCGCATCCCGGATGTCGCTTCGCTGGAGCCAATCGAGATCAAGCATCCGGGCGCCAACGGTTCTGCGAATGGCGCGGCGGACGCTGCGCACGGCTCGACGGAGGCCGGCAACGGCCATGCGGCCGAGCCGTTCATGCCCTACCGCCGCGACGAGCGGCTCGGGCGCCCCTGGGCCCTCCCTGGCACGCCGGGCACGATGCACCGCATCGGCGGACTGGAAAAACAGGACGTCACCGGCAACGTCAACTACGAGCCGGCCAACCATCAGCACATGATCGACACGCGCGCACGGAAAATCGCCAACATCGCCCACGACATTCCCTTGGCGGAAGTCGAAGGCTGCGAGTCGGGCGACTTGCTGGTCATCGGCTGGGGTGGCACCTATGGTGCGCTGGAAACAGCCGTCCGCAAGCAAGTTGCTGCTGGCGCCAAGGTTGGGCATTTGCACTTGCGCTACTTGAACCCTTTCCCGCGCAACTTGGGCGAGCTGCTCAAGCGGTTCAAGAAGGTGCTCGTCGCCGAGCTGAACATGGGTCAGCTTCGCTCCCTGTTGCGGAGCGAATTCCTGGTCGACTGCATCGGCTTGAACAAGGTGCAAGGCAAACCTTTCCACGTGCATGAAGTCGAAGCCAAGATCCACGAATTGCTCAATAGCTAATTGCCTTGATTGCGGAATACTTGATTGCGGAATAGTTGGTCACGACGGCATCACAAGTCATTTTTGCGGAACGAGCATCGAGGCCACGCACGCAGTGGTCTCGCGGCATTGCCAAGATAAGAAACCAATTCCATGAGCACTGAAGCACTCCCTGTACTATCCCCCAGTGATTTCGCCAGCGATCAGGACGTCCGTTGGTGCCCTGGCTGCGGCGACTATTCGATCTTGGCGCAGATGAAGAAGGCGCTCGCCCCGCTCGGCGTCGCCCGCGAGAACACCGTGTTCGTGTCGGGTATCGGCTGCTCGAGCCGTTTCCCCTACTACATGAACACCTATGGCATCCACAGCATTCACGGGCGGGCGCCGGCCGTGGCCACGGGATTGAAGATCGCCCGTCCCGATCTGTCGGTGTGGGTCATCACCGGCGACGGCGACGCACTGTCGATCGGCGGCAACCACCTGATGCACTGCATCCGCCGCAATCTCGATCTCAACATCGTGCTGTTCAACAACCGCATTTATGGCCTGACGAAGGGGCAGTATTCCCCCACGTCGCCCTTGGGCCAGATCAACAAAAGCGCGCCGCTAGGCGTGATCGACAACCCGTTGCACCCGCTGTCGATCGCCATCGGTTGCGAGGCCACGTTTGTCGCCCGCTCGATCGACGTCAACATCAAGCATCTGGGTCAGGTGCTCGAGCGGGCAGCCGCCCACAACGGCACGGCTTTCATCGAGGTCTATCAGAATTGCAACGTCTTCAACGACGGCGCCTGGGAATACGCGACCGACCGCAACACCAAGCTCGACACCACGATCGAGTTGGAGCACGGCAAGCCGTTGATTTTCGGCAAGAACCGCGACAAGGGGATTCGCCTCAACGGTCTCGAGCCAGAGGTGGTCGAACTCGGCAAGGGAATCAGCGAGGATGACCTGCTGTTCCATGACGAGCGGTCGCCCGAGCCGAGCCTAGCTTACCTGCTAAGCCGAATGCGGTTCCCCGAGTATCCCGAGCCGATCGGGGTATTCCGCGCGGTCGATCGCCCTCGCTACGAAGAAGAAGTCCAACGGCAAGTCGAAATTGCCACCAAGAAGCAGGGCGAAGGGACTCTCGAAGCGTTGTTCAATGCCGGCGACACCTGGGAAATCAATTGATTCACCGCCGCGCCCCTCTCGCGGACTGGCTCCCAGATCATCACTTCAGTTAGCGGTCCGTTTCGACCCGATCGGTGTTGAAACTCTACCGCCCTCTGGCGGGTAGATACAGCGACGGAGTTAACCGAGGATGCTCGGTGCTTGTCGTCTGCCCCCTTCGAAGTGGGGGGGATTGCATTTGAACGCGGCAATTCGAGTCGCGCCTGGGTGTTCAGAGGGCCAGTTTCCGGAACGCTTTCGCGGAGCGATCCACCTGTTGGGGGGGCGATTGCCGGTCGAGTGCCGTTAATCGTCTGGGATTGTAGAAGTTGCCTACCGCGAGAGTCGCCGGAGATCGACAGCCGCCCCGAAGCTTGCGAGCACCAGTTCTCTCTTGTGGTCCGTGCCTGCCGCGCTGGTGGTATGTAGATGCCCCTGGGGATTCTTCCCGGCAACTCGTAGCACTTCTCGCGACACGCGACGGTGCTGAAAGCCCAGAGGCGGTCCAGGATCCACGGTCTGCTTTGCACGCGGTTGCGCGGTGTCTGAAGAGCAATCGACTAGGAATAACGTCAATGAGTTTCCTCGTGTTGGGCTATTTCGGTCCCGAAACAACGCTTCCCGTGGCATCGGCACTAGCTGCGGCAATCGGTGCGCTGTTAATCGGCTGGAACTATCTGCTGTTGGCCTGCAAAAAAACGCTGAGCCTGGTACGGCGGTCGTCCGCAGCTTCGGTAGCTGAGTTTTCGAATGGACCGTTGGCCCCTGGTTCTCCGCAGCCCATCTCGGTCCCGAGCGCGGATGAAATAGCGATCTAAATGGCTACGCCATATCCCTTCGTAGGCCGATGGACCAATAACCGCTGGCTGGCAAAAATTGCCGTTGTGCTCGCGACCGTACTAGTCGTCGGCGCCCTGGCGACGATTCACGGTCTGCTGCGAGGTTTTTCTCCCGTCGACGTGTTGATTTGGAACCCTGCGTCCGGGCGGGTCCTAGTCATCATCGTGACGTTGATCCTAACTGCTCCACTGTGGTTTTCGTCCGCGGGCAAGCCGAGCAAGACTCGTTCTTTGGGCAATGCGCTGTTGTGGGCATTGGTGCTGGCAGCGGTGAGTTCCGTTGCACAGATCGCAATCCGGCAAGTCAAGCTACCGCTCGTAAATCCGTTTGTCGCGGTGGGTCGAGACGTGTTGGCCATCTCCGATCGAATGTGGTGGATTGTTCCGATCAGTCAGACCTGCGGCCTGGTGTTGTTGGTGCTATCCACCTGGGGAGTTTCCCAGGCCGTCCGAGGAATCGACTTTCAACGTGCGCTCGTGTTTCTGGTTCTGTTGGCAATCGTATTCGACACAGTTCCCTTAATCTTGAACGGCGCCATCGATGGAAGCGCCGAGCTGCTGCTGATCTTCGGCCTGGTAACGAGCGGCATGCGTAGCCGCTGGCTGAGAGCGCGATTTGATCATCCTCCGAAAGCGGCGCTGGTCATCATCGCGCTGGCGACGCTCGTCGGCTTGCCGGCCGGTTTCTATGCCGTGCACTTCTGGGCTCGTCGCCCTCAGCCGCCATTCGTTGACAAGCCAAATGTGTTGCTGATTACGCTCGATACGGTTCGGAAGCAGAACCTGAGCTTATATGGGTATTCGAGGCCAACCACTCTGCAGTTCGAAAAACTTGCTCAGCGTGGAGCACTATATACGAACGCCATTGCCCCATCGTCATGGACTTTGCCGACACACGCCAGCATCTTCACCAGCTTGCTGCCTTTCGAGCACGGTGCCGAGCAGATCGGTCGCGGTCTGCCGCCGGGGGCGCAAACGCTGGCCGGCACGCTGCAGGAACAAGGCTATGCGACGGCCGCGTTTATCGCGAACGAAATGTGTGGCCAGCACACCGGGCTGACCCAGGGCTTTCAGGACGTTGACGAGCTCAAGCCGTGGTGGTGTGGTTCGATCGTCACTGCCTCAGCGGCGCAATTCCTGCGAGGAATGCCCCGTCGCACGGCCGCGGACATAAATCAGTCTTTCCTCGGCTGGCTAAACGACCACGACAAACAGCCGTTCTTCGCCTTTGTCAACTATTACGATGCGCATAGCATCTACGAAGTTCCGGACCCCGCATTCGATCGCTTCGCGACAACCGCCGCCCGCCTGCGTCGCAATTTTCGGATGAAGTGGTCGATCGCCTCGTTGCCGTTCCAACCCAACGAACCAGCCGAGCAGCAATATGCCCTCGACACGTACGATGGCGCCATTTCCTATCTCGACGATCAGGTCGGAAAGCTCTTCGACTCGATGCAGGAAATGGGCCTGTTGGACAACACCATTGTGATGGTGACCAACGACCACGGCGAGCACTTCGGAGAGAATGGCAAATGGGAACACAGCGACAGCGTCTACCGGCAGCTGATCGAGGCGCCGCTGATTGTCGTATATCCCCCCAAGATTCCGGCGGGCACGGTGATCGCTGCCCCCGTCACGCTGACGCAAATCCCCGCGACGGTTCTCGAATTGGCGGGGCTTGACCCGGCACCTAACTTTCGCAATCCATCTCTACTGTCGACCCAGCCTGTAGTCAGCGAGAAGTCGGCTGTTGTTGCACTGACGCACCAATGGCCCGGCAGCGATGCGGAGCCAAGGGAGCAACTCATTTTTTCAGAAACCTGTCCGAATCAGGAAGATCGATCGCAAGACCGGCTCTGTTCACTGATCGCCTTCGGTTGGCACTACATCCGTCGTTGCAGCGACGGACACGAAGAGCTATATGACTACCGCGCAGACCCACTTGACCTGAACAACTTGGCTAACGAGCCAACGTGTCAAGCCAAGCTTCAAACGCTACGCGGCCTAATGCTGCAATACTACCCGGGGCGTGAGACCAACCAAGTCGCTGCTGCCCAGCCGCCGACGTCGCGTGGGCGGGTCGCTACATGGCCTGCCTGCCGCTGTGGTTGCTGTCGGCCACCAGGCTCGTTGGGGCTGTTTTTCCGAGGGTAGGGTGGATAGGTCAATTGGTCCACCGCACGGCTTTTGCGGACGGGTCGTAGGTCTTTAAGCACGCCCCGTGGCCTAGCGCCACAATGGTAGCTGAACCAACCAAGGTCCGGACGACCTATTTCGGAAACCGTCCTTGCATCAGGTCGCGGACACTGAACCAGTTGAGGTAAGTACTGAAAAATGGCCGTTGGCGAGTCAACAGGTGTTTTACAGCACAGTGCTCAAAGCACCGCGGCGCGTGGGCGATTGGAGTTTTCGGAATTCGCGGTGCTGGCCCTGGCCGTAACGTTCGGCACGGTTTTCTGCGAGGATATGATTCGGCTCGTTCTGCGAAACGCACTCACCGCGTATCGTTGGGGGAGCATCGACCCGCTGGCGTATATCTATCGCGCGGTGTTTTGGGTCTCGCTGGTCGCCGACGGGCTGACCTTTCTGGCCTTGAGCATCCTATTGCTGCCAGTGGTACTCTTCGTGCGCCGCCGGGTGGCGCTATTCGTGGTCAGTTTCCTGCTTTTTCTGCTGGCTGGGTATGCCTGTTCGTGGCCCATTGCGCCGCGGCTGCATACGTGGGCTGTTTGCGCCCTGCTAGTCGGCATCGCAGTCGCGGCAAGCAGGCTCGTCGTGCGAGCTGACCCCCGTTCGTTGTCGCTGGCGCGCTGGTCGATCCTGCCCACGGGGTTAGCCTCGCTGTTGCTGGCTATCTCAGTGCCGCTGTGGCGCCAGTGGCAGGAAAGTCGCGCCGAGGCCGCGCTACCGGCAGCCGCCCCAGGTACGCCAAGCGTGCTATTGATCACGCTCGACACCGTGCGAGCGGAGAATCTCGAGCTATACGGCTATTCGCGCCAGACGATGCCCCACCTCACAAGTCTGGCCGGCGAAGGGACGATGTTCGCGCGCGCCATGGCTCCCTGCTGTTGGACCCTTCCCACGCACGCCAGCTTGTTCACGGGCACGCTGCCACACGAAAACCAGGCGGATTATCCACTTGGTTTCACCACAGAAATGGCCACCCTCGCGGGCGTACTGCGCGGGGCGGGCGTCGTCCCGGCGGGCTTTTATGCCAACACCGTTAATTGCGGCGTCCATACCGGGCTTGACCGGGCTCGCCCATCATTGGCAAGCTGGCGAAGTGCACTCCGTCGCAAACCAGGACATCGTGGCGGGCGAAGTACTGGTCACCGGGCACAGCGGCCCTCGCCTTCGGTACACAGGCGCGATTCGATCAATCATTGCCGACGGGCTGCACTACCTGCGCAACGAACGATTGGGAACCGAAGAGCTGTACGACTTCGCGAACGATCCACGCGAAACCACCGATCTAGTCAAGCATGGCTTGACCGGGGAACCGTTGGAACGCATGCGCGCGCTGGCCAACGAGGTGTTCGGCAGCGAGCCGGCCGAAATCAATCCGCTCCCGCTGCTCGACGAACCTCCGGGGTATCGTGCGGGTGTTGGCGTCGTATCGCCGCAGCCCGGCGGCTGAGCGCCCTGCCTTCGCCACTGGTGCGATCTGCGACGAACCACGTCGCCCCTGACCATGTTCCTCTCAGCGGTTTGGCCATCGGGCGTCTTTGGCGCGATTATGGGCGCCGGGCCGCCCCCTTGACGACGGGCATATTTCGTCGCAAGCTGTTTAGTTCCAACTCTTTGCCGGAGTGGCGGAATGGCAGACGCGCTGGATTCAAAATCCAGTCCTGGCAACAGGGTGTGGGTTCAAGTCCCACCTCCGGTACTTTCTGCGCCCTTTTCGTACCGGAGGCCACGCCATGCCTGCACCCAAAAAGCCCCCCGGCGACGGCGACAA
>JBFXAH010000014.1:0-166392 GCA_050184475.1 Pirellulales bacterium | reverse complement strand
AGCCAAGCACCGATCCCATCACGATTTCCGGTGGGGTGTTTGCGCATGTCGGAGGGCAAGGAATCGAAATCGTCTCCGATGCGGATCATGTGGTGATGCGGGATAACCTGATCTGGGATGTGGGCAAGGGCTTGGGGTTGGACACGTTGCTTACGGAGTTTGGCAATCTGAACGGCGACCCGATTGACGTCGGACACCCCTTGGGCGACGTCGAAGTCACAAGGTCGCTAGGCGGTCCCATTGACCCGATCGATCTCAGTGGTGCAACAACGGTGCGCGATCTGCTGCAGCTATTGCAATTTGGTCCTCTTTTCACTATCGACGGCGGCGGGTTCTATAGCCGCATAAACGATGCGAAAAACGGCTTTACCATTGTGCAGAAGCCATTCCTTGTAAGTCCAATTCGAATCAGTATTGGAGACGGAGACGGAACTACCTCAGCAACGCGATTGCGCATCAATGGAACGTTGCCAGGACGCATCGAAACGGGTGACTTGCGTGGCCCGAACGAGCACCCCGTGGTCCGCGGCGCCAAACAGGCCGAGGTGTTCACGATCCAGTCTTCGCAGGATGGCGACGAGCTGAACCTGCACATCGTCTTCACCCCGCAGGAAGGGGGTGCTGCCGACGACATCTGGTACGATTTTCAGTTTTTCGCGCAGACAGGTATCGATCAGCCACAGGTACTCATTCCAGGCACGCACGCCGCTGTCCGCAATACCGGGGGGACCATCGAATTCGACGAAACGATTGATCTGTCGCAATACGGTTCGACGATCTTTGTCAGCGCCACGGATCAAGGGGATGGCGGGACCGCTGGGGCTGATCGCGTCACCTATGCCTTCGCGGTCCCGGTGGTGCAGCAACTCTCCCCTTCAATGCGCTCGCCAACGACTACGACCCCGGCATGAACGCTCTCGACTTCGGCGACGAGGCCTACCAGGGCGTTGTCGGTCAGTCGATCAAGTTCAACTTTCACGCCAACGACCCGAATGAAATCGATGGTCGCTACACGTATGCCATCGACTGGGGGGACGCGCCGTTGGCGGGAATTTCAGCCATCGCCGAGGGCACCGGCGGCACTGTTGTCGTAACCAGCGCCGGACACGGTCTGGCCAACGACGATGTCGTGCGGATCGTGGGGACCGCGGACTACGACGGCCAGTACGTTGTCGCCAACGTGACCACCGACACGTTTGAGATCATTGCTGCCTGGAACGGCTCCCAGACCGGCGCCTGGAGCGACCCGGCCGCGGCTGTCGAGTACTTCGATCGCGCCGATGCCCTATTGCGCGCCACGCACGTATTTCACCAGTCGAGCGACGCGTACGACCAGGGTCTCGGCGTCTTCGGCGATGGCTACCACGTCACCGTCACAGTCTCGGATAGCTTTGGCAACACGAGCGCCGCGCAGTCGTATTCCGTGCCGGTCCTCAACACGTCGCTGCAAGCGAGTACCACGCGCTATGGTCAGGTTGACTTGGTGTTTGGCGGCTCGGATGAAGACGACGAAGTCGCGTTCGAACAAGTTGGCACAAGCGTCACGGTCACCATCACGAAGTTGGCTGGCGCAACTGTATCGCTAATCGACACTTACTACGGGGTCACTGGACACGTGATCGCCTACGGCTTGGGCGGCGACGACGTGATTGACGGCAGTGAACTGGACGCCATGGCCCTCTGCGCGGATGGTGGCGCCGGAAACGACACCTTGATGGGCGGCGGTGGTGGCGACCACTTGATCGGTGCAGATGGAAACGATTCGTTAATCGCCGGAGCCGGGGACGATAGGCTCGAGGGTGGCGGTGGGGACGACACGCTGGAAGGCGAAGCCGGTTTTGATACCTATGTGTTTGCAGGTAACTCGGACCTGGGGAGTGATACGATCGATGACGACCAGGAGATCGGCGAGGAAGTGACTGGTAATCTGCTCGACTTCCGTCGCTTGGCTCCCGATAGCGAGGGGGTAGGGATCAGCCTGGACCTGGCCGTCACGACCGAACAAGTCTTGCTGGCTGACATGCTGAGCCTGACGTTAGTGAACGATGACTTTGTGGCGTTTGTTCTAGGTACGCGCGGCAACGATTCGATCACCTCGTCGGGCAGCAGCCCCGATTTCAGTGTGGTGCTCATCGGTGGTCCGGGCGACGATCTGCTTACCGGTGATGTGGGCGGGAACAATTCCTTCTTTTATGTGAACCTGGACGGCGTCGCCGGCTGGGACATCGGCAGCAATCGTGACTTCAACGGTCACGTGTCGCAGGGACACGATACGATCAACCTTGATCTGGAATACAGCGAGCCGGGCGAGGTCTCGAATGCGCTGTTTTTCGGGGACGCAGGTAACACAGATCCCTCATTGACCTGGCTCGTCCCGTACGCCGCCCAGGTGGAACTCGATTTGCGCGAGAGCCAAGACGAAGAAGAGCAGGCGGTTAGCGACTACGCCGGATTCGACGACTATCTTGCACTAACGATCGACGGCGTGGCGAACCTGATGGTCGTCATTGGCAGCAGTCGCAAGTCCAATACCATCTATGCCAACGAAGCCGGTGGCTACCTGGCCGGTGGTATTCATCTCGTGGGCGGCGCCGGCAATGACACGCTCATCGTCGACCCGGCCGTCCTCGGCCTGGGCACTTGGGGCAGCTACGGCGATGCCATCCTGGAAGGGGGCGACGGGGATGACATCCTGGTGGGAGGCAGCGGGAACGATCATTTGATTGGCGGTGCCGGCAACGACACGCTCATCAGCGATCCGTCTTTTTTTGGGTTGTCAAGCTCCTATAGTGCCGGCAACGACCTCCTCGAAGGGGGTGATGGCGATGACCTCCTGGTCGGTGGGAATGGAATAGACGTGCTACTGGGAGGCGCCGGCAATGACACGATAATCAGCGCGGCCGCTTATCTGGAGATCAGCCACCCCGGCGGCGATGGCAACGATACGCTGAACGGTGGCGGTGGAGACGACTTGCTATTCGTCGGCGATGGCAACAACACGATCGTCTTCAGCCGGACCAGTAGTTCCGAGGACCTGGGCAGCGACACGATCATCGTGATGAGCCCGGGACGCGCTAACACGCTGGATTTCACAGATTATCAAGCGGGAATTGCCCTCAACTTGACATCCAGCTCGTTTGTCGACTCTGGGCATCTCACTTTGCTGAACTACGACCTCGGCTTGGAAGCTTCGGTAGCACTGGGCAACGGTGTTCCCAACGTCATTGGGAGTGCGTTTGCCGACACCATCACCGGGGACACTCAGGATAATCTGTTGATCGGCGGTGACGGAAACGACACCTTGAACGGTGGTGACGGCAATGACATTCTCATCGGCGGGGAAGGCAGCGACTCGCTCACGGGCGGCAACGGCGACGACTTGCTGATTTCAGGCACGGTCGATTTCGGTCCCAGCTGGCTGGCTGCCCTCATCGCCATCCAGGCTGAGTGGAGTTCGGGGCGTTCGTTCGCGGATCGCGTCGACAATCTGCAGGGAACTGGTACGGGCACCAGGCTTAACGAAGACTATTTCTTTCAGCCCGAAGTAACGGCTTACGACGACGAAGTTATCGACGCCCTGTTTGGCGACGACGATGATGACTGGTTCCTCTACTCCAGCGTCGACGACGGGGTCGATGACGGCGAAGAGCTTACAGATTTGATCGTATAACACCAGAGCGTTTCAGCCCGCATACCAGTGAGACTATGCTCAGCAGACACAGATGCCGTCGAGATGGTTACGTTGCACCCTTGATATCAACACGTAAACGACCATGCACCGCCTTCTCAATTGCCACGACGTCTGCGGATCTTAGCGCGGCTTTTCGGGGCATTCCTCGACGATGGAGTTATCGCCCAAATTGACATCTTTCTCGTTCTTGATCATTCCCGTGTCAGGGAATGAGCCGCCTTGGTCATTGAAAGTGCCGGGCGGCCAAGCGGACCGATCCGAGTCAGATCTCCAAGGACGGCGGACGAAGAAAGGACGGGAACCGCTTACGGTTTACCACGGGCTCGTAGCTTGGCATCAACAGAGCATCAACAGCGGCCCCTCGGAGGCAGGACATTCACAAGCACGGTCGGCATGGAATTCGGTCGTGTGGCACAATTGGCAAGCACCGATTTCGACGGTTCACGTCTCGTAAAGGTAGACCGTGTAAGCTTGTACGTGAATTTGGTGATGCTGAGCTGGGGGTCAAGAGGTCGCAGGTTCAAATCCTGTCGCCCCGACTATTTCTCGAAATGAGCCCTTCGGCGAGAGCGTCGAAGGGCTTTCTCATTGCGGGGACGAGAATTGCGTCATAAAGGCGGCAGTTCAATCAATTGGCTTCCGACCAAGGGGTTCTTTCTACTCGAAGCCAAACTGCCTTGCGCACCTGTCAGCGGGCACTCAAAAACCGCCACGAGGGGCGAATTGAAAAGCAGCCATTTTGAAGCCCCCGGAATTCGCCCTAGGCCTTCGGCAGGGAACCCACACCTGCCGGAGGCCGATCATGGCGAACGTGCTCAAGATGGCAATCGTTCAGTCGATACTGCACCTGCATTCGCTCCAGTGGTCGCGGCGGCGAATCGCCCGCGAGCTGGGCATCGATCGCGGCACGGTCGGAAGATGCCTGTTGCGCCAACTGCGCCCGCCAAATGCAGCCATTTCGCCCGCCGGCTCCGCAGCGCCAAATGCAGCCACTTTTTGGGCGTCACCGGCTCCCGGCGAACGAGCGACCGATGATGCGGCTAGCGCCGATTGGGTGGCCGGTTCAAATGCAGCCATTTCGCCCACCGGCTCGCCGGCCTCGGAGGCCGATCGAAATGCCGCAGACCAATCCGCGGTGCTACCCGCTGACCATGACGCGGCTGCGTGCCGAGCGCCTTCAGCCGCCGGCCGCAAGAGCGAGTGTCAACCATGGCGTGAGCTGATCGAGGCCAAGTTAGCCCAAGGCCTCTCGGCGCAGCGTATTTGGCAAGACCTGAGGAGCGATCATGGTTTCGCGGCCGGCTACGACAGCGTGAAGCGGTTCGTCAAGCGACTGGGCCGATCTCGGCCGCTGCCCTTTCGCCGGATGGAAGTGGCGCCCGGCGATGAAGCCCAGGCCGACTTCGGCGCCGGGGCGCCGATCGTCACCGGCCAACTCACGCCGCGTGGCAAGCCGCAGCGCAAGAAGACGCACCTGTTCCGCATCGTGTTATCGCACTCGCGGAAGGCGTATAGCGAGGTCACCTATCGCCAGACGACTGACGATTTCTTGCGCGTGCTCGAGAACGCCTTTTGGCACTTCGGCGGCGTGCCTAAGGTGCTGGTGATCGACAATCTCAAGGCGGCCGTCAAACAGGCTGACTGGTACGATCCCGAACTGGTGCCCAAGGTGGCGGCCTTCGCCGCGCACTACGGCGTGGCTATCTTGCCGACCAAGCCTCGCACGCCGCGGCACAAAGGGAAGACGGAGCGGGGCGTGGGCTATGGCCAGGAGAACGCGCTCAAAGGACACACGTTTACCAGTCTCGAAGCGCAGAACGAACATCTGCTGCACTGGGAAACCAGCGTCGCCGACACGCGGATTCACGGCACGACCAAGAAACAGGTCGGCCAGGCCTTTCGTGAGGTCGAGCAACCGGCCCTACAGCCCTTACCGCACGAGCGCTTCTCGTCGTTCCATGAAGCGCAGCGGGTCGTCAACCGCGACGGCCATATCGAGGTGGCCAAGGCCTACTACTCCGTGCCGCCCGAGTACCTCGGGCTGAAAGTGTGGGCCCGCTGGGATGCGCGGACGGTGCGCGTGTTCAATCTGCGAATGCAGGAGATTGCCTTGCATGCGCGGCACGAGCAAGGCCGGTTCAGCACGCAGGGCGCTCACATCGCGCGGGAGAAGATCAGTGGGCTCGAGCAAGGCGCTGCGCTCTTGCTCAAGCGCGTCAAAGGGACGCGACCGTTGATGGGGCTGATCAGCCTCACCAAGAAACATGATTATGAAGCCCTGGAAAAAGCCTGTGAAACAGCCCATTCCCACGGGGCGTTTCGCTTGCGCGTGCTCCGCGCGCTCTTGAAACGCAGCGCCCCGAAGCAGCAGTCGCTGCCGCTGTTGGACGAGCATCCGCTGATCCGGCCGTTGGACGATTATGCCGCCATCGTGGCGGCCGCCCAGGCGCGCCAGGCCGATCGTCGTCGTCGTGACGACGAAGGTTTTACCAGGCATGGCTCGGGCGTTCGAAGGGAGCATCAACAAGTGAGCCCCGATGGCAATCACCATCAGGGCTCTGACGCATGCTCGACGCGCCCTCGATCCGGTTATCCCTTGGCAGGTTGCTCCTCAGCAGAGCCCGCCTCCGTTTCACCGGACTGTTCCACTGTAGTTCGTGATTCTTTCCCGCGCTAGGAGACGATTTCGATGACGCACGATTCCCTGCACAGCAAGCTCAAAGAGCTGCGGCTCTCCGGCCTGTTGTCGACGCTGGACGTCCGCCTGCAAGAGGCGGCCGGCCATCATCTCACGCACGCGGAGTTTTTGGAGCTGATCCTTCAGGATGAGCTCTTGGTCCGCAGCGAGCGGCAAATTGAACGCCGTGTACGAGCTGCCGACTTCCGCGAGCTTAAGCCGCTCGATCAGTTCGACTTCAGTTTCAATCCCTCGATCCCTCGGCAACGCGTGTTCGAGTTGGCCACCTGCCGGTTCCTCCGCGAAGGCCGCGACGTGCTGCTGGTCGGCCCACCGGGCACGGGGAAGAGTTACCTGGCACAGGCCATCGGGCTGGCGGCGATCAAACAGGGCTTTCTGGTGTACTATCGTTCGATCTTCGACGTCGTTCGCGACTTCCTGCATGACGAGGCGTTCGACGGCCAAGAGAAGGTCTTGGCCCGCTACTTGAAGCCAGATCTGTTGATCGTCGACGACATGGGAATGAAGAATTTACCGAAGCGCAGCGGAGAGACGCTGTTCGAGATCATCATGCGGCGCTACGAGACCAAGAGCACGCTGATGACTTCCAACCGACCCCTGGAGGATTGGGGCAAGTTGATCGGCGACGTGCCGGCCGCGACGGCAATTCTTGATCGCTTTCTTCATCACGCGGAACTGATTCCCATGACTGGCAAGAGCTACCGACTCCGCAACCGGGCCGCGGCCGAACAAACGCCCGGTAAAAACGTCACCGCTGCGGAGCCGTCAGTGATCGACACGAATGGGGAATCGAACGCCGACTTGGACGATCAGCAGCCGGCCGCCGATCCAAATGCCGCCATTCCGCCCACCGGCTCGGACGGCGAGAAACCGTCGCGCCGAAGCGCAGGCAAACGCGGCAAAGTCACTACCACCGCTTGCCAATCGTAGAGGTTCCAGCAATCATCAACCCCGGCTGCTGCATTCCGCCCACAAGTGGCGGTATTTGAATCGCCCGATGACACGCACCGCAACTTACGCAGTTCAAACGCCACGCACAGACGCAAACTCTGCTTTTGACGCCATTTTAGCGCCACCAGGAGTACGATCACTGCGCCGGCTGGTTTTGCCGGCTCCCGGTCTGAGTTCAAGGCGCAATCGATGTGGCTATTGATGTTCTTCATTGGAATGGCCGTATTCGCGGCGATGCTTGGTTTCACGTGGGCCTGCGAGCGACTGTGAGGAGAATGCCGTGGAAGTGCTTGTCAATGGTTGCGTGATCGTGACGACGATCTTCGCATTCGGCTATCTCTGCTACGTGATCATCCGGCCGGAGCAGTTCTAGCAAGGAAACCAGGCGATGCTCGGTTTGACTATTCCAACAATCGTCGTCGTGGTAGCGATCGTCCTTTCATGGCCGCTAGCGCGATACATGCAGTGGGCCATGGATCCGAGCGACGCCGGACCAATCCGCATCCGCTACGAGAAAACGTGCGCAGCGCTGCTTGGATATGAGATATGCCGGCCGCAGAGTTGGAAACAGTACTGCGTCTCGATGTTGACCTTCCATCTGCTGATGTTCGGGTTCGCGTATCTCGTGTTGACGACTCAGCAGTGGTTGCCGCTGAATCCTGATGGCAAGGGTCCGCTCGAACCAAGCCTGGCCTTTAATACCGCGGCCAGTTTTACCAGCAACACAAACTTGCAGCACTACTCAGGCGAAGTGTCGCTCAGCTACTTCTCGCAGCTAGGCGCGTTAATGTGGCTGCAATTCGTCAGTGCGGCTACAGGCATCGCGGTCGTCACGGCACTCGCCCGAGGGCTCGCAGGATTCTCGCGCCTGGGAAACTTCTATCTGGACGTCTGGCGGGCGGCGGCCTTGATCCTGCTACCCCTGTCGATCGTCTGGGCTGGTCTGCTGGTCCTTTGCGGCGCGCCCATGACGCTGGAAGGTTCGGCGGTCGCCACCACGCTCGAAGGCGCGACGCAGACGATCGCCCGTGGCCCGGTGGCGGCCTTCATCGCGATCAAGCAATTGGGCACAAACGGCGGCGGCTGGTTCGGGCCGAATTGCACACATCCTTTTGAGAATCCGACGTTCTGGTCAAATGTGCTCTCTAACATTGCCATCCTGCTCGTGCCGATGGCGACCGTCTGGATGTTCGGCCGCATCACCGGTCGCGTACGGCACGCGGCGGTGCTCTTCGGCGTGATGCTGGCGCTTTACCTGAGTTTCGTCGTCGCCGCTTGTGTGCTTGAAAGCCAGCCGACAGCTGCCTTGGAAAACCTGCCGGTCGCGCGTTCGATGAACCTCGAAGGCAAGGAGCTGCGCTTCGGAACAACCGCCGGTGCGACATGGGCGGTGTCGACCACTTCGACCAGCAACGGCAGCGTGAACGCAATGCACGACAGCTTGAACCCATTGACGGGCCTTGTGCCGATGGCCGGGATGTGGCTGAACGTCGTGTTCGGCGGCGTCGGCGTGGGGTTTATCAATATGTTCCTGTTCGTGATTACTGCCGTATTCCTCGCCGGCATGATGGTCGGCCGCACCCCGGAGTATCTCACTCGCAAGGTGGAAACCAAGGAGATGAAGTTGGCTCTCGTTGCGCTCTTGGCCCATCCGCTGTTCATCCTGGGCGGAACCGCGCTGTTCGCAGACACGTCGTGGGGTCTGGACACGCTGCACAATCCCGGCAGCCACGGCTTGAGCGAAATCGTGTACGAGTTCAGCTCTGCGGCGGCCAACAACGGGTCTGGCTTCGAGGGTTTAGGAGACAACACCGTGCCGTGGAACATTGCCACGGGGGTCGTCATGCTCTTGGGTCGGTTCATCCCCATCATCGCGCCACTGGCTATTGTCGGGTCCTTGGCCGCCAAGCGGGCTGCTCCGGAGACCGCCGGCACGTTTCGCACCGACACGCTGCTGTTCGGCGTCGTCCTACTGGGCACCGTCCTCATCGTCGGAGCCTTGCTGTTCCTGCCGCTGGCGATGTTGGGTCCGATCGCCGAACACCTCAGTCTGCGGTGATTCGTAGGGGCAACTCCATGCAAGTCGAAGCAACGTCGGCCGGCGGTTCTTCCCAGGGCACATCTTTCCGCAAAGAAAAGTCGCTCTTCACTGCCAGGATGCTGCTGCCGTCGGTCGGGCAGGCCGTCAAGATGCTGAACCCCCGGTCCATGGCCCGAAACCCTGTGATGTTCGTCACGGAGCTGGGGGCCGCGTTGACCGCGTTGGCAACCCTCTCGGCCGCTATCTCCAGTACTGAAGGCACCGGCTACTTCCTCGCTATCTCGGTGTGGCTGTGGCTGACCGTCTGGTTCGCGAACTTTGCCGAGGCCGTGGCCGAGGCGCGGGGGCGCGCCCAGGCAGCCAGCCTGCGCAAAGCGCGGCAAGACGTCACCGCTCATCGGTTCACCGATCAAGGCCGAGCCACGGTCGAAGACGTGCCGGCGTCCGAGCTGCAAAACGGCGACGTCGTGCGCGTGGAAGCCGGCGAGACCATTCCCGCCGATGGAGAAGTAATCGAGGGCGTGGCCTCGGTCGATGAGTCCGCGATCACCGGCGAAAGCGCTCCGGTGATTCGCGAAAGCGGCGGCGACCGCTCGGCCGTCACGGGCGGAACACGGGTACTGTCCGATTATCTGGTGGTTCGCGTCACGGCCCGACCCGGCGAAAGCTTCCTGGATCGCATGATTGCCATGGTCGAGGGAGCGGAGCGTCAAAAAACCCCCAACGAAATCGCGCTGACCATCGTCCTGGCCGGCTTCACCTTGATCTTCCTCATGGTCTGCACGACGCTTTATCCCATTGCCCGGTATTTTGACGTCACAATTGACGTGCCGACGCTCGTCGCCCTGTTGGTTTGCCTGATACCGACCACGATCGGTGCGCTGCTGGCCGCGATCGGTATTGCCGGCATGGCACGTTTGAGCCAGGCGAACGTAATGGCCATGTCCGGGCGGGCCGTCGAGGCTGCCGGCGACGTGGATGTGCTCTTGTTGGACAAAACGGGCACGATCACGCTCGGGAACCGCCAGGCCACCGAATTCCGGCCCGCGCCGGGAATCGAAGAGAGACAACTGGCAGATGCGGCCCAACTGGCCTCGCTGGCTGACGAAACCCCCGAGGGGCGCAGCATCGTCGTACTGGCCAAAGAGCGGTTCAACATCCGCGGTCGGGAGCTGGAAGCAACGCAGGCTGAGTTTGTGAACTTCACGGCCCGCACGCGAATGAGTGGGATCAACCTCGACAGTCGACGCATCCGCAAGGGTGCAGCCGACGTGATCCGGCGATTCATAGACGAACAGGCCGGCGATTTTCCTGAGCAAGTCGCACACGATGTGGACGTAATCGCCCGCGCCGGCGGGACCCCGCTGGTGGTTGCCGAAAACAACCGCGTACTAGGGACCGTTTACCTGAAAGATATCGTCAAGGGCGGGATCAAAGAACGCTTCATCGAGTTGCGCCGCATGGGCATCAAGACGGTGATGATTACCGGCGACAACCCCAAGACGGCCGCTGCCATCGCCGCGGAGGCAGGCGACGATGATTTTCTGGCGGAAGCCACGCCCGAGGCGAAGCTCGAACTCATCCGGGAGTATCAAAAAGACGGGCACCTCGTGGCCATGACCGGCGACGGCACCAATGATGCTCCTGCCCTGGCCCAAGCCGACGTGGCCGTGGCAATGAACACCGGGACGCAGGCCGCCAAGGAAGCCGGCAACATGGTCGACCTCGATTCGAATCCCACCAAGCTCATTGACGTCGTATCCGTGGGAAAGCAGATGCTGATGACCCGCGGCGCGTTGACCACGTTCAGCGTGGCCAACGATGTCGCCAAGTATTTTGCGATCATCCCGGCGATCTTCATGGTTGCACTGCCTCAGTTGGAAGTGCTGAACATCATGCGGCTCGCCACGCCTCAGAGTGCCATCCTGTCGGCCGTGATCTTCAACGCCGTCGTGATTCCGTGCCTCATTCCCATCGCGATCCGGGGCGTGCGCTACCGTGCGGTGGGAGCCGACGCTTTGTTGCAGAGGAACCTGCTCATCTACGGCTTGGGCGGGTTGGTGGTGCCGTTTTTGGGAATCAAGTTGATCGACCTGATCCTGTTGGCCCTCGGATTGGCATAGCCTCTGTCCCCGGGGTGAAAAAGTATTGAACATGCGAGACGTCATCACTTCATTGCGACTGTTCTTATTGAGCTTTCTGGTCTGCTCGGTTGCCTATCCGGCCGTCATTCTAGGATTCGCCGCGCTGGCCGCGCCGCAGTCGCGACAGGGAAGTCTCGTACGAAGTTCCGGCGGAACGATTATTGGCTCGCGGCTGCTCGCGCAGGGTTTCTCACGACACGACTACTTCTGGCCGCGGCCCTCGGCATGCGACTACAATGCCAGTGCCACGGGAGGCAGCAATTTGTCACCCACGAATCCCTTGCTCGCGGAAAAAGCGCGGCGGATCATCGGCGAGCTAAAGCCCGACTCGGGACAACTTGTTCCGGCCGACCTTGTCACGGCGTCCGGCTCCGGGATGGACCCACACATTTCGCTGGCCGCTGCGTTGTTTCAAGTGCCACGAGTGGCTGAAGCCCGAAGCGTTCGGCGGGAGCTGGTAGAAGAGCTGGTTCGCCAGCACGCCGATTCGCCGACAATGGTTGCCCTGGGAGGAGAACCGATCGTCAACGTTCTGGAGCTTAACGTGGCCCTCGATCGACTTGCGGAGCCGCCAACGAATACCGCGCCATGACCGACAGCGATCGCCCCACACCCGAGCAGATGCTCGCTCGTCTCCAGACGGAGGGAGACAGGGATTTATCCGCCCAACCAAAGCGCGGTCGCTTGAAAGTATTCTTCGGCTACTCTGCAGGTGTCGGCAAGACGTATTCCATGTTGCTTGATGCTCGCAGCGAGCAAGCCGCGGGCGCGGACGTCGTCGTGGGCTATGTCGAACCGCACGGGCGGCCTGAAACCGAGAAGCTGCTCGAAGGTCTGGAGCGGCTTGCGCCCCTGGAGGTTCCCTATCGCGGAACGACGCTGCGCGAGTTTGACCTGGATGCGGCTTTGGCACGGAAACCGGAACTGATTCTGGTCGACGAACTCGCGCACACGAACGCCCCGTCTTTGCGGCACGTGAAGCGCTGGCAGGATGTCGAAGAGCTGTTGGATGCCGGCATTAGCGTCAACACGACCTGCAACGTGCAGCACGTCGAGTCGCTCAACGACGTCGTTGCCCAGATCAGCGGCGTCATCGTGCGCGAAACCGTGCCCGATGATGTTTTCAATCGGGCCGACGAGCTGACGTTGATTGACCTGCCGCCGGAGGACCTGCTGGAACGTCTTGAGCAGGGGAAAGTGTATATTCCAGCGCAAGCTGCCAGGGCGCTTGAGAACTTCTTCCGCAAGGAGAATCTCGTCGCCCTGCGAGAATTGGCTCTCCGCCGCACGGCGGAACGGGTACATGCCGACGTGCAGACGGCCCGGCTTGCTCGCGCCCGGCACGAAGTGTGGGCCACCCGCGAACGATTGCTGGTTTGCGTCGGTCCCAGCCCCACCTCAGCCAGGCTGGTGCGCGCGGCGAAGCGCCTGGCCGACTCCCTCGGAGCCGAGTGGATTGCCATCAACGTTGAATCATCGCAATCAGGCGAGATGTCTACGAAGGATCGGGCGCGGCTGCTCGCACATCTTCGACTTGCCGAGCGACTGGGAGCCGAAACCGCCACCGTAAGCG
The DNA here is from genome assembly GCA_050184475.1 of Pirellulales bacterium. Classification (GTDB taxonomy): domain Bacteria; phylum Planctomycetota; class Planctomycetia; order Pirellulales; family JAEUIK01; genus JAIESQ01. Next base: position 153,294 of record JBFXAH010000014.1, on the reverse strand, counting down.
GCGAGGACCTCGTCGCCGAAACGATCGGGTACGCTCAAGAGCGCAACGTCACGAAGATCGTCGTGGGCAAATCTGAGTTGACGCGCGGATGGTTCCGGCCACGCCAGTCGCCTGCGGACCGGCTGATTCGCGAGAGCGGCGACATTGACGTCTACGTGATCCACGGAACCGCCGAACTGGTGCCGCATGCGCCGCCGGCCCCTCCGCCTACGATTGGTTTTCGGTGGCGCGCTTGGATCGGAACGGCACTCGTTCTGGCAGCGTGCACGGGCGTCTCGTTGCTTTGGCATCGCGCAGGCCTGACCGAGGCCAATCTGGTGATGACCTACCTCCTGGGCGTGATGTTCGTCGCGTTCCGGTATGGGCGACGCCCCTCGATCGTGGCATCGGTCGTGTCGGTGGCACTGTTCGACGTTATCTTTACCCAGCCGTACTACACCGTGGTTGTCAACGACACGCAGTACCTGATCACGTTTGCGGTGATGCTCGTTGCAGGTCTAAGTATCGCGGCTCTGACGGCGCGGGTCCGACGCCAGGCCGAGTCCGCCCGGCGCAATGAACGGCGCATCGAGGCCCTCTATCGCCTGGGCCGCAAGCTCACCGGGATCGTGGGAGAAGATTTCATTGCGGCAGAAACGGAACGTGCCGTCTCGGAGTTCCTCGGCGGCGACACGGCCGTGTTCCTCCCGCGCGCCGGCAATTTGCAGCCGATCCTGGATCACCGCGCTCGATTTGCCGCCGATCCCTCCGAAATCACCGTCGCGCAATGGGTATTTGACCACGGTCAGCCTGCCGGCCACGGCACTGACACCTTGCCATCGGCCCGGGCGCTCTACCTTCCACTCCAGTCTCCCAGCGGAACGATGGGCGTCTTGGCGGTTCGCCACAGCGACGCCGCTAAGCTTCTGCTGCCTGAATACCGGCAAATCCTGGAAAACTACTCGACGCAGGTTGCCTTGGCGATCGAGCGCGATCGGCTCACGCTTGAGTCGGACCAGGCCCGTCTGCAGGCGGAGACCGAGAGGATTCGCAGCACGCTGCTTTCCTCCATCTCGCATGACTTGCGCACTCCGCTGGCCGTGATCGTCGGGGCCTCGAGCAGCCTCCTGCACGGTGGTACGTCGATGGACGAACCGACGCGACGCGAACTGCTGGAGACCATCTTCGAAGAATCCGATCGCCTGTCGCGGCTCGTGGAGAACATCCTGCGAATGACGCAGCTTTCGTCCTCCGAAAAGCCAGCGATCAACAAGGAATGGCAGCCCGTCGAAGAGATCGTCGCCTCGGCCCTGCGGCGGCTTGAACGGACGCTCGCGGATCGACCCGTGAACGTCAATTTGCCGCCGGACGTCTTGCTCGCGCACGTAGACGCCGTCCTGGTCGAGCAGGCCATTGTGAACTTATTGGACAATGCTTGCCGGTACACGCCGGCCGGAACAGCCATTGAGATCCATGCCTGGCAAGACGGACGCAAGACCGTTTTGGAAATCGCCGATCACGGCCCTGGTTTGAAGCCAGGGGACGAGCAGCGGATCTTCGAGCGGTTCCAGCGTGGCGACGACGCCAAGTCCGATTCGCGCGGGGCGGGCCTCGGACTGGCAATCTGCCGTGCCATCATGGATGCTCATGGAGGGCGCGTGACCGCCCGAAATCGCGCCGGAGGCGGTGCCGCGTTTCGTCTGGAGTTCGTCGCCGATGGCCCACCACCGCGGGACGTTGAGACAATGAACGCAACGGCAGAGCAGCAATCCGCCGGACCAGGCAGCCTTACGTCCTGATGCAATATGGTCAAGGAACCAGTCCCGGCTCAATTCCCAAGAATTCTCATCATCGAGGATGAGGCAGAGATTCGCAGGTTCCTGCGAGCCACGCTCCTGGGCAGTGGGTATCGTGTGCTGGAGTCGCCGACAGGCGAGGATGGCCTGCAGAAAGCGAAGGACGAGCAGCCGGCCTTGCTGCTGCTGGACCTGGGCTTGCCGGACATCGATGGGTCGTCGGTGATCCACAGGCTGCGCCAGTGGTCGAATGTCCCGATCATCGTCCTATCTGCCCGAGGTAACGAGGCCGACAAAATCAAGGCACTCGACGGTGGTGCGGATGATTACTTGACGAAGCCGTTCGGCGTCGGCGAACTACTGGCCCGCGTCCGAGTGGCGCTGCGGCGGTTGCCTGACGTTTCCGAAGCAGACGCCCCTTTGTTCACCCTTGGCGAGCTGCGCGTCGACTTCGGCCGGCACCAGGTCTTCGTCGGCAAGAAGGAGGTCCATCTCACGCCCATTGAGCATCGGCTGCTGACGGCCCTCATCCGCCACGGCGGTAAACTTGTCACGCACCGGCAGCTCCTCAAGGAAGTCTGGGGGCCCGACAGCGTATTTGAGACGCATTACCTCCGCGTCTATATGGCCCACCTGCGCCGCAAGATTGAGTCCGACCCGTCCCGCCCCCAGTACCTGCTAACCGAGCCAAGCATCGGGTATCGGCTGGCATCGGACTAAAGGAGCACTCGACAGCCGAGGTCCCATTTCGCCAAGCTGGCTCGCAACAGCGATCGCCTGCCATTCATCCGCAAGTCGTTTCGCATTATGCAGAAGCGTCTGCGGCCAAGGCCTGACCCCAGCCAGAAAAAGTTCTAACCGTGTCCAGTCGCCCCGACCTGAGGCTTGGAATGCCGTAGCAGGCGGCATTCCAAGCCCTTCTTACCTTTTGGAATGGTTCACATCGCCACCTATTCCCAAAGGTTCAGCAGTCCGGCATCAACCGCGGCATCAACACTTCGATGTCACGTGCTGCGGTTTGAGGCACATTTGTTTCACGCCGGCCGCAAGTGTTTTCAGAACAAACGTTTGCGGCCGGCGATTTGGATTCCAGCGGAGAGGACAGGATTCGAACCTGCGGACCAGTTACCCGGTCACGGGTTTAGCAAACCCGCGCTTTAGACCACTCAGCCACCTCTCCAGGCGACCCAGCCGGCGGTGGCAGGCTAGCATGGATCGCTCAAAAATTCTTATCCATTTCGGCACCCTATGCAAGGGAGCCCAAACCGCTGCCCCGGAATGGTTTGCTACCGCGAGCGGCGCAACCGCGTGCTAACGAGCCCACGGTACGCCCGGCCGAAGCCGCAATCGGTTGACGGCAGCATGTCTCAATTATGGCGCATGCGGCCGCGCCAGCAGTTGCGAAAGGCGATTGCGCGACTGGCCGTTGGTGGGCCGAAGTTCGCCGATGCAAGCTGGCAGGGCGACGATCAGCGATCCAGTGCAATCGTCGAGTTGAGCAAGCGCGCGGTCGATTCGCGCTGTCGAACGTTGCAGGTTTTGCCGTCGCTGGGTAATCTTCAGAAAGCCTGGGGGCCTACCGGAACATCGATCGTCGGCCAATTTCTTGCCGGCGACTAGTCATGGCGGCTGACTTGTTGCGTATCTTGCCCCTTGGTTCACAGTTGCGTTGTTCAATTGTCGCGCTGGTCGCGGCCATCATCTTGGTGACGTGTGAGCGAGCTGGCGCCTCGACCCTGGCGCTGGGCGCGACATCCGTGGGCACGCTGGCGGCCGAAGGACCGTTTCCCGCGCCGAACGACTTTGTTGCCGGCGTGAACTTCTGGGCGAGTTGGTCGCTCGATCCTCTGCAGACTGCGGTCGATCCGTCCGCCTTGCGGTGGTTGCAGATCGCGAGCTATTCGAAGCCAATCGGCAGCCCGTATCCCGATCCCATGCGGCCGTTCGTCGATCCCTTATCGACGCAGTTCCTCGGATCACGACCGGCCGACGCCGAACCATGGTACGACATCAGCGGCGCCACGAAGGCGAGCCTCGCGATCGACGGAGGTGGGAACGACGCTTGGATGGGGGACGGACCATTCGCGCCCTGGGGCGCCGCACCGCTGACGTTCTCGGTCGAAACGTTTGTAGTCGCGATTACCGACATTGGCGCCAAGCAGGCGCGGATTCTCGGCGGCGTTGGCTGGGGATACTCGCTCGACACGTCGTCGGGCCAGGAGATCATCCCGCATGGCGTCGTCGAACTGCAGGACACGGCCTCCCTGCGCGACGCGGTCAACGCCGCCTTGGCGATCGATTACCCTGGCTGGATGGTCGTCGTGCCGGAGCCAGGCAGTTTGCTCTTGCTGGCCATGGCGTTAGTGCCGGTTATCGCTTGCCGAAACCGCCTGAGGCGAGTTGGCCGACGGCTTTAGACGGCTTCCGTCCGGCGCTTGACGCTTTCTCGCGGCGCCTCCATAGTGGGCACTTGCCGCCGATCTTCACATTCGCTTGCGCCGCGCGCCGGCTTCGTGCGCGCGAAGTATCTTTGGGAGGGACTTGCGATGCACCGCACACATCGACGAGGTTTCTTGCAATCGAGCGCCGCCATCGGCGCGCTGGCGGCTACCGCCACAGGCCGAGTCGCCCGCGCGGCAACGGCCAACGACAACTTGCACTTTGCCTTGATCGGCGCCGGCGGTCAGGGGCGCCACGTGGCGGGCAACTTCTTGAAGGTGCCCGGCGTCAAGCTGACGGCTGTTTGCGAGATCAATCCGCTGTGCGTGGCCGAAGCGCAGAAGCTGGCTGCCGACGCTCGTATTTATGACGATTGGAAAGACCTGCTCGACAAGGAGCGCGATTTGCAAGCGGTCGTGATCGCGCTGCCCGAGCACACGCACGCCGCGGCCAGCATCGACTGCATGAAGGCCGGCAAGGATGTGTTCTGCGAGAAGCCGATGGCCTACGCGATCGACGAAGCGCGGGTGATGATTGCCACTCGCGACGAAACTGGCCGCGTGCTGCAGATCGGACAGCAACGGCGGAGCAATCCGCTGTACTACCTGGCCGAGCGGTTGCTGCAAAAAGAGGGTGCCATCGGCGAGATCATGCGCGTCGACGCCTTCTGGGACCGTTCGAGCGACTGGAAGCGCGACGTGCCCAACGATCTGGACAAGGATTTCTCGAAATGGGGCTTTCCGACGGCCAATCACCTCATCAACTGGCGACTGTTCCGCAAATACGGTCACGGGCTGATGACCGAGAACGGCACACACCAGATGGACGCCAGCGGCTGGCTGTTGGGAGGCCGGAAGCCGCTGGTCGTGTGCGGCATGGGGACGAGCCGCTACCGCGACGGTCGCGAGACGCACGACATCTGTTCGGCCGAGTATATGTACGAAGGAGACACGATCGTCCGCTTCACGCAGGACTTTCATCAAGGCTTCAACTTTGCCTGGAGCTACGGCGAGTTGTTCTTGGGGGTCGACGGAGCGCTGCGGGTCACGGCCGAACAAGATCTCGTGTTGTATGACAAGGAGCGCCGAGCCACCAAAGTCTCGATCGCCAAGCTCGGCGAGATCGAACTCGGCGGCGTGCTCTCGACGACGAGCGACCTGGCGGCGGCCGAAGCCGACCGTGCGGCGGGAGGGTTGCGGACATTCTCGTATCAGAACGAGATGCGGATCTTCAGCCACGCCGTGCGCAACCGTACGCAACCGACTTGTACCGGCGAGATCGGCATGAATTCGGTGGCGGCGACGATCGTGGGCACCGACGCCCAGTTCGCCGGCGAGTACCGCAAGTTCACGCCGGAGATGTTTGCTTGACCGAATCGTTGGGGCCGCGCTACGCCGAGCTTGTCACCATCGCGGTATTCTTATCCGACCTGGCGATTCGGGTCGGCCTGTCGGTGCGCGTCATCAATCGGCGGCGCCCTGTCGGCGTGTCGCTGGCCTGGCTCACCTTGGTGCTGTTGGTGCCGTTCGCCGGGGCGGCCCTGTACCTGCTCGTCGGCGAGAACCGGCTGGGGCGCGGCCGCGCTCAGCGCGCGGCGCGCGTGCACGGTCCGTATCTCGATTGGCTCAAGGATCTCGACACTCGGGCCGTGCAGCAGTGGTCGGCGATGGGCCCCGAGTGCGAACAGCACAGTCGGCTCTGTACCGCGGTCGCCGGCATTCCGGCGCTTCCGGGCAATCGGCTCGAGCTGCTCGACGATGCCCAGACGACGTTCCGTCGCTTGATCGCCGACATCGACAGCGCGCAGCGCAGTTGTCACCTCGAGTTCTACATCTGGTCGGTTGGCGGCACGGCCGACGAGGTGGCCGCGGCGCTGGTGCGTGCTGCCGGCCGCGGCGTGCGTTGCCGCGTGTTGGTCGATGCCGTCGGGAGTCATGAGTTTGTGGGAAGTCCACTGGCGCAGCGGATGCTCGCTGCCGGCATTCAGGTGCAGTCCGCTCTGCCGGTGAGCTTGTTGCGGATGCTGTTCGTGCGCATCGACCTGCGGCTGCATCGCAAGATCGTGGTGATCGACGGCGAGATCGCGTATACCGGCAGCCAGAATCTCGTCGATCCGCGCTTCTTCAAAGTGCATGCCGGGGTCGGCCAATGGGTCGATGCGATGGTCCGCTTCGAGGGGCCTGCGGTCGAACCGCTGGCGATCACCTTTCTCGAAGATTGGGAACTGGAAACCGGCGAGGGAATCGAGAAGCTCAGTCAAACCGGGGATGTTCACACCGTCCCCGAGCGCGGGCCGGCGGTCGTGCAAGTGGTGCCATCCGGGCCAGCCCAGCGCGTCGACGCGATCTACACCATTCTGCTAACGACGATCTACGCCGCGCGGCACGAGTTGGTGTTGACCACGCCCTACTTTGTCCCCGACGAACCGTTGCTGACGGCCTTGGTTGCCGCAGCCGCGCGCGGCGTCCAGGTGACGATCGTCTTGCCCGAGCGCGTCGATTCTAAGCTGGTGCGCCTGGCCAGTCAGGCTTTCAAAGGAGACTTGCTGGCGGCGGGCGTGCGAATCGTGATGTTCCGCCACGGTCTCTTGCACACCAAGAGCATCACGGTCGACGGGCAATTCAGCCTGTTCGGCTCACTGAATCTCGACCCGCGCAGCCTGTGGTTGAATTTCGAGATTACGCTGGCGGTCTACGACGCAGAGTTCACCGCTCGACTCCGCGAGCTGCAACAAACTTACATCGAACAGGCCGACGAGCTGACGCCCAAGGCGTGGGCCAATCGCACGATCGGGCAACGGTTTGCCGACAACGTCGCGCGCTTGTTGAGCCCCCTGTTGTGATACGGGACGTTGCGTAGAGAGATCAAACGACCTGCAACTGACGCCGTCGCGATCGCTCGACAAACGCGAGCCACTGGTCGAGCCCCTGTCCGGTTTTGGCCGAGACCTCCAGGACTTCGATACCCGGCCGAATCGATTGCACGTTGTGGTAAACGGCCTGCAGATCGCAATCGACGACCTGCGCCAGATCGACCTTGGTGATCACCGCGACGTCGGCCGTGTTGAAGATCGTGGGATACTTGAGCGGTTTATCCTCACCCTCGGTCACCGAGAACAAGACCGTCCGGATTTGTTCCCCCAGATCGAATGTCGCCGGACAAACGAGATTGCCGACATTCTCGATAAACAGGAAGTCCAGGCCTCGCAGATCCCAATCGGCCAATGCGGCACGCACCATCTCCGCTTCCAGATGACAAACCGTGCCCGTCGTGATTTGCCGCACGGGCACGCCCGACCTGGCGAGCCGCCGCGCATCGTTGTCGGTGGCCAGGTCGCCAACCAAGGCAGCAACCCGGTACCGCGGAGCGAGGCGGCCGAGCACCGCTTCGAGAAAAGCGGTCTTGCCGGCACCTGGGCTCGATACCAGGCTGATCGCGCAAACGTCGCTGGCCAGGAACTCTTCGCGCAGGGCCCGTGCTGCGATGTCGTTTTGTTTGAGGATCCTGGTGCGGACTTGAACCAGCCGCGTCTCTTTCAGCGCATTCACGATTCGAACTCCATGGCGACGACTTCCAACTCGCGGCCGCGTACGAACTCGGTCGCGTAACTGCCGCAGACAGCGCAGCGCACGTCGTGAAACGAGGCCACCGGGCGCTCGCATTCACAGGTCGGACAGTGCATTGTGGCCTCGATCTCTTCGATCTTCAGTTCACAGTGCTCGAGGGGCGAGCCTTCACGGGCCAGTTCGAACGCCGACTGCAGCGCCTCTTTGACGACGCCCGACCAGGCACCGATTTGCAAGTGCACGGCGACGACGACACTCCCCCCCTGCCGCTCGAGTTCCTCGGCAGCCAGGTCGACAATGCTCATCGCGATCGAAAGCTCGTGCATCGCAAGCCACAACTCGTTTGTTCTTGATTGTGCCGCAAGTCCTTCGGCAACTCGGCCAGGCTAACAACAGCCGGCACGAGAATACACAGTAACGTCACAAGGAGGATTGCAAAGCCAGCTAGGTATTCGCCGGCGATCATCGGCACTCTCAGGGCAAACTCCTCTCAGGTCAGATCGTCAAGCGCGCGAATTCCTTGTTCGCGGCGAGCGGACCACCCTCCCGCTGCCCAACTAGTTCGAGAATGACGTCGACGGCGACTGGAATCGCGGCGCGGACCGCGTCACTCATGCCTGGCGGAATGTCTGTCGCTTCGTCGAGCGGCTCGGGCTCACAGCCGACGACCAGCAGCCGGCCTAAACGTCCACCGAGCGCGACCACGAGCGATAACACCTTGGCTGGGTCGAGGCGATGCATCTCGATGAGCGGGGCGGTCGGATCCAGCGGCGGCGCCTGGTCATCGAGTTCGGCTTCGACGACATAGATCTGGCCCGCTGAACCGCCGCGCGGCAAAGCATCAACCAATATCACCGTCTCGTACCCGTCAAGCAGTGCAAACGTCAGGTCGAGGCCACGGATGCCGAAATCGACGGCGCGCACCGACTCCGGAAGCTCGTGCTTCGCCAGCGCGGCGATGACTTCGACCCCAAAGGCATCGTCGCCGAGAAAAATGTTGCCGATTCCGGCGATCAGCGTCCGCGACATGACAGTTTTCCTTTGGATCGGATTATTGTTCTGCCGCTTCGGCCAGCGACTAACCTGTTCTGTCTCGAGCGAAGAATCTCCTAACAAATCCGCGGCAACTGTTCGCCAGAGAGCATCGAGACAACACGTTGCCCACCAATCAGGGTATTGAGCACGACTAGGCCGGCGTGATCCGAGACCACCTCGCCGAGTTCGACCGCGTTTCGACCGAGGGGATGAGCCTGCATGGTTCGCAAGACCGCTGCGGAATACTCGCGGGGAACGACGGCGATGAGCTTGCCTTCATTGGCGACGTAAAGAGGATCTAAGCCGAGCATTTCGCATGCCGCGCGGACCTCGCCACGGACGGGAAGTGCTGCTTCGTGCAACCGCACGCCTACGCCGGACGCGGCGGCCAACTCATTCAAGGCGCTCGCCAGGCCGCCACGCGTGGGATCGCGCATGCAGCGGATTGTCGGACAACAGCCGAGCATGACTTCGGTCAAGCCATTCAGCGGAGCCGTGTCGCTCTCGAGGATGGTCTCAAATTCGATTCCTTCGCGAACCGACATGATGGCGATACCGTGATCGCCGATCGTGCCTGACACCAATATGCGATCACCCGGTTGCGCGGCATGAATGGAGAGCCGGCGGTCGCGGGGTACCAGCCCGATACCAGAAGTGGTGATGTAAGCGCCGTCTCCCTTGCCGCGATCGACCACCTTGGTATCGCCGGTGACGAGCTCCACCTGGGCCTCGTCACACGCCCGGCGCATCGACTCGACAATTCGCCGCAAGTCGGTCATCGGCAACCCCTCTTCGAGGATGAAGGCCGCCGACAGATACTTGGGAATCGCGCCGCCCACGGCTAGATCGTTGATGGTGCCATGTACGGCGAGCTTGCCGATGTCTCCCCCCGGAAAGAACAGCGGGCGTACGACAAACGAGTCGGTCGTGAAGGCGAGTCGATGCGTGGCGTGGCCGTTGGCCGCCGCGGCCGTTATACCGAAATCGCACGTCGCCTGGTCTTCGAGGGCGGCCAGGGTGGCGCTGTTCCACGCCGGCAGAAACACCTGCTGAAGCAGTTCCGCCGACAGTTTGCCGCCGCTGCCATGTCCCAACAAAACGTGCGGTCGATCCGCGATCGGCAGCGGACAAGCGAGTCGGTCAGTTTCAATCGCTGCGGCCATGATTTGCCTGAGAAAGCTGGTAGACAGGGACGCCGTCGCTGGCATCCGGTGGTTTCTCTTGCACCGACGCAGGGCGAAACCGCGCATAGTGGTAGTAAGCGGCGCAAGCCCCCTCGGACGACACCATCGTGGCGCCGAGCGGATGCTCGGGCGTACACTGCCCGCCAAAGGCGGCGCATTCGCTAGGCTTCTTTAAGCCCTGGAGAATCATGCCGCTGATGCACGACTTTGATTCGGCGACTTCGATGCCCTCGACGGCAAAGCGACGCTCGGCGTCGTACTGCTGGTAGTCGGGCGTGAGTTCGAAGCCACTCTGTGTGATCGTGCCGATGCCGCGCCACTTGCGATCGCGAACCTGAAATACGTCCTGGATCAACTGCATCGCCGGTGCATTGCCTTCGCGCCGCACGAGGCGAGCGTATTGGTTGTCGACCCCCACCTGGCCCGCTTCGAGCATTCGCACGCAGCGGTAAACCCCCTCGAGCAAGTCGAGCGGCTCGAAGCCCGTCACGACAATCGGCATTTGGAATTGCTGAGCCAGCGGCAGGTACTCTTCGTACCCCATTACGGTGCAAACATGTCCGGCCGCCAGGAAGCCCTGCACGCGATTGTTCGGCGACGACATGATGGCCGAGATAGCCGGCGGAACCAAAACGTGCGAGACCAGGACTGCGAAGTTCGAGAGCCTCCGCCGCTTGGCCTGCCAAACCGCCATGGCATTGGCCGGCGCTGTCGTTTCGAAGCCGACAGCGAAGAAAACGACGGTCTGTCGCGGGTTCTGTTCGGCGATCTGCAGGCAATCGAGGGGAGAGTAGACAATCCGCACGTCCCCCCCCGAAGCCTTCACGTCGAACAAGTCGCGCGCGCTTCCCGGCACCCGCAGCATGTCGCCATACGAACAGAAAATGACGTTCGGCCGCGACGCGATCGCGATCGCCTTGTCGATCAGTTCCAGCGGCGTGACACAGACCGGGCAACCCGGTCCGTGCACCAGTTCGATCCCCGCTGGCAGCAATTGGTCGATGCCGTATTTGACGATCGTGTGAGTCTGCCCGCCGCACACCTCCATGATGGTCCAAGGGCGGGTGACGATTTCGGCCAAGGCCTGGCGGAGCTTCTCCGCGGCGGTGGGGTCGCGATATTCGTCCTGATATTTCATGGCCATCCCGTCTCGTAAGCCAACCGAGAGCTATGCTGGCCGAACCTGGGTCTCGTCCGATTCCGCGATTTCTTCCAATTCGTTCATCCGCTCGAGAAATGTGAATATCTGCTGCGCCTCGGCTTCGTCGATGATGTTGAGCGCGAAGCCCACGTGCACGATCACGTATTGTCCCAACTGGGCCTGCGGCGTATGCGCCAAGCAAACCCGCTTGAAGACGCCGCCGAAATCGACCTTCCCCATCAGGGTGTCGTGCTCGGTGTAGAGGTCAACCACTTTTCCTGGAATGCCGAGACACACTTGGTGGTTCCTCAGTTTATCGCGACCGCTGGGTGGAGGGTGTGGTTGTTTGACACCGCCTGCCGTAAGCGTTGTGAATCGTCAACGGTTGTCTCGGCGGTCCTGGGGGTACCAACCGCGACCGCGGCAGCCACGGCCAATTGCCCCAGGGCGAGTCCACCGTCGTTCGGCGGAACCAGTTGATGCCGAAAGACGCGAAAACCCGCAGAGGTCAGACGCGCCTCGGTGTCGCAAACCAGCAGCGCGTTCATAAACACTCCCCCCATCAGCACGACTCGATCGAGCGCCGTGGCTTCGCGAAGTCGTATGCACTGCGTCGCGATCATCTCGACCAAAGTCGAATGAAACCGGCGGGCGATACGTTGGCGGCCAATTCCGCGGCGCAAATCATCGGCAATCGCTCGCACGAGCGGCCTGGTGTCGATGACGTCGGGCACCGATGGATCCGTCTTATCGAGCGACTCGATTTCGAACGGATAGCTGCCATCCGCAACCGCCTCGGTCGCCAGCCACTCGAGCTCCATGGCGGCCTGACCCTCGAAGGTGACGACATCGCAGACGCCGATCAGCGACGCGACGGCATCGAAGAGTCGGCCGACGCTGGAGGTCAGCGGGCAGTTGACGTTGCGGTCGATCATCTGCTCCAAAGCTCGCCGATTTGTCGACGATACCGCCGCAATGAACGCCTGCTCGCAGCCGGCTGCCACCGCGTAGCTCAAGGCCGAGCGCCACGGCTCGCGAATTGCTTGATCGCCACCCGGTAGCGGAACGTACCGCAAATGCGCGGCGCGGCGGAAGCGGTGATAGTCGGCGATCAAAAACTCGCCCCCCCAGATGGCGCCGTCCGTGCCTAAGCCCGTTCCGTCAAACGCGACGCCGATCACGTCCCCCTGCAGTCCATGTTCGGCCAGGCACGAGGCGACATGGGCATGGTGGTGCTGCACGGCCAGTAAATCGCATCCCGTAGCAGCGGCGCGCTCCCGGGAGTACGTCGTGCTGGCGTAGTCAGGATGAAGATCATGCACTAGCAGACGTGGACGTATGTCGAACAGTTCCTCAAACCAGCGAATGTCGTGCTCGAAGGCTCGATACGCCTGCCAGTCATCGAGATCTCCGAGATGGTGACTTAAGAACGCCAGATTCTCGCGTCCCAAGGCAAACGTATTTTTCAGTTGACCGCCAACCGCCAGGAGCGGGTAAGGACAATTGACGGGGAGCTTGAGCGGGGCGGGAGCGTAGCCCCGAGAGCGACGCACCAGATACTCGCGACCACCAACGGAGCGCGTCACCGAGTCGTCGCAGCGAACCTGGATCGGTCGATTGTGCGTCAGAAACAAGTCGGCAATCTCCCCCAACTGTTCCAACGCCTGCTCATCGCGATAGGCGATCGGCTCATCCGAACGATTGCCGCTGGTCATCAACAGCGGCATTCCACCTGCCGCACGAACAAGCAAGTGGTGCAAGGGGGTGTAGGGAAGCATGACCCCCAGGTAAGGGTTCTGGGGGGCAACCTCTGCGGCTAGGGGCGCGAAGCCCGATACGTCGGCGATCTTGTCTCGCTTGCGAAGCAAGACAATCGGGCGGCGCGGTGAGTCGAGCAGCAAGCGTTCGGCGGCATCGATATGACAGATCTTTGCTGCCTCTTCAATGCCCGCCAACATAACGGCAAACGGCTTCTCGTCGCGATGCTTGCGCCGCCGCAGCTCCGACACGACTTGTGGGTTCGACGCATCGCAGACCAGGTGATACCCGCCCAACCCCTTGAGCGCGCCGATCTGGCCATCGGCCAGTGCGCGAGCAAATTGTTCGATGGGGTCGGCCGTGTCGACCACGTGCCCGCGGTTGGTGATCAACTGCAGTCGAGGGCCACAATTCGGGCAGCAGGTGGGCTGAGCGTGATAGCGGCGGTCGCGCGGGTCTTCGTACTCCGCCCGGCATTGGTCACACAAGACGAACGCGGCCATCGTCGTCCGCTGTCGATCGTACGGCGCGCTTTCCACGATCGTCAGTCGCGGTCCGCATCCGGTGCAGTTCAGGAAGGGATACTGGTAGCGGCGATCCGCGGAGTCGAACAACTCCCGCAAACACTCGCGACAGGTAGCGACATCGGGCGAAATAAAGATGTCGTCCGCACGGGCGTGCAAACTATCAGCGATCGTGAACCCAGGCTCGCCCCGACAATTGATCACCGCGAGTTCGAGTTCGTCGATCACGGCCAGAGGAGGTGGACGAATGGCCACCTCGGCACAAAAGCGATTGAGCGATTGACTGTCCCCCTCGACCTCGACGAGAACCGTTCCCGATTGGTTTCGGACGCTGCCTGTTAGTCCGCACTCGCGAGCCAATCGACTGACGAACGGCCGGAAGCCGACTCCTTGGACGATCCCTCGAATGGTGACGGCGCGACGCTCCATGGCGGCAAGAACCTGCGTGGAAAACTGCCCAGCTAGGATTCGAACCTAGACTAAGTGGTCCAGAGCCACCCGTGCTACCGTTACACCACCGGGCAAGTGGTCGCCAGGCGCGAGCTTCGCGTCGGTTAAGGTCAGTCGCCAGAAGCGGCCGATCTCGCGGATTCGCGGCGACCTTTAGGCTAGAAGGTGCCCCGGCGCCCGTCAAGTCGAGCCCGCGCCGGTGGCGATCCCCCGTTGGTCGCCATCATTGAAACTCAGGTCACCAATCGTTCCAATTCGCAGGGCAACCGAAAGCTCCGGCTTCACCGGCCGCGGCCAGTGCGCTTCCCGTTTCTGCTACCGCAGTAATCGCGAGCCATATGACCCAGCAAACCGCTAGGCCTGCCATGCCAGAACCATCGACGACTCCCCCGCCCGACACCGGCATCGAACTCGTGCGCGACATTCGCTGGGGGGACATGGACGCGCTGGGGCACGTCAACAACACCGTCTACTTTCAGTTCTGCGAAGACGGCCGCATCGCCTACTTCGACACGGTGGGGATCGAAAAGTTCCAGTCGCGCCCGACCGACGGGCCCGGCATGGTCCAGGCCGGCCTGAACTTCCGGCGGCAGTTGAAGTACCCCGGCGCGGTGCGCATCGAGACCCATTGCACGGCGATCGGCACGCGCTCGTTCACGTTGAGCTACACGATTTACGACGCCAGCGACGGCGCGCTGGCGGCCGAAGGCTCGAGCGTCTGCGTGTGGGTCGACTACGCGGCCGGCAAAGCGATGACGCTGCCAGCCGAGTTCGTCAGCCGCATCGTCGAGATCGAGAAGAACCCCGCACTGGCCAGCGGTAACTCATGAACCGCCGTCGCTGACGAGCGGAAACTCAGCGACGGTGCGCCCTCTCAATACCGATTGCCGCGGGCGCCCGCCTTGTAGCGATAGTTCTCCACGTCGAGCTCTTTGCGGGCGGCTTCCTCGGCGAAGAATTCGTACATGCCGCCGCGACCGCGCGGTCCCATCCAGCGAAACTCGGTCAAGCGGTTGCCGTAATACGCGGTCGCCGTGTCGCGGCCGCGTCGATACCGCGGCGCGATACTACTCGGCTGATCGAACAATTCGTCGGTCGCCGGCACATAGCGGATCGAGCGTGGCGGCTGTCTGATCCCGCGCGGCGGCCCCACGGCGAGTGCGGATTCGCCGAAAATCGCCGTGACGGCGGCTGCCAGCAAAAACATCCGCAAGGGCGAACCAAGCTTCTCGATAAAGCTGCGGCCATTGCGGGTGTCCGCAGCGACCATGCGATCGGGCGATGTGATCATAGAGCGATTGTAACCGACGACTCGCCCCGCGGGGCGAATTTGCTTTGCGGCGTGCCGGCAAAGCAGTAGTTTGGCGGCTAGATGTTCACGCTCAACGGTCCATCTCGTCGGCTTTGCGATGGCTTTACCCGGCGCGACCTGCTCGCTTGGGGAAGCTTGTCGGCGCTGGGGATCTCGCTGCCGACGGCGCTCGCCGGACGTGCCAGCTCGCGGGCAGCCGAGATCACGACGAGCGAACCAGTGCCCGCCCGCGCCCAGGCGGCGATCTTGATCTACCTGTTCGGCGGGCCGAGCCAACTCGACACGTTCGACATGAAGCCGGCGGCGCCGGCCGATTTCCGCGGCGAGTTCCAGCCGATCGACACCAACGTCGCGGGCGTGCAAATCTGCGAGCACTTTCCACTGCTGGCGCGGCAGGCCGATAAGTTCGCGCTGGTGCGTTCGATGAACCACGGCCATCCCCGGCACGGCTACGGGTTGTACTACGCTTTTACGGGGCGCGAGCATCCGCGGCCCGACCTCGACGCGCCGCCGACCGAGAACGACTTTCCCACGCTCGGCTCGCTGGTCTCGCGGTTGGCCGAGCGGCGCAGCGCGTTTCCGCCGGCTGTCACGTTGCCGCGCTGGAACCGCTTTCTCGATTTGCCGAACGATTACGCCGGCGAAACGGCCGGCTTCCTCGGCCGCACCTTCGATCCCTGGCTCGTGAAGGCCGAACCGGGGAGCGCGAACTTTCAGGTCTCGGGCGTTGAGCTGCCGCGCGGGATTTCGCTGGCCCGGCTGGCCGACCGGCACGACCTGCTCCACTCGCTCGATCGGCACGTGGCGCAATTGGGCCAGAGCGAACTGGCCTCGCAGCAGGACGCCATCTATCGACAGGCATTCGAACTGTTGACGTCGGCGCAGGCACGGCAAGCGTTCGACCTCAATCAAGAACGAGACCGCTTGCGCGACGAGTACGGGCGCAATCCTTTCGGTCAGGGATTGCTGTTGGCGCGGCGGCTCGTCGAAGCCGGCTCGATGCTGGTGACGGTCAACTGGCACGACGACGGCAGCGATGTGAAGAGCCCGTTCTGGGACACACACAAGGACAACTTCAGCACCCTGAAAGAGCGGCTGATTCCGCCGGTCGATCGCGGCGTGGCGGCGCTGCTCGGCGATCTGGCCGCGCGGGGGCTGCTCGAGTCGACACTCATCGTGATGATGGGAGAGTTCGGCCGCACGCCCCGCATCGGCCGCGTCGTCATGAATTCGGCGACCAACGCCACGGGACGCGATCACTGGCCGCACGCCTATAGCGTGTTGGTCGCGGGGGGTGGTGTGTGCGGCGGGCAGGTCTTTGGCGCCAGCGACGAGCGCGCCGCCTTCGTCGCCGATTCACCGGTTGGCCCGGCCGACCTGGCGGCAACGGTGCTGGCAGCGCTGGGTGTCGATCGCACGGCACGCATTCACGATCGGCAAGGGCGCCCTCACTTCGCCTGCGAAGGCGAACCGATCCGCGGACTGTTCTAGAGGCGCGAGATTGTTGCTGCTCTCGGCAAGGCCGGTTGCTTGCTTCCGGGGTCACAGACCCCGGCCACAGAATGGCTGATTGGGTAATCGACGGTAATAGACACCGACTACAGAATGGCTCGACCAACTCAACCGCGGCGTTCGATCTCGACGCAAATGCCGCCGGCCCGCAACACCTTGTGCACGGGCGATAGCCATAGTTCGCGGCGCCAGTCGAGCCCCACTTCGTGGCAGATCTTGAACAGTTCGCGGCGGTTGTAGGTGCGGCAGCGCCACAACCGGCTCGTCCACGCGCCGCCAAAATTGTCTTCCGAGGTGAGTAGCAGCATCCGCCCCCCGGGACGCAACACGCGGGCCAGTTCGGCGAGGCCATGGCGGGCGTCGGGCAGGTGCTCGAGCACGTAGCCGCAAGTCACGCAATCGAATGATCGATCGGCAAACGGCAGGCGGGTGATGTCGGCCACGGACAAACCAGGGCGGCGGCCGCGCAGCCACTGCCTGGCACGCAGCCGCTGCCGGGCACGCAGCAGCATCTTGTGCGACAGATCGATGCCGGTAATGCAGGCGTCTCGATCGGCAAATCGCATCAGATGCTTGAGAATTTGCCCCGCGCCGCTCCCTACGTCGAGGATCGTCTTGGCGCCGCGCAAGTCGAACTTGCGATCGCGCAGTAGCCGCTCCATCAGCGGTTCGTGCAGCGACAATTTGCTGCAGGTCGCCAGGATGGCACCTTGCGGACCGTCGTAGACGTCGCGCACCTTTTCGCGATAGGTGTCGTAATTGACGCGCCGAATCAGATCGTTCTCGACCAGGCGATTCAGCAGACGGCCGCCGCGAACTAACACCGGCCCAGGGCGCGCCTTGACCTTGCGCCGCGGTAGTGTTGGCGTCTTCTTCATGCGGTTCCCCCCCGACCACTTTCGACGATTACAAGCTCGGTGCAATCATTGCGCCGGCGGGCGGCAATTTCGATTTCCCTACCAAGAAACGCGACGATGGTAGATATACCATTCGCCCAACAACACGCCTAGAGTCGCCAGCAGCACGTATTTCCAGGCATGACGACGGCCCGCGCCGGTTGCCTGGCCTTCCTGGATTTCCGCCTGACCAAGTTTGATGGCGGTCGCCGTGCGCGGGCGGATATCGCTCTCGGCCGCGTCAAACAGGTTGACCGAAAACCGCTCGGCCGGTCGGCCATCGGCCAACACTTCGTAAATGCCGAGTTGATCGGTGTCGTCAAAGCGCGGGCGTGCCGCTTCCTCGCGCTCGACGCGGAGCTGCTTCGCTCGCGGGTTTTTGACGTCGATTTCGCGCGCCGTGCGCACTTGTTCGAGCAGGACCGAATCACCCGGCCGGGTCGTTTCGCGACTGGTGACGTCGAGCCCGCGCCCGCCCAGGTACTCCAAGGCGTTGAGCACGAAGAGCGGAAAGCTGAGCCGTAGCGGCCAGTTCGTCGGCACCTGGTTGTCGTCGAAGATCGGGAACGCCAGCACGGCATCCTCGTAGCTTTGCCGGGGTGCGATCGCCAGCAGCGGCCCGGCACTCGAATGCATCAGCACCGTGCCCCCCGGAGGTGGCACCAGCGGCGCGGCTTCGCGCACTAGCACGTCACCAAGTTCCAACAATTGCATAAGCGGATGGGCTCGATCGGTGTCGATGATCTGCGGCACGTCGACCACGGCTTCGGCCTTCCACCCGGTCGACTCGGGTGGGATCGCGCCGAGAAACAGCGTGTTGGCCTGCGGCATTTCGCGCGGCTGGCACCGATCGAAGATGCACAGATCGAATTGCCCGGCCGCCGCCGCCGCGGTGTATTCGGGCGTGCCGAGCCAGCCGGCCGACTGGTACGTGATCTCGGCCAGTTGCTGCCCGCTCTCGGTCGAAAGTGCGAACTCGAGCGGCTCGTTCGGACTTTTCGAGACCAGGACGACCTTGGCCCGTCGCGGCGGATCAATGACCGCCCAGGCCCGATCGTCGACCGCCAGGTGGTCGTCGGTTCTGGCTCGCAACTCGAGGCGGGCTTGCTCGGTGTCGGGCAGATCGAAGACCACGCCCGTCGGTTTGTCGGCCGCCACGTTCACCTGCTGGGCGTCGGCCAGGTTGTCATCGACGTACAACTCGAGCTGCACCGCCGCCGGAGCCCCCGAAAAGCTTTCCAGCCGCGCGAACACTTGCCAGTTGTCGAGCGAGTTCTCCTTGCGGCGGGCGTCGAACTGCGCGATCGCCACGTTCCGCGGCTCGTCGCCGACAATCGTTTGCAGAATCGGCTCCACGCCCCGCAGCGACGCCTTCGGCACGTCGGCGAACTTGCCGTCGCTGAAAATGAACATCTGGGCGCGGGTTTGCGCGACCGGTTCGCCGGCCGCGCCAGCTTCGGAATCCGAGCCACTGCTGCCGGCGCCGGCTAACCCCGCCGCGACATTGAGCGCCTCGACGATCGACGTGCGATGCGCCGTCTGTTCGATCGCTTCCAGGTGCCGTGTCAGCTCATGGCGATTGTCGGTAAAGGGCTGCTCGACGCGGGCGCGATCGGAAAAGCTTATGATCATCGCCACGTCCCCCGAGCGCATCTCGTCGATCAGCACCTTGACGCGCCGCTTGGCTTCGTCGAGCCGCGTGGGCTGCACGTCGGTGGCGGCCATGCTCGCCGAGGTATCGATCAAGAACACGTAGCGCCCCCCCCGCAGCGCGCTGGCCTGCCAACTCGGTCCCAACAGGGCCAGTGCCAACAGCGCGACCAGCAACAGTTGCAGAAACAACAGCAGGCTGCGCCGCAAGCGTTGCCACAGGCTGTTGACATGCAAATCTTCGATGCTCTTGAGCCACAGATAGGTGCTCGGCACTTCCTGAGGAGCGCGGCGCAAGCGGAGAAAGTAAAGCAGCACGATCGCCGGCGGCACGGTCGCCAGCACGCTCCACTGCCACCAGCTCAGCAGATTGGACCACTGCATGCCAAGTATCCGCGGCCACATCAGCGCACCAACCCGCGAGAGCGCAAATAGCCGGTGATCAGCGTTTCGAACGGCACTTGGTTGGTCGCCAGCAGATAGGTCATGCCGCGGCGGTGACAGTAATCGCGCGCCGACGACAAGAAGTTGTCGAGCGTCTTGCGGTAGCGCTTCAAGAGCTGCGCGCTCACCGTGACGTCGGCCTTGTCGCCGTCTTCGCTGTCGACCAGCAGCAAGTCGCCCACCAGCGGCGGATCGAGCTCTTCGGCCGACATTACCTGAATCACGTAGGCATCGACCGGCCGGGCGGCCAGGTAGCGCAGCCCGTCCTCGAAGCCCTGCTTGTCGAGCAAGTCGCTGAGCACGATTACGATTCCCTGCCCTGGGTTGCGCAGACAGAATCGCTTCATCCCCTCGGCCAGGTTGGTTTCGCCCGTGGGCTCGACGGTCGCCAGGTGATCCAACAGCCGCCACAAGCTGGCGCGGCCGCGGAACGCCGGCGCCTGGCTACCGGCCGGCGCGCCGAGCACTTCGACCTTCACCCGGTCCGATCGCACCAGTCCGATGAAGCCCAAGGCGGCCGCCAGTTGCTTGGCGTATTCGAGCTTGGTCGGCGTGCCGAAGTTCATCGACCGGCTGGCGTCGAGCACCAGGTAGAGGTGCAAGTCCTCTTCTTCGAGGAACACCTTCAAGAACAGCCGGTCGAGCCGCGCGTACAGGTTCCAGTCGAGGAACCGCAGGTCGTCCCCCGGCACGTACGGCCGGAAGTCGGCGAACTCGATGCTTTGCCCCTTGCGCGGGCTGCGGCGATCCCCCTTCATCCGCCCGCGAAAGATCTTGCGGCTCACCAGTTCCAAGCGCTCAAGGCGCGCCAACAGTTCGGGACTAAGCAGCGGTTGTGGGGCGGTGGCCATCGCAACCCATTGTACGCGTGCCGACCGACGCGGGGGACTGGCCCGTTTCGTGCTCCACAAGCAAACGTGCCGAGGGCTCTTGTCCCGTCGAACGAATTGCCAGGCGTGTTGCCGACCCCGGGCGAACCTTTGAAGCGCACCGGCCCTCTGGTAGGCTTGCACGCTGTCTAAAGAAAAGCGGTCGCGTCGACGGTCGCCCCACCCTGCTTCTTGTCGAGGTAGCTCTCCCCCCCATGCCCACTCCCCCCAGTTTTTCGGTTCATCGACAACAGATCGCCGGCATTCCGGTCGCCGAATTGACCCGACAATACGGCACCCCCACGTACATTTACGACGCCGCCAAGATCGTCGAGCGGATCGGCGACCTCCGCCAGTTCGACGTCGTCCGCTACGCCCAGAAAGCCTGCTCGAACCTGGCGATCCTCGACCTGGTCCGTCGCCACGGCGCGCTGGTCGACGCCGTCAGCGAGGGGGAAGTCCGCCGGGCACTGGCCGCCGGCTACGCGGCCACGGGCGATCCACCACCGATCGTCTACACGGCCGATATCTTCGACCGCGAGTCGCTCGACCTGGCCGTGCAACTGGGGCTGCACGTCAATTGCGGTTCGCCCGAGATGATCGATCAACTCGGTGCCCGCGCCCCGGGGAGCAACATCACCCTGCGGATCAACCCGGGCTTCGGTCACGGACATAGCCAGAAGACCAACACCGGCGGCCAGCAATCGAAGCATGGCATCTGGCACGAGCAACTGCCCGACTGCCTGCGCCGCGCCGATCACCATGGCCTGGCGGTCACCGGGCTGCACATGCACATCGGCTCAGGGACCGATCTGGAGCATCTCGCGCAAGTCGCCAGCGCCATGGAGCAGGCCGCCCTCGAAGCAGGTCGCGGGCTGCACATGATCAGTCTCGGCGGTGGCTTGCCGATCCCGTACCGCACAGGGCAGCAATACGTCGATCTCGATGCCTACTTCCAACTCTGGGATGCCACGCGGCAGCGGCTGGCCGAGCGCTTCGGTCACGCCCTGCGGTTGGAGATCGAGCCGGGCCGGTATCTGGTGGCCGAAAGCGGCTATCTCCTGACCGAAATCCGCACGGTCAAACGAATGGGAGAGAACACGTTCTACCTGGTCGACGCCGGCTTCAATAACCTCGCCCGACCGATCCTATACGGCGCTTATCACCCGATGTCGATCGCGCGGGCTAATGCCAGCGGAGACGCGAACGATGTTCCGCTGGCCGAAGTGATCGTCGGCGGGCCGCTCTGCGAGTCGGGAGACATCTTCACGCAGGAAGAAGGGGGCTTCGTCAGCCGCCGCGCGCTGCCGGCCGCGCAAGTCGGCGACTATCTGGTGATCGAGTGCGCGGGGGCGTACGGCTTCGTGATGGGCTCGAACTACAACTCGAAGCCACTGGCGGCCGAAGTGTTGATCGACGGCGGCCGCAGCCACTTGATCCGTGCTCGGCAGACATTCGACGACCTGATCCGCGGCGAGCAAATTCCCCAGACGTAAGCGCCAGGACGAACCCCATGCACTTTGGCAAAACGACGCCGATCCTGCGGATCTTCGACGAAGCCAAGGCCAAGGAGTTCTACGTCGGCTTTCTAGGGTTTGCGGTCGACTGGGAGCATCGTTTTGCCGAAGGCATGCCGCTCTACATGGCGGTCTCGCGCGGCGACTGCCTGCTCCACCTTTCCGAGCACTACGGCGATTGTTGCCCCGGCGCGGCGGTGCGGATCGCGATCGACGACGTCGACGCCTATTGCCTCGAGTTGTTGGCCAAGCAGTACAAGTACTATTGCCCCGGAGTCGAACAAACCCCCTGGGGCTCGCGCGACATGGACATCCGCGATCCGTTCGGCAATCGGCTGACTTTCACCACGGCGATCAGCAACTGACGAGCGAGAGTCTAATCTCGATCGATCGTCGCGTTGGGGCCGAAACGAATGTGCTTGCCCGCGTGGCCGGCGAACGTGTCTTCCCACAACCAGCGCACGATGCCGAACTCGGCGAACACTACGGCCACTGCGACGATCGTCCCCGCCAGCGCCGTGCGCCACCACCAGCGGCGATAGTCGGTTGGCGTCGACCGCAGGCGGGCCACTTGCTGCCGGCTGGGGACCAGCAACACCAACAGCGTGCAAAGGCACGCGTTGACGTGAATCACCCCCTCGGTGATCAGCCGCTGCGGATGGAAAGGGAGCACACGCGACAAATTGCCGACCACGATCCACCACAAGAAGATGATGTAGAGCAACTGACCGCGGCCGAGCCAATCGGTCGGCACCAGCGGAATCTGCCGGCCGCGATGCCAGGCGATCAGCAGCGCCAACACCGTGACGGCCAGAACGAGGTAGGCCCACTCGAACCAGGTTTGCGCGCCAAAACCGTAGATCTCCTCGGGCACGACACTGTTCGGCACCCAGGCGTTGAACATGTTCTTGCGGATGTTCAGGTAGGTGATGCCCAACAGCACGAAGGCCACCGAGAAGGTCTCGGTCCAGCGGCGCTCGCGCGGTTCGTCGCTGAGGTGCGGAGCGCGCGTCGACAAATAGCCGAGCGCCAAGGCGATCCCCAGGCCGTTGATGAAGCCGTACGTTTGTTCGAGCACGCTGTGCCAGTTGGTCGACACCGTCTGGCCGAACAGCGGCTGCTGCACGTCGGGATGGACTTCGATCAACTTCAACAGCGTGGCTCCGGAGAAGCCGATGCCCCCCACAAGGCCGGCCACTAGCGCGGCCCAGGCGACCCCCCACAATCGCTCGCGCATCAAGAAGGCGAACAGCGCCACGGTGAAGCCGACCATGCCGGCCCAACTATCGCCGCGCGGTGGCGTCATCCGCAGGTTCAACAGTGGCGCGGCCGTAAGAATCGTAAACCCCAGCCACCAACCGATCGCCAGGTAGAGAACCAGCCGCGTCCCCCATTCGACGCGACGCTGCCAGACGATCACGCCACCGGCAGCCAGCAGGGCCACGATCGCGGCGATCCAGTCGGTGTCGTACCAGTCGAGCGCGTCGAGCGAGATTCCAGAAAGCCAATGCGCCAGGTCGGGACCGAACCAGTCGATCAACACACGCTCGTCGATGTCGGTGAGCACGAAGAACAGGGCTTGCAGCAGCCAACAAGCAAAGACCGCGATCACTGGCACGAACAAACCGGTCAACCGCCCGCGATCGACGAAGGCCGGCAGCGCCGTGCCGGCTCCCCCCGGCGCTCCCCACAGAAAACCGATCAGAAACAAGCAGGCGAAGCCGTAGAGAACCGTGCCGGCGTGCTCGCCATTGTGCGTGTAGCCGATCACCATCATGTAGCTGATCGTGCCGCCAAACGACCAGCCGACCGCGCCGAAGAAGGCGAAGTAGGGCGCGCGGCGATACCAGTCTTCGCGCCCCGAGCAGACGACCGCCGCCAACGCCGCCAGCGCTCCGGGGATCATCGCCCCAAATTCATGCCCCCAGTTGCCGCGCACTCCCCAACCAATCGACAAGCTGAGCGCGACCAGCAAGATGGCGGCGGGCGAAAGCGCGGGGGCGTAGGGCATCGAGGTCTCGTCGAAAGTCGGTATGGCTGGCTGAACAGATCAGTGCCGCATGGCGCCCGGGCAACGGTTGACCGCAGCCGGGCAGAAGGGGAGGAATGAACCACAAGAGAGAAACTGGGGTATTTAGGATATCAGGCGAGTGACCGAATGCGCCTCGGGGCGACCTGCAAATCGCCGCGAACGAATTTGTCTGCCTGGGCGGTCAAAAAAACATTGACGCGGCTGCTGGCCATTGGTAGATAAACAGAATAAGAATTCCGATTCTGGTTTTTGGTTCACTGGCCGAGCCAATCTTAGGACGCAAAACGAAGGTCTAGGACGCACGAAGGACGCAAAACCAGGTTTTTGCGTCCTAACACGAAACACCAGCCACAAAAAGACTTAAGTGGCAAAAACACGCCCTAGGACGGTAAGGACGCAAAATTACGGCCCCTGGAAAAAGTGCTGACCGCATGGCCGACCAAGCGACGATTCAGTGGGTTCGCCCACCGCGCCAGTCGCGGAGCCAGGAGACCCTCGACCGGCTCCTCGACGCCGCCGAAGGGGTGCTCGCCGAGAAAGGGTTTGATCAAGCGACGGTCGCCGAGATCGCGGCGCGGGCCCAGTCGTCGGTCGGGGCGTTCTACACGCGGTTCCACGACAAAGAGTCTCTGCTACGGCTGCTGCACGACCGCTTCTGCGACGAAGCGCTGGCCACGGCCGACGCGGCCCTCGATCCCCAGCGCTGGGGCGGGGCCTCGATCGCCGAGATCCTGCACAGCCTGGTGCCGTTTCTGGTGCAGACGTACGACGAGCGCCGCGGCCTGATGCGGGCGTTCATCGTCCGCTCAGGGCACGACGACGACTTTCTGCAATCGGGTGCCCGGCTGGGCCTGCATATTGCCGAGCGGCTCGAGCATTTGTTGCTGGCCCGCTGCCACGAGATCAACCACCCCGATCCACGGCTGGCGGTCCGTTTCGGGCTGCGGATGGCGATGCACTATCTCGACCAGAGCGCCATCTTCGCCGGCGTGCCGCAGTTCGTGCAGTTGGACATCGAACAATTGTCGGCCGAGCTGTGTCGTGCCTACCTGAGTTATCTGGGGGTCGAAACGGCCGCGATCGGGCGGCCCCCCCTCGGCGAACCGATCAACGGCCCCGGGCTTGCCAACGGTCGACCATCGAACAGACACATCAACGGTAAATCGCGGATGGCCGGCGCGTCCCCCTGACGGCCGCCAGAGGCAATATCCCACGCACATACAACAGGTCTCCATAGAGGGAAGGACTCGAGCCATGTCGCAGCTTGCCACTTGGTCGGCGGCCAACGGACAGCAGTTGTTTCGCGCTACGCTGGCGCTGGCCGTCGGCTGTGCGGTAACGGTTCTTGGCTCGTGGACCGCTACGGCCGCCGAATCGGCGACCGGCGACGCCTCGCCCGAGGCCGCCGTGCTCGGTCGCCAAATTGAAAACTTCACCTTGGCCGACTATCGCGGCAAAGAGCACTCGTTGGCCGACTTGGCCGATCGCAAGCTCGTGGTGCTCGCCTTCCTGGGTACCGAATGCCCGCTGGCCAAGCTCTATGGCCCCCGGCTGGCCGAATTGGCCGAGCAATACGAGCCTCAGGGCGTCGCCTTCCTGGGCGTCGACTCGAACCGCCAGGACTCGGTCACCGAGATCGCCGCCTACGCCCGGCTGCATGGCATCGAGTTCCCGCTGCTCAAAGACCTGTCGAATCGCCTGGCCGATCAGGCTGGCGCCGAGCGCACGCCCGAAGTCTTCTTGCTTGACGAAAACCGCAAGGTCCGTTATCACGGCCGCATTGACGATCAGTATGGCTTCTCATCCGGCTCGGGCTACGCCAAGCCGATGCTCGCCCGCCGCGACCTGGCCGACGCCATCGACGACCTGTTGGCAGGTCACGAGGTGCGGGTGGCCAGCACTCCGGTGGCCGGCTGCTTGATCGGCCGTGTGCTCGAGGTGCAGTCGGGGGCGACGGTCACCTACAGCAACCAGATCGCGCGGATCCTGCAAAAGCACTGCATCGAGTGCCATCGGCCGGGCGAGATCGCCCCGTTTTCGCTCACCGCGTACGACGAAGTGGTGGGCTGGGCCGAGATGATCGAAGAAGTGACGCGCGATCGCCGCATGCCTCCCTGGCACGCCAGCCCCGAGTTCGGGCACTTCAAGAACGATCGTCGACTCTCGGATGACGAGCTCGATGCAATTACCGCCTGGGTCAAGAGCGGTGCGCCCGAAGGAAACCCCAGCGACCTGCCGGCCCCCATCACTTTCAACGAGGGCTGGGGCATCTCGGGCCCCGACATGGTCGTGTACATGAGCGAGGAAAGCTATCAGGTGCCTGCCGAAGGGACGGTCGAGTACCAGTACTTCACGGTCGATCCCGGCTTTACCGAAGACAAGTGGGTGTGCGCCAGCGAATGCCGCGCGGGCAACCGCGCGGTGGTGCACCACATCTTCGTCTTCGTGCAGCCGCCGGGGACCGAAGAGGTTTCGGAAATGGCCGAAGCGCGCCGCGATAGCCGCGCCACCGGCGAGGTCCGGCCGCAAGGGGCACCCGATCTCTCGGGCCGCTCCGGCGGCGTGCGACTGATGAGTGGTACTGCACCTGGCGTGCCGCCGTTCAAGCAGGCCAAAGGCATGGCGTTCCACGTGCCGGCCGGCTCGAAGCTCGTCTTCCAGATGCACTACACGCCCAACGGCACCGAGCAGTTCGACCGCAGTTGCGTGGGTTTGAACTTCTGCCCGCCCGAAGAGGTCACGGCAGCCATCAACATGAACATGGCGATCAACCCGGTCTTTACGATTCCGGCCGGGGCCGACAACCACGAAGTCGAGAGCTGGCACAAGTTCAATCGCGATTCGTTGATGCTGTCGCTCACGCCGCACATGCATTTGCGCGGCAAGTCGTTCCGCTACGAGTTGATCTATCCCGACGGACGAACCGAGACGATCTTGGACGTGCCGCGATACGACTTCAACTGGCAGCTCACTTACCAGTTGGCCGAACCGCTGCACGTGCCAGCCGGCACCAAGCTGCATTGCACAGCGCATTTCGATAACTCAGAGGACAATCTCGCCAACCCCGACGCCACGCAACCGGTCCGCTGGGGGGACCAGACCTGGGAAGAGATGATGATCGGCTGGTTCGCCGAGACTTCGGACCTGGAAGCCGATCCAAATTACGACCCTCGCACCCGCACGGCACAGTTCGAGCGCGAGTTGGCCGACGGCAAGGTCAAGTTCAGCTCGCGTGTCGAGAAACAAGCCGCGCGAGCGCTGGGCGCGCAGAAGTCGTTCGACATCTTCGCCCGGCTGGTCACCGACGTGATGCCCCAGATCGACCGCGTCGACGTCGCCAAGCTGACCGACGATGGCGTGCGGTTCCCAATGATCTCGCAGCCGTCGTTACTGGTGGCTCGCCTGGGACGCGGCGACGTCACGCTGCCGGCCGACAGCGCGCTGGCCGCAGCCCTGAAGAGCCCCGAAACGATCGTCTACAACAGCTATCCGACCGGCGTGCCAGCCGACCTGGTCGACTTTGCCCGGGGAATTCACTCGAGCGTGCATGTGCCGGTCACGGTGGACGGCCAGCCCGTTGTGGTGAGCTTCTGGAGCCGCGAGCCGGGTGCCTTTGGTCCGCAGGCGGTCGAGTTGCTCACTGGCCTGGCGAGCCATGTTGGACGCCCGACGGAAACGGCGCAGAACGACGCAGAGTAACGGTCGCGTGCGCCAGGGCCCCCTTAGCTCAGAGCCCGCGGTGGCATAGCTGGTCGTGCTAGCGACGGTTTTCTTTCGCCTCGCGCTGGGCGGCTTTGCGCTGGCGGTAGTCGTCGAGCACCCCTTGGGGATCGTCGTTGAATGCCTCGCGGCAGCCGCCGCAGCAGACATAGTAAGTGCGCCCATCGTACTCCACGGCGATGGTGCCTAGACCGCCAGTCACCACGCACTCGCGCCCGGCGGCCGCGGCCGTGGCGAACGAACTGCCGCGGCGCGTCGAGGCCACTTCGGCCAAGCGGCTGAACGACTCCTCGCCGGTCGCCTGCTCATAGAGAACAACTAGCCGATCGCCGCCGGCCACCAACCGAATGGTGATGCGGGCCGGCTGGCCTGCGGTCGCCTGCTCGGCGGTGACCACCAGAGTTCCATCCCGATACTCCCCCCGAAACCGACGCGGCGCGACCGTCGACTTGGTGTCACCCGCTACAAGGGGCGTCGCCAACAAAACGAACTCCCCTGGCTCGTCACCGGGCCGCAACTGCAGGAGGCCAAAGAAGTGGCCGTCGTCGATCTCGGCACGCAGCTCCGCACGGCCCTCGGCGAATGACCAGCTCCATTGCGATTGTTCGGTCCAAGCGCCGCGCGTGGAACCGCGCTTCGGCTGCCCGACACCGCGCCACTCGCCAACCAGCGACCGGCAAGGCGCCAGCGCTTGCTTGTCGCGCTCAACGGCGCCGTCCCCATCGCCGTCGGCGGCGACAAGACCAAGCAGCCAATACGGTAGCAACAACGCGAAGAATCGAGTCGGCATGAAGTGGGCTTCGTCGAGGTGGTTTGCAGTGATGCCGCGAGAGGATTGAACCCCGCAAGCGGCTCTCAGGCACCGGAGACCTACAACCCTTATCATAATGACCGCGGCCAGGCCGCGAGCTCGCACGCTCGCAGCCAGCGATATTTCTCCAAACCACGTCAAAACAGGGAGGCGACCCGCCCATGTCTCGCACCCATCGCGCTCGATTGATTCTCGCTTGGTGCTGTCTGTTCGGCATGCTGCCGGCCCTGGCGGCGGGTCAGGTGCGTCGCCGGGAGTACAAGCCGCCCGATGACGTCGACTTTCGCCAGGCAACGATCATGAGCGAGGGAGTGCGCATGGCCGCCGAGGTCTTTCGTGCCAAGTCGAGCGGCGATGGCAAGCTGCCGACGATCGTGATGAGCCACGGCTGGGGAGGGCAGGCATCGCTGTTGCGCCCCGAGGCCCTGGCATTCGCCCGGGCCGGTTACCTGGTAGCGACGTTCGACTATCGAGGCTGGGGGGCGAGCGATTCGCGCGTGATTCTGACCAGCCCGCCCCCCGATGAGCGACCCAACGGTCGCTTCACCGCCGAAGTGGTCGAGGTGCGTGAGGTGGTCGATCCACTCGATCAAGTCAACGACCTGTTGAATGCCTTGCACTGGGTACAAGGAGAGCCTGGTTGCGACACCGACCGCATCGGGCTGTGGGGGAGCAGCTACTCCGGAGGGCACGTGGTCTACGCGGCGGCTCGCGATCCGCGAGTGAAGGCCACTGTGAGCCAGGTCGCGTCGCTCGATTCGCGATTTGTGGTGCTTACGGAAACCGAGCGAGCGAAGACGTACCGCGAGGCGACCCAGCGCGCCCGCGGCGAAATCGGCTATCCGCCCCCGGGCGCGCGGGTAATCGGCAATCTCAAGGGAGCCCCGATTCGCGAGAAGTTGGCCAACTACGCACCGGTCGAAGACGCCGGCAAAGCACCGGGCTGCGCCATGTTGTTCGTGATCGCCGAAAACGAAGAGTTGTTCGACAACCGCGAACATGGCATCGCCGCCTACGAGCGCGCCCAAGGGCCCAAAAAGCTGGTGGTGATCCCCAAGATCAAGCACTACGGCGTGTACCTCGAAGCGCGCGACGCGGCGCTGAAGGAAGCGCTCGCCTGGTTCGATGAGCATCTGAAGAAATAGCTGTCGAACAAAGGTCTCCAACATGCCTCGCTACTGCTTCATCATCGCTCGTTCGCGGCTGATACTTGGCGCGATCGCGCTGACGGTGGCCGCGTCATCTAGCGGCAAAGCGATCGGCAAGGGGCCGCGTGACTATCTCAAACGTCCCGCGGCGTGGTTTGCGGGCGACGAGGGGCGGCAGCTTGCCGCAAACGTCATCGACCACCAGAGCGAGTTGGGCGGCTGGCCCAAGAACCTCGACACCACGCTGCCGCGCGACCCGAACGAAGCGCGGCCCGCTGCCACGTTCGACAATGGCGCCACTACGGGCGAGCTCGCCTTCCTGGCGCGGGCGTACGTCGCCACGCGCGACCAGCGGCAATTAGCGTCGTTCAACCGCGGTCTAGACCACATTCTCGTCGCGCAGTACGCCAACGGCGGTTGGCCACAGCATTACCCGCCGGGACGTGGGTACGCTCGCTATATCACCTTCAACGACGATGCGATGGTCCGCTTGATGCACCTGCTGGCCGACGTGGCGACGCGGCCCGAGTACGAGTTTGTCGATAGCCGGCGGCGGTCGGCCGCTCGTACTGCGTTCGACCGCGGCATCGAGTGCATTTTGAAGTGCCAGATTGTGGTCGATGGTCAACTCACAGCCTGGTGCGCTCAGCATGACGAAGTGACATTCGAGCCGCGACCCGCACGCACCTTCGAACTGGCGAGCTTGAGTGGCAGCGAATCGGTTGGCATCGTGCGACTGTTGATGAGCCTCGACCAGCAGAGTCGCGAGCGGCATGGCGACCAGGTTGTGCCGGCGGTCCAGGCCGCCGTGCGCTGGTTCGAGCAGGTGAAAATCTCTGGCTTGCGCCAAGTGATCGAAGACGACCCGCGGTCGCCGACCGGCAAAGACAAGCGGATTGTGCCCGACACGGCCGCTCCGCCCCTGTGGGCGAGGTTTTACGAGATCGGCACGAATCGTCCCCTGTTCGCCGATCGCGATGGCGAGGCCAGGTATGACCTTGCCGAAATCGGCTACGAACGCCGCAACGGCTATGGCTGGTACACCGAGCGCCCCCGCGAAATGCTGCAGATGGACTACCCTCGGTGGCAGGAGCTATTCGGTCGTCGCTGACAAGGCGACTCCGCGGCCTGAGTCACCGCAAGGATACGATATGGTGCAGAAGACCATGTTTAAGCGCGCGTTGAGCCTGGTCCTTGTGGCGTGCGTCGTGGGTTGCGATCGGCCGAACGCAGCGTCGCGATCTCAAGTAGCGCGGGATTCGACGGCAGTCCCGATTTCGTTTCGACCGATATTCCGAAATGAACGGACAGGTTTACGCGTCTACTGTGTTAACGACGACAGCAAGGCATCGGATTTCATTCTGCAAAACGTACCGGCCAACGTAGTTTCGCTCCCCAGCGCGCCGAACCAGCGCGAAGAAGTCCTGAACAAGGGGACCTGGCTGGTCGCTGTCTGCGCCCTGTGGAGCATGGATGACATCCGGGCGGTGAGCACGGCGGTTGATGCGGCGACGGTGCTCGGCCCAAGAATCAACGTCGGCATCCGGCCCTTCGTCGACTACGACGAGATCAAGACCTGGTGCCCCGAGTTTGCAACCCATGGTTCAACACCACACTGGCTGGTACTCGTCGACGGAGAATTTCGAGGCCAGGCGATCGGGACGCTCGATACAAACGCGGTCGTCGCATTTGTGAATCGCACGCTTGCGGCACCGTCGACAGCGCCTGCCTCCGAGACGCTAGAGTCGATCGCGAAATGAGGGTGTCGTCAAAGTAGCTCGGCCAGTGGCTCGGCGCCCGCGTCGACAAGGTACTGCGGACGGCCGTTGAGATCGTCAAGCGTCGTGTGCCGGACGTCGATACCTAACGTGTGATAGAGCGTGGCGAACAGCTCGCCGAACTTTACCGGGCGCTTGATCGGTTCGCCTCCGAGACGATCGGTGGCGCCGACGACCTGGCCGGTACGCAGCCCTCCGCCGGCCAACAAGCCAAAAGCGACCCGCGGCCAATGATCGCGCCCCACGTTGGCGTTGATCTGCGGGGTGCGACCAAACTCGCCCCATACCGCCACGGTCACGTCATCTTCGAGATCGTGGGCCCGCAGGTCTTCGAGCAGCGCTGTGAGACCGCGGTCGAAGACTTCGAGATCCTCGCGGCAACGATCGAAGCAAGAGCCATAGGGGTGGCCGTGCCAGTCCCATTTGCTGTAGTTGACGGTAACGACGCGGGCGCCCGCTTCGACCAGGCGCCGCGCTGCCAAAAAGCTCTGCGGTACACGCGGGGCGCCGTTGTCGTCGATGAACACCTTGGGATCGCCTGTGCCATATCGCTCGATGACCTTCGGGTCCTCGCGCGACAGATCGAGGGCTTCGACGAGCCGCGATGACGAGAGCACGCCGAGCGCCTGCTCGGTGAAAGCGTCCATCCCCTCCATCGTGCCGGTGGCATCGACCGCGCGGCGAAAGCGATCGACGCTAGCCAGCAGCTGCTGGCGATCGTGCAGCCGATCGTGCGTGATGCCGTTGAGCACGAGGTCGGCTCGGCCGTCGCCCAATGGTCGAAAGGGGGTGTGCGCGACGCCGACGAAGCCGGGCCCCGGCTCGTTGTAGGGCGGATGGGTGCAGGGATAACACAAGCTGACATGCGGGGGCATGCCGGCCGTGGCCGGGCCTTGTAGGCGGGCAACCGCGGAACCGATCGTCGGCCAGCCTCCGGCGACCGGCACTCGCAGGGCGTCGCGTCCCGTGTAGCACTGGAAGGCGTCGTGGTCGGCCTGGCAATCAGCGATCGAACGCACAATCGCCAAGCGGTCCATCATGCGTGCCAGCCGCGGCATGTACTCGCAGATTTCGATGCCGGGCACGTTTGTCTCGATCGGCCGGAAGGGACCGGCGATTTCGCACGGGGCCAGCGGCTTGAGATCGAACATGTCGAGGTGCGGCGGACCTCCGACCAGGTAGATCAGGATGACCGACTTGCCGCGATTGCCGGAGCCGGACGACGCTTCGGCCCGCAGCAGATCGGGCAACGCCAGTCCAGCGGCGCCCAAGCCGCCGATGCGCAGGAAATTGCGCCGCGAGATGCCGTCGCACAGCGGAGTGCGATCCACGGGTCCCAGCAGCGTGAGCATGGCGTGGTCTTGCCGTAGCGTCGCTCGTGAGGTTCCGCGAAGCGTCGCCGACGAGACCTGGTGTCAGGCCAATTCGTGACGCGTTCGCCGCGTGCGACACGGCCACAAGATAGCACCCGCTCGACTTGTACCGCAACGTAATCTGGCGGCGAGCATTCCCCAGGAGGAGCGCAAAAAAGAGGGGAGTGGTCGCCCTACAAAGCAACCACTCCCCCGTGACATTCAGGACACGAACCAAGCCCAAAACTCTGTCAGTCGTTTCGGCGACTCAGGCTCCGGCCTTCGCGGCTGCTGGCCGCGAATCAGCTTCCCCGACCAGATTCGCCCGACTCGACGACGCGACGGCTGCTATGCCACTTCGGTCACGCCCCGCGCGGAGCGAAGGCGTTCGACTGCTGGCGACCGTCCACTAGTAGGGGCAGTCGGAGAAGTCGAGGAACCACCATCCGTCGTCCCACTCGAGCGTGACTTTGCGCCAGCCGAGCGGCACTTGCGGATACGGATAAAACGGGCCGATGTACGGCCAGGCCGTCGGCGAGTACTGCCGCGGATAGGTCACCGCCGCGTAGTTCGGATACGCCGCGTAGCTCGGCCAGGCATGGCCGGGCATGTGCGGGTGATCGTAGCGCGCCGGCGCGACATCCGAGCCCACCGGTTGCACGAAGGCCGGCATCGGTCGGCCGCCGCCAGCCTCGTACGGACGAACCTCTTCCTGGTTCATCCGCGCCGGGTAGTTGACCGGTGCCACGGCGCCTTGCGGCAGTGGTCGCCCGCGCCGTCCGCGCGGGGCCGCGGCCTGGCGCGGTGCGGCAGTACGGGAGCGGCCACTGGGCTGCTTCATGCTGCTGCTTGGCGCGCGGCGCGGCAGCGGTTGCGGCTCGCGCAACTCGGCACGGCGAACAGCGTCGTCGCCGGGCGAGTAGTCCTCGAAATGCCCAGCCCGCGTGGCCGAACTTTCGCTGTGCGGCGCGGCGACTTCAACCTTGCTGACGACGCGTTCGACGTCGGATACGTCGTTGGCGATCTGCAAAGCGCTGTTGAGTTGCTCGTCGCTGGTCACCCGGCCCGAGAGCCAGGCCGTGCCGCGACTGAATTTGACTTCGACGCGGTAGTCTTGGAGCTGGCCGCTATCGCGGAGACGATCCGCGATTTGCTGCGCCACCTCGCGATCCCCGGCTGCGGCCCAGCCGGGTGCGGCCGCGACCAACAGGCCGGCGGCCAAAAACAGTTTTCGCATGGGTCGTGCCCTCCCTGTAGGAAGCAGCCGCGCTGGCGCGTAGCCGAGCATAGGTATCGAAGCTGCTTAATAGGTGTCGGCGCACGGTTGCAGCGATTGAAAGCTTTTTTTGGAATTTGGCGGTGCGAGCGCTGGTGCTGGCCCGCTGTGCTAGCAGACTGGCGCAAGCTGCCGGCACAATCGAAGTGGCCTGGAATGAGAGATTCGAGCTCAGTTCCGGCGACGAGACGTGCGCGAGAATTGCCTCAAGCGTCGTCCTTGAAGTCTTCAAGGGCCACGCTGTTCTGGACCTAGTAAAAAGCTCAGCGCCCCCAGGGAGCCGCGGGCGTCGCCGGACGCGTGTCCCAAATGGCGGTCAGCACCATAATCGAAAGGCTGGCCCCGCAGATCAGGCAATATCCGGGAGCAAACAGAGCCGAAGCGATGGTCGACAAGCCAACCAGCGTCAGCCACACGAAAAAAGAGAATTGCACCAACGGCTCGCGACCAGTCCCAGCACTTCGTCGAACGCTGATCGCGCTCAAAACGCCAAACACCTGGACGGCAAGCAGCAGGCTGACGGCGGGCGCGAAGCTGTGGAACATCTCAGATTCCCTTCTGAATTGAGGCGGAGCGGTCGAGCAATTCGTCCGATCATCCGCTGACTGCGGCGGCCATCCTGGCTGCGTAGCGAACGCCCTCCACAGCGATTGCCGTGCCAGCCGACGAACGACTGCTTCCTGAAAACGCCTGGGCGATCGCAAAGCAATGCCGACAATAGGCTTGCTGCTACGAATTCCGCGGATACTCCAAACGGCATAGTCCCCACGACCGGCAGAGTAGCGGAACTTTTTACAATTGGACGGCTAACAACGTCTGGGCGTTCCGAGCTTTTGGCACGGGAGTTGCCCTAAGAGCACTGGGGCAAATCCGCCTGGGGGCGGAGGTAATGCGCGCGAAGGAACGCGAGTTTCGCGGCCGGCAGAGCTCGAGGCTTCGTTCCCGTGGCATTCACCTGACAGGCTCGACGATCAAACAATCTCATCCAACCCTGATCGCGAGTGCGGAGTCGCTGATGAAGCGAGTCTGAACTGACTCAGACAACTTCTTTCTCCGGAATGCCTTAAGCCTGCTTTGAACGGTCGCGCCTGCGCGGTGCGAACCTCTACGCGCGCCTGTTTGTGCGCTGTGCTCGAGGCCTCTTTGCGGAGATAGTGCGCGCCCGCCGCATCCGCAGAAGATGCGGCGCACCGGATCGCGGTGCGCGCGGGGGTGTGCGAAAAGCCAGGCACCAGGCCTCGCCCGCTCGGGGTACGCGCCGATACACGTCGTTCGGATTTCACCAAAGCGGTGAAACGCCGTTCGATCGTGGTGAAATTGCGCAACCACAGTTGCATACTCATCTTCGGACTAGAGTCCCACCCCGGGCACTAAGGAAATGCTGCTGCACGCAGCACGCAAGTCCTAGCCGCGTAAGCTACATCGGGTGCCTGTTCTCGAGCGTCACCAAATCAGTGGATCGACCAGGTCCCACCCCGACTCCGGGCGGCACCGATCTCGGACGTTTGGGCGTAGAGAAAGCTCGCTGCGCGGCCACTTTAGCGCTTGTAACCCAACGCCCCGGTCGATCCGCACTCGGTCACGGCGCGCCGCTTGCCAAAGTGAGCTTCTAGGTTTTGCCGGACTGAGGTGAGAACCGCCAGTTGGTTAGAGCCAATGCACGTTGCGATTGGTCGCCACCCAGGTCCGGCGTTGCTACGAGAGGAGCTGCCAATGCATGCGGATCTGAACTACGACAACGATGAACAGCCTGACTACTCGTCGTCGAATGATGAGAAGTTGAAGCAGTATCGTCGGGCAAACACGCCGAAGGCCAAGAACTCGCGAAAGGCCCGACGCAGCAGCCCAGTGCCTGGTGGCGGCATGGCGCGGCGTCGCAACAAGCACTGGCAGTGGTAATCGCACACGAGGGCCGACACGTATCACGGCCCCTCTTTCTTTGACGACGCCGAGCCCGGGGCACTTTGACGAGGATGCCCCGGGCCCGTGCGTCGACTTTGCGTCTTGGGGCGCGCTTCTTCGCCCTGTCTTAGATGCAGTTGCTGATTGCAACTCTCGTTACGTCAGTCCTGTTCTGGAACGGCCTGCCAATAACGCGCCTGCCTTTCAATCATGTGTTGGCGGCTGCTCGCTGCGTTGCTCTTGTTGGCCTCGGCGGAATCAGCGCATGCGATCACGCTCAGCCCGCCAGCGAATATGGGAGCGTTGGATTAATAGTCCGGAACTCGACGATATGCCCCTCCTTTCCGGCGACGGACTCAGGGCATTTTTCGCCTCGAGTCGTATCGGAGGAGTTGGCGGGCGCGACATCTGGATGATCGAGCGACCGACGACGAGCGATCCGTTTGGAGCGCCGGTGAACTTGAGCGCAATTATCAATCAAGGCGACGAGGATGATCTGGGCACCGAGTCTACGGATGGCCTGCGTCTCTATAGCGGGCCAGCAACAAAGACCTATCGGCGAGCTCGTCTCGCGCCAGGAGAGGCCCATGCTCCCACCGTGGCGGCATCCAGATCGACGCGGTTTCGGTGACTGTGCCCGAGCCTAGCACGCTCGCCCTGGGCGGACTGGCGTCACTTGCTCTGGCGGTATCATTGATTCGGGCCCGTGACCTGAGGCGAGTTCAGATCACGGGCCCGACATTGCTGAGTTGAATTAGGCGATTTCGATGTGGCCTGGTGTGCTAGGTCTTGCGGTTAGACGGAGCGAGTCCGTCTAGTGACCCAAGGGTTACCTACTTCAGCCGCTTCTTCAGCTCGGTATCGAGTTGCGAGATGTGAATGTTGCGATCGACGACGTTCCCCTTCTCGTCGATAAGCAACATGGTGGGCAGCGTGAGAATGCCCATCTCGTTGGCCAGTCGGCCGTCGAGGCCGCCCGGCTCGTACATCTGCAACCAGGGCAAGCGGTTGGTCTTGAGGTACTCGTCGAGCGCCGCGCGCTGGTTGTCGAGATTGACGCCCACGATCGTGAAGCCCGACTTGGCGTACTTGGCCTGCAGCTCTTTCAACAGCGCCATATCGGCCTTGGCCGGTTCGCACCAGGTGGCCCAGTACTGCACGACCACCACCTTGCCGCGGAGCTGCGCCAAGTCGATCTTTCGCCCCTGGGTATCAACGCCGCGCAAGGTGATCGGCTTGCCGACCGATTCGAGCCGCGCCTTGGCGCCGGCCGCCTTGGCCGCCGAGGACGAATCGCCGAAATCAGTGACGATCTTGGCGTAGTACGCCTTGGCCTGGTCTTCCTCGCCAGCGAACTCCTTGGCGATCGCTAATTGCAGCATTGCTTCGGCCGTGTCGGGACTCTTGGGGAAGTCGGCGACGAATTGCTGCAAGTCGGCCAGCCACTTCTCCTGGACCTTGACGAAGTCGGTCTCCTCGCCCTGCAGGCTGCGGCTGTAATCGGCCGTAAGCTGACGAAATTTCACGTAGGCCAGTAGTTCGGCGTCGGACCCTTTGGTCTTCAGTTGCTCGAACAGCGCGCCGAGCCGGTCGACTCCGTCGGGCAAGGCGTTGCTTTGCACCGCCGCGCTCACGGTGTCGGCCAATTGACGGCACCATTGGGCACGATCAGCATCGGTCGCTGCTCCGGCTGCCAACTCATTGAGAATGTCGGCACGCTGGGCGTTGAAGCGGGCCTCTTCCTCGGGGCCCGTCGCCTTGGTGCTCTGCTTGTCGACTTCCTCGAGCTTGGCGAGCAGGTCTTGCGTTTTCTTGTCGGGGGCGCCGGCCACCTGGCCGTCCCCGGCCAGGTTCTGTACGTTTGGCACGACCCGAAAGAAGAGTCCGCTATCGGCCAGCCCTTCTTCGGCCGCCAGATCGGGCGCTCCCAGGAGTCGCCAGTTGCTGCCCACCTGAATCAATGTTCCGATCGGCACCTGGCCGTGCTTGCCCTCGCTATCGATCACGGCCACGACGTTCTCGTAGACGAGCACGTCCTTGGTCGAACCGTCGGTACCGGCGGGTACCAGCCCGGGCCGGCCGGCACCAAATTGCACCCATTCCGACTGGGGAGAAACGAGCTTCTGGCTTTTAACTGCTTCGCCGAAATCGGCGGCCGCGGTTTCGAGCCTGGTCTTGAGTTCCTTGGTGCGATCAGGGCTGAGCCCCAGGTCCACGAGTTCGGCGGGCGTCAGCAACACGTTGCCCAGGCGGGCCGGATCGCGGGCGACGATTGCCGAGATCACCTCGGCGCTCACCTCTTCGGCCGAAATCTGCTTCCAGGAATCGATTTTGCCATCTTCATTGGTGTCGAGGCCCCAACGGCTGCCGGCGGTGTTCAGCCAGCGATATTGATCGGCCTTGCCGTTGTTGTCCGAATCGATGTCGCGATAGATTTCAAGGCCGTCCTTGTAGTAGCACCATAGGTCGACCACGTTGTCGCCGTTGGTGTCGACGAATTTGCGAAGCGTCTGGCCCCCGGGACTGCGGACGACCCAGCCCTTCGACGGTCCAACATTCTCCGCCTGGATAGTGCATTTGGCGGCTTCGCCGGCGGCTGGGCGGTCGTATTCGACGTCGCGCTGGATCGAGTTGAGCCCCAGCGCCTGCTCAATTGGCGGCGGAGCGGCGTTGGCGGATTGGGTGCTGGCACCCCCCCAAATTCCCGAGGCAACGGTGCACAACACGGTCCAGCGACGCCAATTCGATCGCATGACAGGGATTCCTTCTCAGCTAGCGACGAAAGCCTGGCTGCGCTTGCGCAGCAGGCGGCCATTCTCGCACCTCTCCGGCGCCTTTATTCGGCCGACCAGCGGCCCGCTCATGATTGAATCTGTAGCGGTTTTTCCGGTTGCGTTGGGGAGCGAACCTGGCAGTTCAACCTCGGCTCTTGAAGGATGGAATGTCGTCCGCGGCGGCCGGAAATTCGCTAATTGCCGGTGGTTTGACACCCCCAAGGGCCGGCTTAGAATACGAGGTTTTGCTGCCGGGCGCATAGCTCAGTTGGTTAGAGCGCGTCCCTGATAAGGACGAGGTCCCAAGTTCGAATCTTGGTGCGCCCACTTGGTGGTACTCCGGCGGTGCCAGTTGCGAAATGTGAAGTCGGGCCGTCGCGGAATGGGCTAGCGTGGCGACAAATGGGCTAGCGCGGCGCGCAAGAGCTAACCTCCCCACCGCCAGCAGAAAAATGTGACGCGAGGGCGCGTAGCTCAATTGGGAGAGCACCGGCTTTGCAAGCCGGGGGTTGAGGGTTCGAGCCCCTTCGCGTCCACTAGGCATCCGACGTTTCTGCCGCAAAAACGGGCCGGATTTCGCCGTATTTGCGATGACGCCCCGGGCAGGCAGAAGAACTTTCCCAAGTCGTCAGGGAGGCAATTGACGGCACCGGCGGGTCGCGTTAAGATTCTGGACTCGCCTGACAGCGGCAACCGTGTCAGGACCAGTGGAAAGAAATTTGCCGAGCGGTGTCAAACCCGTTCGGCAGTTGTTTCTGCGGGCTGCGATACGATGCCGGGGAGCATTGATCGGGCGATGGCCGGCCAATTCATCCGTCGATTTTTTTGGCCACGGGCCTCTGCCTTGCGAACCGAATTGGTTTCGGTAGCGTAAAGGTTGAGGCCCCTGCCCAAGGCGGTGGGCCGAGCGGTGCTCTCGCGAGCCCCGCCTGGGCCGATCTGGCAAAGTGCCGGAACGGCGCGTGCCTTCGGGCACGGCTTG
This sequence comes from Pirellulales bacterium, assembly GCA_050184475.1. Classification (GTDB taxonomy): domain Bacteria; phylum Planctomycetota; class Planctomycetia; order Pirellulales; family JAEUIK01; genus JAIESQ01. The sequence continues at coordinate 113,447 of JBFXAH010000014.1, read as the reverse complement.
ATCTTTGACAATTTGGTCGTGGAAAAGTGGCATTCGCAAGACTGCTGCTGGCTACGCTCTCTAGGCGTGGTGCGGCAGGCAGATCTTGACGGCTCTTAGCGCAAAGACGTGCTGGAGCGGCCGGGATGTCGCCGGTTGTCTTTGCCCTCGCGGGTGAAAGGCAATGGTCGACGAACGGGTTGCTCTGGTGCATCGGATTTGATCGTTACGAACGCCACCGTGAAATCGCGTCAGCGGAAGTTATGCGCCGAGTGACGTGGCGGTTGGCAGTAGCACGTGTTGCATCGAATGCTTGGTTTCGGCGGCGAGTTTTCGCGAGTTGCAAGGCGCGCGAAAGGTGGTCGCAGGGCACCGAGGGTTGGATCAATGTGGTCAAGCTACTAAGGGCACATGGGGGATGTCTTGGCATCAGAAGGCTTTGAAGGGCGTGGAAGACTGCGATAAGCCCGGGGAAACTGTCAAACGAGTGTTGATCCCGGGATTCCCGAACTGACGTGCACTGAATCCATAGGTGTACGTGGCCAACGCGGCGAACTGAAACATCTAAGTAACCGCAGGAAGAGAAAGAAAAATCGATTTCCTCAGTAGCGGCGAGCGAACGGGAAACAGCCCAAACCGCGAGGATTTTCCTCGCGGGGTTGTAGGGCCCTTCCCATGGGAGTCACAAAGTTTTTTGCTAGCAGAACTGCTTGGAAAGGCAGGCCATAGCGGGTGACAGCCCCGTATGCGACAGCGAAAAACCTCCCGAAGGGTACCTGAGTAGGTCGGGTCACGTGGAACCCTGACTGAATCTACGGGGACCATCCCGTAAGGCTAAATACTCTCTGATGACCGATAGCGAACTCAGTAGGGCGACTGAAAGATGGGAAGAACCCCTGCTAGGGGAGGATACTGAACCTGAAACCATGTGCCTACAAGCGGTCGGAGGACTATGGCCCATTTATGGGCAATGTCTGACGGCGTGCCTTTTGCATAATGATCCGGCGAGTTACCGTCAGCGGCTTGGTTAAGGCCTTCCGGGCTGAAGCCGAAGGGAAACCGAGTCTGAATAGGGCGACATTGTCGCTGGTGGTAGACGCGAATCTGCGTGAACTACCCATGAGCAGGTTGAATCGCGGGTAATACCGCGTGGAGGACCGAACCCACTTGGGTTGAAAACCGAGGGGATGACTTGTGGGGAGGAGTGAAAGTCTCATCAAACGCAGGGATAGCTCGTTCTCTCCGAAATAGCTTTAGGGCTAGCCTTGAGTCACTACGCAACGGGGGTAGAGATACTGAATCGGTTTGGGGGCCTTACCCGGCTACCCTGCTGAACCAAACTCCGAATACCGTTGCGACTATCTCAGGAGTCAGTCCGCGAGGGATAAGCTTCGCGGTCGAGAGGGAAACAACCCAGATCATCGGCTAAGGTCCCGAAGTAGAACTCAGTCAAAAAGGAAGTTGAGTTGCTGTGACAGCCAGGATGTTGGCTTAGAAGCAGCCACCATTTAAAAAGTGCGTAATAGCTTACTGGTCGAGCAATTCAGCGCCGATAATGAACGGGAGTAAGTTCTACACCGAAGCCGTGGGCTGTATTGGTCTTCGGACCGATACAGCGGTAGGAGAGCGCTGAAGGTCAGATACAAGCCGTACCGTAAGGAGCGGTGTTGGGGCCTTCAGGTGATTATGCCGGAATGAGTAACGATAAAGCAGGTGAGAATCCTGCTCGCCGAAAGCCTAAGGTTTCCTGGGGAAGGTAAATCCGCCCAGGGTTAGCCGGTTCCTTAGTCGAGGCCGAAAGGCGTAGACGATGGACAGCAGGTCAACATTCCTGCGCCACGCAGAAGGACCGATGGGGGGACGGCGCCCCAAGGGTGAGGGGACTGCTAGACGTGTCCCTCGCCTGCCGGCGAGTGGAGGGTAGGAAAATCCGCCCTCATAATCTCAAAGGTGGGACAACCGCTCTTACGTTCGGGATGTCATCCCAACGGCGTCCAAGAAAAGCCCCTAAGGGTTGAGCTCTGCGTGACCGTACTAAAACTGACACAGGTAGGCGAGACGAGAAGTCTAAGGCGCTCGGGAGAACACTGGTTAAGGAACTCTGCAAATTGACCCCGTAAGTTCGCGATAAGGGGTGCCCCCGGAGGTTCACGCTTCTGGGGGTCACAGTAAATCGGCTTCAGCGACTGTTTATCAAAAACACAGGACTCTGCGAACTCGTAAGAGGATGTATAGAGTCTGACGCCTGCCCGGTGCCGGTAGGTTAAGGAAGAGGGTTAGCCTTCGGGTGAAGCTCGCGACCGAAGCCCCGGTAAACGGCGGCCGTAACTATGACGGTCCTAAGGTAGCGAAGTTCCTTGTCGGGTAAGTTCCGACCTGCATGAATGGCGTAACGACTGAAGCACTGTCTCAACCAGTGACCCGGTGAAATTGTAGCCGTGGTGAAGATGCCACGTTCCCGCAGCTAGACGGAAAGACCCCGTGAACCTTTACTGTAGGCTGGTATTGGGCTGTGGTATGTCTTGTGTAGAATAGGTGGGAGGCTGTGATCTGGGCGCGCCAGCGTTCAGGGAGCCATCGTTGAAATACCACCCTGGACCTACTTTAGTTCTAACCCCGTCCCGTGAATCCGGGCGGGGAACAGTGCCAGTTGGGCAGTTTGACTGGGGCGGTCTCCTCCAAAAGAGTAACGGAGGAGCCCAATGGTACCCTCAGCCTGGTTGGCAATCAGGCATCGAGCGCAAAGGTAGAAGGGTGCTTAACTGCGAGACTTATCAGTCGAGCAGATACGAAAGTAGGGCTTAGTGATCCGGCGGTGCTGGATGGAAAGGCCGTCGCTCATCAGATAAAAGGTACTCCGGGGATAACAGGCTTATCGCTTCCGAGCGTCCATAGCGGCGAAGCGGTTTGGCACCTCGATGTCGGCTCATCACATCCTGGGGGTGGAGAAGCTCCCAAGGGTTTGGCTGTTCGCCAATGAAAGTGGTACGTGAGCTGGGTTCAGACCGTCGTGAGACAGGTCGGTCCCTATCTGCTGTGGGCGCACGAAACTTGCGGAGAATCTTCCTTAGTACGAGAGGATTGGGAAGGACGTTCCTCTGGTGTCCCAGTTGTCGCGCTAGCGGCACGGCTGGATAGCTATGAACGGAACGGATAAACGCTGAAAGCATATAAGCGTGAAGCCCGCTCCAAGATCAGGTTTCGTAGGACAATAGTCCGAGAGTCCCCTGGAAGACGACCAGGTCGATAGGCCGGATGTGTACGTGCAGCAATGCACTCAGCTAACCGGTACTAACGGACGAACGCTTGACCACTTTGATCGAATCCTCTGGCCCAGGTAAGTCGCCCTGACGCGACTGCCCGCCAGGTAATCGCTTCGATCCGGTGCGTCCTCGCTATTCTGCGAATTCATCGCAGCGGCAGGATGCCGAATCCACAATTCCACGACCCAAATATTCGAGTTGCCGGTCGTCGCACGCGGCGCCGCCAACTCCTTTCCGGTGACAATATCTGAAAGGCCACACCCGTTTCCATCCCGAACACGGTAGTTAAGCTTTCAGAGCCGATGGTAGTACCAAAAGTGCGAGAGTAGGTGTTGCCGGATTTTTTACATACCAGCGCCCGACGGTAGAGTCCCCCTCGCCGTCGGGCGTTTTTTTGCGCCCGCTACGAACCATCCGCTCATAGCGGGTACCATTAGGAAATGTCCCGCTATCGCCTGCTCGCCCTCGACATCGACGGCACCCTGGTCAATCTCGACGACGAAATCTCGCCGGCCACCCGCGCCGCGCTCGTGCGGGCTGCCGCCACGGGCACGCGCATCGTGCTGGCCACCGGCCGCCGTTACGGCCGGGCCGTCCACCTCGCGCACACGCTCACCGAGTTGGTCGGCCAAACTTGCCCGCTAGTTACTTCGTCGGGAGCGCTGGTGAAAGATCCTGCCGACCACCGCACCCTCCACCTGGCGGAGCTACCGCGGCCGGCGCTGCTCAAGATTCTGCGGACGATCGACGCGGCCGGCTTTGAGCCGATCTTTTACGCCGACACCTATCACGAAGGATACGACCTCTACTGCCGTACGACCGACGTCACGTGCCCGCTGTTGGCCGAGTTCATGGCCCGCAACGCGCCGTTCGCGCAGGTCTGGCCACGACTGGTCGAAGATCCGCCGGCAGGCATCTTCGGCGGTTTTGCCATGGGCACGCGCGCCGCCATGCTCGATCTGGCTAGAGAACTCGATCGGGTCGCCCCGGGTGTGCTCTACACGCATGTGCTCCGCAGCCCAAAGTACACCGGCTTTATGTGCGAGATCGCTCCCGCCGGCGCCACCAAATGGGCGGCCATCGTGCGGATCGCCGAACATTGGGGTATTCCGCCGGCTGAGATCTGCGCTGTCGGCGACGACGTCAACGACGTCCCCATGATCGAAGGTGCGGGCCTGGGCATCGCCATGGGCAACGCGCCGGAAGAGGTCCGCGAGGCGGCCGATCGAGTGGCGCCTACCTTGGACGAAGACGGTCTGGCCCAGGCCATCGATTGGATGCTCGCGGCGATGTCGGCGAAACCCTCGACCGCCATGGGCGGTTGGTCGGACTAGGCGTCGCTTCGTTCGTCAGCAGACTGACGCCCGTCTGCCGGCAGTTGCCCTTGCCTTGCCGAAGATTTCGAGTTCGGCTACGTGCTCGCAATTGTTGTCCGCGGCGTGGCGGCGAGTCGTCCGCAGGAATTCGATCCGCCCGCGGACGGGCCGACATTGCGCCGCACCCCAAAACCCCGCTTACGCCGCATCACAATCGCACTTCAGGGAATCACGCGATGGCCGAATCGAATCCGCCCCCGAGCTACATCAAGGTCCCCCCCGCACTTCGTCCGCCGGCGGGGCTGCTTACCGGCCAGAAGGCCCTGGTGACGGGTGCCGACTCGGGGATCGGCCGAGGGGTGGCCATTGCTCTGGGGCAGGCCGGCGCCGATGTCGTGGTTACCTACCATTCGCGGGACGAACACGCCCAGGAAGTGGCGAGTCTCATTCGTGCCGGCGGTTCGCAGGCCCTGGTGCTCCAGGTCGATGTCTCGCAGGAAGACCAGGTGCTGGCGCTCTTCGCCGAGACGATCAAACAATGGGGCACGCTCGACATCCTGGTCAACAACGCCGGCTTGCAGCAGGACGCGCCGCTCGCATCGATGACGCTCGCTCAGTGGAACACCGTGATTGGGGTGAATCTCACGGGCCAGTTTCTGTGCGCGCGAGAGGCGGTGCGCGAGTTCCGGCGACGCGGCGTCGTGCCGGCGGTGTCGCGGGCGGCCGGCAAAATCATCTGCATCAGCTCCGTCCACCAGGTCATTCCCTGGGCGGGGCACGTCAACTACGCGGCCTCGAAGGGGGGCGTCATGATGCTCATGGAGTCGATTGCCCAGGAGGTCGCGGCCGATCGCATTCGCGTCAACAGCATCGCCCCGGGGGCGATTCGCACGCCGATCAATCGCGCGGCCTGGAATACCGACAGCGCCTATCAGAACTTGTTGCGGTTGATTCCGTGTCAGCGCATCGGCGAGCCGGAGGATATCGGTCGCGTGGCCGCCTGGCTGGCCAGCGATCAGGCCGACTACATTCACGGCCAGACATTGTTTGTCGATGGCGGCATGACGTTGTATCCCGGCTTTGCGACCGGCGGCTAACATCGACGCCGGGCACGTGCCGCGGGGGAAACGCTCGGCTTTCGAGATTAGTTCTCACGTTCCAGGCGTTGTGCAATGGCGCACTTTTGAAGCGCTGTCGCAACAACCTCTTTTTTCGCGCATTACCGCGCGCACCCCGTTGTCAATTCGCGAGATGGCCGATACAGATTCGATTAGTCGCGCGGCGCCGGCAGGTTCCTGTAGCCGTGCCGCGCGGCTCCGACGAACGAGTCCGCGACCCCTGGAGGTAAATCGCCATGCAAGGCAATCCCAAGATCATCGACGCGCTCAACGGCGCCTTGACGATCGAGCTGACGGCCATCAACCAGTACTTCTGCCAGGCCAAGATGTGCAAGAACTGGGGCTACAACAAGCTCGCCAAAAAGCACTACCACGAGTCGATGGGCGAGATGAAGCACGCCGAGATGATCATCGACCGCATCCTGTTTCTCGAAGGGGTGCCGGAGATCGCCCGGTACGACGTGATCCGTGTCGGCACCAACGTCAAGGAGCAGTTGGAGCACGACCTCGCCCTGGAGTCCAAGGGGGTGCAATCCTACAACGCCGGCGTCGCGCTGGCGATTCAACTGCAAGACGGCGGCAGCCACGACCTGATGCAGAAGATCCTGGTCGAGTCCGAAGAGCACGTCGATTGGCTCGAGTCGCAATTGGGCGTGATCAAAGATATCGGCATCGAGCGCTATCTCGCCGAACAGATGGGCGAGGAAGAGAACGGGCACTAGACGCTCGGTGAGCGCGATATTGCCCGACGGCGCTTAGACGCCCGCAGTCGAGCGGGCGAGATACTCGCAAATCCGGTGATGGCAGGCTGTGCAGCCCGACCCAGCGCCGGTTTGGCGGACCACGTCGCGGAGCGAGTCGAGTTGCGACGATTCGACCGCCTCGACCACGTCGCTTTCGTAGACGCGTAGACAACGGCAAACGAGGCGATCGGTCTCGACGTAAGCGGGGCTCATCGCAAGCGCTGGCGGGTTTTGTGCGGAGCGTTGTTCGGGTGCGGCGTGGCGGCCACGGCAATCGCGGCCGAAAACCATTTGCTCCCGCGCTGAGACTGAGTCTCAATCTCGTAGAGCTCATTCTCAGCACTTTCTGCTACCCTGTCAAGCGTGAAAAACGGCAATTTGTCACACCATCGGGGCGATTTGCCCCGCATACCGATCGGGGAAAACCAAGTTGTTCGACCTTTTGATCCGTGGCGGCACCTTGGTCGATGGTACTGGTCAGCCCGGCCGTATGGCTGATGTGGCCGTGCTGCACGACCGGATTTCGGCGGTCGGCCAGTTGGCCAGCGCCACCGCCCGTCGCACGATCGACGCCGGGGGTCTGTGCGTCGCTCCAGGCTTTGTCGATGTTCACAACCACGACGAGGGCTGGCTGCTGCTGAAACGGCACCTGCCGTACAAGACCACGCAGGGCTTCACGACTGAAATTCTCATGAGCGACGGCATCTCGTACGCCCCGCTCGAACCGGAGACCGCCCGCGACTGGATTTACTATCTCCGTTCGCTCGACGGACTGCTCCCCTCGCACTATTCGGGCTGGCGCACCGTGGCCGACTACCTGGCCCTGCTCGACCGCCACAACGTGCAGAACACGGCGGCACTGGTGCCCTATGCGAATTTGCGGGTGTTGGCTTGCGGTTGGGGGCGAGCCCCGGCCGACGATGCGCAGGTCAACGTCATGCGCCGCGAATGCCAGCGAGCGCTCGAGGCCGGCGCCGTCGGTCTGTCGACGGGGCTCGACTACATCTCCGAATGTTTCGCCACGACCGACGAGTTGGTGCGGGTTGTCGAGGTCATGGCGCCATTTGGCGCCCCCTACGTGACCCACGTGCGCTACAAGCGCGGAACGCTCTGGGGCGTGCAGGAAGCGGTCGAAATCGGCCGCCGGGCCGGGGTGCCGGTCCATATCTCGCACCTCAAAGCGGGGTCGGCGCGCGAAACCGACGAGTTGCTCACCTACATCGACCAGGTGGCCGTCCACGAGGTCGACTTCTCGTTCGACATCTACCCCTATTTGCCGGGCTCGACGTTGCTGTGCAGCCTGCTGCCGTACGAGGTATGGGAAGATGGTCCGTTGGCCGCGCCCGCCAGGTTGCGCGATCCGCTGATCCGTCGCCGCTTCGGCGACTTGATGCGCGCCTACCTGTTGCCGCTGGAGCGGATCACGATTGCCTGGGTCGGCAGTCGCGATAACGAGTCGCTGGTTGGCCTGTCGCTGGGTGAGCTGGTGGCCCGCTCGGGAGGCAACGTCGGCGACGTGCTGGCCGATCTGTTGCTCGACGAGATGTTCGCCGTGCTCACGGTGTTTCACGTCGGCGACGATCAGCTCGTCGAGCCGTTCTTGAAACATCCGCGGCAAATGGTCGGCAGCGACGGCATTTGGTTCCCCAGCGGCAAGTACCATCCGCGGGCGACCGGTACCGCCACGCGCATGCTGGGGCCGCTGGTGCGCGATCGCCAACTATTCACGCTCGAAGAGGCGGTCTTCAAGCTGGCGGGCTTTCCGGCCCGGCGATTCGGGCTCACCGATCGCGGCGTCGTGCGCGAAGGGGCCTGGGCCGACATAGTTGTCTTCGATCCCCAGTGCGTTGTCGATCGCGCAACTTACGAAGAGCCGCAGCGGCTTTCTGAAGGGATCGTGCACCTGCTCGTCAACGGCGAGCCGGTGTTGGCCGATGGCGTGCCGGTCGGCGAAGCGGAACAGAATCCGCCCGGTCGCGCGCTGCGCTTCCGCGAGTAGGCACGCTTGGGCGTGTGCTCGGCCATTAAGCGCTTTCGCGCTGCGGCTCGGGCAGTTCGGGCAGATGGCGGCGATCGCTGGGGTGCCACAGCGGCAAGCCCGCGTCGAGCCGCTTGATCAGCACTTGCAGCTTTTCTTCGGTGCCTGGCATGGCGTCGGTTGGTTGGAAGGAAAGCGTATCGGCATCTCGGGGGTCATCAGTCCAGGTGTGGCTTTTCAGTGCAACGAGTTCCGGGCTCAGCACGGGGGCAATCCTCCTCGACCGGGTGCGCACAACTAGGATGTTCGTCTCGATGGGATGCAGACGCTGGTGCTCGTAATCTCGCAGTCTTCAGTCGAAAGTCAGCCGTACTACGAATCACCGCCAACGTCGAGATTTCGGCCGCTGGTCGCGCTCCAGAACAGAGGCGGTTCAGCCGGCAGCCAAAGACAGGTCTGAGTATGGAAAGCCGCGCACCCGGTTGTCAAGCGCTGGAGTGAATTCTTCATCGGGACCGGGGAACACGGTGCTGCTACCGCTAGCGATCCCTGAACGAACGCAATTCCATAGTGCGTTACTCACTTGTCAGGCCCGAGCGATCGGCGTCGAGAATCTCCCGCAACCGGCGCGCTACTCGACCATCGGCCAGGGCCCGCTCGAACTCGTCGATGTCGGAGTAGACTTCGTGGCTCAAAAAGCGGACGACCCAGTTGTGTGCCAGCGGGCTGATCGTCAGCACCGCCCGGCCCGCCTGGCGTGCTTGCCACATTTCGATGGCAGTCCCCATCGTGGCTTCGGGCACGACGGCCACGAGCAGATCGACTTCGGCGGCCAGTTGGGCATGATGAAAAAAGACGCTGCGGCCGCGTTGGTCGTCGTATTCGAGCGAATTGCCGTGATCGGCCAACGGATCGTAAACATCGGTTTCCGGCAAGTGCCGCTGTAACAGCTCGCGCAGTCGCTGGCGATACTGCTGATTGTGCAGTACGGCACCGAGGTGCGAACCTTGCATGATCCCCGCCAAAAACACCCGCATTCGTTGACACTCCGCAGACTGGCAGACACCAGAGAATCGAGCGGCCAGGCCGCAGCGATAACTCGCGTTTCGCCGGTTTCGCATTGGTTCCCGGCTTCGGCTTCGACTAGGATAGCAGGCCATCGCACCTTGGGAGGCGGATCGCGTGAGTCGTGTTCAACCCGTGCGCCGGACCAGTCGCGGCGCTGCGAAAGCTTCTCGCACCCAGCGCGGCGCTCGGCCGTCGCGAGTCGCAGTTGAGGGGCAGGTCCCAGAGCCGAATCGCCGCGACGCGCTCGATCTGGCGCTTGAGTTGATGGCAATTCCTGGCCAGAGCGGTCACGAAGGTCAGGTCGTCGCCACGATCATCGAGAAACTGAAAGCCGCCGGAGCGCCGGCCGCGGCCATTTCGACCGACGACGCCCACCGCCGCACGATCATCGAGGGGCAGGTCGGCAATCTCGTGCTCAAACTGCCGGGCACGTTGCGCGGTCCACGGCGGATGCTCGTGGGGCACGTCGATACGGTGCCGCTGTGTGTCGGCAGCCGCCCGGTCGTGCGTGGCGGCTGGGTCGAGTCGGCCGACAAGCGAACCGGCTTGGGAGCCGACAACCGCGCCGGCGCGGCGGTGGTGCTCAACACCGCGCTCGAAGTGCTGCGGCGCGGCTTGCCTCACCCGCCGCTCACGTTTCTCTGGCCCGTGCAGGAAGAAGTGGGGCTGCAAGGCGTTCAGCATGCCCGGCTGGCCCCCCTGGGCAAACCGAAGCTGGCCTTCAACTGGGATGGCGGGCCCGCCGAGAAACTCACGATCGGCGCCACCGGCGCGTACCGCATGACGATCGACATCGACGGGCTCGCCAGCCACGCTGGCGGCGCGCCCGAGCAGGGCATTAGCGCGATCGCCATCGCGGGGTTGGCGATCGCCGAGATCGTCCGCGAGGGCTGGCATGGCGACATTCAGCGCGACGGCCAGCGCGGCACCAGCAACTTCGGCACCGTTCAGGGAGGACGCGCCAACAACGTTGTGGCCGATCACTGCGAAGTGCGCGCCGAGGCTCGCAGCCACGATCCAGCCTTCCGCCGCGAAATCGTTCGGGCCATCGAGCAGGCGTTTGCTCGGGCGGCCCAGCAGGTCACCAACGTGGCCGGCGCCCGCGGCTGCGTCGAAATCTCGCAGCGCCTCGACTACGAGTCATTCGTGCTGCCGACCGACGAGCCGTGCGTAGTTCTGGCGGCCCAGGCCATCGAGTCGATCGGCCAGACGCCGGTCAAGGCGATCTCCAACGGCGGCCTCGACGCCAACTGGCTGACCGCGCGCGGCATCCCGACCGTGACTCTCGGTTGCGGACAGAAGAACGCTCACACGGTCGCCGAGCGGCTCGACGTGGCGGCGTTCCACAGCGCCTGCCGAATCGCGCTGCGCCTGGCGACGGGCAGCTAGTGTTCCGTCGTCCCTGGCACTTCGGGTCCCCGTCCGTCGCCGAGCACTAGCCGAAGCCGCTGGCCGTTTTTTTGGGGAATTCTCTTCAGCGCCGGGCACTCGCCGCGCATAGAACTGTCAGGACGCACGGCAAGTCGACGCCTTGCAGAGATCGCGAAACCCACGCGGCTTACCGAGGCGTCGAGCGGAAGGGGTGCACATGCCGCCCGACGAGCACGGCGACGAACTGCTCATGAACCGGGTGCGCGCCGGCGAGCGCGAACCGCTCGAAGCGCTGCTGCGCCGGCATGCCACGCCGCTACTAACGTTTTTGCGGCGCATGACCACCGACGCGCACCTGAGTGAAGAACTGTTCCAGGAGGTTTTCCTGGCTGTCTGGAAGCATCGCCACCAGTACCAATACCCACGGCCGTTTCGACCCTGGCTTTATCAGATTGCTGCGAACAAGTGTCGGGCAGCTTATCGCGGGCGGGCCCGACGGCCGACGATCTCGCTCGACGTCGGGCTCGACGCTGCACCCTTGAGCAGCGACTGCGGCGCGGCCGACGTGGCCGTAGCAGCCGAAACAAAAACGGCCGTCGCCACCGCGGTGGCCCAACTCCCCGATCGCCAGCGCGAAGTGCTCGTGATGCGAATCTGGAACGAACAACCGTATGCCGAGATCGCCGAGGTGCTGGGATGCACGCAACGCACGGCGCGCTCGCATATGCACCACGCCCTGGTAGCCATGCGACGACTGCTCGCCGCGCGGCTACCGTGAGCACCGCGCCGGCACTCCGATCGGCGCGTCGGCGTCGTCGGGAGCCACCTTGCACATCAACCGACCAAAGGCAGTCTTGTCATGAATCTCGACGCCGATCATTCCCAGCAAGTTGTTGACGACTACGTGCACGGCGTGCTGTCTCGCGACGAGGCCGCGGCGTTCGCGCGGCATCTGGCCGAATGCCACCTTTGCCAGGCCGCGCTCGAGGATGCCCAGCGCCGCCGAGACGCCATCCGCGGGCTCGGCATGGTCGAGGCTCCCGAGCGGTTGATTCAGCGCACCTTGGCCAGGGTCGATCGCCATGAGCGGGGGCCAGCGAGGTTGAAACGCATCGTCAAACGCACCTATTGGAGCACGATCGCCGCGGCTGCCGTCCTGCTGTTCGTTGCCAACGCTCACTTCGCCAACCTCAAACCCAATCCGCTCGATCTCCGCGTGCTTGGCCAAACCACTTGGAGCCCGGCCAGCCAGGCGGCGATCTTTGTGCGACTCGAAAATGTCGACACAGGCCAGGCCATCGCGGGCGTGCCGGTGCAGGTCGAGCTGGTGTCTACCTCGACCGGCAAACAGGTCCGCCTAGCCAGCCTGGAAACCGACGAATCAGGCACCGCTCGTCCGCAGTTCACCGTGCCCGACTGGGCCGAGGGGGACTACGAACTGCGGATCGCCGCCCGCCGTGGCTGGCATACCGAGCGCGTCGCGCGCACGGTGGCGCTGCGCCGCTCGTGGAACCTCATGCTGTCGAGCGACAAGCCGATCTATCAGCCGGGGCAAACGATCCGACTGCGGGCGTTGGCGCTGGCACGAGCCGATCAGAAACCAGTCGCCGGCCAGGAGGCAACGTTTACGATCGCCGACCCCAAGGGAAACGTCATTTTTCGGCAGCGCGAAGCGACCAGCCGCTTCGGCATCGCTGCGGCCGATTGCCCGCTGGCCGACGAAATCATCGAAGGGCAGTACCGCATCGAATGCCATGTAGGCGACACGGCCAGCGCGCAGGCGGTCGACGTGTTCCGCTACGTGCTGCCGAAATTCGGTATGCAGATCGAGCTCGATCGCCCGTACTACGAGCCCGAGCAGACGATCCGCGGCACGGTCGCCTGCAATTACTACTTTGGCAAGCCAGTCGCCGGGGCGACGATCGAAGTAGTGCTCGAAACGATCGATGTCGGTCCGCGCCAGTCGGAGAAACTGGAAATCAAAGCCGATGACCAGGGGCGCGGCGAATTCACGATTCCACTGCCTGGCGTGCTCGTCGGCCGACCGCAACACAGTGGCGATGCTCAAGTCGCCTTGCGGCTCACGGCCACCGACTCGGCCGGCCAGCAGTACTCGCAGTCGGTCTCGCGGCCGGTCACGCGACGGCCGCTGCGCATCGAGGTCGTGCCCGAAGCGGGGCGGCTCGTCCGCGGCGTGCCGAACACGGTCTACGTGCTGACGAGCTATGCCGATGGCCGGCCGGCGCAAACCCGCCTGGCGATCACGGGTCAAGCTCAAGAAATCCAGACCGACGAACTTGGCGCCGCCCAGTTCGAGATCACACCGCCCGAGCAAGGTGACTTCACTAACATTGTGATGCGGGCGACCGACGCCGCGGGGCTCACGGCGCGGCACGATGCCCGGCTGTCGCTCGTCGAACTGGCCGACGATTTTCTTGTGCGGCTCGACCGCGCCGTGTACGACGGTGGTCAGACGATGCAGCTCACTGTGCTGGCCGCTGGCAGCGATCCGGTCTTCGTCGACTTGATCAAAGACCATCAAACGGTGTTGAGCCGGGTCGTCGAACTCGAAAATGGCCGCGGCACGCTCGACGTCGACCTGCCAGCCGAGCTGGCGGGCACGCTCGAACTGTGCGCGTACCGCATCGGTTCGGCTGGGTTCCCGATTCAAAAGACGCGTGTCGTTTACGTGCGGGCGGCGCGAGCGCTCGACGTGCGCGTGGCCGCCGACCAGCCCGAGTATCGCCCCGGCGGCAAGGCGCGGCTGACCTTCACGTTGGTCGACGACGCAGGCCGCCCGACGCCTGGCGCGATCAGCCTGGCGGCCGTGGACGAAGCGGTGTTCGGCGTGCGCTCGAGCGGTTTGGGAGTCGAGGGAACGTTCTTCAGCGTCGAGCAAGAGCTCTTACAGCCGGTTTACGAGATTCACGATTGGAGCCCTGGGGAGTTCGCGCCGGGACCTCCAGGGAATGCCGAGGAACCGATTACCCAGAGAGGCAATGGCGGCGGCCACGTCTTCGAGCAAGCGCTCTTCTCGCGAACTTGGAAAGTTGCGGATGGTTTATATGGTCGTCTCGCCAGGCTCCTGAATCGCCGGGCTATTTCGCCAGACATGGTGCGCGGCGCCGATCTGGATCAGTTGCAGGACCTGGCTGCAAACTTCCCTGACCGATTGGCGAACCAGGCCTTTGAGAAGAAAGGTCCGCATTCGCTCGACGTCCGCAGCTATCCACAAAAACTGCCTCGGGCGTATGACTTGAAGCGCAGCGCATTGGCGAAGATCAAGTTCGGCTGGTGGATTGTCGGCATCGTGGCGACGATTGGCGCGCTCCTGGTCATCAGCGGCCGTCGTTGGGTCGAATGGCTGGTAGTGCTCATGATTCTCGGGGTCTTGGGCGCCCTTTTGCTGCCGGCAATCAATGCTGCTCGCGAAGCGGGTGCCCGAGCACAGTTGCGAAACAACCTGATGCAAATCGGCCGGGCCATGGAATCGACGACGGTCGAGGATGCAGTGACCGAAGAACTTCCGGTTCTTCAGGCCGCAAGCCAGCCGGGCCCCGAGTCCGACGGCTCCGCAGGGCCGCGCGTGCGTCAATGGTTTCCCGAAACGCTCCTCTGGCGCCCCGAACTGGTGACCGACGACGCCGGCCGCGCCGAACTGGAGATCGACCTGGCCGATTCGATCACCACCTGGCGCATGACGGCCAGCGCTGTCGCGGCCGATGGCCGACTCGGTGCCGGGCAAACTCCGTTACGAGTGTTTCAGCCGTTCTTCGTCGACGTCGATCTCCCGGTCGCGCTGGTGCGCGGGGACGAAGTGGCCGTGCCCGTCGTGGTCTACAACTATCTCGAAAGGCCGCAAACGGTCGAACTCGACCTGGCGGCGGCCGAGTGGTTTGAACTACTTGGCGTCGCCGAGCAAAAGCTCGAATTGGCCGCCGGCGAAGTTCGCTCGCTGGCCTTCCGCATCCGGGCAACCAAAGTCGGCCGGCGCAATTTTGAAGTCACCGCCCGTGCCGCCGACGTGGCCGACGCCGTGCGCCGCGCGGTCGACGTCACGCCCGACGGTCGGCTCGTCGAGCAATCGTTCAGCGGCAGCCTGGCCGCGCCGGTATCGGTCGATCTGGCCGTGCCTGCCGAGGCCATCGAGGGGAGCGTTCACGCGATCGTCAAGTTCTACCCGTCGACGTTCAGTCAAGTTGTCGAAGGGCTCGACGCGATTTTTCAGCGCCCCTACGGCTGCTTCGAACAAACGTCGTCGACGACGTACCCCAATGCGCTGGCCATCGACTATCTGCGCCGCACCAAGCTGAGTGCGCCCGAAGTCGAGGCCCGGGCCCGGCAGTACCTGCACTTGGGTTATCAGCGACTGCTCGGCTTCGAGGTCCCAGGGGGGGGCTTCGATTGGTTCGGCAATCCGCCCGCCAATCGCACCTTGACGGCCTACGGGCTGGCGGAGTTTGTCGACATGGCTCGCGTTCACGATGTCGACACGGCGGTGATCAATCGCACGCGAGCGTGGCTGCTGGGCCTGCAGAATCAGGACGGTAGTTGGGCCCCCGGCGACCGCGGCCACTTGCACGAAGACCCCACGCGCAGCGGCTCCTCGGCAGCGGCGCAGTTGTCGACGACCGCTTATATCGCGGCGGCGGTGTTTGCAGGGCAACCGCAGGAACCGCTTGCCCGCAGCACGCGCGACTACCTCGCCCAGCACGAGCCAGCAAGCATCAGCGATCCTTATTTGTTGGCTCTCGTCGCCCGGGCCATTTGGACGATCAACGCCCAGGACGCGGCGCTCCCCGCGTATCTCAATCGTCTGGCGACCATGATCGAGACTTCGGAGGATGGCAAGCAAGCGTGGTGGACCAGTGGCGCGGCACGCACCACGTTCTACGGCAGTGGGCAGAGCGCCAATATTGAGACGACGGCCCTGGCCACGCTGACGCTCGTCGATGCCCGGCATAGTCCACACCTGACGCGTGCTGCCCTGGCCTGGCTCATCGCCCACAAAGACCCGCGAGGCACCTGGGGGACGACGCAGGCGACGGTGCTCACGCTCAAAGCCTTGCTGGCCGCCACCGAGCAGCCGCTCGGCGGAGAAACCGAGCGCCGGCTCGAACTGGTCGTCGACGGCGGCGCTCCGCGCGAGATCGCGATCCCTGCCGATCAGTTCGACGTGCTCAGGCAGCTCGATCTGTCGAGCGAAGTGCCGGCGGGTAAGCATGCCCTGCAAATCGTCGATCGCTCGGGCGCCGGCACCGGCTATCAGGTGGCGTTGCGATACCACGTGCCGAGCGCCGAGGCCACGCCGGCCGGTCGAGAAGAACTTTCGATCGATGTTGCCTACGACCGCGGCGAACTGGCCACCGGCGATTTGCTGTCGGCCACGGCCACGATCACGAATCGCACCGAGCAGCCGTTGCCGATGGTGATTCTCGATTTGCCGGTGCCCGCCGGCTTTGCCATCGAGCGCGATCAGCTTGCAGCGCTGGTCAAAGAAGGTACGATCGCCAAATTCCAAGCGCAACCGACCAGCGCGATTCTGTATCTGCGAGCACTCGCGCCGGGCGAGCCGCTGGTGATCGAATATCGGCTGCGGGCAACCATGCCGGTGCGGGCGACGATCCCGGCCGCCACGGCCTACGAGTATTATGATCCCGCCAAACGAGCCGCGAGCTCGACGGCCGATATCATGGTCCGCGAAGCCAGTTGAGGGCAGCGGCGCGCGAACCATCGTGATGGTCGGCACCTCGATTCCTCATGAGCCGAGCGCATCATGAATCGACTTAAGCAAATCTACCGCACGCCGCTGGTGCTGCTGACCGACCTGTACCAGTTGACGATGGCCTACAGCTATTGGCAGGCCGGCCGGGCCGATTTGCGGGCCGTCTTTCACCTCAGCTTCCGCAAGAACCCGTTCGCCGGCGGCTACACGCTGGCGGCGGGGCTCGAGCAGGTGCTCGACTTCGTCGACGAGTTTGCGTTTGGCGAAGAAGACCTCGCCTATCTGGCAAGCTTGCCAGGCAACGACGGGCGGCCCCTCTTTGAACCGGAGTTTCTCGAACATCTCCGCCGGCTGCGGCTCAGTTGCGACGTCGATGCCCCGCGCGAAGGGACGGTTGTCTTTCCGCACGAACCGTTGGCGCGCGTCAGTGGGCCGATCCTCGAATGCCAGATTCTCGAAACGTTCCTGCTGAATTGCATCAACTTTCAATCGCTGGTCGCCACCAAGGCCGCCCGACTCTGCGCGGCGACCGAAGGAGATCCCGTTGTCGAATTCGGCTTGCGCCGTGCCCAAGGCATCGACGGCGCGCTGGCCGCCAGCAGGGCGGCGTATGTCGGCGGTTGCCAGGCGACGTCGAACGTGCTGGCCGGAAAGCTCTTCGGCATCCCGGTGGTCGGCACGCACGCCCATAGCTGGGTGATGTCGTTCGACGACGAACGCGAAGCTTTCGCTGCTTACGCGACCGCCATGCCCAACAACTGCGTCTTTCTCGTCGACACGTACGACACGCTGGCCGGCGTGCGGAACGCCATCGCCGTGGCCGAGCAACTCCGTAGCGCGGGACACAAACTGGTTGGCATTCGACTCGACAGCGGCGACCTGGCCTATTTGAGCAGCGAGGCTCGGAGACTACTCGACGAGGCCGGTCTGCACGACGCGGCAATCATGGCCACGAACGATCTGGACGAGCCGACGATCGCCAGCCTCAAGCAGCAAGGCGCGAAAATCAACGTCTGGGGGGTCGGCACGCGGCTGGTCACGGCCTACGACCAGCCGGCGCTGGGGGGGGTGTACAAGCTGGGAGCGATCCAAGATCGAGCCGGCAACTGGCACCCACGGATCAAGCTCTCGGAACAGGCGGCCAAAACGTCGCTCCCCGGCACGCTGCAAGTTCGCCGCTACTGGCAAGACGGGCAGGCGGTCGCCGATGTGATCTTCGACGAACCATCCGGCATGCCCGCCGAGCCGATTCTGGTCGACCCGCTCGACCCCACGCGTCGCCGCGGTTTTTCGGCCGAACAGCGCTACGAAGACCTGCTGGTGCCGGTGGTGCGCGGCGGCAAAGTCGTCGTCGAGCGCCCCGCCTTGGCCGACATTCGCCAGCGTGCCGCCGAGCAGTTGTCGCGGTTTCACCCCGGCGTCCGCCGGCTGTTGAACCCCCACGAGTATCCCGTGGGGCTCGAGCAGCACCTGTTCAATCTGCGCACTGAGCTGATGCTGGCCGCGCGTGGCGCCCCGCAGTGAACGTGCCGGTAGCGGAGAATCGCCCTCGGATGACGGAGCGCCGGCCGTGAAGACACTGATTCTGGTCGATCTGCAGAATGACTTCATGCCGGGCGGGGCGTTGGCCGTGGCCGACGGCGATCGCGTTGTCGAGGTCGCCAATCGTTTGATGCCGCGGTTCGACCTGGTGATCGCCTCGCAAGACTGGCATCCGGCCGATCATCTCAGCTTCGCCAGTCAGCATCCGGGCCGGCGAATCGGGGACGAGATCGAGCTCGACGGCCTGGCCCAAGTGCTCTGGCCCGATCACGCCGTGGCCGGCACGCCCGGCGCCGAACTGCACAAGGGACTGCACCTTGGCGAAATCGATCGCACGGTGCGGAAGGGGACCGATCGGCACATCGACAGCTACAGCGCGCTGTGGGACAACGGCCACCGCCGCGCGACGGGATTGGGACAATTGTTGGCGGATGCCGGCGTGACCGACGTTTATGTGATGGGGCTGGCCACCGACTATTGCGTCAAGTTCACGGCGCTCGACTGCCTGGCCGAGGGGTTCAACACGCATGTGATTGTCGACGGCTGCCGCGGCGTCGACCAAAGACCGGGCGACGTCGAGCGTGCTTTGGACGAGCTCGTTCAAGCAGGTGTGCACCTGGTGAGCGAAGCGGAAGTCAGCCAGTCAGAAAGCTAGCCCAGCCCGCGTTGCGCGGGGACGAAAGCGATGGATAAACGAGATCAAAAGCGCACCAGCAAGTTTCTCAGCCTGGTGCTCCGCCACGAGCCGCAGACGATTGGCCTCGAGCTCGATCCGGCGGGTTGGGTCGATGTCGAATTGCTGCTGGCCGCCATGGCGGCACAAGGCCGGCCGCTATCGCGAGAGACTCTCGAGCGCGTGGTGCGCGAAAACGACAAGCAGCGCTTCGCGCTGAGCAACGACGGTCGCCGGATCAGGGCCAACCAAGGACATTCGATCGACATCGAGCTGGGCTATCAGCCGGCCGAGCCGCCGGCGACCTTGTGGCACGGCACATCGCGTCAATTCGTGCAGTCGATCCGACAGCAGGGCATACAGAAGATGCAGCGTCATCACGTCCATTTACACGAAGACCAAACGATCGCCACGGCAGTCGGCACACGCCGCGGCCAGGCGGTGCTGCTCGAAGTTAACGCAGCCGTCATGCACCAAACCGGCCACGCGTTTTTCGTGACGCCAAACCGCGTCTGGCTGACCGAAGAGGTGCCACCGCGGTACATCGTGTTTCCGGGCGTAACCGCGGGCGATTGAACTAGGCAGCTTCGGCAACCGTCTACTTGCTGCCGAAGCAGAGCAGCGCGCCATCCTCGTTGCCGATCACCAACCGTCCGGCAGCCACCGCAGGCGAGGCATTGAAGCCGCCGCCGGCTTCGTACTCCCAGACCTTTTCCCCCGTCCGCAGGTCAAGTGCGTACAACCGGCCGTCGGCGCCGCCGACAAAGACGCGCTGGCCGACCACAACCGGCGAAGAATCAACCCGCGACTTGGTGGGAAATGTCCAGCGCGGCTCGCCGGTCGCCGGATCGAGTGCTTTGATCAGCTTGTCGCGGCCGCCGACGATGACGAATTCGCGAGTCAGCGCGGCGCTCGAGCGATAGGGAAACGCCCGCTGTGGGTTGCGATAGCGCCAGACGATTTCCGACTTGCGCCAATTGATGCCGAAGAACGTTTCGCCTTCGGTGCCGAAATAGATCATGTCCTCGAGAGCCGCCGGCGCGTCCCCCTTGAAGAACGCCGCCGGGGCGTTGCCGGTGGGGGCTTCGATGTCGAGCGTGGCGCTCCCTTGCCCCGACTCCAACTCGACCACGTGCAGCTTGCTGTCGCACCCGGCAATGAAAGCGCGGTCGTCGACGATCGTGGGAAAGCAGCGAATTTGATCGGCGATCGAGTACCGCCAAATCTCCGTGCCGGTGATCGCGTTCAGGCAATAGAGCGTGGCGTCTTGCGAGCCGAAGATCACCCGATCGCGCCAGAAATTGGCGCTCGAATCGATCTCTGCCTGCGACGAAAAGCCCCACTTCAATTCGCCGTTTTGGGCGTCGAGGCAGTAGAAGCGTCCTTCGGCGTCGCCGATGTACACCAACCCGTCGCGGACCGCCGCTGAGGCATAAAACCCAGGCTCGGTCGAATACTTCCACTTTTCGCTGCCGTCGGCGAGGTTGATGGCATAAAGAAAGCCGTTCAAACAGCCGACGTAGGCCACGCCATCGACGATGGCAGCCGTCGACTCGAACGAACCTTCGGGCGCGTTGAATTGCCAGAGAAGCTTCAAGGTCTCCGGTAAGGCCGATTCGGCGACACCCGTGGCCTGCGGCGATCCGCGATAGAGGGGCCAGCTATCGGCCGTCGCCCGCAGCGAACCTGGCTTGGGGGTGGCCGCGGCGTCGTCTCCGCCGCCGCTGGGGGACGTGGCGGCAGCGCTCGCCGTTTCAGCGGGGTTGGACACGTCGGTTGTGGAATCGGCCGCCGTCGCTACCGAGGAAGTCGCCGCGCCGACTTCCGGCTCGTCGGGTGTCGGTGGCGCGCAGCCGCAGACGAGTGCGCTTGCGAGCAGGATCGCGATTCGCGCCCATGGCCGGCTGGCGCCGCCGAGAGAGCCGTCGGGCGTGCCCTGTTTGGTTGAGCGAAAACGCATGTCTGCCTCCGGCGTTCAGAACGCAGCTTCGTAGAGCGCTTGTAACTCGACCGGGCCGACCGGTCGTGGATTGAATTGCGCCGTCCACTGCTTGGCTGCTTCGGCCGCCAAGTTTTCGAGCGACGCCCGCTCGACCGCCAATTCGCCGAGCGTTGTTGGCAACTCGGCCAAACGCATCAATCCCGTGTAGAATTCGGCCAAGGCCGCGGCCCCCCCTTCGGGCGGAGGCGTCCCTTCGTCGTCGACCGTGATCGCCAGCAGATCATGATACAGCCGCTGGCACGTGGTGCCATTGAACCGCACGACGTGCGGCAGCATGACCGCCACGGCCTGGCCGTGCGGCACGCCAAAGTGCGTGGTCAATGGATTGGCCAAGGCGTGTGCCGCGCCGAGCATCGAATTCTCGATCGCCAGCCCGGCAAAGCAGGCGCCCAGTTGCATGCCGCCGCGGGCTGCCAAGTCGCCCGGGTCGCGCAGCACGCGCGCGAGATTGGCATCTAGAAAGCGCCATGCCTCGCGGCTGAAGGCCAACGAGACGGGGTTCTTCCGCGTAGTGACGAACGACTCGATGGCGTGGGCCATGGCGTCGAGCCCCGTGAGCGCGGTGACCCGCGGCGGCTGAGTGACCGTCAGTTCCGCGTCGAGCAGCGCCACGCGGCAAGCCGCCCGCTTGTCGCCGCAGGCCATCTTGACGTGCGTGTCGGCATCGGAGATCAGCGCGAACGACTGCGTCTCGCTGCCGGTGCCGGCCGTGGTCGGCACGGCGATCATCGGCAGCATCGGACCGGTGGCCTTGCCCGTCCCCCAATAGTCCTGCATCCGCCCGCCGCAGGAGTAGATGAAGTTGATTCCCTTGGCGCAGTCCATCGAGCTGCCGCCGCCGAGGCCGACGAGCAAATCGGGGCGAAAGTCACGGGCCGATTGCACGCCGAGATCGACGTCGGCCGTGGTGGGGTTCTCTTGAACCCGATCGAAGAGCGCCGTTTCGAGCCCGGCTTCGCGGAGCGCGGCCAGCCCATGTTCGGCATGCCCGGCGGCCACGAGCCCGGCGTCGCTGACGACCAGCACCCGTTGACCCCCCAGCTCACGCGCCAAGGTGCCTAGCTCGGCGATGCGGCCGGCGCCGAACACGATCCGCGTGTGAGGGTCGTAGTCGAAAGAGGCCATGCTATCGGGCTACCGCGGGGGCCAGCCGTTCGGCCGGAAGCTGGTACGCCCTGGCGCGGAACAGAAACTCGACGATGTTCCCCTCGTGCGGCTGCAGCCAATCGAGCTTGATCGTCGGAATGGCCCCGATATTCAAACGGTCGATGTGCGTGGCGTCGGTCAGGTCGCGGGCGAACTTGGCGTCGTCGGTGATGCCGGTGCAGACCAGCGTCGGCCCGATGGCGTCGATCATCTTTTCCTGCGGGCACTCGACGACCGTGACGAAGGGGAACATGTACTCGGCCTTGGCCAGCGCGGCCTCGGGCGATTTGCAGTGCACCACCGTGGGGCGCAGATAGGCGGCTCGTTCGAGCTCGACCAGCCGCGGGCCGTATTTCTCGGTCGCGTGCGTGACGCCGGGCTCTTTCAGGCCTCCTTCGATCTGGTTCCAGATCGCCTTGGCCGCCCCGGGAATGGTGAAGGCCGCCAACCCCGCCTTGGGATCTTCGGGGGGGAGCGCTTCGATCGGGCCGATCTTTTCGGCGATTGCCTGGGCGATTTCGGCCGTGTGCCGCGAGGCCCAAATGCCCGAGCAGTTGATGCAGCCGCGGCCGCTGTTGAGGTACACGCTGTCGGCCATCAGGTCGATGTAATCTTCCCAGCGGTCGACGACGTCGTCCCCGAGCAGAATCTTGCTGAAGCCGGGGCCGTGCACCTGCACGCGGGGATCGCCTTTGTAGCGCTCGACCGTGGCGGTGCCGCCGAAGATCATCGAGCGACGGCAGCTCGACACGACCGCCGCGCCGACATCGGCCCCGCCGGGGTAAATAGCGATCGCCTCGGTCGGAATGCCGGCTTCGAAGAACGCCGCTGCCATGCGGTACGGCGTCCAAGGTTCTTGCGGACCCGGCTTGAGCACCAGGCCGAGCTGCATGGGAATCACCGGCAGCCATAGCGTGTGCACGCCGGGCGAGTTCGATGGCAACACCAGCCCCAGCACGTTGGCCTGCGCCTGATAGCTCACGACCACGCCGCGCGACTCGACGCCGTAGCCGTTGGTGAGAATCGACAAGTCGAGCCCGCGGGTCAGTGAGTCGAGCACCTGGTCCATGCGGCTGAGGACGAAGTGATTCTTCGTCATGTTCGCGCGGCACATGTGCTCGGGCAGACCGGTGGTGGCCGACTGCATGCGGGCGAATTCTGCGGGCGATTGCTGACCATCGCCGACTGGCAGCGTGCCCTCGAGATATAGATCGGCCGCGCGGCGTATGCGCTCGATCAACTCGTCGCACGGAATCGACCGCAAGGCGTCGCGGGCGCGGCGATCCTGCCGCATGTCGCGGGTGACCATGCCGGCGTTGGCCTGGCTGACTTTGGCCAGCGGCTCGCCGGTCAAAAAGTGCGTGACATCCTCTTTTTCGAGCGACTCGTACGGCTTGCCCCAGCGCAGGACGGGAATATTGAGCACCGAGCTACCTCCAGCGTGTTGGGCAAGTATCCGCAATGCGCCTGGCGCATCAATCAGTAAACTCAATCAGAAAGTTCAATATACTCCGACGGTCGTCGACTCGGCCAATTGGCGGAAGGGTCGCACGCCGCTGATGCCGTCCCAGGGATACTTCTCGTACGGCGGTTCGCGCTCCCCTTCGTCGCGCTCGAGGAAGCCGGGAACGAAGAACTCCTTGGTCAAGGTCGTGAGCTTGACGCGGCCGGTCGCGCCGTAGCCGACGACCTGGTTTGTGTCGTCGAAATCGACCACCTCGATGGCCGCCCGCGGCTGCGGAGCGTAGTAAGCGATCTTGTAACCTTCTTCGGGCAGCACGGGGCGCGAGCAGGCCAATCCCATCAAGGTGTTGCCGTAGGTCGGCGTCATGTAAACGCCGTCGAGCAGTTCTTCGACGGCAAACCGCGTCCACTGCGGCGTGAACTCGGTGCCTCCCGAGAAGATGCCGGTGATGCCAGTCTGCTTGATATTCGAGCCGCGTTCTTCGAGCGCATTGGCCAGCGACTCGAGCAGCTTGGGCGTGGTGAACATGCACTTGATGTCATGTCCGGCGCCCAGGATGGTGATCGCCTGGTCGATGACGTGCTGCTTGTAGGCCTCGAGATGCTCCATCCAGCCCTTCTTGATGAGCTTGATCACCCAGCGCGGGTCCAAGTCGACGCAGAAGCAGATGCCGCCGCGGTACTGGCATAAGTGCTCGACGGCCAACCGCAACCGCCGCGGACCGGAGGGGCCGAGCATCAGCCAGTTGCTGCCGGGTGGAAAGTGCTCGTCGGGCAGGGTGCTGCTGAACAACTCGTAGTCGGTGCGGAAATCGTCGTGCGCGATCCGCGATTTGGGCACACCGGTCGTGCCGCCGGTTTCGAACACGTAGATCGCCTTATCGGCATACGCCTGCGGCACCCAGCGGCGCACCGGTCCGCCGCGGAGCCATTCGTCTTCGAACGGCGGAAACTTCTTCAAGTCGTCGTAGTTCTTGACTTCCTTCAAGGGATCGAACTTCAGCGACTTGGCTTGCTCCAGCCAGAACGGGCAGCCGGTCGACGGATGGAAGTGCCATTGCACCGTCTCGTAGGCATGGGCATCCAGCTTGTTACGGGCAGCGCGAACCTGGGTTGCCAATTCGGGAGACGATTCAGCCGAAACGCTCATGGTAGTTCCTGCGGAACAGTTGCGGGCGGAGGGGGTGCTCAGTGGGGAGAAAATGATCGTCCGCGGCAGTCGAGGCGGGCAAGCAGGTGCACCGCGGAAAGCTCGAAATTAACGGAATTCGGCGGCAAGAACAACCAGCCGGCACCGCGACTCGTTGGTGCCAGTAAGTCGGCGATAAATCGCGAACACCGGTGCCCGCGAGTGCCCAGTTCCCCAATCAGGGGCCAATTCCATCAAACGAAGCTTCATCCACCTCGCCGAGCAGGCTTCTGGTCCGTAGTCTGCGTGACGCCTCGGGCGCGAATGCGCACTAGTGCCACTAAAGTTAGAAGCGTGAAGGCAACGGAAACCGCGGCCCCTCGATAAAACGCTGTCGGCACGTACTGCAGTTCGACGCGGTGCTTACCAGGACCGACTCGGACTCCTTGAAACGCGTAGTTCGTGCGCCAGAGAGTCGTAGGCCTATTGTCAACTCGCGCTTCGAATTCCGGTGCATACCGCTCCGCGACAACCAGAAAGGCTTCCTGGGGCGCATCGACTTCGAAAACCAACTGACCCGGTGAGGGCTCTTTCCATTGGACTTCGCCGGACTCGCTCACAACATTGCTCCCTTTAACTGTGGCGGGCGGCAGGGGCACCTCGGTCGATTCGACGACGGCTCGCTGGCGAAGATCGAAGTCACCCAGCATGAGTTGACGTGATATTTGGACCGGATGCGTTAGCGACTCCACATCGGTCACTAGCCATGCCCGTGGCGTGGGTTCACGCACGCGGTAAAAAAAGACGGGATCGCTGGAAACCAGTTCTAGCGACCGCGCCAGTTCGCCGCGGATCGGTTCGATGTCCGACAGATGGGTTATCGCCGCGACTTGCAGGAATCGCGGTGAAATGACAGGAACCGCAGTCAGTAATTCGGTCATGTTGCGGGGGGTCACCGCGTCGATTTGGTTTTTCAGCACGGCGACCGGTACGTCGTGGAGCAACGCGTAGTTGGGAGCCAACACTAGCGCGCTTTCGCGGAGGCGCTTCGTGGACCAGAATCTCTGCTCGAATTGAGATTCGCGACCTTCGACGGTGCCGTGCAAAAGCGACAGGAGACGAAAGTAGCTTGCCCCGTGCGCAGACTCTACGATCGGTTTCGCGGCAAGCTCATAGAAGCCGGGGGGGGACAAGCAGCCAGCCATCGTCCGCCAATCGGCCGCGATGGCTAAAGCCAGCACGCCGCATGCGGAAACTGCCGTCGCGAGGCGACTAGGATACGTGCTTGATAAGCGACTCACGACAATGCTTGCCCCTTGGGCCATCAGCACGCACAGCGATGTATGCAAGATCAGCGTGTACAGCATTGGCCAGCGAAACCAAGAGACGACTGGAAGTAAGTACCAGACTCGCAACAGCGGCGTATCGAGAGACAGCACTAGACCCGCGGCTGCCATCCCGCCCCAGAACAACGCTTCGGTCCGCGGGCGATGCCCAACGAGGGCGATCACCCCCAAGAGGCTGACGGCCACAAAACTCGTCCACGCGACGGGAATATCGACCGCCCTCGACACCCCCATGGTAAAGACCTCTTGGCAGCTAGAAACGCAATTCGCGGTGATTGCATCCCAACTGAGCCCGCCCGAGCGATGAGATTGCCGGTAGTAATCCAAAGTGGGCCAGAGTTGTATAGCTGCCATCGCCGCCGAGACGCCGAAAATGATGCCCGCGCTGCGCACTAGCGATTTGACAGCGGGCAATTGGCGGAGCAGCAGGTATGCCGCTTCGACTAGCAGCACCATCAGGGCCGCGTTCGGAATACCTGCCAACAAGATCAATGCATTGACCACGGCACACCACCAGATCGCCGCGGGGCGTCCTTCGCTGTACAGATCGATGCAGATTAGCGCCAAAGGCAACCAGGCAAACACTGTCGGGATTCCGGGCACCACGTGGGAGGCCAGCAAAATCGGCCCACCAAAGTAAGCCACGGCACCAAGCGCGGCGGCCAACGACTGCAGGCCGCGGCGCTGCAAGAACCAGTACATCGTCAAGCCGGCAAGCAAGTAGTGCGCCGCCATGAATACGTCATGTGCCTGGGGTTTCGGCCAGACGACGTAAAGCCAGAACGGGGGATACAAGACACCGGCCTGACCGTCGGAGAAGAGCGCGAATCCGCACTCGAGTTGTGAAGTCCAGAAGGGAAAGTGACCGGCCCGCAGTAATTGTGCCGCATGGAAGCGGAATGGCAGGTCGATGAGCGATGTGTCAATCAAATACAGATCACCGGGGCTCCACAGCAACGGGCCGGCAAAATAAAGCCAACCGGCGCCCACGATCGCCAGCGCCCAACTGTGCCGCTCGACGACGGCAGGAACGAGACGACTCAACCTATTCCCCGCAGGCGGATATTGTAACCGTTTGCCCGTAAAGACCAGGCTGGATGGCGAACCGCAGTCGAGTGTAGCGTTGCCCGAAGGGCCTGCGAGCACGGTTGGAGCGCTCCCGGAGCCGTGCTTTACGTGCACCCCGAAAAGGGAACCCGCCACCTGCGCATTATAGCCTGGCTAATTGACGTTTTCAGTCGAGGCCAGACGACTTTGACCGCGCTAGACTGGCGATTGTCCCCGTCGTCAAGCCTCGGTCAACCGACAACGGCCCCACAGTAGATTCGCAGGCTCGTGCAGCGCTGGCAGAATCCCCACCACGGCAATGCGGAAAACGCTTGCCTGGGTATCGCTCGTCGTCTAGTATCGGGTTTCTAAAGTTGCATTTTTCTGGGGGGAAAAGCCAATGGCGAACCAGACTGGCACACTCGCCGGCACTTCCGTTTGCATTCCCAATGCAGGTCGCCCGGTATCGAGTCCGTTTCGCGTCCTGCTAGTGATTCCACCGCCCATCGCCATCCACGAAGAGTACTTTCATCGTCCTCCGTGGGCCCGCGATTCGCTCGCTTATCTGGCGGCGAGCTTGCGGCAGTCCTCTGGTTTCGAGATAGAGATCATCGACGCCAAGTTCGAACAGCTCAATTTTGAGCAGGTCCTTCAACGGGCCATCGCATTTCAGCCTGCTGTCGTCGGACTGACGGCACTAACTAGCGAAATCAAACCCGCGGCCTACCAGGCCGCTATCCTCAAGGACGCTCTACCTGGGCTGGTGACTGTGGTGGGAGGTGCCCATGCCACCGCGATACCGAGTGCCACCTTGCGCGAGTTTCCCTCGTTCGATATCGCCGTGCACGGTGAAGGGGAGATCACGTTTCGCGAACTTTGCACCGCTCTTCGCGAGGGTGACGATCTGGATCCGATCCTCGGACTGGCGTTTCGCCGCCAAGGGAAAGTCGAAGTTAGGCCGCCACGCCCTCGCATTCTCGATCAAGACTCGATCCCGTTGCCCGCTTGGGACCTTTTGCCTCCAGCTACGGAGTACTGGGTTCAAACCGAGCGCGGCTGTCCCTTCAACTGCTTGTTTTGCATGAACCATAATGGTCGCGTAGCGAGGAAGCGCAGCGTCGACAGGATTATCGCTGAGTTGGAGATGCTGATCGATCGTTATGGCGCAAAACGAATTCGTTTCGGTGACGAGTTGTTTACCGTCGATATGGCGCGGACCCACGCCCTGATGGATCGCATGATCGAACTGGGGCTGCAAG
This sequence comes from Pirellulales bacterium, assembly GCA_050184475.1. Taxonomy (GTDB): domain Bacteria; phylum Planctomycetota; class Planctomycetia; order Pirellulales; family JAEUIK01; genus JAIESQ01. The sequence continues at coordinate 85,278 of JBFXAH010000014.1, read as the reverse complement.
AAAAAATCGTCTGGGACTGCCAAACCCACGTCCGCTTCGTCGATTACGCGCTCCTGAAAAAGATGAAAGATGCGGGTTGCGAGCGTGTCGACATGGGGGTCGAAACCGGGGACGAGCAAACCCTTCAGCGGCTCGGCAAAGGGACCACGCGCGAGATGATCATTGCCGCGGCTGACGCAGCGCACCAGGCTGAGCTTCCCTTCGGATGCCTGTTGATACTGGGGCATCCAAACGAATCGCCCAAATCGCTGGAAAGATCAATCTCGCTGGCTGTGCGGCTGAATCCCAGCGTGCCGTACATTTCCGTGATGCAACCGTATCCGGGCACCGAAATCTCGCGGTTGGCGGCAGCCGGTCAGGGCGGTTACCGCTTGCTCACCTGCGATTGGGACGAATACAGCACCAAGATTGGACGCGTCATGGAATTCGCAGGTATGACGGCATCGCAAATTATCCGCCTGCAATTGAAGGCCTATTTGCGCGTCTTTCTGCAAAATCGCCGCTATCTCGATCTGCTGCGTTTTTCGCGCGAGCACTGGCGGCAAGGTTTAACCGTCGTTTGGAAGATGTTGTCAAGGCGCTCGCGCAAGAGCCGATTTCCTCTGAAACCTTCCGACTACGACCAGCGCCTTGCTGGAGGGGAACCGTTTGATCCCCTTGAACTTGTCGAGTCGCGCGAGGCCTGGAGCAAATTGCAGACGGCGGAGTTAGCTCGTACCCGCCGCGAAGCTCCTGAGCTGGTTCGACTCTAGTGCAACGGTTTTTTGGATCGGGCGTGCCCTGGTCGGCGACTTTGGTTCCGAAGGCCACCGGCGTTCCAAGTTGCTACTTGCCGCCTGACATGCCGAGTCGAGCGCTTTGGTTATTCTGCGAATGACCATGCTTGATTGCACACCGTGCGTTGAGACCTTGAACGATTTGTATGCAGGCTGCTACCGGAGATTCTTCCGTGGCCAAGGTGCTGGTGCTTTACTACTCGTCGTACGGACACATCGAGCAAATGGCCCAGGCGGTTGCCGAAGGAGCCCGCGCCGCTGGCGCCGAGGTCGACATCAAACGCGTCGCGGAGCTCGTCCCCGACGAAGTCGCCCGCAAGTCGGGCTACAAGCTCGACCAGGCCGCGCCGCTGGCCACGGTCAAGGAGCTGCCCGACTACGACGCCATCATCTTTGGCACGCCGACGCGGTACGGCAACATGGCCGCGCAGATGAAGAACTTCGTCGATCAAACCGGCGGTCTGTGGGTGCAGGGCAAGTTGGTGCGCAAAGTCGCATCGGTCTTCACGTCGACGGGCAGTCAGCACGGCGGACAAGAGACCACGATCCTGACTTTCCTTCCGGTGCTGCTGCACCTGGGAATGATCGTGGTTGGTTTGCCCTATTCGTTTCAGGGGCAGATGGGCGTCGACGAAGTGATGGGCAACTCGCCGTACGGCGCCTCGACAATTGCCGGCTCCGATGGCAAGCGTCAGCCCTCGGCCGTTGAGCTCGAGGGAGCGCGCTTCCAGGGGCGTCACGTGGCCGAGATCGCGGCGAAGCTGGCAGGGTGAAGTCGCGTCGACGGCAGTTTCTACAGTTAGCTCGGCTGCGACGATTCCATGAGTTGCTCTTGAATCGCGGCGTGCAGCAGCAAGCGCCCCCAGCCTGCTAAACCGTCGCGCAAGCCTGGGACAGTGATTCCGCGCGGCTGGCTGATTTCGGCGCGGCTTGGGGATGCTGAGTCAGGTGTCGGTGTCTCGACCGTACTCTCGTCCAGCGCCCGTTGTGCGGTTTTCGTAGCTTGTTGTGCGGCCCGCACGAACTTGGCGTCGCTGACCAGGTTCCGCAAGTACGCGAGCACGGCAATCAACTCGCGCAGTTCTTCAGGCGAAGCAGCGCCAGGCAACGACAGATTGCGACGGAGCGTGTTCAGTGCTTTGAGTGCGAGTGTCACGAAGCGATCTTCGCCGGTCATTGTGCCCAACTCTGCCAGAAACATCACCACGCCTGGCAAGCCGGTCGCAAGGTCGAGTCCCAACGCGCCTAAAGTCCAGCCGCGCGGGTGTTGGACACAGCCGAGCCAGCCTGCCTGTTCGTCGGTCTGCCAGGCCAGCGCCGCGAGCCGATCGCCGATTTTCAATGCGGCGGCAAGTGACGTCGGTTGGCCGTCGTTCTCGGGAACGTGAGGCGAGCTCGACGCATTCGCTCCCTCGCTGGCCGGCAAGATCGCCAGCGTCGCCTGCACGAGCCACGACTGCCGCGCGAAGTCGTCATCGCCCAGGTTGGCGATTCGCTCGCGGGCGATGTCGAGCGCCGAGCGCTCGAAGTATTCTGCGATTCGCTCGCCGGTCGACGTGAACAGGTCGCGCGTGCCGGGACGCGTCGTGAAGAGCGGTATGTCGTTGCGCCACAGGTCGGCGCGCTCTGCATCGATCAAGCGGGCGAGCGTGGGAAAGTCCTGGGCCTGCCCCCACAATCGGTCGAGCCAGCGATCGCGGTCCAGCGCATCGCGTAACCGATCGGGATGAAAGCTCATGTCGAGCAGGATGCTGTAGATCTGCGTGATGCGGGCGATGTGCCGCACTTCGACGTTGGCGAACTGCGCGAGCAGTCCGTCCGCGGCCAGCAGCTCGTCGCGGTGCTCGGCCAGCAAGTTGTACATCCGCTCGAAACCAGCCAGCAGTTCATCTTGGTACTCGCGCAGATCGACCGGCTCGCCGTGCAAGGTCGGCCGGTGATGTCCTGGCGGAAGCTGCGCTTGCTCGAATGCCAACCGCATGTCGTCGGTGTCGGTCGCTTGCCAACGGGCGGCTAAATACGGCAGCGTTTGGCCAGCGGTCGCGCCCAATCCACTGAAATCGACGGGCTGATCGATGCCGTCGACATACGCGGTCTGCGGCAATAGGCGGACCGCCAGCACCGATTGGGTGAGTGCTTGAGTCGCCGGGTCGATCTCCGCGCGATGCGGGCGTTGATGAAAGATCGCCTCGAGATCGATGAACATCGGGTGCTCGCCGGCGGCCACGAGATTCTCGAAATGCAAGTCCGTGGCGGCGACCACGTACAACAGGGCCAAGTAGGCCCCCTGCCGTTGGTAGAAACGACTGATTTCGTCGGTCGATTGACAGGGGGCCGCTTCGATGAACTCGACCCAGCCGTGGTCGCTTCGATCGAGGATGTTCAGCGAACGCAGCGGGGGATTGGCGCCGCGCTGGTTGCACCAGGCGAGCAGTTCTTGAAAGCGGACCTCGGCCGTCAGCGACTTGGGCTTGTAGACTAGTCGCTGGCCGCTGGCGAATTTGAGAATTTGCACCGCGCGACCGTCGGCGTGGCGGTCGCCGGCTCCGCCTGTCAGTTCCACAACGGGCCCGGCAGCGCGCAGGCCAAACTGCTCGCGCAACAGTGGCCAGTCGGCGCACAAATGCTCCACGAATTCCTGCCCGAATCGCGCCCATTGGTCGAGCGCCACGAGCACCTGACGGGCGAGCACCGGGTATTCGTCGAGAATCGCGCGCGCGACTTCGGGATTGCGCAGGCTGCGAACAAAACTGTGATAGCGCTCGGCGGGCGTGTCGCCAATTAAGCGGCCTTGCATGCGGGCGACGTTCAGTTCGAGGACGAGCGTGCCGCTGACCATGGCCTGCAAGGCAGGCAACAATTGCCCGAACAACAGCCGCTCGAACGATTCGAAATCTCCGAGCAAGGCCATTTCATCGTGCGGCAGCGCTTGTAAACGATCGCGCAGGCGTGCCCGCGCCGCGGAAATGGCTGGAGCGAATAGGTTTGCCAAGTCGAGATCCGGCTGGGCGTCGTGCCGGTGTTGGTCCGCACAGGCCGGCTGTTCGGTCGTCGGCGCGAGCAGCTCCGCTTCGAATTGAACGAGTTGCCGAAACCAGCCCTCGCTCGAAAGTTGCTCGCGAAGATCTTCGGGCTCGGTCCCCAGCAGCGTCTGCCACTGCCGAGGCGTCAGGCGATCGCTCGCCAGGCGATTCGCGAACAGCGATGTCGACTCGAATGGCGCTTGCTGTTGCCATTGCCGATCGCGGCGCTCAGCAAGTTGTGCGTCGTGGCGAGCGACTGCGCCGTGACACTGCTGACGATTGGCTCCGAACAATGCGTCGGCACGTTCGGCAAGCGTCGCCGCCCGGCTCCAACGTATGACAGGCATCGCCGATGATTTCATGGTCGGTAGCTCACGCTGGGCCGGTCAGGTCGTTAGGGAAAACAAAAACCCCGGGGGAGGAGCGTCCCCCGGGGCTATGGAACACCGCGTCGCCGAGCTTAGCGGAGGAACGCCCGAGCACAGGCCTTCGAGCCATGGCAACCGCTGCAGCCAGCCAACGCCAGCTTGCCGTCGATCGTGGCCGCTTCGGCGTCGGTCAGTTCGACCGCGCCCGCGGGGTGGGCGGGCATGCCGGCCAACTGATCGGCCGACAGGCTCAGGCGGTACGATTCGTCCTTCCAGGCACGGATGATGTCGAGACGCGACATGAAAGTATCTCCTCTGGAGGATCCGCTGCGGTCCTCGCCGACCAGTCGGCCGGCTTCGACGCAACGGATCGCAGGTAAAAGCTCCCTCGTTCAGGTTAAATCGAACCGCGGCGTGAGGAAGCTACGTGGCGCCGCGGTTCGAGGTGTTTGGTTGTCGCGCGGAGTTGGTTCCGCGAATCAGTCGTTTCTTGGCAGGGCCGCGATCAGTCCGCTGTCGATCAGTTGCTCGCAAAGTTGCTCGCGATCGGTCAGCCTCGGATGGCGAGCGGTCCAGGCCGCTAGTGTTGTGGGATTGTGTTGGGTCAGGTCGCGTACCGGATCGATTTGCTCGGCCGTCAGCCAGAGCGATCGCACTTGTTGGCCGATCGCCAGAAAGATCGTGTTGACTTCACCGCCGCGATCATCATCGCCGCCGGCAATCGTCAACCGCGACCAGACGTGGATCGGATTCACCTGCAGTTCTTGTGCTGGCTCGAGTTGTCGTCCGTTTGTCACTTGTTTGCTAAGCGTCCAAGACCGCTGAAATGCAACATGGGCCAGACGATTTTCTCGGGCTTTCGCCAGGCAGGCATACTCGGCCTGCTGGCTGCCGACGAAGTCGCTCTGCCGGGCGTCGAGCACGCGTGTGCGCCGCAGCCAGGCGAGAAACCGCTCTTGATCGCTCGAGTCCAGCGCGTAGGTCTGACGCGGAGTGGCTTGCAAGTATTCGTCGACGAGCTGCGTGAAGTTGTCGAATGCCAACGCCACGAACGCCAGCTCTTCGTGCAATAGGCGATAGCGCTCCCCGACCGCGTTGTTGACAAAGCGTTGCACGTCGCCGAGCCCACAGTCGCTGGTAATGTCTTCGAGCACGTCTCTGCTCTGGGCGGCGGCCAGGGCCGTCGACACACGCGCCAATTGCGCGGCATAACTCTCGCTGGGGGCCGTCGAGCAGATCACGATGCCACCATCGGTTGCGAAGCGGCCAGGTGATGTCGCGCCTTGTGAACCTCGTTGCGCCAGCCGGCCTCGGTCGGAAAATTCCAATCGCGTTCGATGAACACGGCGTCGAGCCGGTCGCCGCTGACGGCGACGGCCTCGCGATAGAGTGCCCAGACTTCGGGGGGGATCGGCTCCGAATGGCTGTCGATGTACCGCCCGCGCTCGTCGTCGAACATTCCGCCCGCCAGGTGCATTTGCACGCGGTTGGCCGCCGGCACGATCGCGCGGATGAACTGGCTGGCCGAGCCGCCGAAATTGCGCTCGTTGGCGTAGGCGTTCGTCACGTCCAGCAGCAGTCCGCAGCCGGTGCGCTGGAGCACGCGAATCATGAACTCGGCTTCGTCGATCGTTCCTTTCCACTGAAAGAAGTGGGCCAGGTTTTCGACGTAAAAGCGAAACTCGCCAAAGTGTTGCTGAATGTGATCGATGTTGCGGCAGGTGGCGTCGAGGGCCGCCTGCGTGAACGGCGGTGCGGTGACGTGCCCGACGCCGGCGCCGCCGACTTCGCCGTGCGTAAAACCCAAGTGATCGGTGATGGCGACCGCCCCGTTCTCGCGGGCGATTTCAACCAAGGCGTCGAGAAAGCGTCGGTCGGGCAGGTCGGGGCTGCTGACCGATAATTCCAGCGAATGGATGCTGACGTAGTCGAAGTTTAATCCGGCCAGAAAGGGCTCGGTCCGCAGCGGATGGCAGGCCCGCAGAAAGTCGACTTCGACCCCGGTCCAGGCAGGGTCGTCGGCATACGGGCGATTCTCGTTGCGCAATGCATAGCCAGTGGCCGGCAGCATGAACCGTTTCCTTGCCTGCGGGGGAAGTGGCGCATCGATCGCGCGAAATGCGCCGACCGCACAAGCGGCAGCCGCCAGCGGCGATACGCCTCTTATGCCAAGCGAAGGAAGATCGGGCTTTGTTACAGATTGTGTCGGCCTGGGCCCAAAGAAGCCGCATGCGCGGGCAGGCGTCGCTATTCCGGCAGGTCGACGGCCGGAGACTTCAATCCGGCGCAAAGCACCGGGAGCACGAAGAGCGTCATGAGCATGCTGGTGATGACGCCGCCGATCACGACTGTAGCGAGCGGTCGCTGCACCTCGGCCCCCATGCCGGTGCTCGACGCCATGGGCAAGAAGCCGACGCTCGCCACCAGGGCTGTCATGAGGATGGTTCGCAGCGAGTCGAGCGACGCGGTCGTGACCGCCGCATGCGGATCATCACCCGCCTCGAGCCGGTTGCGCACCGCGGAGACGAGAATCATACTGGTCAGCACCGACACGCCGGAGAGCGTGATGAAACCCACGGCGGCCGATATCGACAGCGGCATGCCGCGTAGCCACAGCGCCACGATGCCGCCGACGCAGGCAAAGGGCACGCTGGCAAACACTACCGTCGTGTCGATGGCGTTGCGAAAGGTGACAAACAACAGCAGGACGATCAGCCCCAGCGCCAAGGGCACGACCAGCAGCAACCTGCCCTGGGCGCGGCGCATGTTCTCGAATTGGCCCCCCCATTCGAGCCGATAGCCGCGCGGCAATTCGACTTTTTGCCCCACGATCGTTTGTGCCTGAGCGACAAAGCTGCCGATATCGCGGCCACGCACGTTGCATTGAATCGTGATCCGGCGTTTGCTCCACTCGCGGGTGATGTACTTGGCGCCGCGCACCTCGCGGATGCCGGCCACGCGTGTGAGCGGGATGCGGTTACCCGACGGGGTCGCCAGCATCAGTTCGGCGAGCATCTGGGGATTCGTGCGAAAGTCGGGCGGAAGAATCACGGCCAGCGGAAAGCGCAATTGCCCTTCGATCACCTGGCCGACCGTTTTACCGGAGACCGCTTCGACGACGTCCATTACCGATGCGGCCGAGATGCCGTACCGCGCGATCTCATCCTGTTTCAATTGAATTTGCAGGATGGGTTGACCGGCAACGTCATCGACCGCCAGGTCGGCACAGCCGGGGATATCGCGCAACAAAGCGGCGATCTGCCCGGCGGTCGCGATCAGTTCTTTAAGATCGTCGCCGAACAGCTTGAGCGCCAAATCGGCCCGCACGCCGGTCAACATTTCGTTGAGGCGCATTTCGATCGGCTGGGTAAACCACACGGTCCGCCCGCGAAATTCGGTTAGCATTTTCTCCATGACTCCGACGAGTTCGACCTGCGTGGTCGCGCGCGTCCACTCGGAGCGCGGCTTGAGGGTGACGAACATGTCGGTGGTTTCGGGCGTACCGGCGTCGGTGTTGATATCGGGCTCGCCGACGCGGCTCCACACGTGCTCGATCTCGTGCGGAAACTCCTTGAGCAACGCCTGCTCGACCAGGGTGTTGTTCTTCGCCGACTCGAGATAACTGGTGCCGGGCGGGTACCGCAGGCCGATGACGATGGCGCCTTCGGCCAGTTGTGGCACGAACTCGGTACCCAACTGCAGGGCCAAAACCACGGCCACGGCCAGGCAGCCGACCGCCGCCAGCGAAACGACCACCTTGATACGTAAGACCAGCCGCAGGATGGTGGCATACAGCCGTTTGGCGACGCGGACCAACAGAATCTCGCGCTCGCTGATGTGCTTGGGTAGGGCGAAGCTCGCCAACACGGGCGTCAGCGTCAGCGACAGAATCAGCGAACCCAAGAGGACCAACATCACGGTCAGCGCCATCGGCCGGAACATCTTGCCTTCGACCCCCTGCAGCGTGAGGATCGGCAGGTACACGATCATGATGATCAATTGACCGAACACCGCGGGCTTGCGCACTTCGATCACCGCGTCGCGAATGAGGCCCAGCCGCGTGGCGCCGGTCGCCGGCCCGTGGTGCCCCAAATGGCGGACGATGCTTTCGATGACCACGACCGAACTGTCGACGACGATGCCGAAGTCGATCGCCCCCAGGCTGAGGAGCGTGCCGGCGATGCCGAGCCATTGCATGCCGGTGAAGGCGAAAAGCATGCACAGCGGAATGCCGGCGGCGGCCACCAGGCCGGCGCGCAGGTTACCCAGAAAGAGGTACAAGATGGTGACGACCAGCAGCGCGCCTTCGCACAGGTTGTTGCGCACCGTGGCGATCACCGCGTCGACGAGCTCGGTGCGATCGTACAGGACGTCGGCCGTCACCCCCGGCGGTAGCAAGGGGCGAGTTTCCTCGAACTTTTCGGCCAGCGCTTTGGTCACGGCATGGCTGTTCTGGCCGATCCGCATGAAACCCAGGCCCAACAGCACTTCGCCGCGACCGTCGGCCGTCACCAGGCCGCGGCGCAACTCGTGTCCAATCACTACCTGGGCGACGTCCTTGACGTAAACCGGCACGCCGTCGAAGGCGGCAAGCTGGATGTCGCCGATTTGCTCGGCGCTGGTCACGCGCGCGATCCCGTGCACTAGGAGCATATCACCCTGGCGATCGATGTAGCCGCCCCCCACGTTGAGGTTATTGGCTTCCAAGGCGTGGACGACTTGCTGAAACGTCAACTCGTACTTGAACAGCAGGTTGGGGTTGAGCCGCACCTGGTATTGCTTTTTCAATCCACCCCAGGTGTTAATCTCGGCGACCCCCGGCACGGTTCGCAGCTCGGGGCGGACTTCCCAATCTTGCAAAGTGCGAATCGCCGTCAGATCGAGGGCCTGCCTGGTGCCATCGGGGGCGAGCACGTAGTGAAACACCTCGCCCAAGCCAGTCGCCACGGGGCCCAATTCCGGACGCGGCACGCCGGTCGGCATTTCCACGGTGGTCAAACGCTGCTGGATCAGTTGTCGCACGAGATACAAGTCGGTCTCGTCGTCGAAGGTGACCGTGACCTGCGACAAGCCAAACTGTGAGATCGATCGCACTTCGACCAGGCCCGGTAAACCGCCCATCAACAATTCGATGGGATAGGTCACCAGTCGCTCGACTTCGGTGGCGACCAGCCCCGGCACATCGGTATTGACTTGCACTTGGACCGGCGTGGTGTCTGGGAAAGCATCGATGTTGAGCCGGCCCAACGAATACACGCCCGCCAAGGCGACGATCACGGTCGCCGCGACGACGATGCCGCGATGGCCGAGCGACCAGGTGATGATTCTCGTCAGCATGTTCTCTACGTTGCGAGAGAGTCGACCGCTGGCGGGCGGCAGTCAGCGGTCAGAAGGCGGCCCAGTCGAAGCGGCGAGCGGCCAAAATAGGCGTCGGCTCAGTGCGGCGGCGAACCGTTCGACTTCGGTTGCGGGACGTGGTTGAAGACCCGGACGGCTTCCGCGTTATCGCCGATTTGCGGCTGCAAGAGGTCGGATAATTCCGACGACAACACGCGAGTCCCGGCAACTACGATCGGCTCATCGGCCTGTAACCCTTCGAGAATCTGCACGTAACCATCGCGCGACAGCCCTTTGCTAACCGGGCGCGGCGTAAAGGTGCGTCCCTCAGCCGACGGGATGAAGACCAACTCGCAGCCAAGCTCCCATTGCCAGAGCAATGCGTCCTCGGGCACGACGACCGTCGCGGGATTGTCGGTGACGAGAATTCGCGCGGTGCCAAAGGCCCCGGCCTGCAGCAGTCGCCGGGCGGCCGGGTGCTCTTGCGAGGTATCGAGGAGCGGATTGTCGAATTCCGCCCGGGCGCGGATGGTGCGGGTCCGCGTGTCGATTTCAGTGCCGATCCAGGTCAGCTTACCCGACACTTGCCGCGAGCCACCTTCGACTTCGAAGGTCACGGAAGCGGCCAGCGGCAATTTGCCGGCATCCTCTTGCCGAACGTCGAGGTCGAGCCACATGCGGCTGGTATCGGCCATCACGTATTGGGGCTTCGACGAGTCGACCATTTCGCCGCGCACGATTTCGCAACTGGTGATGATGCCGTCGAAGGGAGCCACCAGCGGAATCAGATTGGCCGAGTCGGTTTCGCTGGCCAGCGTCTCTGGCAGCCCGAGCAGGTTCAGGTGCTTGGCAAGATCCTCGACCGATAACGCTTTGATGTCGTCCAAGTGCAGCGGGTAGCCCAGGTTGACCAGCTTCTGAATGGCGTTGAAGCGGTGGGCTCGAGAGAGTTCGACTTCCGCCTCGGCTTCGCGCAGTTCGCGGGCCGGGATCGCCGTGCTGAGATCGCGCAACCGCTCGACCGTCTGCACCTTGAGGTTGAACTCGACACAGGCCTGGAGTAGCTGCGCCTTGGCCTCGCCGACTTCGGCGGCGTCGATAATCGCCAGGATGTCGCCTTGCGCGACCACGTCCCCGACGCGCCGCTCGACGCGCCAAACCACGCCGGGAACTCGCACGGTTAGCTGCGCTAGGTGAGTCTGATCGTACTCGACGACCCCGTTGGCGCGGATGTAATCGTTCATGGCCCGCGCTTCGGCCACGCCGGTCGAGATTCCGCATTTCTGGGCGGCCGCACGGGACGGAAATTCGACCACGGGCAGGGGATCGACCGCGACCGGTTTCACCGTTGTCGGCGACGATCCTTCGGCATGCTTCGCGGGCTGGGCTGGCGGTGCCTCGGGTTCTTCTTCCCAGAGTTCAGACAGGTGCGACGGGTCCCAATGCGTGGCGTGGCCGCACCAGCCAATCGCACCCAGCGAAGCCAGCACTGCCAGTGTCGGGAGCCATCCGCCGTGGCGAACAGCTCCCTTGCGTTCGGTTTCCATTCGTCCCTCCGCGACGTCGACGAGCTACAGGCTCACGAAACTACGAAAGGCACCGCCAATGCCAGCCGTCGATTTTAGAAAGATACTATTTTAATGATACGTCCTCTGTCGAAAGCAGTTCGGGCGAGCTAGCTGCCGGCTGCTACGTATCGCCTTTCCGGCAAACCACTTCGGGAAAGGCGGCCAGCAGCTTCGGCGCGACTCGCCTAGAGAACATTTACCGGCAGCTCGCCGGCCAGATCAATCGCCCCAGCACAACGGCAGTAGCTAGATCGCCCTTATCGAGGCGGCTTGGGTCGCACCCAGGTCTGCCCGTTTTTGTAGCGGCGGGCACGTTCGCGAACCGTAGCGTCGCCGCTCTTGGCCAGCACCTGGTCGAGCGCGCGATCGAACTCCTGCTTGTTCGGTTCGCGCAGACCACGATGATGCGCCAGCTCAACGATGCTCTCGCATGCCTGTTGGGCGTAGTCCGACTGTTCGAGATAAGGAAGCAGAAACCGGAGCGTGTCGATCGTGCGAATTGCCGAAGCCCGCTTGAGCAACAAACGGCGATCCTCATCGCGCGAACACATCTCCATGACTTGTTTGACCAGGGCGAGCCGCTCGTCGTCGGGGCGCTGGTCGGGCAGCGGCGCTACACGAATCAAGGCCGACAAGATCATTTGCCGGGTCGCGACGTCGGTCTCCGAGGCCCACAGCTCGATCAAACGCTGAGCAACCGACGCAGCGGGCCAGTTGCACAAAGCGCGTAAACCAGCCTGGTGACGCGCCGAATCGGGATCGGCGATCGCCGCCTCGACCACCGGCAAGGAGGCGGCTCCGCCCACTCGGCCGAGCGTGGGAAGCAGTATTACGCGCTCGGCTGGCGACAGGCTTTCGAGAATCGCCAGTAACGGCTTCGCGCGATTCTGTTCGTCATCGACTCGGCTACAAACCTGGACTACGCATCGCTCGGCCGCCTCGCGTTCGCCGCCAGGCGCCGCTTTGAGCAGGCCGCGGACTAGCCCGGGCAGATGCTCCGGCGTCGCCAATTCGCCCAGCGCTTTCATCGCGGCCGAGCGAACCGCGGGATCATCCCTCGTAGCAGCCTCGAGAATCGCTGGCACCGTGCCGACGGCGCGGCGCGTCGCCAGAACATCCAGCAGCATCGCGCTCAACGCGGCGTCGGCCGATTTCAGCCGTGCGGCGATGGCTGCCGGCACCTCCTCGCCCCGGAGGCGTACGAGGCTGGCGCGAGCAGCCGCCTGGTCGTCGGCCTCGACTGAAGACAGCAACGACAACAAAACCGCCACATCGTCGATATCGCCGAGCGATCCCAACGCAGCGATTGCCGCGACGCGCACCTCTTTGTCGCGCGTCGAGTGCAGCAAGTCGAGCACCGCCGGCTTGGCGACCGGATCGCCACGATCGGCCAATGCGCTGAGCAGGCCCACCTGCGCGGCGGGCGCGAGCTCGGGTAAGCGGGCCGCGAATTGACGTGTCGCGACGGGCCCTTTCGCCTCGGTGCGGACCTGATCGAGCCCCAGCGCGCGGAGGTCCTTATCTTTCTCCGCCAACAGTTCGACGACCATGCGGATCAGATCGGCATTAGGATCGGCTGCCTGGTCTGCTTTGGCGGGCTCGTCGGCAGTAGCCACACCGATCGCCGCGGACGCAAAGGCGACAAGCAGCGCGGCGAGCGACGCCCGCCAGAGTAAACGTCCGAGCGGCAAGCGAGCGTGCATGACAACTCCCCGACTGGACAACCCGTGGCCAGTCACTATTGCGACTTGCCGGCGCAGGCCAGCATGCCGCGCGTGCCGGCCAGCCGCACGTGTTTCGGCTGGTCCTCGCCCGTCAGAGACTTGTAGAGCGCCAGAGCGTCGGACTTCTTGCCGGCCGCCAGAAGCCCGTCGGCACAGGCCAGCCGGGCGTCGGTGGTCGCCAGGCGAACGTCGGCGTCGCTCGGCCGACTGGCTGCTAGCGCTTGGGCTGCTTCGACAGTGCCGATATCTCCCAGAGCCACGGCTGCGGCCCGGGCGACGGCCGCGTCGCCGCCGTTTAACAGCTCGGCAAGTGCCGGCACGCTCGCTGTATCGCGACGCACCCCCAGCGAACCGATGATCCCGACTTGCAGTGGGGCACTTACCTTGGGCAAGGCGTCGCGCAAGGCCTTGGCCGCCTTGTCGTCCGGAATTCGCTCCAAGGCGTAGCGAGCCATGTGCGAGTGGTCGTGCTCGGGCAACAGCACCGCTAAGGCGGGCACGGCGGCCGCGGTGCCGATGACCATCAACGTGCGGCAGACGAAATCCTTGGCGTCGCGCGATACGTCGGTTGCCAGTACGGCTGCCACGCGGTCCTCCAGAGCCTGGCGAGCCGCCGCGTCATCGCGCGTGGTAATGATGGCCTCTTCGATTGGCTTAAGCTGATCCCGATCCGCGCCCCAGTCGTACGTCTTCAACGCTTCGAACGCTTGATCCAACATGTCGAACTCCGATCGTGCGGTCCAACTTTGTATTGTTTTTGTTTGTTGTCTTCTTGATGTTGATGCGAACGTCTGCCGCAAGTGGCGATCGCTCGCGCTGGCTCGATCTACAGCACCCACGGCTCGCGGCGGGCACGATCCAAAAAGCGATTGGCCTCGGTGTCGCCGGGGAACTCTTGTTTCGCGGCATCCCACTTGAGCGACCGCTGCAGCTCGTAGGCGATGATGCCCAAATGGCTCAGCGCCACGGTATTGACGGCCAGTTCGATGTCGCGGAAGGGCTTTTCGCGGGTCTTGACGCACTCGATGAAGTCGCCGTAGATACCCCCCTGGCCTTGATAGGTCGGCACCGGCTTGGCCGCGACCGTTTCGCCCGGCGTCCCTTCGACGTGCAAGTTGCCGGTGTTGGGCCGATTATGATGAATCTCGATCCCATTGGGGAACTTGAACGTCAGGAACTTACCTTCCTGCTCGTCGTGATACACCACCTCGGTCGGTTGCAGCTCGCGCACGTCGACGGCAAACGTAGCGCCGCCGAAGTGATGCGCTCCCCAATCGGTCATGCCGCCGCCCGAGTAGTCGATATACGAGCGCCAACTGTTGCCGGCGGTCGAAAAGTTGCCGTCGCAGCGGGCCTTGTTGTAAGGCGCCCACGGCGCTGGGCCGAGCCACATTTCCCAGTCGATATCGGGCGGGGTCGGTTCGGCCGGCAGATTGCACAGTTGCGACAGTGGGCCGACGTTCACGTTGATCGACTTGATCGTTCCCAGTTCGCCCCCCCAACACTTGTTGACGATCTCGCGGTAATCCTCCAGCACGCGCTGGCTGCCGCCCGAAACCACTCGCGAGTAGCGCCGCGCGGCGGCAATCATCAGCGGGCCTTCGCGCAGGGTGCGGGTCTCTGGCTTCTGGCAGTAAACGTCTTTGCCGTGGCGACAGGCTTCGACGACCATGATCGCGTGCCAATGATCGGGCGTGGCGACGTGCACCGCGTCGATATCGTCGCGCGACAGGATCTCGCGAAAGTCGTTGAACGTCTGGCAGTCGCCGTTCTGATAATGCTTGTCGACACGCGACTTGGCCCAGTCGCGGGCTCCCTGGCGAACGTCGCTGGCGGCCACGTATTGCACATCGCCCCGCCGCAGGAAGGCTTCGCAATCGCCGCGTCCCATGTTGCCGATGCCAATGCCGGCCATGACGATCCGGTCGCTGGCCGGCGGTCGCTCGTCGTTGCCCAGTGCCGACGAAGTCAATATGTACGGCGCGGCGACGGCCGCTCCGGCCGTCTTCAGGAAATCGCGCCGCGTGCGGCTGTAACTAATTCGCATCGTCACGTCCTCATCGGATGACTAAGGAAAGCTGATCGATAAAGCAGGCTGGATTCAGGCGGGGCAGCAGCCTCGGCAACGCGAGCGCGGCCGGCCTGGTAGGTTGCGACGGGCTCGCCCCCTCGGTTCGAGCTTCTATATTAGCTGCCTCGCGGCTGATCTTCATCCGCCAGCGTGCCAGCCCGCGACCAGCGGGCCTGGGCGCGTGGTGATTTTCGACTGCGGACGCGCCGCCTGTCAAACTCACCGATCGCTTGGCCCAGATTTTTCACTTCCCCTGGCGCCGATGGTACAACGACGGGCGCGTAAGCCGGGTCGTCATCGCCAATGGCCGCGAAATCGAGCACCGTCGACCGAGCGACTAGCTCTTGGGTGTGCCCGACGGGCCGGCTTGAGCCGGAGAAAATCACATGAACAGTTCGTCGCCGACAGGATGCCCGGACGCCGATGCTCAGACGGTCCCGCCCGGCTCGGCTGCACGGACCGACCGGCGCGATTTTCTGGCCGCGGCCACCGGCGCCCTGGCGGTCGCAGCACCGGCGCTGGGAACTGCGACCGCCGCCCTGGCGGCAACCGACTCGGACGCGACCGCCAAACCGTTGATTCTCGACTGTCAGAGCCATTTGTTCTGCGCCGACGTCATCGCCCAAATGGAGCGCCGCAGCAGCGACCCGCGCGTCTTCACCCGCGACGGCACGCGCTATGTGCAAATGGGCGACTGGCTGCGCAAGATTCCGCCTCACTATCTCGACGTCGACGTCAAGCTGGCGGCCATGGATGCCGCCGGCATCCAGATGACGGCGCTGAGCATCAACGACCCAGGCCCCGAGTGGTTCGGCAGCGACGGCCCGGCCATGGCGCGCGTGATGAACGACTTTGTGGCCGACATCGTGCGGCGCCATCCCGATCGCTTTATTGGCCTGTGCGTATTGCCTCTGCAAGACATGCCGGCGGCGCTGGCCGAGTTGGATCGCGCTCACAAATCGCTCGGTATGCGCGGCATTCTGCTTTATACGAATCTTGCCGGCCGCTTCGTCGACGAAGCGCAGTTTCGCCCGCTCTTTGCTCGCGCGACGGAACTCGATTTGCCGATTCTGTTGCACCCCGCCAAGCCACTGACGACCGACGTCGTCAAGGGCTACGAAATGACCAGTTCGCTGGGCAACATGTTCGACAACACGATCGCCCTGACGCGGATCATCATGGCCGGCATCCTCGACGAATTCCCCGGCCTGAAACTCGTCTGCCCGCATCTGGGCGGCACGCTGCCGTATATCGTCGGCCGGCTCGATCATCAAACTCAGGTGCTCAAACGTGGGCCGAAATACCTGCAACAAGCTCCGAGCGAATACCTGAAACGAGTCTGGCTCGACATCGTCTCGCCGCTCCCGTTGGCTATGAAGTTCGGCTACGACTTCATGGGGCCCGATCGGTTGCTGTTTGCCAGCGACCATCCGTGGGTACAGCCGTCGCTGATTCTCGACGGGTTGCGAAGTTTGCAACTGCCGGCCGACGACGAGCAGAAGATTCTCGGCAGCAATGCGCGGAAGCTCTTCGGAGTAACGGCGTGAAGGCGAGTCCTGGATTTGCAAGATGTTTGGCGGCTGCGATCGTCTATATCGCTTTGCTGGCCCGCGCCGTTGCGGCCCAACAAACGATCGAGTTCGTGCAGCGGGCCGACGAGTTGCGGATTCGCTCGGGCGACGAACCGGTCGCCTCGTATTACTACCGCGATCGCGAGATCACTCGCCCTTTCCGGGCCCACGTATACGCCCCCGGCCAGGTGCAGGTCACGCGGCACCACCCGCCGCGACCGGGCCTCGACGACACCGACCACGGGACCGCCGGCAACTACTTTCACCCCGGCGTCTGGTTGGCGTTGTCGGACCTTAACGGCAACGACTATTGGCGGTTGAAGGCGGCCGTAAGGCACGAGGCCTTTATCGCCGAACCCACCAACGAGGCACGCCGCGGCACCTTCACGGTGCGCAATTCGTATCGCGACCAAAAGCATGCCGACATCACGGTTGCCAACGAGATTTGCCGCTTTACAGTGGCGCACTTGCCCGATGCGTACTTGCTCGTCAGCGATTCGCTCTTCTGGTCCGACGATCGGCCGCTGGCTTTTGGCGACGAGGAAGAAATGGGCTTCGCTGTGCGCGTGGCAACCCCCTTGGCGGTCAAACATGGCGGCCGCTTGCTCGACAGCACCGGGCGCGTCGGTGAGAAACAAATACGCGGGACAGCTGCCCCCTGGTGCGACTACGCGGGCAAGATCGACGATCGCCAGGTGGGGATCATGCTCGTGCCTGATCCGGCAAACCCGCTCGTCTCGCGCTACCACGCGCGCGACTACGGGTTGCTGGCGGCCAACCCGTTCGCTGGTCAGGCCCTTGGCGATTCGCAGCGGCGTGAGACGGTGATCGAAAAGGGCGAGACGCTGCGCTTGCGATTTGCCGTGGCGCTGCATGAGGGGCCCGCCATGGATGCGGCGGACGAAGCAGCCGAGCTGTCCGCACTGTACGAAGCTGCCGTAAAGCTCCTGGCCGACTTGCCGAGGCCGACCAAGGGAACGCCATAGCGGCGCGATCGAGGGCTACGGCACGATCTCGAGCATTTCCATCATCCCTTGGTCCTCGTGATCGAGGATATGGCAGTGCAGCGGAAACGCGCCAAGGAATTGTTCGTATCGCGTGCGGACGGTGATTCGCTCCCCCTCGCGAATCAGGATCGTGTCCTTCCAGACGGGCTCAGTCAGCGTTTCTTGCCCCTGCCGATCTTTGATCGACACGACCTGGAAAGGATTGACGTGGACGTGAAACGGGTGATTAACGAAGTCGGACCGCAGCAGCCACTCCTCCACCTTGCCAAGCCGCAGTCGCCGAGGAGGAGCCGTGGGATCGAAATCGCGATAGTTCACTTGAAACTCATTGGGCAGACCAATCTGGCTCGGACGCAGGTCGATGTTCAGCACCGCCGTTTGAAAGCCTGTTAGCTCGCTGTCTTCGATCGAGCGGTAGCGCAACAGCGGCGCCAGTACCGCCGGATCGGGGAGCGACATCGGTCGGGCGTCTCCGGCCACTTCCACGACTGCCAGGAATTTCTCCGGCTCTTCCTCGGCCAACAACGCGGCGCGGGCCGTCAACTGTCCGTCGCGCAGCAGATAGCGCCCGGGGGTGGTCGCGGCCTGCACCAGGACGTCACTGCGATAGCCAGGCTCCAGGTCGATGACCGCTTTGCGAGTCAGCTTGCCGGTGGTGATACCGTCGAGCGCGATCTCGTGGAAGTCGTGGCCATCTAGCTTCACTCGCAAGCTTTCGCGCACGCCACCATGAACCATCCGCCAACGCTGCACCTCGCCCGGCGCCATGCGAATCACCGGGGTAACCAGGCCATTGATCGTCGTGTAGCGGCCCAACGTCTGCCATTTGCCGGGCCCGAACGACGCCTCGAAGTCTTCGACCACTCCCACGTCGCTCGTGTCGTAGGGAATCTGCTGGAACACCAGGATTTGTTCGGTGGCCGCAGCGATTTCCGGCACGTCGTCCAGGTCGCCGGCGACGACCAAAGCTCCTTGCATCCCGCTGGCCAATTGAATGGCCACCGAGCCATGCTTGTGCGCGTGATACCAGAATGTCCCCGGCGGATGGTTCGCTGGAACTGCAATCGTGTAGTCGAATGACTCGCCCGGGCCGATCTCGACAAGTACGTTATCGCTATTGCCGGCTGGCGAAACGTGCAGACCGTGCGTGTGCAAATTGGTGACATTGAACCCGTGTGGACGATTGGGATCACCGCCAGAATGTCCGCCGTGTGCCGCGGCCGCGACACGACGATGCCCATGCGCGGCCGCCGGCGTCGCGGGCATTGGCAGATGATTATCGAGGCGGATGTTTAGCACGTCGCCAGGCTTAACCCGCAATGTCGGGCCGATGAGTGCTCCGTTGTAACTGCGCAACCGCACGGGGTCGCCGCCGATCGTGTTGTCGGCATAGCGCACCTCGAGCGTGGTCGAGAGCACCCCCTCCTGCGAGACGATCTCTGGCGGATTGCGAAAATCGGTGGTGCTGGCCTGGGCCTGCGCGGCGCTCCGTGGGCCGGCTGGCGGACCGGCGGCCGCCGGCGCAGCGGTCGAATCCGCAGTTGGGGACGCAGTTCCGGAATGTCGCGCGGCGGCCGGGCCTGGAGGCGCCGGCGAGTCTTGCCTGACCGCAATCCAGCAGGCGACGACTCCAGCCGGAGCATTGCCCCCCGAATGCGGTTGCGATCGCACAATCGATCCGACGATCGCCGGACGTTGATCGACGCCTTGCGGCCACTCGGGAGCGTAGAAACCGCGGTAGTCGTAAACCCAATCGCTCGAGCCCGAGCGGTCACCGCGCCCCTGGAACACCAGTGTGACAGGATTGCCGTAGCCGACAAACCCGCGCAGCGCTAGTTGAAATTCCTCGCCAAAATCGAGCCGCCCACGTAGTTGCGACCGGACCACCGCCGGAACCGGCACTGCATCGCAGGGGGGCGGTGTCGGCCCAAACTGCTGATACTGCACACTCTGAATCGCGGGGTTGTCCATCACTTCGGCGACGAATTCCATAATTGGGTCTCCGGCCGGATCAACCAACTCGACGAACCGCAGACGCCGCCAGGCGCGACCGTCCGGTAAGTTCGGATCGGGGTTCTCGTGCCCACTTTGCGCGAGCCAGACGTTCCAAAGCCGATCGAGATTGGCATGGTGCGACCAGAAGATGGGATCGAACGCCGAGGTGCTCACCGACGCCATGTCGCCCGGCACCCCCTGAGCATCGATACCACCGACCAGGCCATGCACGGCGTCGTGCGGCCCCGCTTCCAGCGGCGACTTGTTCCCCCGTTCGCGGAGACACAGCGCCAAGCCCGCGCTGCCATCGGGGCGGAGGCAGCGCGCCGGTTCGCTGCCGAAGCTGATGAAGTCGGGGGCGCCGTCGACAACGCGGCAGATGGTGTCGCGCCCTACGAACTCGTCCTCAAGGCCGACGAAGAACCGGCGATCGTTGGCCAGCGGATTCGGCGTTTGGAACGTCCCCTGGAACAGCTCGGGAATCGACCGCTGCTCAGTCCAGTTCCAATAGGGGATCGCCAGGGGCACATGGGGCTTGTCGTGACCATTCCGTCCTCGCTCGTCCAGCGATACGCTAGGAAACCGCTGGCCCCAACGATGACGGATCCATCTCCAGAAGTATCCCTGGCATTGCTGGTGGTATCACCATCGCTAGCAAACCCAAGTCCCACGATTCCTTCTTCGCGCGTCCATCGGAATGCTTGAGACCCAAACTGCTGTAGCGAGTCGAAATAGAAGCTATACCCAACCGCGACTTCACCGTCGGCCGAAATGGCTTCAATCCGACTAACCTGATTCTCCGTGGAAAGAAAGCCAACTCCCTGAAAGCTAAACGCGCCGGCGTGGGCAGGAGCGGTGAAAGCTAAGGCGACAAAGGCAGCGAGGAGCGGGAGTATCAACCGCCGCGTCGCGCGCAGTCGCCGGCGGCGACGGGCCGCGAGCAGGCACGCGCACGCCAGCCCGGTTGCGGCGAGCGTGATCGTCGACGGCTCGGGGACCGTGGCGATCCAGGCTTCGGTGAAACCGTTAGGGTTGGTTCCCCATCCGACAATCGTGCGGCCGTCAGCAGAAACGCCTCGTGCCTCGGCCAGGTCCCAACCCGCGAGGTTGGAAACGCCATGATTGACGAGGAAGTCTCGGAGGTTGACCATTCCGCCGCCGCTAGTCCAGCGGAAGGCCTCGTATCCCGTGCCGGAGACGCCTTGTCCCACGACTACGGAACCATCTGCCGAGACGCCGTTGGCTTGGCTGTAAAAGTCGCCCCCCGGCAGATCGCCGAGCCCGACCATTCCGCCGCCGCTGGTCCAGCGGAAGGCCTCGTAGCCCGAGGCGGAGTAGCCGCGTCCCACGACGACGGAGCCATCGGCCGAGACGCCCAGAGCATAGCTGTTAAAGCGGCCCCCCGGCAGATCGCCGAGCCCGACCATTCCGCCGCCGCTGGTCCAGCGAAAGGCTTCCGTGCCCAAGCTCGACGTACCGGTTCCCACGACGACGGAGCCATCGGCCGATACGCCCCATGCAAAACCGCTGTTAAAACCCGGCGGATCCCCGAGCCCGACCATGCCGCCGCCGCTGGTCCAGCGAAAGGCCTCGCTGCTACTTCCCACGACGACCGAGCCATCCGCCGAAACGGCTACGGCAGAACTTGGTAGATCGCCGAGTCCGACCATCCCACCCCCGCTGGTCCAGCGAAAGGCCTCGGATCCTGCGAGTTTCCAGCCTTCGCCCACGACAACCGAGCCATCGGCCGAGACACCCTGCGCAGCGCTTTGAAACGTCCCCCCCGGCAGGTCGCCCAGCCCCAGCATGCCGCCGCCGCTGGTCCAGCGAAAGGCTTCCAGTCCTGAGGCGGAGCGGCTTTGGCCCACAACGACGTTACCATCGGCCGACACAGCGTTGGCCAGGCTGAGAAATGTTCCCCCCGGCAGGTCGCCAAGTCCTTGAAAGCTGAACGAGCCGGCGCGCGCGGGCGCTGCAAATGTCAGCGCGATCAAACCCGTGAGAATCAGGCGCGGCAATTTCAATGCAAACATTGAGCACACGGTTATTGCGTTTCTGGATGATGGTGACTGTGTTTCTTGCGTTTCTTGCGGCAACTGCTGCGCGCGGTCGATCACTCCAGCGGCTTAGCGCGGCAGCGGCGAGGGTCGCTCAGACCTGTGCGGCGCGCGGCGGGACGCGCGTGCAACAAGTTCGCCAGAGCCTGTAAAGAAGGCTGCCGCGACGCACCAGGAATTGTGCGTCGAAGCGAAGAATGCCACGTTTAGCGTGTGCCGTTGAAGATCAATCGCGGCGCACTAGCGGCCCCTGGAAAAGAAAGGTCCGGCCGGAAAGCGGATCGGTCGGATAGCGAGCTCTTAAATACGGGGGGGCGGGCCAAATGTCAACAAAAACGCAGCGAATTTCAGGAGAACGCGAACGCCCTCAAATTGTTCCCTTGATCGGCCGTTGACACCTCGCACCAGACCCCGTAACATCACCGATTCGCCCACAACGGCTAGCCGACTGGTAGGGGTGCGTCAGTACCTGTTGACGCGGACCGCAAATTGCCGGGTTTCGAGCCATCGATTCCCAGGCAGGTTTGGCCGGCACGTTCATGCAGCAATGCTGGCAAACGCAGCGGAAGGTCGGCTGGTTGTCCGGGGGGGTGGGGTGTCTCGTAGTCGTGCGCGTGAAGGTGTTGGAAGTCCATGGAAACGATTCGCATCCGGATGGAGGCATACGATCACGCCGTGCTCGATCAAAGCGCGGCCGAGATCGTCGATACAGCCAAGCGCACCGGATCGGAGGTCCACGGGCCGATTCCGCTGCCAACCCGCATCGAGCGCTACACGGTGCTCTCCAGCCCGCACGTCGACAAGAAGGCGCGTCAGCAGTTCGAGATTCGCACGCACAAGCGGTTGATCGACATCGTCCAGTCGACCGCCAAGACGATCGAAGCCTTGAACAAGTTGAGCTTGCCGGCCGGCGTGGACATTAAGATCAAGGCCTCGAGTCGCCACTAATTGCGGGCAGACCACGGAGCTACTATCCGTGGCGAGCAATTGCGACGAGTGGCTGTGTTGGGGAGCGCGAGGTCGATTATCCGTAAGAATTCGCCCAGCGAGCACGGTTGATTATGCACCGGATGTTCGCGACGTAACCGGCCGGCATCGCCGGCGGTCGTCGTGGGCAACCTAAAACGCAGGCAATAGCGATGGCCATTAGCTTACTCGGCCGCAAGGTCGGGATGACCCAATTGTTTGATGAGTCTGGTCAGGTCGTGCCGGTCACGGTCCTGGCGGCCGGTCCGTGTCATGTGTTGCAGGTTCGCACGCAAGACCGCGACGGCTACGAAGCCATGCAATTGGGTTTCGCCGACAAGCCCCGCCGATTGGCCAGCCGCAGCCAGCGTGGACAGGTTGCCAAGCTCGACAGCAAACGCTCCAAGCGGCGCGCTGCCGCGGGGGTCGAATTGCTCGCCAAGGCCGATTGCGAGCCACAGCGCTTCGTGCGCGAGGTTCCGCTGGCTTCGGACGACGTTCAGGTCGGCCAGCAGCTCAAGGTCGACGTCTTTGCCGAAGTGCCGGCCGTCGACGTCATTGGCACCTCGAAAGGGCGCGGCACCGCGGGCGTGATGAAGCGCCACAACTATAGCGGCCAGCGGGCGTCGCACGGCGTGAAGAAGGTGCACCGTCACCCCGGTTCGATCGGCCAGAGCCAGTTTCCCGGCCACGTCCCCAAGGGGCGCCGCATGGCGGGTCGGCTCGGCAACGCCCGCAGCACGATGCGAAACATTCGCGTCGTCAAGGTCGATGCGGAAAACAACCTGCTGCTCGTGCGCGGCGCCGTGCCAGGTCCCAATGGCGGTTACGTGATTATCCGGGCCTCAAACAAAATCTGAGGCCCCCCAGATGATTGAAGTCACAGGCCAAGTCGATCAACTCGCCTGGCAGCCGCAAGAACAGCAAACGCAACAGTAAGATCGTGAACTGACATGGCGACGCTCCCCGTTTTCGACCGCACCGGCAACGAAGTCGGCAAGTACGAGATCGATCCGACTGCGCTGGCGCCGCGCATCAATCGGCAGTTGCTGCACGATGCCGTCGTGATGTACCAGGCCAATCTGCGCCAGGGAACGCACAAGACCAAAACCCGCGCCGAGGTCGCCGGCACCACCAAGAAGATGTACCGCCAGAAGGGGACGGGAAACGCTCGCGCCGGGTCGCGGCGCAGCGGCGTGCGTCGCGGTGGTGGGCACATCTTCGCGATTCGCCCGCGCGACTACAGCTATCGCCTGCCGCGCAAGGCGCTGCAGTTGGCCACGCGGATGGCACTGGCCGCCAAGATTCGCGACTCCGAGGTGGTGCTCATCGACGAGCTGAAGTTTGCCGCCCCCAAAACCCGCGACATGGCCGCGATCCTCGTGGCCCTGCAGTTGGGGGGCAAGAGCGTGCTCGTTGCCACCGATGGGCTCGACGTCAACGTCTTCAAGAGCGCTCGCAACATCGATCGGGTGTCGGTTTCGCCAACCTCTGAACTGAATGCGTTGTTGCTGCTCAAGACGGGGCGCGTGCTGATGACGCGAGAAGCGCTCGACGCGTTTCGCCAGCGAGCCGAAACAACCGCTTCGGCCGGCAACGGATCGGCGAAGAAGCCGTCGACCAGGTCGTCGCGAGGAAAAACGTCCACGGCCAAGTCGTCGTAAGGGGATCAATTGCTGGGCCTCCGGCCCACGAAATTGAACTGATCGAGAATAGCCATGAGCCAGCCAACCGCACCCACCGAAGAAGTCGCCGAAGAGGGGTTTCTGCTCGCTCCGCACCAGGTGATCTTGCGGCCACTGGTGACTGAGAAAGGGATGCACCGCTCGTCCCGGCACAACGCCTACGCGTTCCAGATCAATCGTCTGGCAAGTAAGGACGACGTGCGACGGGCGGTCGAAGAACTGTTCAACGTTCGCGTGCTTGGTGTGCGAACGCAGAATCGCCGGGGCAAACCGCGCCGCAGTCGGTTTCGCTCTGGGCGCACTCCCGATTGGAAGAAGGCGATCGTTTCGCTGCACGGAGAGGATCGGATCAACTTCTTCTAAACGTGCCGCGCGGCGACATGCGGCCGCGGCAAACCAGCATTGAAGGTACTGCTCGGCCAGGCTCAAGCGAGTCACGGCCGCTGAGGCCAGAAAGAAATCCCGATGGGACTACGACGCTACAACCCGACGACTCCCGGCCGCCGCGGCGCCTCGGTGAGCGATTTTGCCGACCTCACCAAGGGGGCCAAGCCCGAGAAATCGCTGCTGCGCCCGCTGCGTCGCAAGTCGGGGCGCAACAACCAGGGTGTGATCACCGTCCGGCATCGTGGCGGCGGTCACAAGCGGGCCTATCGCCTGATCGATTTCAAGCGCAATAAGGATGGCGTGCCGGCCAAAGTCGATTCGATTCAATACGACCCGAACCGTTCGGCCCGCATCGCGTTGCTGCACTACGCCGACGGCGAAAAGCGCTACATTCTCGCCCCGCAGGGCCTGGAGGCGGGGGCCACGGTGCAGAGTGGTGCCGAAGCGCCACCGAACGTTGGCAACTGCTTGCCGCTGGCGAACATTCCCTTGGGGATGAACGTTCACAACATCGAGATGCAGCCCGGGCGCGGGGGGCAATTGTGCCGCTCGGCCGGCATGGGGGCCACGCTCGTGGCCCGCGACGGCAGTTGGGCCCAGATCACGCTGCCGAGTGGTGAGATTCGCCGCATTCCGGCTGCTTGCCGCGCGACGATCGGGGCCATCGGCAACGCCGATCACATGAATGTCACCTACGGCAAGGCGGGGCGGCGGCGCTGGCTCGGTCGGCGACCGCATGTCCGTGGCACGGCCATGAACCCGATTGACCACCCCCACGGTGGTGGCGAAGGTCGCACCAAGGGTGGCCGCCATCCGGTGAGCCCGAGCGGCAAGCCTGCGAAGGGCGGCACGACTCGCAAACGCCGCAAGCCGTCGAACGTCGCAATCCTGCGGCGTCGCCGTTCACGTCGCTACGGCCTGCTCAAGGTGCGCTAGGTTCGGTCGGCCTGTACGGTACGTAGTCCAAGACAATTGAAATTCGTTACTGATCACGACGCACGAGGATGGGAAGCTGACGCATGGGTCGTTCGCTGAAAAAAGGGCCGTACGTCGACGCCAAGTTGTGGGTCAAGATCGAGCGGCTCAATGCCGACGGCGCCAAGCGCGAGGTCAAAACCTGGGCCCGCGCCTGCACGATCGTCCCCGAGTTTGTCGGCCATACGTTCCTGGTGCACAACGGCAAGTTGCACCAACGGGTGTTTGTCACTGAAGAAATGGTCGGCCATAAGCTGGGAGAGTTCGCCCCCACGCGAACCTTCCGCGGGCACGGCACCAAGGGCAAGAAGTAGCAGGCAAGAAATAGCGCGGGCAATCGCCCAGGGCGATCGCCGCTGTCAGGAGAGAATCGGCCATGCCTTACACCGCCACGCATCGCTTTGCCCGGATGAGCGCCCGCAAGGTGCGCCCGTTGGCCGACTTGATCCGTGGCAAGGCCGCGGACGACGCGCTCGACATTTTGAAGTATCAGCCGCAGCGCGGCGCCCGGCTGCTGGAAAAGGTGCTGAAAAGCGCCCTGGGTAACGCCGAAGACTTGCGGGCGACCAACATTAGCCGCCTGGTGGTCACCGACGCCCGGGTCGACGGCGGGCCGATGTTTAAGCGCGTCCGACCGCGGGCGCGCGGTATGGCGTTTTTGATCAAGAAGCGGATGTGCCACATTCGCGTCTCGGTCGACGCGCCGACGGAGTAAGACTGGCCAGACGGACCGGGGCGACAGAATAGCAGGCAAGAGATTTCACGGTCCCCGGACCGCAAACTTTCGAGACCATTGCGATGGGCCAAAAAGTCAATCCGACCGGATTCCGCACCGGCGTCATGGTCGGCTGGAAGAGCCGCTGGTACGCCTCGAAGAAGGAGTTCTCCGAACTGCTGATCGAGGACTTCAAGCTGCGCCGCTACATCAAGAAGAAGTTTCGCCACGCAGGCATCCCGCGCGTCGAAATCGAGCGCACGCGCGACGAGGTCAAGGTCGTGCTGTTCACGGCTCGGCCGGGCGTGATCATCGGCCGCAAGGGGCAAGAGGTCGAGCGGTTGCAGGATGAGCTACAGCAGCAGATTGGCCGCCGCATCAATATCAAGATCGAAGAGATCTCGCGGCCTGAAATTCAGGCTCAGCTCGTGGCCGAAGACATCGCCGACCAGTTGAGCAAGCGTTCGGCGTTTCGTCGCACGATGAAGCGGGCGCTCGAGCAAACGATGGAGGCGGGCGCCAAGGGAATCAAGATTCAGCTGGCTGGCCGACTGGGTGGATCGGAAATGGCCCGCTGCGAGAAACAGAGCGCTGGCTCGCTGCCGCTGTCGACCTTGCGGGCCAAGATCGACTACGGCTTCACCGAGGCCGCCACGGCTCAAGGTCACATCGGCGTTCAGGTGTGGATCAACCAAGGCATGTATTTCGACGACGAGGAGGCCGCCCATGGCGCTGATGCCCAAGCGGGTCAAGCACCGAAAAAGCCAAAGAGGACGTATAAAAGGTAACGCCCTGCGTGGCAATCGCGTCGTCTTCGGCGATTTCGGCTTGCAGTGTACCCAAGCTGGCTGGCTGAGCGCGGCGACGATCGAAGCCGGACGTATCGCGGCGGCCCAGTACCTGCGCAACGAAGGGCGCTTGTACATCCGTGTGTTTCCCCATAAGCCGATCACGTCCATTCCGCTGGAAACGCGGATGGGCAAGGGCAAGGGAGAGCCGGAGTACTGGGCGGCGGTCGTGCGGCCTGGGACGGTGCTGTATGAGATCGGTGGTGTGAGCGAGGAGGCCGCGCGGCTGTGCCTGGCGCGGCTGGCTCACAAGATGCCGGTCAAAGTGCGTTTTTTGAAGCGGCGTCCGTCCTAGTAGGCGCGGCCGAACGTAGTCGGCCAGATCGAGAGCATAGCGATGTCCCACGCCAGCGAATTGCGAGAAATGAGCGACGAGCATTTGGCGCTCACGCTCAAGGAAACGGTCGAGACCCTGTTCAAGCTGCGCATCCAGGCGCAGACCGAGCGGCTCGACGCCCCCAGCGAACTGCGCCGGCAGCGGCGACTGGTCGCCCGCATCAAGACGATTCAGAACGAGCGGCGTCGGCAGCGGACGGCGGCCGCGGCGACGTAAGCAAACGCCTAGCGACGAAGTGAGAGATACGGCAATGCCCAAGCGAGTTGTGGTCGGCGTGGTCACCAGCGACAAGACGGCCAAGACCCGGCGCGTGGAGATTCAGCGCCTGGTCCGCGAGCCCAAATACGGCAAGTACCAGCGGCGCCGCACGGTTTGCCACGTGCACGACGAGCAAAACGACTCGCACCTGGGCGACACCGTGGAGATTCGCGAGTGTCGGCCGCACAGCCGCAGCAAGAACTGGGAGTTGGTGCGTGTGGTCAGCCGCAATAAGGGGGTCGACTTCGCTGCCTTGCGAGCGGCCGCCCGCATCCGCACCGAACCACTGGCCGAAGCCGAGGCGACGCCCTCGAAGACGTAAGGGGCCGCGGCGCGATCCATCCGACAGGCTAAAGCACTAACCAACACAAACCCGACAGCACGACAACACTGCAGACAGCGGCGCCGCCCGGAGCGGCATCCGCGTCGCCGAGCCAACCTGGCGACGCGTCGAGTTGCCCGCGGCATATTCGGAGCACGACGATGATTCAGATGCAAACCCGGCTGAGCGTGGCCGACAACACCGGCGCCAAGGAGGTGCAGTGCATCAAGGTGCTGGGGGGGACGCACCGCCGCGTGGCAGGCCTGGGGGACATCATCGTCTGCAGCGTCAAGAGCGTGATCGCCGGCTCGGACATCAAGAAGGGGGCAGTTGTTCGCGGCGTGATCGTCCGTTGCAAGAAGCCCACCCGCCGGGCCGATGGCAGCTATGTCCGCTTCGACAGCAACGCCCTGGTCATCATCGACAACGAACAGAATCCCAAGGGGACGCGCATCTTCGGCGCGGTCGCGCGTGAACTGCGGGACCGCAATTTCATGAAGATCGTCAGCCTCGCCAACGAGGTGGTGTGATGCATATTCGTAGCGAAGACACCGTCGAAGTGATCACCGGCGACGACCGCGGCACGCGCGCTCGCGTGCTGCGCATCGACAGGCGCTCGGGCAAGGTGCTGATCGAAGGCGTGAACCGCGTCTACAAGCACGTCCGCCGCAGCGAGAAGAATCGCCAGGGGGGCCGGCTTTCCAAGGAAATGCCGGTGCGGATCTCCAACGTGCTGTTGGTCTGCAAATCGTGCGGTGCGGCAACGCGCACCGGCGCTCGCCTGCTCGACGACGGCAGCAAAGAGCGCTTTTGCAAGAAGTGCGGCGCGGGCTTGGGCGAGATCTCGCCGGGTAAGAAACGCGAACCAAAGAAGTAAGCACGAATAGCCCGGATTTCAATCCAAGCAGTAGTGATCCAAGCAGTAATGTCGGAAGGATGACGTGCGGTGGCTGCCAAAGAAAAACAACCGAGTGACCAGGCCGGCGACAAGCCGGCCAAAGCGGCAAAGTCGGGCGGCAAGGCCGGCAAAGAGGGGGGCAAAGATGGCGGCCGGCCCTCGACGCGTGGCAGCGTCGCGCCGCGACTGAAGGAGCGCTTCCACAACGAGATTCTGCCCGGTCTGGCCGAGCAATTCGGCCGCACGAACCGTTTGTCGTTGCCGGTCCTCGAAAAGATCACGATTAACATGGGGGTCGGCACTGCCACGGTCGAGAAAAAGCACCTCGAAGAAGCCGTGGCCGCGCTGACACAAATCGCGGGGCAAAAGGCCGTGACCACGATCGCCCGCAAGTCGATTGCCGGCTTCAAACTGCGCGAAGGGCAGCCGATCGGTTGCAAGGTGACCTTGCGTGGTAATCGCATGTGGGAGTTCCTCGATCGCTTGCTCTCGCTGGCGCTCCCGCGCGTTCGCGACTTCCGCGGCCTGAATCCCGACGCCTTCGACGGCCGCGGCAACTACAGCCTGGGGCTGACCGAACAGTTGGTGTTTCCGGAACTCAATCCCGACAAGTACACGCGCCCGCAAGGGATGAACATAACACTGGTATTCTCGACGGATAACGATCAGGAGAACCGCGAGGTCCTCAAGCGGCTTGGCATGCCGTTCCGCACGGAGCAACCAACCGCCAAGGCCTGAGCCCATGCAAACGGCCGACGCGCACCATAGATAGCCAAAGCACTGTCGCTAGAACCATAACCCAACAACCAGTTACAACTCCCGCCAAAGCACGCGACCCCGCAGGAAAGACGCATGGCTAGCAAATCGAAGATCGCCAAATCGAATCGAGCGCCGAAGTTCAGTACTCGGCATCGCAATCGCTGCAAGCTTTGCGGCCGTCCGCGGGCGGTCTTCCGCAAGTTCGGCATTTGCCGCATCTGCTTCAAGAACCTGGCCAACGATGGCCTGATCCCTGGTGTCAAGAAGGCGAGTTGGTAAAGCGTGGTTCGGCGCACCCTCGCCGAGGCCGCGCGAGCGCGAAACGACGGACAAGCCAAGTAGCATGAGGACTCTGCCAAGACCATGATGACCGATCCGATCGCCGACATGCTGACCCGCATCCGCAATGCCGTCCGCGTCGAGCATGGTGTCGTCGAGCTGCCGACCTCGAAGGTCAAGCGCGGCGTGGCCGAGGTGCTGAAGCGCGAGGGTTACATCTGGGAGGTGGACGAAGTGCCCGCCGACCCGGTTGGCAAGCTCCGCATCCACCTGAAGTATGGCCCCAATGGCGAGCGCGTGATTCGCACCATTCGCCGCGTGAGCAAGCCGGGCCGGCGGATTTATAGTTCGCACTCGAATTTGCGGCCGGTGCTCAACGGCCTGGGGATTTCGATCCTCAGCACCAGCCGGGGCGTGATCAGCGATCGTGAGGCCCGCCAGCGCAAGCTGGGGGGCGAGGTGCTTTGCGAGTTGTGGTAGACGAGTTGTGGTTGACAGCGATGCCTAGGCAGCGCATGTGATTGTTGGCCTGACCGACAGTGAGAAGTTCGCTAAGAAGTTTTTCCCGGACACAGAAATCGCCATGTCACGCATTGGAAAAGCACCGGTCGTCGTTCCTAGCGGCGTGAAAATCGAGGTCGCTGGCAACACGATCCGGGTCGAAGGGGCCAAGGGCAAGCTGACCTTCAATTTTCGCCCAGAAGTATCCGTGGCGCACGACGAAGCTGCCAAACGCGTGACGGTCTCGCGCAGTTCCGACGAACGGCTGCCGCGGGCCTTGCACGGGCTGACACGGGCCATGATCCAGAACATGGTGGTTGGCGTCAGTCAGGGCTACGAGAAGAAGCTGGAAATTGTCGGTGTCGGTTATCTGGCCGCCGTGCAGGGGCAAACGCTGCAGGTGCGAGCCGGATACGCCAACGAAATCCAGAAGACCATCCCAGCGGGACTGACGGTGAAGTGCCCCGATCAGACGCACATTGTTATCCAGGGCGCCGACAAGCAGATGGTGGGGCAGTTCGCCGCCGAGGTGCGCAGCATCCGCCGCCCTGAGCCCTATAAGGGTAAGGGCATTCGCTACGACGGCGAGCAAGTCCGCCGCAAGGCTGGCAAGGCCACGATCAAGTAGCATCCACGGTAAGGCAGCCAGGGTTTCGCCGTCGCAGGCGAACAGCGAGCTAAACAACCAGACAATTGGACGACACCCGCCGAGGCATTTTGAGCGCGGGCCATTCCGAGCGAGAATCAGCCGTGAACCACGAGAAAACGATCGCCGTCCAGCGGCAGCGCCGTCGTTACCGCGTCCGCAAGTCGGTGCGCGGCACGGCCGAGCGTCCGCGCCTGAGCGTCTTTCGCAGCCATCAGAATATCAGCGCCCAGGTCATCGACGACGAAGGGGCCGTGACCCTGGCCGCGGCGAGCAGTTTGGAGAAGTCGTTCGACAAATACGGTGGCAACAAGGCGGCAGCCGAGGCGATCGGCAAGGCGATCGCCGAGCGCGCGCTGGCGGCCGGCGTCAGCAAAGTCTGCTTCGATCGCCGCGATTACAAGTATCATGGCCGCGTGGCGGCCCTGGCCGATGCGGCCCGCGCCGCCGGTCTGCAGTTCTAGGAACGAGTCGACCCCACGGATTTACAAACGGATATTTCGTCGCCCAGCCTGACCCGCTCGACGAACCGGTTTTTGAGAAAGCGTGAAGACGATGAGCAGTGGCGGAGAATCCAACCGCGGCGAACTGATCGATAAGGTCGTCAAGATCAAGCGGTGCGCCGCGGTGGTCAAAGGTGGGCGACGGTTCAGCTTCGCGGCCATGGTGGTCGTGGGCAATGGCCGCGGCAAGGTTGGTTGGGGGTACGGCAAAGCGAATGAAGTGCCGCCGAGCGTCGAAAAGGCGGTCAAGGACGGATCGCGCCGGATGCAGGAGATCACCCTCGTCGACGGCACGATCCCCCATAAGGTCGAAGGTCGCTTCGGCGCCGCGCACGTGGTCATGCTGCCGGCCAGCCCCGGAACGGGTGTGATCGCCGGAGCCGGCGTTCGCGCGGTTTGCGAGGCCGCCGGCATTCACGATATTCTCACCAAGAGCTTCGGCTCGTCGAACCCCGTCAACCTGGTCAAGGCGACGCTCGCGGCGCTGGAAGCCCTGCGGTCGCGTACCGAGATCGAACGCTTGCGTGGAGTCAGCCTGACATGAACCTCAGCGACGCCAATCGCCGCATTCACAAGAACAAGAAGCCCCGCCGCATCGGCCGCGGCCCCGGCTCGGGGCACGGCAAAACCGCCGGCCGGGGCCATAAAGGGCAAGGTCAGCTTGCCGGCTGGAGCGCTCACCCGGCCTTCGAGGGGGGGCAAACCCAATTGGTGCGCCGCATTCCGAAGCGCGGCTTTCACAATCAATTCGCCCCGCACGTCTTCGTGGTCAATGTCGGCGAAATCGAAGAACTGTTTGCCGCCGGCGAGGAGGTTTCGCTCGAAACGCTGCGCGGCAAGGGGCGCGTCAAAGGTCCGATCGACGAATTGAAAATCCTTGGCCACGGCGAGTTGACCAAGAAGTTGAAGGTCTCGGCACACCGCTTCAGCAACACGGCCTTGGAAAAGATTCGCCAGGCGGGCGGAGAAGCCATCGTCGTCCCTGGCCGCACGCCGGTCGCCGAGCGAAAGCCGGCGGCCAACTCGTAAGCCGACCGGGTAACGTTGGCCCTTCCGGGCCGAAACCAAGCTTGCACAACCCCACCTGTAGAACCAAGGCAGAATGCGGACGTGCCGAGCAGAGTGTGTGGAGCAACAACGGAATGTTGATCCCGTCGCGGAGCGCCCCTTGGGCGCTTGAGCGCGACGTGAGCCCGACGGGCTAGAACGGATCGTACCATGTGGGAAAAAATCCGCGTCGTCTTCACCATCCCCGAACTGCGGCAGAAGATTCTGCTGACGCTCGGGCTGCTGGCCATTTATCGCATCGGTTGGTTCATCCCACTGCCGATCGTCGATGCCACGAAAATGCGCGAGCAGATGTCGGGCCAGCAAGGGGGCTTGGGCACGCTGCTTGAGCAGGTCGCGGTGTTCAGCGCCAGCCAGTTGAGCGAAGCCACGATCTTCGGCCTGGGCATCATGCCCTACATCTCGGCCTCGATTATTTTCCAGCTCCTCGGCAGCGTTTGGGCGCCGCTCGAGAAGCTGCAAAAAGAAGGGGAGACCGGCCGTAAGAAGATCAACGAGTACACGCGCTATGCCACCGTGGTGATCTGTTTCGTGCAAAGCTGGATGTATGTGGCGCAATTGCCCAAATGGGGCAGCTTCATCCACGAAGGTTTCATGTCCGACGGCGCCATCTTATTTCGCTGGCACTTGCTGTCGGTAGTCGTGATGACCGCTGGGACTGTCTTTTTGATGTGGCTCGGCGAACAGATCGACGAGTTCGGCATCGGCAACGGCATCAGCTTATTGATCATGGCAGGTATTCTGGCGCGCATGCCGCAGGCGGGGGCCGAGTTGGTCAAGCCGCTCTTCGAGCAAGGTATCGAGCTCAGCTCGCACGCCGGACAGATCGGTATCGATACACTGCTGGTGCTGGCCGCGCTGTTCGTGGGCGTGATCATGGGCGTGGTCTTCATTACTCAAGGTCAACGGCGCATTCCCACGCAAAGCGCCAAGCACGTTCGTGGCCGGCGGGTCTTCGGTGGGGGTCGCCAATACCTGCCGCTGCGCGTCAATCAAGCGGGCGTGATGCCGATCATCTTCGCCAGCAGCTTGCTGCTGGTGCCGTCGCTGGTCTTCACGGCACTTTCGAGTTTTTTCCCCGGATCGGTGCTGCTGCAGTCGTTGATCGATGCGTTCCAACGCGGCA
Organism: Pirellulales bacterium; assembly: GCA_050184475.1. Taxonomy (GTDB): domain Bacteria; phylum Planctomycetota; class Planctomycetia; order Pirellulales; family JAEUIK01; genus JAIESQ01. The sequence continues at coordinate 51,508 of JBFXAH010000014.1, read as the reverse complement.
CGTCGTTCCCCTACAACTTGCTGTACGTGGTCCTCATCTATTTCTTCTGTTACTTCTGGACGGCCATCACCTTTAATCCCAAGGACATGGCTAGCAACCTCAAGGATTTTGGCACCTTCATTCCGGGCTACCGGCCGGGCAAGCGGACGGCCGACTACCTGGAGAAGGTGATGGTTCGCATTACCTACGTGGGGGCGGGCTTCCTGGCTATCGTCGCCATTCTGCCCACGGTCATTAACGGTGCACTCAAGGTGCCGCCTGGGATCGCCAGTTTCTACGGCGGCACCGGTTTGCTGATTGCCGTGAGCGTCGCCTTTGATTTGGTGCAAAAGATTGACAGCCACCTGATCATGCGCAACTATCGAGGCTTATTAGAGAAGTGATTCTGCGGCGCGCAGCGGCCCACGGACCAGGCCGACGCCCTCGGCCTGGAGTAGTTCACCGATGCGAATCGTCTTTCTAGGGCCGCCGGGCTCCGGCAAGGGAACGCAATCGGCGCTGTTGGTGCGCAAGCTGCGCATCCCGCATCTCTCCACCGGCGACATGCTCCGCCGAGCTCGCGAAGACGGAACCGAATTGGGCAAGCACGCCGACGCTTACATGAGTCGCGGCGAGTTGGTCCCCGATGCCATTGTGCTGGGGCTCATTTCGGAGCGGCTCGACGAGCCCGACTGCCAAGCCGGCTGCCTGTTCGACGGCTTCCCGCGCACGGTGCAGCAGGCGGAGTCCCTCGATCAGCTTCTCGCCGAGCGTCGCACTCCGCTCGATCTGGTGCTGGCGCTTGAAGTCGAAGAGGACGAGCTCTCGAAGCGCCTGACCCAGCGCGGCCGCGACGACGACAAACCGGACGTCATCCGCGAGCGCTTCAAGACCTACGTGGCTCAAACCCGGCCGCTATTCAAGTATTATTCCGATCGCAAACTGTTGGCGGCGATCGATGGCACCGGCACGCCCGATGAGGTCTTCGCCCGCATTGAGAACGTGCTTATGCGATGCTCCGGTTAGAATACTATCAACGGCTTGCCTGTTGCCCACTGCCGTGCTCGCCTTCGCCAGACCTGCCCCCTATGCCGAGCCCCGCGCCCGGATTACAAGGTAATTACCAGTTAGCCAACCCGACGGCTCGTACCGTCGCATTCTGGGAGTTGAAGAATCGTGCACACCCTGCGCAGCCCGCGTGAAATCTCGATGATGCGCAAGGCCGGCCTGGTCGTATGGGAAGCCCATCAAATCGCCGCCGGCCTGATCCGGCCGGGCGTCACCACAGGCGAGATCGACCGGGCCATCGAGGATCTCTTTCGCGAGCGCGGCGCGGTACCGTTGTTCAAAGGGGTTCCCGGCAAGGTTCCCTTTCCGGCGGTAACCTGTATTTCGGTCAACGACGAAGTCGTGCACGGGATTCCCGGCCCACGGCAACTGCACGAGGGAGACATCGTCAGCGTCGATACCGGCTGCCGGCTGGAAGGTTGGTGTGCCGACGCCGCGATCACGCACCCGGTCGGCAAGGTGCATGCCGAGGTGCAGCGATTGCTCGACGTCACGCGCGGCGCGCTCGAAACGGCCATCCGCGAGATGGGTGTCAAACGACTGTGGAGCGAAGTTGCTCGCGAAATGGAGCAACTCGTCAGGCAGGCGGGCTTTGCGGTGGTCGAGTGCTTCGTCGGACACGGCATCGGCCGGGAGATGCACGAAGACCCTCAAGTGCCGAACTTTGTCAACAACTCGCTGCGCCGTAGCGGCGACTTTCGCCTCGAGCCTGGGTTAGTGATTGCCGTCGAGCCGATGGTCAACATGGGGACCAAGAAGGTCAAGGCGTTGGCCGACCATTGGACCCAGGCGACGCTCGACGGGCAGCCCAGCGCGCACTTTGAGCACACGATCGCGCTGACCGATCATGGGCCGCTGGTCCTTACGGCCGGCCCCGACTCCCCGATGGAATGAACCTTCGGGCTGGTGACACCCACCGCCCAGGGGGGGCGGCTGGTTCCCAACCGGCATCCTCCGGCTGGACAATGCCGGGTCGAAGTTTCCTTGGGCAGAAATTGTATCGTCGAATCGGCGACGATAGAATCCGCCCAGTCTTTCCAGGTTGCCCGATTTTAGAAAATCGAGGGCAGGATTCTTTTTTCAGCGATTGAGTAACAGACCGGGATTGTCTGCGCTTACCGGCGGAGGAATCTCGACCGCGCTACCGCCCCTCTGGCGATGGTTCGTTCGCGAAGACTAATCGCTTGTCCGCGCGCGCCGATCCGCGATCGCGTAAGCGGCGTGCGCTGGCAACGCGCACGGTTAATCCCCAAAACAATTTGCTTGGAGCCCAAGCCATGATGGTTGCGCAGGATGACAGGCTCGACGTTGTATTGGCGGTCCCGTTTCAGCCACTGACGGCTTACGCCGTCGATCCCATGTACCGCAGCACGCTGGGTGCCCACATGGGCATCCGCATCGGCCAGGCGACGGCCGAGTTCGAGCAGTTCCTGGGCCGCCCGCTCACTTTGCAACATTGGGCCGACAATGCCCTGGTGCAGGAGGGCATTCCGCAAATCCTCTCCTCTGCGCATCGCTCGCTCACGGCGGTGAGCCTGGCTTCGTGCCTCGAACGGGCCGGGCTGAACTGGGCGATCATCGACCCGGGCGTCAAGGAACTCGGCTACTATCGCAGGTGTTTCGAAAAGCTGCGCGATAAGCGGCCGCGTGTGGTCGGCATTTCGACCACGTTTGCCATGATCGCGCCCTGGCTGCAGGCCTTCTGTGCGTTGGTGCGGCGAATTCTGCCCGAAAGCACGCTGGTGGTCGGCGGTTCGTACTACATCACGAGCACGCACGAGTTTCTCTCGCTCGACGCCGACGTGTTTTTCATCGGCGAGGGCGAAGAGCGGCTCCCTGAACTGATTCGCGCCGTCCGCGAAGGCCGCTCGCTCGATCACATCCCCGGTCTGTACATTCGCGACGAAGCCGGCAAGCTGCGCACGACCGGGCGCGCCAAACCGCTGGACCTGAACGCCGTGCCGCCGGTCGATTGGACGCTGGCCCAGCGCGTCGAGCCGTTCGTCGACCTGGAGAACGAGCCCACCTACTACTACATCGAGACGCAGCGCGGCTGCAAGTTTCGCTGCACCTTCTGTACTTATCACACGATGTCGGCGCACGAGGAAATGAGCGTCAAGACGGCCGTCGACGCCATCCTGCGGCCGGCCATGTTCAAACGCGGCTACACCTTTTTGGTCGACGCCACGGCCACGTTCCCGCGCGAGCGCTGGATGGACATCATGCGCGAGCTGGCCGCCCGCGGTGGCTCGCCGCACCCGATGATGGCTTTCGCCCGCGTCACCGATATCAACGAAGAAGTGGCCGAGCTCATGGCCCGCGCCGGTGTGCACGAAGTCTTCGTCGGCCAGGAGAGTGGCGATCAACGGATGCTCAACCACATGAAGAAGGGGACCAAGGTCGAGCATGTCGCCCCGGCGGTTCAGGCGCTGGGCAAATACGGCATCGGCGCGCAGTTCTGCTTTATTCATGGGTTTCCGGGCGAGAATCTCGAGTCGCTGCGCAACACGCGTCAAATGCTGGCCACGCTCAACGCCGACCGCCCCGACAAGCCGGTGGTCTACACCTACATATTGAGCCCCTTCCACTCGTTCGACTTCGCGCCCGTGGCACAGAAGCTCGTGCAGTTGCAAGGCGTTCAGCACCCGGTTGGCTACGACGCGGGCGATCTGACGCCGAAGCGCGCCAGCGAGGAAGTGCTCAACACCGTGATGCAGATGAGCCGCATCCCGCACGCCCCCGTCTGTTCATTCCTGTTCGACGGGCAAGCGCATTTTCTGTTCACGGTTTGCAATGGCCCGCGCCGTTACGATGTCTTCCGCTGGCTCAAGGCGCTGGAGCGGGGCGTGGCGATCTTCTTGGAGAAGCAACTCGCAGGGACCAAGCCCGATATGGCCGAACTGCGGAGCGTGCGCGAGCGCGTGCTGGCCGATTCCAAGGGACGGTCGGCGGTCGGCACGGCGATGTTCCGTTTTGGTGCCGGCGTTCGGGCGCAACAGGCGGGCCGGCTGCGCAAAGCCTGGGCTGCTGAGAGGCCCGATCGCCCACATTCGATGACGCGGGCTTTCATGGCGATCACGAATTACAACGACTTCGGCAGCATCGGCGACGCGATCCGGGGCTGGCGCACGGCCCGCTATCCGACGCACGATCTCAAGTACCAAATCCCCGACGCGAACGTGCAGACGCTCTCCAGCGAGATGATCGAAGCGCACATGCACGCGAAGCCAGCGCCGGCGGTGGTGCAGTTGCAGCCGCACGTCGGGCCGGCAGGGCATCGGCCGCATCAGCCACAGACCGACACGTCGGCGTCAGCCCCGGCGTAAGAAAGGCCGTCGCTGAAGCAATAGTCGATGCGCAGCCGTATCACCGCGTCGATTCGGCCGTCGAGTTCTGCGACCGCGACATGCGGGCGGCATCGTCGACTCCGCGCCTCACCAGCAGCACCAAACCCTTGCCGGCCCGCTGGTGCCCGTCGCGGACCACCACGCGCTTGAGACCCAAGCGGTCTTGTGCGCCGGTGAGGGCCGCAGCCAACTGCTTCTTGCCGGGGGGGACGACGACGACATCGGCGTTCGAGCTAGCGACCGCATCGACCAACGCATCGACGCGATCGGCCTCCAGCACCCTGCAGTCGGTTTCCGCGTAGAAGCCGAACAAAGCGGCATGGTCACGAATCGCCCACACCTTGGCGTCGGCGCCGAAGTGCTGGCAGGTCCAACGACCCGCTTGGGCCAGTTGACGTCGGCTGGCGAAAGAGGTCCTTAAGGCGTGTGTCGAACAGCCGATCGCCAGGGCCGCGAGCATCACGGTCGCCACGGCCCCCGGGCGCCAGTCGTCGTGTGCCCAATGCTCCAGGCCGTGCAGTCGCCGACTCGGGGGCCACATCATGCCCAATGCGGCCCATGGTCCCATGACCAACGAGACGGAGATGAAATACCGCGAGCTGAGCTCGCCGCTGTATCTCAAGTGAATCCAACTACTCAACAGAATCGTGGCAGCGAGCGCCAACAGCGGCAATTGGTCGCTACGCCGCGCGAGCGGCCACCAGGCCAGCACGCTGACGGCTACTGCCAGTAGTGCGAAGGGATTGAGTCCTTCGATTCCCTTGTGAGCGTAGATGCCCAACGCGTCGCGCGTCGAGAGCCGACCGCCGACGGTCGTGGGGGCAATTTCAGCGACGACCGTCGCTGCCGCCGGGGCCGCTTCGATCGCTTCTTCCGATTCCACGTTGGGCGCGGAGTCCTCGGTCGGCGTCCAACTGCCGATCCAATACTTGACGCGCTCCAGCGGATCGGTGCGCACCAGTTTGGCGACCGGCGCATCTTCGAGCCACAGGGCGCGGATGCCGTAAACCACGAGCGGAAACGACACGACGACGAGCAAGCCGCCCGCTGCCAAACGCCACCGCGCCGCCGGGAAATGCCAGCCACGCACTAACGTCCAGCCGGCAAAGGGGATCGCCAGGAATAAGCCTTCGAAGCGCGTAAGTGCAGTCAAGGCGACGCACAGACCTGCCGCGGCGAACAGGTGCCAGCGCAGCTCGGCGATCGCGCGCCACGACAAATACAGGGAGAGCGTGAACAAGAGCCAGTATGTCGGATCGCGCACCACCTCGGGCGTGCGTTCGATGACGGCCGGATGGATGGCGTAGAAGAAAGCCGCCAGCACGCCGACGCGCTCGTCGAACTGTCGCCGCGCGAAGCCATAGATGGGCAGTACTGCCAGGGTCGAAACCGCGACACTCCACCACTGCCCGGCAACCGTCAAATCGGCACCCAGTCGATGCAGCAGCATCAAGATCAGCGTAAAGCTGTTCAAGCTCATTTGCTCGAGGCCTGCCGTCCAGTTGCCGTGATCGAGAGCTTCGGCCAGCCGCAGGTAGAGCACGGCATCGGGACAGACCGTGTCGATTTTCGCAGCCATCCACACGCGCGGCAGCAGGCAAATGAGCAACAGCACCAGCCATTGAACAGGACGCGCCGGCAAGGAGTTCGACACGGGCGCCGGGAGCGCGAGGTGATTCTCGTACGACTCGGGAGCCTGGGCCAACAGCGACATCAGACGGAAGAGCGGCCGACCCAAAATGCTCGAACGCAGTGCGGCTTCCATGCCACGGTCTCCTGCGCAAACGAGCCGAAAGCGTCCCTCAAGGGCGCCCGGCATGCGCTTGCGACGTCTGTACTTGTTCCGACTCCCAGGCGTTGATCATGACGTCGATGGCGGCCCCCAGGTCGTCAACAACCGCCTGGATTTGTGTTCGGTTTGTGTCGAGGGCTCGTTCCGTCTCGCGTCCGTAGCCGGAGCGCACCAGGATGGCCGTAGCGCCTGCCTGCTGGGCGGCCTCGAGGTCGGACAGCTTGTCGCCCACGAGCCAGGATCGTGCCAGGTCGAGTTGCAGTTCGCGCGCCGCTTGCTCGAGCATGCCCGGTCGCGGCTTGCGACACTGGCAAGCGACCCGATAGCGCTCAACGGACCCCTCGGGATGATGTGGACAGTAGTAGTAGCGGTCGATCCGCGCGCCTTTCTTCGCGAGCTGTTGGTCGATGGCCGCGTGGACTCCGACAATCGCCTCTTCGGGAAACCTGCCTCGCGCCACGCCCGCCTGGTTGGTGACAACCACCACCGGCACCCCGCGGTCGTTCAGCCGGCGGATAGCCTCGGCAGCACCGGCCGTGAGCCGAATGTCGGCAGCGCACGACAGATAGCCAATTTCCTCCACCACGACGCCATCGCGGTCGAGGAAAGCAGCCGCTCGACAAGCTGCGTTCATCGGCACATTTCCGATCTTGTGGGCGTTGCCACGAACCGAGGGAGATGCTTGAATCGCTCGGGCACCAACTGGGGGGCTTTGAGCCAATTTGGGGCCGGGCTCTGCGCCGGCATAAATAGGTGTTTCCCATGCATGTTACAAGGCCAAGTTCCGTAGTGCGATATCGGACTTCTCGGCGACGCTAGCAACGCTGGTCGCTCGACATGGTCCGCCATTGCCGCTTCGGGCTGGTTTTCGCCGATTCGGCCTCAACCGCGAGATACCATGGCAGGCAAAGCGATCTTGTGAGCCAGACTCTGCGGGTGTAACATCCGCCCCTCCCCTGCTGCGGATGCATGGAAATGCGGCCCCACCGCTGCTCCGCAGACTGCGCGCATGGCGGCGCGCCAATTGTCGATCATTGCATGACGCTTCGACACGCCCACACCGCAGACACCTTGGCCTCTGAGCAAACCCGGCCGGCGCATGGTTCGCATCTGCCGCAGAGTTCGCCGCGGCTAATCATCGTCAACAACGGGCTCAGGGACTGTCGTGGCCATCATTACGAGACGGCTATCGCCGTCGCCGAGGCGGCCGAGCGCTTTGGTCTGTCGCCCGTGATGGCTGTTCATCGGCAATGCCCGGTCGATCTGGTGCCTGAATGGTTGACCAGCGTGCCGGTGTTTCGCACCGAATACTGGATTGCTCCCAAAGGGATGCGCGCACATGTTCGTGGTCTGCTTGACGCGGCGCTTCCGCGGCTGACCGCCTGCGCGGCCAGTGCCGTAGGGGCGTCGCTCGACATGCGGTCTGCCTGGCGAAAGTACCGGGCCGCAAGAGGCGCGAGCGATGCCTCGATCGGAGCGGCTCATCGAATCGCCGGCGAACAGCAAAGCTTGCAGGCCTTTCAAGACGACCTCAGCCAATTGCTGAACCGACTACAAGTTCGCGCATCGGACCACGTCTACTTGCCGACCACGCATGGGCGCGAACTGGTGGCAGTCCGGCGTCTGCTTGGTGAGCTGTCCGCGACGAATGGGCCGACATTTCACCTCGAGTTCCGCAACCCGCTGTTTCTGGGCGAGCCACATCGCGACGAACTCCGCGGCTGGCCACAAGCGGCACACGATTGTCGGGCCTGGTTTCGGTTGTATCGCGAGCTAGGTGTTACGAGCCGCATTCGTCTGTACACCGACTCGGAGCCGCTGGCTTCAGAATATCAGCGCGTCGCCAAGTTGCCGTTCGCGGTGCTGCCGATTCCCTTTCGTTCAAGGCTGTTTCAGTCGTGCGAACCAACGTCGCGACCACCGCTACGCCTGGCTTTTCTAGGAGAGCCACGCGACGACAAAGGCTTTCATTGGTTGCCCAAATTGATTGAGCGCCTGTGGCGCGACAAGTCGCTTCGCAATCTGGTTGAGCTGCAGTTTCAGAAGTCGATCGCCTCCCCCAGTGTAAATCCTAAAAGCGTCGCCGCGGTGCGCCGGTTACACCGCTACCCGCAAAACTGGATCTTTTGGACCGGCACCACGGGGCCACTGGTCGCGGAGGAATACTACGGCTTTATCGCGAGGGCAGATCTTGTGCTCTTCCCTTACGAGCCAGCGCGCTATCGAGCCGCCACGTCGGGCACACTCGCCGAGTCGGTCGCCGCTGGCAAACCATGTGTTGTGCCAGCCGGCACCTGGCTTGCCGAGCAACTGCCCGCCGGATGCGGTGAGACATTTACGGATCGCAAGACGTTCATCGAAGCGGCACTCCAGGTCGTGAGGAACTACGAGTCTTATCGCCAGAGTGCGGCCTTGATGGCCCCGCGATTTCTGCTGACGCACTCTCCTGATCGACTGGTTGAGCGGCTCCTCCAGAGATCGCCGGCAGCGCGACGGCAACGAGCAGCCTAGGGCTTCCAAATGTCGCTCGCAGCTCAACTTCGACGTCGCATTCGAGATGTCGGATACCTCGCGCGCTACGCCAGGCGACGGTTGCTAGCGAGCCGCCGGAGTCGGCGGAGCCGCACCGCGCGTGCGGTCGCTGGTGCACGAATCCTCGTGATCGATGGCTCGGTACCGCGATTCGATCGCGACGCCGGCAGCCGAATGACGTTCCAATATCTTGAGTTGCTGGTCGAGATGGGTTATCGCGTACAGTTTCTGCCCGACGACGGTCATCGTACGGAGCCCTATAGCAGCGTGCTCGAGTCACAAGGCGTCGAAGTGTTGGCCGGCTCCCAACACCGTGGCTGTTGGCCTGCGGTCTTGCGCGCCAGCGACGATCTGGCCTTGGTGTGGTTGGCTCGCCCGCTCGTGGCGATGAAGTATCTCGACGACATCCGCGCGCACAGCGATGCCGCGGTGTTGTATTCGCTGGTGGACCTTCATTATGTGCGTGAAGCGCGCCGCGCGAGATTGACTGGCCAGCGGTTGTACGCAGCGCGTTCGCAGTTTTGGCGGCGGCTCGAGTTGTCGCTGGTCCGCCATTGCGACGTAACGCTGGCGGTGAGCGAGGACGAAGTCAGCGAACTTCAGCGGACGGTGCCCGGCTGCTGTGTCGCCTGGCTACCGTTGTACATCCAGCCAGCAGCCGACTTAGGCTCCCCACCGGCGCCGGTTGGCGCGCCAGAAGTGCTGTTCGTCGGCAATTTTCGACACGCACCGAATGTCGACGCCGTACACTGGCTGATCGAGGACCTTTGGCCCCGCATCGCCCACGAATTGCCCGAGGCGCGACTGCACGTGGTCGGTGCCTCGTCCCCCGAATGGCTCATGGCGCGGCGCGACCGCAACGTGGAGATCCACGACTCGATCAGCGACGCCGAGTTGCACGAACTTTACCGCCGATGTCGCGCGGCCGTGGTTCCGCTACGCTTTGGGGCTGGCGCCAAGGGCAAGACCATCGAGGCCATGCAGCAGGGCGTGGCACTGGTGACCACGAGCGTCGGTGTCGAAGGTCTGCCACGCGACGAGAATCTGCCGCAGCCTGCCGACGATGCGAATGAGTTTGTCGATCAAGTCGTTCGCTATTGTCGCGATGACTCGGCATGTCGAATCGCGGTGCAGCGCCAGCGACAATATGTACGCGACTATTTCTCACGTGCGGCCGCGCGATCGCGTCTGGAACGAATCCTGCAAGCAGCGACCGAAGTAGACGCCGAACATATCGGTGCCCCTAGTATCGAACGTTCGGGCTGGCCAGTTCGTCAAGCGCCCGAGTCGAATGCTGTCATCCCCCGCACAACGGTGTCACGCCCGCTGGATCTGGATATCGGTGTGATCTATACGCACGAGCGCGAATTCATTGGGCCGTTGCTCGAGTCGCTGGCCGTCTCAGGGCCCGGCCTGCGGACTCGGCTGTGGCTCATCGACAACCAGAGCGTAGATGGCAGCGAACAGTGGGCGGCACTCTTCCCGAATACGCAAATCTTGCACAACCACCGGCGACTGAATTACGCGCAGAACCTCAATCGTGTTTTGGAAGCAGCGACCGCGCGCTACATGCTCCTCTTGAATACCGACATGGTTTTCGATTCAACCGATCGCTGCTTGTCGCGGATGGTGTCCTTTATGGATCGCAATCCTGGCTGCGGACTGGCGACCTGCCGACTGTTGCATCCCGACGGCAGCGAGGCCCATGCTGGGCGGCGCCAACAGACTTTAGGTGTAATCGCTGCCAGACGGCTCGGGCTGGGGCGTCTAGGACGCCGCGCGATCGATCGCTACCTGTGCCTGGACCACCAAGACAGCGAGTCGCACGAGTGCGACTGGGTGTCGGGCTGTTTCATGTTGCTTCGTCGCGAGGCCGCCGAACAGGTCGGCTTGTTCGACACACGGTTTGGCAAGTACTTCGAAGACGTCGACATGGCGCTTCGCGTTCGCCGCGCCGGCTGGTCGGTCATGCAATACCGGGGAACCAAGTGCTTCCATTGGGAGCAGCGCGGCAGCGTGCGCATTTGGTCGCGAGATGCCTGGCGGCATTTGCGGGCCTACGGTATTTGGCTGCGCAAGTGGGGTCTGGCACCGCAGGGGAGCAGCGGGAAGTTGCCGCGACCGCGACTCGAGAAACGAGCGGCGTAGCCGGCAGCTACTTCAAATCGACTGACCAGTAGGCGTTGTCCAAGAACGACTTCCAGCTCTCGTACTTGGGGTTGCCCAACTTGATCGTCAGCAACGGACTACGCTTGGGCCGATACGGCGCGCGAACCAAGCGCATGTTGGCTTCGACAGGTGTGCGGCCCCCTTTGCGGACGTTGCACTTCACGCAACTGCAAACAATGTTCTCCCAAGTGGTATCGCCGCCACGACTGCGCGGCACCACGTGATCGAGACTTAGTTCGCTGGTCGGAAAGCGACGCCCGCAATACTGGCATCGGTTGCCGTCGCGGGCGAAGATGTTGCGCCGGTTAAAACGGACGGTTTGTTTGGGCAAGCGATCGTAGACTAGTAACCGGATGACGCGCGGCACTTGGATTTCGAAGTTCACAGCGCGAATCCAGTCTTGGCCAGGCTCCTTGAAGTTCGCCCGGAGCTCGCTGATTTCGCGCCAACTCGCAAAGTCGTAGTTGGCGTACTGGCCGTCCTCGATATGGACGACCTCGGCTAGGTCCCGGCACAACAGCGAGAAGGCTCGTCGCACGCTGACCACGTGGACGGCCAAGTACACCCGATTGAGAACTAAGACACTGGCGCCCAATGGGTCATGATTGGCCGCAATGGTCGACATACAAAGCTCTCTCCGGAACCAGCTTTACACGAACCGCTACCTTAATTCTCATCTACGCGGACGGCGACCGTCTAGTCCCCCCGCCGCGACCCGCAGGTCTGTTCGCAACGGCAGCCCATCGCTGAGCTTCGACAAAGTTTGCGGCATTCTACCGAGCGGCACGGCGGCCGACCAGCAAATCTGGCCGCGTAGTGGTTTGGCGGGCGGCACCCGAACTGTTGCTCCGGGCAATTACCGCTCTGGTCACGCGGTCTTGAGACGCTGCACCGCCTGCTGGGCGAGCTCGCGGATCGGATCGTCGATCCAGGGGAGCGCTAGCAGCCAGTCGAAGCCAGTGCGCAGCGAGTTGTCGTCCAACGACGAGATGCGTTTGTTCAAATGCACCAGCCCCGCGCCGATGCTGGCGTAGTAGAGCACGGCTGCTACGTCGTAGGGGAGCCCCAGCCGCGTCGACATCTGTTCTTTCGAGAACTTCTTGATCAGCTCGACCGACGCCGTGGTCGGCGACTTGCAGAGGACTTCGCGAAACGTCTGCCGCAGGGGGGCGGCGCGGCTGGCCGTTTGTCCGTCCGCCGGGCGAATGTCGGTCTCGAGCCGGGCGTCGAGCTGGTGGAGCAAGATCGCTTCGAACTCCTCCTGTTGCCAAAGAACGGCGTCCGGGTCGTCGGCCTCGAACAAGTGAGCCAGGCGACGCGAATCAAACTGCAACGAATCGTCCACGACGCTTCCCCCTACGAATCGAGTATTCCCTCGACCAAAGTTCGCAACGTTCCGCCGGAGAACGCCAACACGCGTTTCAGGTCGCCGAGCTCCGCAACGATCTCGTCGTCTTCGTTGACGTACTCGGCGACGACGGTTTTGAGAATTCGCTGAAACAGCTGCTTGGCCGTGTTGAAGGCGTTGGCCGCCTGGACCGGCGACAAGAAACCGTACCGCTCGACCAGTTCGGCATACGGCAACGGCGCCCGGTCTTCGATCGCCGGCCGCAAGGCGCGGGCTTCGAACACCCCCCACAGATCTCCGCGCCCCCCCGCCGCGCAATGCGACTTGGTCCGGCGGAGCGCTTCGGCCCAGACTTCGAGCGCCCAAGCCTCGTCGAACACGTCGCTGGTGACCGGTTCGGCCGACGCCGGCTGCACCGCGTCGTCCCAACTGCTGGTTTGCGAGGCTTGCTTGTGCGCCCGGCTGCGCAGCGCGCTATAGGCATAGCGGTCGAGCGCCGTCAGCAGCAGATTGCGAAAACGCCCCCGCTGGCGATCGGCATAGGCCAATAGATTGCGGGCCAGGATCTTGTCGGAGACAAAACCCTGCACCAGGTCTTCGGCCATGTCCTGGTCGATCCGCCGCTTGAAGCGCAAATGCGCGCGCATCGCCGGCACGTAGCGCGACAGCAAGGCATTGAGGGCTTCGCGCCCTTCCGGGCTGTCAAAGCGCGCGGCCTCGTCGACCATCCCCCAGTCGGTGGCCGAATTGAGTTCGCTCGAATGACGGCCGGCATCGCCCACTGATCGGCTCCGAAAATGGCGGCAGGCGGAATCACTTCAGCTTAATTCGCCAGAGCCGGCGGCGAAAGCACAAGCGCCGCGCCGTCGATCTCGCGATCTTCTGTTGACTGTCACCTCGCCAAGGCCAGCGCGGCGGCCAGCGGATTCATCGCACAACTGGCCGCTAGCAAAAACCCCTTAACGCACGCGGCCCAGGCAGGCCAGGCACATGTCGTCGCTTTGCGGATGGTCGCCAACAAAGCTCTTTACGTCGTCGAGCAGGCGGCGCCCCAATTCGGCCACGCCGTCGACCGGGGCCGCCAGATACTCGTTGAGCCGTTCGACCCCCAGCAATTCGCCCTGGTCGTTCATGGCTTCGGTGAAACCATCGGTGAACATGGCGATCGCTTCACCTGGCTCGAGCTGCAATCGCACCGCCTCGTAGCGCGAATCGGCGTCGATCCCCAAGGGTAAACCGGTTTCGGCGTCGCCGATTGCCACCACCGAGCGGTCTTTGCGGCGCAGCAGGGGAAGCGGATGCCCCGCGTTGACGACCGTGAGCGACTTATCCTTCGTGTCGAGAACCGCCAGCACGAAGGTGATGAAGCGGTCTTGCCAGGGGCTCAGCGCGAACGAAGCGTTGATGCGGTCGACCGCGGCCGCCGCTTCGCGCTCCAACGCCAGGCAGTAGCGCACGTCGGCCGAAAGCCGGGCCGCCAGCATGGCCGCGGGGATGCCCTTGCCCGCCACGTCGGCCACGACAATCGCCAGCCGCCCCTCGGGCAACGCGACGTAGTCGTAGTAGTCCCCCCCCAGCATGTAAGCCGCCTGGTAATAGTCGAAGAACTCGTAGCCCTCGACCTTGGGAGGTTCGGCCGGCAGAAAGCCGCGCTGCACCTGGTGCGCCAGTTCCAGATCGCGCTGTATGCGCTGCTGGCGGATCTGGCTTTCGTGCATCTGGGCGTTTTCGATCGCCACGGCCGCTTGGCGAGCGATGCTCGCCAGCACGTCGAGATCTTCGCGCTGGAAAGCGCTGCGCTGGTTCGACGTGTCGAGCTGAATGATCCCCAGCGCCCGCCCGTCGGTGTCCAAGAGCGGCGCGCACATCACCGAACGAATGCGGAAGTCGGCCACGCTTTGGCTCATCTGAAACTGCGAGTCGCTGGTGGCGTCGGCCGAGAGAATCGCCTCGCGGCTGTCCATGGCCTGGTTGATGATCGTGCGGCTCAGTCGCAGTTCGTCGTCGTCCCCCGCCCGGCGGTGCTTGACCGCCTTGGGAATCAGCAAGTTGCGGCGCTCGTCGCGCAGCACCACGAGCCCGCGATCGGCCTGGGCGAAAATCTTGAACAGTCCGTCGAGCAGCTTGGGCAAGACCGTGTCGAGCTCGAGCGTTTGCCCCAGGCTGTCGGTGATCTCTAGCAGCGCCCGCAGTTTGACTTCGGGGCGCACGTTCAGCCGCAAGGTGTGATCGAGCTTCGACACGTCCATCGTCGACATCACGGTCGAACTGCTCGACGAGGTTTCGTCCTCGAACCAGCGGGTGGCGCCGTCGGGATCGCGGCGATCGAGCTCGTCGTTGGGCTCGAACTGATGGAAGGTGAAGAGCAGGTCGCAGATCTTGAGCCGGTCGTTTTCCTGCAGCCGGTAGCGGCCCTCGATCAGCTTGCCGTTGACCATGGTGCCGTTGCGGCTGTGCAGGTCCTCGACAAAGTACTCGCCGTCGTCCAACGAGATCTGCGCGTGCTGGCGGCTGACCGCCCCTTCGTCGAGCACGATATCGCAATCGGGATGCCGGCCGAGCACGGCGCGCGGACCTTCGATGGCGAAGACCTGGCCGGGATTCAATCCCTTGACGACTTGCAGCGTGGCCATGACAGCGTGGAGGCGGAAAGCGGCAGGGTTGGTTTCGGCGGGAGAGCTGCGCCCAGACGAGGGGCGTCCCCGCACGCGACGGAGCCCCTGCCGACCGGGCGTTGCTCCGATTCTAGTGTGGCCCCACGGGCGTCGTCAAATTAACCGTAACGGCGGCCGCGAGTAGTTTGCAGGTCAATCGCCGGCAGAACTTAGGGCGCGGACCGGTGACCCCACTGCGGGGGGCAGACCAGCCATTCGGGCGGCGGTTTAGTCGTCGGCACGTGGCCAACTGGTCAGATTCTGACCCGGTTCTGTTCCCACCAATCGACTTCCCTTAGACGTCGATCACCTCGCCTAACCGCGGCAGCAACGCCTGCACCCCGAATCGCCGCTCGATCTGGTGCGCAAGCGCCACACGGCCCCGCTCTTCGCCGTGCGTCAGGACGACTTGGGGACGCGCCGGAGCCAAGGTCGAAAACCACTCCAACAATTCCGCCTGGTCGGCATGGCCACTGAAACCGTTGAGCGTATGAATCGTCGCCCGCACGGCGATTCGTTTGCCGAATATCGAGACGACCTTGTGCCCATCGACGAGACGCCGACCTAGCGATCCCGCGCTTTGATAGCCGACGATTAGGACGTGGGTGCCGGGCCTGGGAAGGTGATGTCGGAGATGATGCAGGATGCGTCCAGCGTTGCACATCCCCGCGCCGGCGAGAATGGCACACGGTCCGTCGAGGTCGTTGAGACGCCGCGAATCCTCGGTGGTCACGCTCGGTTTGAAAATGCGCGGGTCCAGTGGCAGCAGGCCCTGCTTTTCCCAGGCCAGCAGCTCGTCGTCGAACAATTCATGGTAGTTCGCATAAACCTTGCTGGCTTCCAACGCCATCGGGCTGTCGATGAAAACCGGAAATGGCGAGATGTCCTTCCGCAGAAACATCACCGCCAAGTGATAAAGAATCTGCTGCGAACGGCCGATGGCGAAAGTCGGCACCAGGATCTTGCCAGACTTCGCGGCCGCCTGCTTGACGATCCCCTCGAACTCGGCCACGGTCTGGTCGTACGGCCGATGCCGGCGATCGCCGTAAGTCGACTCTAGAAAGACGGCATCCGCCTGGTCGAACGTCTCGAATTGTCGAACGAGCGGCAGCGTCGTCGGGCCGAGATCGCCAGAAAAGATCACGATCTTCTTGCGCCCCTCTTCTTCCACTGCCAGTTCGATGCAGCCCGAACCGAGCATGTGCCCGGCTTCGACCCATCGGGCGGTGACGCCGGCGGCCACATCGACCGGCTGTTGAAATTGCACGACCCGCGCGACTTTGCGAAGCGGCTCAACGTGCTCGGGCTCGTACAAGGGCGTTATCCGACCGCGGCGCCCAGGGGCCGTTTTGCGATTCTTCCGCTCGGCGTCTTGTACCTGGAGCTTGGCGGAGTCTTTCAAGATGATCTCGGCCAGGTCGAGCGTGGCGCCGGTGGCAAACACCGGCCCGCGATAACCCTGCTTGAACAACAGCGGTAAGCGGCCGGTGTGATCGAGGTGGGCGTGCGTCAGCAGAACCGCATCGATGTTGCCGTGTCGTGCGACGACCAGCGAGCGGTTCTTGGCCTCACTTTGCCGCCCCCCTTGAAACAGCCCGATATCGACCAGCACCGTCGAGCCGTTTGTCTCGACGAGATAGGCCGAACCGGTAACTTCCCCCCCGGCGGCGCCAAACAGTTTGATTTTCATCAGGCTCGATCTACAGGCGAAGCAGCACAAAAGCGCGCGACCGGCGAGCAGTTCGCCAGCGAAGGCCGTGAGTTTTGTAGGCAGAAGCGTAGCTTGATTGCCGCAGCCAGGAATGGTCTAGGGCGCGAAAACTGCGAGATCAACCTGATATTGGATTGGACGACCAGTGGGGGACCAGTGACGTCAAGGGGGCACGACCGCCTCGCCGCCAGCGATGGTCGTCTGGGCCTCGAGTTCTGCGTTGGTGATGCTATCGGGCAGCGATTCAAGGCGGCCATCGGCGTAAGCGACGTTGCCGCGCCCATGATGATACTTTGGCCGGCGCCAGGGAAGCGGCGACTGGACGACCGCCAGATACGCTTGCGTCGAAATGTCGCGAGGTTCCATCCAATGGATGCTCGAATCAGGCACTTCGACCAGTAGCAGCGTTTGCCAAGGTCCGTCGCTGATATCCGAAAGACAGCGCGACGAGTCCCCGGGGAATACCGTTTGCGGTCCAACCAGCGCCACATAACTCGTATGCGTGCTGGCGATCGGCACTCCCGCTTTGGCACAGCAGAAGACGCTCAGGATCAACGAGTGAAGTCGCTTATTCCGCGGGCCATCCCAGGGCTCGTCGAAGTGATAGGACTCATAAAGATCGCTACGCTCCAGATAGGGCAAGATTAGCACACGCCAACTATGAATCGGGCGGCCGTTGGTGTCGGTAATGTAAGCAGGTGGGAAACAGCCAAAGTCGCGATGATACGCCTGGAGTGCTCTGGCTATCAGCGACAAGTTGTTCATGCAGTTAGCACGCCGACCGGAATCCGGGGAAGGGCGCGGAACAAGAACATAAAACGCGCAGAACGCCAGTCCACATGCCAACGCTGCGTTCTTCCACGTACTAGGGAAAGGAACGCGCAATAGCGGTAAAAGAAAGCAGGCCGCCGCTAGCCACCTCAAGCCAATTGGGACGTGGTTGTCGGCAGTCAACGCCAGGCACGCGGCCACGCCGACGACAAACACCAGCAACCGCGCCAAGTCAAACTGCAAGCGCTTGGGCATTGTTCACACTAGCGCGAGGGCAAGTTTCAGTTTGTCGTCAATTTGCCGCATGCCATCGGCACTTAGTTTGCCAATCGTGGCAAGCACCAACTTCTGATCGATCGTGTAGAGATTCTCACACTGCACCGCCGACTGGAGCCGCAGGCCCGTTCCCTTTCCCGCTGGAGTCGAGATGTCGATCATAAGGTGTGTGTCGAGCAATCGGTGAAGGCGACTTGTGATTAGTGCGATGATTGTGTCGGTCAGTTGATTGTTCTTCGCGTCGGCCTGAACTACCAATGCTGGCCGCACTTTACTGCCGCCCTTGTCGCTGTACGGGTAGTCCACGATGACGACGTCGCCCCGCTTCATGGCTTACGGCGCGGATCGAGGTCGTTGTAGATGTCCATTTCTGGGTCGTCCCAGCCCGCGCGCTGGCCTGCGGCTCGCAGCAAATGCATACGCGACTCGTCGCTGAGGACGTGGTCCTCAGTGAGCTCCTTCAATTGCGCGAAATGTTCGCTCCGCACTACCACGAAATGCTCGTTCGTTTCGCGGTCGATCAATTCCAGCGGACCGCCGCCGGCCGCGGCCAGCGCGGCGCGCAACTCGGGCGTGATGTCTGTTGCCATGGCTGATTCTCCTCGAATTCGATTCTACTTCACCCCGCTTTCGACCGGCAAACTTCGTCGGGCCGCGCGCTGTTCCATCCGTTCCCGCCCACGGCAATAGTCAGCCGCCGGCCTGTCGAATACGCTAAAGGTTTGCAGCCGCGTGCCTCGCCTTGACCTGCCTGTTGCTTAGCCTTCCTTTCGCATGCCCACCCGCGCTGTTGGAATCGATCTGGGAACCACCTACTCGGCCGTGGCCTGGGTGGCCGACGGCGGTCATTCGGCGATGATCGCCAGCGCCGAGGGAGATATCCTCACTCCTAGCGTGGTGCTGTTCGAAGACTCGGGCACGCTGGTCGGCAAGGCGGCCCGCAAGAGCGCGGCGATGGCCTCGGAGCGGTTCGCCGAATGCGTCAAGCGTGACATGGGGAGCCCGTTTTACAACCGGGCGATCCGCGGCGAGTACCTCCCCCCCGAGGTGATTCAGGCCTACATCCTCCGCGCGCTCAAAACCGACATCGTGCGCGTGGCGGGGAGCGACTACGCCGCGATCATCACGGTGCCGGCTTTCTTCGACGAACCGCGCCGCAAAGCCACGGCCGACGCCGGCGAACTGGCCGGCCTGCGGGTGCTCGACATCGTCAACGAGCCAACCGCCGCGGCGCTGGCGTTCGGTGAAGAACTCGGCTATCTGACCGAATCGTCGGCCCCGCGCGAGCTGCAGCGGGTGCTCGTCTACGACCTGGGGGGCGGCACGTTCGACGTCACGCTCGTCGAGTTGCGACCGGCCGACATCCGCACCTTGGCAACCGATGGCGACGTGTTTCTCGGCGGGCGCGATTGGGACGAACGGTTGGCGAACTACGCCGCCGACGAGTTCGCCCAGCGGCACAGCCTCGACCCGCGCGGCGATCGAGCCGTCTGGCAGCGTGTGCTGCTCGATGCCGAAGAAGCGAAGCGGGCGCTGACCGCCCGTCAACAAACCAAGCTGCGCATCGAGCACGGCGGCCAAGGGATGGATGTGCCGATCACGCGCGAGGTGTTTGAGGAGGTCACCGGCGACCTGTTGGAGCGCACCTTGCAGACCACGCGTGAGGTGCTGCGCGCCGGCGGTTGCCAATGGTCGGACGTGTCGCGAGTTCTCCTGGTCGGCGGCAGCACGCGGATGCCGGCAGTTGCTCGCTGCCTGCAAGAATTGACCGGCCTGGCGCCCGACCGCGGCGTGCACCCCGACGAGGCGGTCGCGCGGGGAGCCGCGCTGTACGCGCGATATCGGCTGTCGCAAGGCGCGACGCCCGGCGCCGACAAGGCCAGCCCCGACAAGACCGACGAAACGGTCGGCGGCAGCGCGCCGCCGAAAACCGAATTGAAGATCACCGACGTCAACTCGCACAGCCTGGGGATCGAGGGGATCGATCCCGAAACCGGCTCGCCGCGCACGGCAGTGCTGATTCGTCGCAATTCGCCCCTGCCGGCGCGCAAGACGCGCGAGTTCGTCACCAAGGTCGCGGGCCAGCCGTCGATCGCCTTGACGGTGCTCGAAGGCGAAAGCCAGCAGCCGGCCCAATGCACGTTGATCGGCCGCACGACGATTCACAACTTGCCGCCGTCGCTGCCGCAAGGCTGGCCGGTCAAAGTGACCTACGAATATGGCGTGAACGGCCGCTTGAATGTCTGGGCGCGCGTGCCGGGGACCGATCGCGAAGTCAAGCTCGAGCTCGAGCGCGAGGCCGGGCTCGACACCCAGCGGGCCGCGCGCTGGAAGAAGCTCGTCGAAGAAGAAGCCGGGCTCGACGAATTCGACCGCATGATTGCCGAAGAACTACGGGCCGCTCAACGCAAGACCAGCGGCGCGAACCCGGCGGCCGGCGCAGCGCCCGCTGGGCGAACATCGCCGCCAACCGGCAGCAGTACGGCGGCAGCGCCAACGCCGTCGCCGGCAGGCAACAGTACAAAGGGCAACAGTTCAGCAGCGCCGTCATCAACGCCGCGAAGCGCGAAGCCAGGGGTCGAGCGATACCGCGACGGCGAAGCCCGCGATGACGATGACGACTTCGAGCGGATGATGGCCGAGGAGCTGCTGGCAGCCGGCCGCAGTTCGCCAGCAGCGGTCGCGGCGGCTCCCGCGCCGCCAACTTCGACCCCGCCTGCCGAGAGCGAATTTCAGCGCACGACGCCGACAGACAGCCAGGAAGCGACGGAATCGCAGGCGCCGGTCTCCGGCGACACGGCAGCGTTCGATGCAACCGCGGCCGACGATCATGCCGCGCACCAGGCGACCGAGACCGCCGCACGCCCCGCGGGCAGCATGCGCAAAATCAGCCGTCGCAACGCCACGGCCGTGATGCTCATCGGTCATGTCATCTTTTCGCTGTTGGGCCTGGCAATCGGCTACTACGTGCTTTGCTGGTTGAATCCGCACGCCAACTTCTTGCAGCTCGATCTGCCTGGTTTGCCTTGATGCTGTGCCGGTGTCGAGTGGTGAGGCCGTAGCGACTGTGCTAGCGTATGTGCCGGCACTTTGAAAGTCACGCTGCGCGAGATCTGCGAATGTCGCTGGCCATCGAAACCCATCAACTGACGCGCTACTTCAACGAGTTTTGCGCCGTCGCCGGCATCGACCTGCAGGTCGCGAAAGGATCGTTCTACGGTTTTCTGGGGCCCAACGGCGCGGGCAAGTCGACCACCATCAAAATGCTGACCGGCCTGCTAGCCACGTCGGGAGGGACGATCTCGGTGCTCGGTCGCAACATGCTCGACCCGCACGAATCGCTCGAAGCCAAGCGGCACATGGGGGTCGTGCCCGAGGACCTGGCGCTGTTCGATAACCTGACGGCGCGCGAGTACCTGACGTTCGTCGGCCGCATTCATCTCATGCCCCGCGACACGATCCGCCAGCGCTGCGACGAACTGCTGGCCTTGCTCGACCTCGAAGGAGAAGAGAAGAAGCTCACGCTCGAGTTCTCGCACGGCATGAAAAAGAAGCTGGCGCTGGCCGCGGCCATTCTCGCCAACCCCGATCTGTTATTCCTCGACGAACCGTTCGAAGGGGTCGACGCCGTGACGTCGCGGGTGATACGCGACCTGCTGGCTGGCTTTGTCGCCCGCGGCTCGACGGTCTTTCTCACGTCGCACGTGCTGGAGATTGTCGAACGGCTGTGCACGCACGTCGGCATCATCGTCAAGGGAAAGCTCGTCGAGCAGGCGTCGCTGGCGACGATTCACGAGAGTGGTTCGCTCGAAGATCGCTTCTTGCACTACGCCGGCGCGCAAGTCGAAACGGCGCACAAGCTCAACTGGCTCGAAGAGGCGGCCTCGTGAACCTCCAGCACCTGCAAGCCTTCGTCTGGCTGCGCTGGCGGCTGCTGGCAAATCAATGGCGCCGCGGCGGCCGGTTCAACGCCGTGTTGATGACGATCGTGGCCGTGGGGGCCGTTGTGCTGGCCGTCCCCTCGTTCGTGCTGTCGCTGTTGCTGGGCATGTTCGCCTGGGATCGTGTCGAACCGCTCGAGCTGCTGTATGTCTGGGACGTGCTGGTGGTCGCCTTCTTGTTCTTCTGGAGCCTGGGGCTGGTGACCGACCTGCAGCGGGCCGAGACCTTCGCGCTGTCGAAGCTTCTGCACTTACCGGTCTCGCTCAGCGGCGCGTTCTTGATCAACTTCGTCGGTACGCTGTTGCGGCTCACACTGATTATTTTCGTGCCGGTCGCCTTCGGGCTGGCGCTGGGGCTCACGATCGGTCACGGGGTGTGGAGTGCGGTACCGCTCGTGGCTGCCTTCTTTCTGATGATCACGGCGCTCACGTATCAGCTCCAAGGGTGGCTGGCCTCGCTGATGAGCAATCCGCGCCGGCGGCGGGCGATCGTCGTCGGGGTCACGGCGGTCTTCGTGTTGATCTTTCAGTTGCCGAATCTGCTGAGCTTCGTCAGGCCGTCGGGCTTGCGACAGCGCGCCACGCGCAGCCAGCAACTGGTGCAGGAAATGAAGAAGCTCGAGCGGCAATTCGAGGCCCACGAATTCGACGCCGTCGAGCACGTGCGGCGACAAAACGAACTGATCGAGCGTCACGAGCAGGCCGAAGACGAGGCCAGCCAGCGCAACGCGGCGCGCTGGGCACGCAACACCAGGCTCGTGAACGCAGTGCTCCCTTTTGGCTGGTTGCCCTTGGGCGTCATGACGACCGCGCAGGGGAGAATCGCCTGGCCGCTGCTGGCTTTGGCGGGCATGAGCATCATCGGTAGCGCGAGCTTGTGGCGCGCGTACCGCACGACGATCGGCATTTATCAAGGTCGATATACGGCGCGCCGCGCAGCCAAAGCCGTGGCACCGGCGGCCCCTGCCGATAAGTCGATCGAAACGACGGCTCGCCCGCCCTGGCTCGTCGAGCTGCGCTTGCCTGTCGTGGCCGAGACGACCTCGGCGATCGCCGTGGCGAGCCTGCGATCGCAGTTGCGCGCGCCCGAATCGAAGATGATGCTGCTGATGCCGGTGGTGATGGGGGTGATGTTCATCTCGGCGATCTTTCGCTCGCCGGCCGACGGACCGCTGGTGCTCCGCGCCTTCACGGGGATCGGCGCGATCGGCCTGGGCCTGTTCGGGGCGCTGCAGACGATGGCCAATCAATTCGGGCTCGATCGCGAAGGCTTCCGCGTGTACGTGCTGTCGCCGGTGCCGCGCCGCGGCATTCTGCTGGGCAAGAACCTTGCCTGCCTGCCGTTTGCGCTGGGGATTACGGCCGTCGCGCTCGGGGCCGTCGAAATCGCACGCCCGCTGCAAATTGACCATCTGGCCGCGCTGGTGCCACAGTTCGTGGCCATGTTCTTGTTGTTTTGCCTGCTGATGAACCTGCTGTCGATCTATGCGCCGTTGCCGATCGCCGCCGGTTCGCTCAAGCCGGCGCAAACCAAGCTCGTCCCGGCGTTGGTGCAGTTTGCGATCTTCGTGACCCTCTTTCCGCTGACGCAATTCTTGACGCTGCTGCCGCTGGGGATCGAGGCCCTGCTGCACTGGCAAAAGATTGGCGTCGGCGTGCCGTTCTTTCTGCTGTTGTCGCTGGCCCAGTGCGCCACGGTGGTCTTGTTCTATCGCTTCGCCATCCGGCTCGAAGGGGAATGGCTGCAAGCCCGCGAACAGAAGATTCTCGAAGCCGTGACGGGCAAGTCGCCGTAGGCGTGCGCGGCAGGGCTTGGTCACCGGGCTCGGCCAGTCATAATGGTTCGCATGACCGACAAGCCGCTGCCAGCCGTGGGGATCGATCTGGGGACGACCTATTCGGTGGTGGCGCGCGTCGACGACGCCGGCCGGCCCACGACGATCGTCAACGCCGAAGGGGAGTTGCTCACTCCCAGCGTGGTGCTCTTCGACGGCGCGGATATCGTCGTCGGCAAGGAGGCGGTCAAAGCCTTGCTGAGCGAGCCGCATCACGTGGCCGAATGCGCCAAGCGCGAGTTGGGCGCCGGCGCCTTCCATCAGAAGCTCGAGGGGCAGCCGGTCCCCCCCGAAGTGCTCGAAGCCTGTATTCTGCACAAGCTGCGCGACGACGTACGGATGCAGATCGGCGACTTTCGCCAGGCCGTAATCACGGTGCCGGCCTACTTCGACGAGGTTCGCCGCAAGGCGACGCAAGACGCCGGCTACATGGCGGGCCTGGACGTGCTCGACATCGTCAACGAGCCGACCGCGGCGGCGATCGCCTTCGGCTTTCAGCAGGGTTTCGTCAATCCGCGCCAAGGCAAGGTCGCCCCGCAGAAGCTGTTGGTCTACGACCTGGGGGGCGGCACGTTCGACGTGACCGTGATGGAACTGCGCGAAGGGGAGTTTCGCACCTTGGCGACCGACGGCGACGTGCGCCTCGGCGGCCGCGATTGGGACGATCGGCTGATCGAGTTCGTGGCCCTGCGGTTCGCCGACAAACATGGCTTCGATCCGCGCGGCAAGGCGACCGTGGCCGCCCGCTTGCGTCGCGAATGCGAAGACGCCAAGCGCACATTGTCGGCGCGTCCCAAGGCCAGCGTGCTCTTCGACCTGCCGAATTGCCCGTTTCAGATCGAGGTCACGCGCGAACAATTCGCCGAGCTGACGCACGACTTGCTCGATCGCACGCAGTTCACCGCGCGGCAAGTGCTGCGGACCGCTGGACTGGCCTGGAGCGATCTCGACCGGGTGCTCGTGGTCGGCGGCAGCACCCGCATGCCGATGGTCGGCGAAATGTTGCGCGAGATCTCGGGGCGCGAGCCCGACCGCTCGATCGCGGCCGACGAAGCCGTGGCCCACGGCGCCGCGCTGTACGCCAGTTGGATCACCGAACAAATACCGGACAGGCCCCGCGTGGTGGTCCGCAACGTCAACTCGCACAGCCTGGGAGTGGTGGGCATCGATCGCGAGACGCGCCACGAGCGCAACGTGACGCTGATTCCACGCAACACGCCGCTGCCGGTCGTGGCGCGGCGGACCTTCAAGACCCGCACGGCCGCCCAGCGCTCGGTGCTGGTGCGGATCGTCGAAGGGGAAGCGGCCGATCCGCGGCACTGCACCCAGATCGGCAGTTGCACGGTCAGCGATCTGCCGGCCGACTTGCCCAAGGGAACGCCGATCGAAGTCGCCTTTCATTATCGCCCCGATGGTCGCCTGACGATCGACGTCGGCATCGAGGGGACCGACCGCAAGCTCCGGCACGAGTTGGCGCGGGCCAGCGGGCTCGACCAGGCTCATCTCGATCGCTGGCGCGAGCGTCTGGGGGGGAACACTTGAGATCCGCCCACTTCACAGCACCCAGGCTTACGCAGCGCGCGGAGCAATTAGATTCCCGCACAGGCCGTGTAGCGAATCCGCACGGTGATTGACTCTTGCCTGGGCACACTGTGCCATAGGGGCACAGACCACGACGGTCAATGATGTGCTGAATCGTCAACCGGCGCGGCCGGCAGTCTCAGGCGTTGGCCGAACGTAGTTGCCAAGGGCACCGACCAGGTGCAAAACTAGATTGAGGGAAGAAGCTGGCGCGTTTGGTACGCGCACTGCACTCTCGTTTGTCTGGCCACAGCAGGCCGGCACGAAAGGTCGACCATGAAAGCCAACAAGATCCTGTTTCCGACCGACTTTTCGCATTCGAGCGACGCGGCCTTGGCCTACGCGACCGCGCTCTGCCGCGACATGGGGGCCACGATGGTCATCGTGCATGTCGAAGAGCCGCCGATCAATTACGGTGCCGGCGAAATGTACTACGGCGTGCCCGAACCCGATACCGACGCCCTGCGGAAGATGCTGCAAGCCGTCGTTCCCACGCAGCCGAACGTGCCGTTTGAGCATCGGCTGGTGACGGGCGACCCGGCTGCCGAGATCGTCCGCTTGGCCGAAGAGGAACATGTCGACATGATCGTGCTGGGCACCCACGGTCGGAGCGGATTGCGGCGGCTGTTGATGGGGAGCGTGGCCGAGGTCGTGGTCCGCAAGGCCCCTTGCCCGGTGCTAACCTTCAAGCAAGCGCACGAGGAACCTGCCGAAAGCTGAGCGACGTCGCGCGCGAAGGGCCGCTCGGTGCAGATCGATCCAACGGCGCGCTGGTGGGGATCACCCCTCGGCGAGCCAAATCACTATTCACCGGAGATCAAGCGATGAACAAGCGTTGGGCAACCGCGGCGATTCTACTGGGTGTCGCCGGCTGCGGGCTGCTGGCCAGCGTGGGCATCGGTCAACAGCCCCCCGAAACACTCGAACCGAATCGTGTCGGCAAATTCATGCGTGCCAAGCTTGAGCATGGCGAACGCTTGCTCGAAGGACTGACGACCGAGAACTACGACTTGCTCGTCAAAGAATCGCAGGCGCTAGTGCTGTTAAGCGAAGCGGCCGAATGGAACGTGCTGCAAACCGCCGACTACGCCGCCGAAAGCTCGGAGTTTCGCCGGGCGGCCGACGGGCTGAAGAAAGCGGCCCGCGACAAGAACCTCGACGCGGCCGCCTTGCGCTACGTCGACCTGACGCTCAAGTGCGTGCACTGCCACAAGTATGTGCGTAGCGTCCGACTGGCCGACTTGGATACGGATCGCCCGCAAATCAGTCGCCGCGACTAAGTGCTCGCAGCGGGCGCGCCGTGCTTTCGCTGGCCGGCATGCCAGCGATTCCACAGGAGCGACACGATGAAGATCGCCAGCAGCGAGCCGCTGGCATCGCACGCCAGGTCGGCCCATTCAAATTCGCGATCGAACCAGGGCTGCGTCAGTTCGTCGACGAGCCCCGTGGCGATAACCAACAGCCATAGCGTCAGCCCGGCCAACCAGCGACGGCGCACCGGCTGCCCATCGGGGCGACGCAGAAAGCCTACGGGGAGCACGAGCGCCAACACCGCCAACACCGCGTAGCAACAGAAGTGGGCGATCTTGTCAGGCGGAATCGGCGTGTAGACGGGGGGTAAGTTAAGGCGCGGCCAGTGCGTCGACGTGAACAACAGCGCCACGTACAGCCCGAGCAGCAACAACCCCCAGAGTCGCGCCGCGCTGGTCGACAGTCCGCCGCGCGGCCACCCCAGGATCCGCGGCGCACGATCAGTCGAATCGTATTGGCCAGCACCAACCGCCACGGGCGGAAGCAACTCGATACTCATAGCTCAAGCAAAGGTCCGAAGCGGCGCCCCCCACGGGCACGTTTCATTGAACCATAGGTTAAACTCACTGCAAGTGTGCTGGTACGTCAAAATCGTCGGCAGCCACGCCAAAACCGCTACTTCGCCAAACATCCGCAACCTAACATGACGCGCAAACGCCGGTCGTTGGCGCAATTTCTGGCAACTCCCGCAGCCTACGAGCCGCGGCCTCAGCAAGTCGAAATTCACGAAACCCACATCTCCTGGGTCTTCGTCACCGATCGCTTCGCGTTCAAGCTCAAGAAACCGGTGCGGTTCGAGTTTCTCGATTTCAGCACGCCTGCACTGCGGCGCGAAGCGTGCGAAGCCGAAGTGCGGCTCAATCGCCGCTTGACCGACGATCTGTACCTGGGCGTGCTGCCTGTCTTTGAACACGCGCCAGGAGATTTTCAGATCGGCGCCGCCGAACAGTCCGGCGACGGAGACAACAAGATTGCCGAGCGGGGAACTGCCGTCGATTGGATCGTCTGGATGCGGCGCTTGCCGCTCGACCGCTCGCTCGATCGCCTGATCGAAGAACGACGCGTCGCCGACGAAGACATCGCTCGGCTGGCCCAGCGGCTGGCACAGTTCTATCGATCGGCTCCACCGCTCGACATCGACCCGGCCGACTACCGCCGCGCGATCGAACAACACGTGCGGGCGAATCTTGCCGATCTGCTCGCCCCGGCCCACGACCTACCGACGACCGTCGTGCGCCGCAGTCACGGCGCGCAGTTGCGCTGGTTGGCCACTCACGCCGCACTGCTGGCCCAGCGCGTATCGGCAGGGCGGATCATCGAAGGGCATGGCGACCTGCGCCCCGAGCATATCTGCCTGGCAGAGCCGATCCAGATCTTCGACTGCCTGGAATTCAACGCCGAATTCCGCCGGCTCGACGTTGTCGATGAATTGGCCTTTCTGGCGATGGAGTGCGACATGCTCGGCGCCGCGTCGATCGAAGAGCGGATCATCGCGACCTATTCGGCCGCGACCGGGGATGTGCCGCCGACCGACCTCGTCGCGTTCTACAAGAGCTACCGTGCGGCGGTCCGCGCCAAAGTAGCGGCCCTGCGCGCCGCGCAACTGCCCGACGACGAGGCAGCTAGCGCGCGACAGGTAGCGCGTCGTTATCTCGAACGGTGCGACCGCGAGGCCGCGGCGCTCGGCCGGCCACCGCTGGTTGTCGTGCGCGGGCTGATGGGGTCGGGCAAGTCGACTGTCGCCCGAGCAATTGCCGAGCGAATTGGCGCACAGTACCTAGCGACCGATGTGATCCGTCGGGAACTGTTTGGCCCTAGCCAACAGGCGGCCGGCTTTGGTGAGGGAAACTACACCAGTCAGCGTCGCCGAGAAGTCTACGACCAACTGCTGCACGCGGCCGACGAGCTGCTGGCCGGCGGCGAAGCGGTCGTGCTCGACGGCACGTTTCTGGCGGCTGCCGATCAGCAACGAACTGCCGAGATTGCCTCGGCTCGAGGGCTGCCGGCACTGGTGGTCAATTGCCGCTGCCCGGCCGACGTTGCCCGAGAGCGGATCGCGCGGCGTTTGGCAACCGGCGACGATGCCTCGGAAGCCCGGCCCGAGTTGCTCGACGCGCAACAAGCCCTTGACGAGCCGACGCCGGCGGGGTTGCCGTCCGTCACCATCGACACGAACCGGCCACTCGAGGAGAACTTGGAATCCGTCTTCACGTCGGCCTGGACCTGATGCCGAATGCAGACGATTGTGTGACGATTTTCCCATTCCGGTCGCGAGCAGGGGGGGAGGACCTCGCCGCCGCAAAAGCTGCTACGATTGAGGTATCCCCTTATCCATTGCCAGCGACGCTCGAGAGCTGCAGAGAGGTACAGGATGGCATCAGGCGATCTCCATCTGGACGAACACACGTTCAATCGCGTTAGGCAACTCGCGGCGGAGCAGAATATTTCGGTCGAGCAGCTTCTTTCCGAGGCGGTGGAGCAGTACGCGCTCCAGCGTGAACCAAGCGAGACGCCGCTTGACAGCATGATCGGGCTCTTTGCGGATGTGCCGGACCTTATGGATCAGATCGTGCAACAGGCGTACGACAACCGTGAGCGCGATCCATGGCGACTACCCACGACATGAAGCGATCGCTCCTCGATACTGATATTTTCTCGGAAGTTCTCAAAAGCCGGAACTCGCAGGTCGTCGGCAAGGCCAAGAGCTATCGAGCCGATTTCGGATGCCTGACGATTACCACGATTACGGTTATGGAGATCGTCAAGGGTTTTCAAAAGTCAGGTCAATATGCGCGGCGGGATTTGTTCCTGAGGTCGCTACCGCTGGAGGAAGTCTTGGCGTTCGATACGGCGGCCGCTGAAATCGCCGGTCGTATGTACGCCGACTTGGAGCGCAACGGCCAGACCATCGGTCGAGCCGATCCGATGATCGCCGCCGTGGCCGTCCAACACGGGCTTACGCTGGTCACCGCGAACACTGCGCACTTCGAGCGGATTCAGCAGGCTGGCTACCCGCTCGACCTAGACAATTGGCGTTAATACGCCAGCCGCAACGGCACCCCAGCTACACAATCAGGTGTACCGCACGCCCTGGTGCTCGGGCTCGAAGAAGGACGGCAACAGAGAATCGACACGCAACAGGCCGGCGCGCGTGAGCTCGATGCGATCCCCCTCGACGCGCAGCAGCTCGTCGTCGATGTATTGCTGCCAGACGTTGTGCCAGTGATCGAGGATGTCGACCGCGAACTTGTCGCGGAAGTAACCGGCGTCGAGCTTGCCGGTCTTGAGCTGCAGGACGACTTCGCGCACCAGCTTTTGATGCGCGGTTGGCCGCAGTCCACGCCACAGCGGCAAGCGCCCAGCTTCGAGCGATTCGAGGTATTGCGGCCATTCGGCCAGGTTTTGATAGTGCACGCCCCCCGCGTGACCGAAGCTGGCCACGCCGGTCGCCAGCAGATCGCTGCCGCGCCATAGATTGTCGCGGTAGCTGAAGTTCACCTTGTGGTTGTCGCGCACCAGGGTGTACGCGCTCGAGACCGAGTAGCCGGCCGCCAGCAGCTCGTCGTAGGCATGGTGGACCCAGGCCCGCTTCGTGTCCCAATCGGCCACGGGGCTCTCCATCCGCTGCCCTAGAATGTCCTTCGAATAGACGGTGTTGAACGGCAGCTCCATCTGGTAGATGGTCACGCTGTCGGGGGCCATCTCGATCGTGCGGCGGACGTTGTCGCGCCAATTGTCCCACGTTTCGCCGACCATGCCGGCGATCAGGTCGATGTTGGCGTTGGGAAAACCGAGCTCGCGAATCCAGCCCCAGGCCTGGTGGATTTCGGCCGAGTGATGGGCGCGACCATTCTCTTCGAGCACGGCGTCGCTGAAGTTCTCGACCCCCAGGCTCAGCCGCGTGACCCCCAGTTCACGCAGGGTTTCGAGCTTAGGCCGCGAGAGCGTACCCGGCTCGCACTCGAAGGTGACTTCTTCGGCCTGGTCCCAGTTGATGTTCGCCCGCAGACGATCGACGAGCCGGGTGAGCTGCTTGCCGCTGAGGAACGATGGCGTGCCGCCGCCGAAGTAGACGAACCGAAATGGCCGCCCACCCATCACCGGCAACTGGCTCACCAGCTCGATCTCGCGAGCCAGGGCCGAGACATAACGCTCGACGTCTTGCGAGTTCTTGTCGGTATAGACCCGGAAGTAGCAGAACTTACAGCGCTTACGGCAGAAGGGGATGTGCAGGTAAAGCCCGAGCGGAACATTGGCCGGCGGACAATGCAGAGCCTGCTCGACATCGGCCAACGCCTCGGTGCTCCACTGGGAGAAGGGCGGATAATTGGCGATGAAGTAGCTGCCGACTTCGGTATTTTTCGTGGTGTCGCTGGCCATAAGGGGCAGGCTGTAGGTGAAAGACCAGGGGCCAGAGGTTTGTAGCCGGGGACTGTGACCCCGGCAGGAATTCCGGCCTCGTAGCGGCCGGCTACAGTCGTCTTAAATCGATTGCCCCTTCCAGCGGACGAACCCCTCCATGGCGTAATACTCCGGCAGCCCAAATCGATTGTACACATCGGCCGTGTGGCGGTTGCGATCTTCGGCCCGCTGCCAGAATTCGCGGGCGTCGGGGCCGGGGAACAGGGCTTTGTCTTTTTGCGATTCGTGCCGGAAAATCGCCCCTTTTTTCTTTTCCAGGTCCTTGGGGCTCAAGGGAACCGCGATTTCGATTTCGTGGGCCGGCCATTCCTGCCAGGCGCCGCGATACAGCAGGGCGTCGGGCCGCTGGCCCCGTTGGGCCTCGATCTGTTCGAGCGCGCGAAAAATCGCCTGCGCGCACATGCGGTGCGTGCCGTGCGGGTCCGATAGGTCGCCCGCCAGATAGACTTGCCCAGGGTTGACGCGCTCGATCAGTTCGCGGACCAGCCGCACATCGTCGTCCCCCACCGGGCGCTTGGCGATCGTGCCGGTGCGGTAGAAGGGCAAGTCGAGAAAGTGCAGATGCTCTTCGCGACAGCCGATGCTAGTGGCGCCGGCCTTGGCTTCGCCCCAGCGAATCAGCGCCTTGATCTTGAGCACCTGGTCGCTGTCGGGTTGGCCCGGCGCCTTGTTCGCCAAGGCTTGCAGCACGTCTTCTTCGACGCTCCGCGAACGCTCCTGGTCGATGCCGAACAGCCGGTTGTACTCGGTCACCAGATCGGCCAGCCAGCAGGCGTCGTGATCGAAGACGGCGATGTTGCCGCTGGTCATGTAGGCCACGTGAACTTCGTGCCCATCCTCGACCAGGCGGATCAGCGTTCCCCCCATGCTGATCACGTCGTCGTCGGGGTGCGGGCTGAAACAGATCACCCGTTGCGGCGTGCGACCGGCGGGATGATACTCGATCGAGTCCATCATCCAGCGGAACACGCGGTGCGCCACGCGCTGCGCGGGGCCATGCCGCCGCAGCAATTGATGCAGGTTGTGATCGCGAAAATCGTTGTCGTCGAGCTTTAAGAGCGCCTTGCCGGTTCGTTCGGTGAGCCACAGCACGGCGCGCTTGATCAAGGCGTCGGTCCACTCGACGGTGCCCAACAGCCAGGGCGTGGCAACACCGGTCAGTTGCGCGGCCGCCGCGCGATCCAACAAGAAAGAAGCATCGGGGTGCTCGCGCAGGTAGCTGGCCGGCACGCGATCGGACAGCGGCCCTTCGACCGCCTCGCGGATGATGCCGGCCTTGTGCTCGCCAAGCGCCAAGAGAATGACCTTGCGGGCGTCAAGGATCGTGCCCAGCCCCATCGTGAGCGCGCTGGCGGGCACGTGCTCTTCGCTGAAGAAGTCGCTGGCGGCGTCCATTCGCGTAATCGGGTCGAGCACGGCCAGCCGCGTGCGGCCGTGGCGGGGGCTGAACGGTTCGTTGAAGCCGATGTGCCCGTTGCGGCCGATGCCCAGCAACTGCACGTCGATGCCGCCGGCGCGCTCGATCGCGTCTTCGTAGCGGCGGCAGTGGGCGTCGACCTCGTCCGGCGGCACGCTGCCGTCGGGAATGTGGATATTCTCTTGCCGAATATTCACATGGTTGAAGAAGTGCTCGTCCATCCAGCGATGGTAGCTCTGCAGTTGGTCGCGATCGATGCCGTAATACTCGTCGAGATTGAAGGTGACCACACCGGCGAAGTCGAGCCCCTCCTCGCGGTGCATGCGAATCAACTCGCGATAAACCCCCACCGGGGTGCTGCCGGTCGGCAGGCCGAGCACCGCGTTCTGGCCGAAGCTGTTCCGCTCGCGAATCACGCGGGCCAACGTTTGGGCGACGCAGCGGGCCAGGTCTTCGTGGGCGTCGAATTGATAACAGGGGATGGCCGTGCCGAGGATGCGCGTCGCGGGCGGTTGGCTGGTCGTGGGGGCCA
This sequence comes from Pirellulales bacterium, assembly GCA_050184475.1. Taxonomy (GTDB): domain Bacteria; phylum Planctomycetota; class Planctomycetia; order Pirellulales; family JAEUIK01; genus JAIESQ01. The sequence goes on along the minus strand of JBFXAH010000014.1, from coordinate 18,822 downwards.
GGGTCGTTGCCATAATGGACTGACGAGGACGTGGGCGTAGCGAGAAACTTGGCGGGCAGGCTCGTTGCGCGCGACTGGCGGCAGCACGCGCAGGTCGGAACCATCTAGTATGACAGTCCCTGCGCGAAATTGCCATGGCGGGCGAGCCGCGCGGCGGTGTCGAGGGGCCACCGCCACCGTGCGATTTCACCGTGATATCACTCCATCCTCATCGTTTGCAAACAGAAGTGGGATAGGGTTTTGGCGGTGGAACGTGGTTTTCATGTCCCCCTGGAGGGTCAAGGATGCACCCATTCGATGCGGTCGTGGTGAGCGACCTGCATTTGGGGGCTGCGAACTCTCGCTCCGGCGAGTTTCTCGCGTTTTTGTCGCGGCTGAAGACCGACCAACTCATTTTGGCTGGCGACATCTTCGATCAGCAGCGTCTCGACGGTCTGCGCCCCGACGAAGTCGGCGTGCTGCGGGCACTGCGTCGCTGGGCGGCGAGTTGCCGCGTCACCTGGCTGGTCGGCAATCACGATCCCTCGATCGACTGGTTCGCCGATATGTTGGGGATCACCGCGCATGAAGAAGCCGTGCTCGACGTCGGCCGGCGGCAATATCTCGTCTACCACGGCCACGGTTGGGATCGCTCGCTCGAATGGCCGGCCCTGTTGGTCACGGCCTCCGACTGGATCTACCGCGCCGCCCAACGCGTCGATCGCTCGCACAATTTGGCGCGCCGACTTAAGCACGGCTGCAAGACGTTTTGCCGCGCGGTCGAACAACTGCGGCGCCAAGCGGTGGTGACCGCCGGCGAGCGCAACTTCGACGGGGTCATTCTCGGTCACTCGCACGTGGCGGGCGACCTGCACTGCGAGGGAGTCCACTACCTGAACAGCGGTTGCTGGACCGAGCTGCCGGCCGGCTTCGTCGGCGTTCGCGACGGCGAGGTGCGGGCCTATCACTGGCTCGACGGCGTGCCAGCCCCCGTGGTCAAGGCTCCCGCCACCGTGGCCAAGAGATTCGAGCTTCCCCAATCACCGCGGCTGCGGCTCCCGTTGCCGGCCGGGCTGACCTACCAGGAGTCGTGTGGATGAGCGTTGGCGATTGGCTCAGCGGTAAGTGTTTCGGTTACGTGCATGGTTGCAATCTCGTCTACAACACCTGCTGGGAAGATCCCCGGCTCGATCGCGAAGCGCTCGAACTCCGCCCACAAGACGTCGTACTGGTCATCACCTCGGCTGGCTGCAATGTGCTCGACTATCTGCTCGACGAGCCGGCCGAAGTCATCGCCGTCGATCTGAACTATCGCCAGAACGCACTGTTGGAACTGAAGCTGGCGGGCATTCGGCGGTTGGAGTTCGCCGATTTCTTCGCACTGTTCGGGCAAGGGCGCAGTCCCAACTTTCGCGAACAATACCGCCAGTTGCTGCGAGTAGAACTCAGCCCGCGGTCGCGCAGCTTTTGGGATCGCCGGCAACACTTGTTCGACGACACGCGGCCGCGACCGAGCTTCTACTTTCACGGCACGACCGGCTGGTTCGCCTGGTGGATCAACCTGTACATCGATCGCGTCGCCCGCATCCGCGCCGAACTGAACGAAATGCTTCAGGCCACGACGCTAGCGGAACAACAGCGACTTTACGACGCGCGGCTCCGCGAAGCCTTCTGGGGAGGCTTTATCCGCTGGCTGGTCGGTCGCGACGCCACGCTCTCGCTGCTGGGGGTGCCGCGCCCGCAACGGCAAGAGGTCGAACGGAATTATGTCGGGGGGATCGCGCGATTCGTCGAAGACTGTCTCGAAGCGGTCTTCACCCGGCTGCCTTTGGCCGACAACTATTTCTGGCGCGTCTACCTCGAGGGGCGCTATAGCCCCTGGTGCTGCCCCGAGTATCTCAAGCCGGCCAACTTCGCGCGGCTGAAAGCGGGGCTCGTCGATCGCGTGAGGGTTTGCACCGGCTCGGTCGCCGACATTGCGGCGAGTTCGCCCCGGCCCATCTCGCGGTTCGTGCTGCTGGATCACATGGATTGGCTCGGCACGCACAACCGCACGGCCTTGCGCCACGAATGGAAATCGATCCTCGGCCGAGCAACTGCCGACGCCCGCGCGATTTGGCGCAGCGGGGGCACGCGCACCAGATTCGTCGACGATCTGCAAATCGACGTGGCGGGGCGCGAGCGACGACTAGGCGACCTGCTCTTGTATCATCGCGAGTGGGCGGCTGATTTGCATCGCCGCGACCGCGTGCACACCTACGGAAGCTTCCACATCGCGGACCTGGCCGTTTGAAGTGCCGGTTCGAGTTAACCAAGCTGCCGCCGACAGGAGCAACCGGCGTGTCGATGGTCGCCGATTTGAGAGTTCTGTACCGACTGGCGGCCGTGCCGATTCGCGGTCGCACGCACGCCGAACGCTTGGAGAGCTTCTATGCGGGCCAGGCGGCCGATTACGACCGTTTTCGAGAGCGATTGTTGCACGGACGTCGCGAACTGTGGGAGTCGCTCCCAGTTTCCGCCGGCGACGTGTGGTGCGACCTGGCGTGCGGCACCGGCGCCGCGGCCGAATACCTGGGGACGCGGCTGGCCGACTTGCAACACCTCTACCTCGTCGACCTGTCGCGATCGCTCCTGAAGGTCGCGCGCGAGCGTGCGGCCGCGCACGGTTGGCACAATGTCTCGGCGATCGAGGCCGACGTCACGCGCTTCGAGCCGCCGCGGGGGCCGGTCGACGTCGTCACTTGTTCGTACGCCCTGACGATGACCCCCGATTGGTACGCCGTGATCGATCGCGCCTGGGGAATGCTCAAGCCGGGCGGACGGATCGGCATCGTCGACTTCTACGTCAGCCGCAAACATCCGGCCGAGGGGTGCCGACGACATGGCTGGTGGCAGCGCTCGTTCTGGCCGGCCTGGTTCGCCAGCGATAACGTCTTTCTGAGTCCCGATCACTTGCCGTATCTGCAGCGGCGGTTCGCAGGCGAGCTGCTGTGCGAACGGACGGGGCGCGTGCCGTATCTGGCCGGCCTGCGAGCGCCGTATTATCTGTTCGTCGGGCGCAAGGCCGGCTGAGCGCCGAGCGAACTCAGTATAGATTGCTTCGGTTGACGGCCGTTGCCCTACGTGCTCACTCGGCCGCGCCGGCACGTGCTCGCTCCGCCTTGCGCGCCTTCTTGCGCCCCCCGCGCTTGCCGCTGACCGACGGCGCGTTCTTCCGCGGCACGTGACTGGCCAGTTCCGACTTGCGGTCGGCCAACTTGGGCTTGTCCGCCAAGTTCGTCCACTCGTACGGATCTGCCGACTCGTCGTACAGCTCTTCGTCGCCGTTGTCGTAGCGGATGTAGCGCCAGCCTTCGTCGCGCACGGCGTGGTTGCCGTAGCCAAACGTGGTGAGCGCCGGCTGCGACCACTCGGCCGACGGGTTCTCCAGCAGCGGGCGAATGCTCGCCCCTTCGACATGCGACGGCGTGGCGACACCCGTCAGATCGGTCAGCGTCGGATAGATCGACATGAAGTCGACGGTCCGCTCGCAGACCCCGCCTGGCGAGGTCACGCCCGGCACCACCCAGATGAGCGGCGCGCGAGTCGCTTCTTCCCAAAGCGCGAACTTGCGCCAGTGTTCCTTCTCGCCCAGGTGCCAGCCGTGATCCCCCCACAGCACGATGATCGTATCGTCGCGATAGGGACTGCGATCGAACGCGTCGATGAGCCGGCCGATCATCGCATCGGCAAACGAAACGGCCGCCAGGTAGCCCTGCACGGCGTCCTTCCAGCGCCCCGCTTCGAGAATCGCCCGATGGTCGCCGTCGGGGCGGGCCATTTCGACGCCGGCCGGAGGGATATCGGCCAGATCATCGGCCTTGGTCGGCGGCAGTTCGATCTTCTCCAGCGGATGCATATCGTAGTACTTGCGCGGCACGTTCCAGGGCATGTGCGGCTTGTGCAACCCGACCGCCAGGAACAGCGGTTGCTCGCGGCGTGTCTGCAACTGCTCGATGCCGTACTCGACGCTATGCCAATCGACCAGGTCTTCGTCGCGGCAATCCAACGGCGCAAAGCGAATACCGCCGACACCGGTGTCCCCCGTCGGCCGTGGATCTCCCTTGGGCTTTTCGAGGTAGTCGTCCCACTCGCTGCGGCGCTCGTAGGCGCCGTGATAGATCTTGCCGGCGCCGCAGACGTGATAGCCTGCCTGGCGGAACGTGGTCAGCAGCGTGCGCTCGGGCCCAATCGCCGTGCGCCAATCGTCGACGTTGTCGTACACGCCCGTGGTCGCGGGGCGCAGCCCGCTCATCAGCGACGCCCGCGACGGGTTGCAGACCGGCGCCGCGCAATAGCTGCGCGTGAAGCGCACGCCGCGGGCGGCCAGCCGATCGATGTTGGGGGTGATCGTCTGCTTGTTGCGTCCCAGGTAGCCGACCCAATGATTCAAGTCATCGACGGCTATGAAGAGCACGTTGGGAGTGCCTCGCGCCGGCGCTCTCACCGGCTCAGCAGCCGTGCTTCCGCCAGACCGAATCGCCACGACACAAGCCAGCGCGACGAATGCCGCGCAGCAACGGTGCAATCGCATCGGATGCTCCCCTCGACTGCGAGTTGTGTACGCTGCGCGGGCGTCAGCCCGCTTTCTTCAGCGGCGCATCGGCAGGCGGCTCTTGAAACAGCTTGGTGCAGCGCGTGAGCGCCCCCAGAATATAGCGCGCAGCCGTGTAATGCCCGGCATCGACCCACTTGATTTCCGGTTCGCCGAAAGCGTGCCAGAGCGCCTCGGTGCAGGCGGGCGGCACAACCTCGTCGTGGCTGGCATTGAACATCACCACCTGCCGGCCCCGCACGTTCGAACCGTAGGTAACCGGATCGATCGGGCGGATGATTTCGAATAGCTCTTCAAGCGTGCCCCCTTTCGCCGTCCAGTTGCCGAGGATCTCTCGGGCTTCGGGCGACTCGGTGCTGATCCGCGCGATGTCGCCACCGGCGAGCATCAGAAAAGCCTTTTTGAAGCGCGGCTCGGCCGTGAAGGCCAGCGCGCCGGTGATGCCTCCCAGGCTGATTCCGGTGATACCCAATTGTTCGGGATCGACTTCGGGCTGAGCCCCCAGCCAGGCGGCCGCCTGCCGGATATCGACGACCGCCTGCTTGAAGCCAAGCACGGTCTGATGCGGGTCGGGGGAGATCATCCGGATGTCGACCCCTGGCTGCGAACGCGGCCCGTAGTACGGGAGCTTGAGGAACAGAGCCGCCACGTTATTGGTGGCCAGTTGGCGGGCGACGAGGCGCGCCAGGTCGAAATCCCCCCCCAGAATGTGCAGCACGATCACACCGGGATACTTGCCCGGGGCCGTGGGGCGAAAGAACTCGGTGTGCACGGTGTTATTGTTCGGATGCGGAGTCTCCATTGGCGACGGAAAGGTCACCTCGGAGACGGCGATCTTCGACGAGCTCGACGGCAGCGGCTTCATTTCGAAGTCGAAGGCATGCGCCGGCAAGCGGAAGAAGTCGGGAATTCCCTGCTCGTCGGCCGGTGGCTCGTACTTGATCGTTCCCTTGGTGACTGCCGGTTCGTCGCCGCGGGCGCGGTCGAGCCCGACCACGCCGCTGACGAGGAGCACGAAACTGCACAACAATAGCCAGCGCGTGAGCGCACGTGGCGATAGCATAAGTCGGTTCCCCCAAACGGCAGGTAACTGGGTGGGCAGATCGAGGCGCGGCTCGTTCAAGGCAGGCTAATAGCCGGCCACTCGCCCCTTGGGGCTGCCGACATCTCCGCGGGTTGCCGGCGGCAGGCGAATGACCGATGTTTGTACGATAGTCGTTGGCCCGGCCCCCTGCAAACCGACGGTAGCACGGTGGCATTTTGCGCTGGTTTGGGCTGGCAAACCGGCCTTGGGGCGCAACCCCCGTGGCTCGTAAAATTCTGGCCGTATCGCGCCCCCAGATTCTTGCCACGGACGGTCATGGTCACCAACCGCGTCGATTCGCCCGGCCGCCACGCCGCGGCGTCGGCCCAGCCTGAGCAAGGTAGCAATTCGCCGGCACTCGGCTCATCGCGCGCGGTTTGGCGCCGCTTCGCGCAAGCCGCACTGCTCGTGGCCCTGGCCGTTGCAATCGTCTGCTGGCAAGGGATGCAGAAGCGCCCCGCGGGAGCCGCCGCAGGCACCAGCTTACATTGGCCTGCCGGCACGTCGAGCCTTCGGCGCGACTCCGTGATACCGGCCACGAGGTTTCGCGTCGCCACGTTCAATATTCATCGCGCCCGCGGGGCCGACGGCCGATACGACTTCGACCGCACGGCCCGCGGACTGGGCGACTTCGACCTGATCGGGCTGAACGAGGTCCGTGGCACCTCGCTGAGCAGCGACGTCGATCAGGCCGAGATGCTCGGCGAGCGACTGGGCATGGCGTGGCTGTTCGCCCCCACCGAGCGACGCTGGTGGCGCGACGACTTCGGCAACGGGCTGCTCTGCCGACGCGCCGATGTCCCCTGGCAGCGGATTCCCTTGCCGCGCCCGTCGAGCCGTTCGAACCGCAACTTCGTCTGGGCCCAGCTTCCGGCAGCGGATTGCACCGTCCACGTGCTCGTCACGCATCTGGAGCGCGGCGACACCAGCGAGCGGCATTTGCAATTGCAGTCGCTGGGCAGGCTCTTCTTGTCGTTGGCCGAGCCGGCGGTCTTGATGGGAGACCTCAACAGCACGGCCGACGATCCACAGTTGCAGCAATTGCTGGCCGAACCTGGCGTGCGCGACGCGCTGGCCGAGAAGCAGATCGTCAGTCCCCGGCGAATCGACTGGATTCTGGTGCGCGGTCTGCGCGTCGTCGACGCGGGGCTCGTCGAAAGCGATGCGTCGGACCATCCGCTGGCCTGGGCGGAGTTGGAGATCGAAAAAATCCGCTGAGCATCGCCGGCGGCGAAGTCACTCGATCTCAATGCGATAACTTACCAACCAGAGCTCAACCTGATCGAGTCGCGCTTTCCAGCGACCCTTGAAATCCTTCATCCAGCCGCGGTGAGCCGGAGAATCCGGCACATCGACCACAACCTTCACTAGGTTGTCACGATACGCCACGCCACCATGTCGCCAATGGCCTTCGACTTTCTGCGTCTCGTAACTCGCCGCACCGAATTGCGAAACGACTTCGATAACGGCCTCGGCCAGCCACTCGGCGGGAATCTCGGTACCGTCATTGAACTGGAGCGGAAGTAGCACCTCGTAACGCCGCCACTTGCTGCTCATAGGTGGCCCTGCCCTTAACGGTGAACGTAATGTTCTGCTCGGCCAGCGCTTCGAGGGCGGCTTCCGGCACCAAATGCTCGCCCGTCTTCAGCACCCGCCCTGAGAAGCGCCCGAGTAGAAAAGCCAGAGCCTTCTTCTCGGTTTCGCGATCTGCAAAGGTGATCGTCACCATACCGAAGATCCTTGTGAGCTCGCCGCGCGAATGGCCATGCCGCACTGATAGATAGCCAAGTACAAGTATACGATCCTCGACGGAATGCGTGTCAGGCCCCGAGTCGCCTCGTCAAAGCTGACTGCCTGCGTTGGCGTCGCCGACAGTTTGCCCCACGTGCCGCAGCGCGTCTTCGAATTGCGACTGCAGGCGGAGAAACCGCCGCATGTCGCCTCCCCGGTCAGGGTGCAGTTCCTTGACCTTCTCGCGGTACGCTTCCTTGATCTCATCGGCCGTGCAGGGCATCTGCAGGCCGAGGGCCGCGACGCAACTCGGCGTTTCGCGGTACGACCCCCAGGCCCCGTCGCGCCCGATCGGCACGATGCGCATCAACTGCCGCTTGAGCGAACGCAGGTAAGCGCGAACGTCGGCCACCATGAAGAAGTAGCCAAGCGCCGGCACCAAGAAGACCAGCGCCAAGAACACCGCCACGGCCATCGAGTCGAGCGAATCGGGCCAGTCGCGGAAGGTCTGGGCCGGCTGTGCCGCGGGTTCCATCGCCATTCAATTTACCGAGACAGCGGGCTCGAAAGCCAGCGCTCGCTCGATCGCCCGCCCAGCCACGGAATTCGGCACAAGCGGGCCTTGGCAGCGCGAGTTTCGCCGCCGGTCGCCCCGCCAATGGCGTATCCCCGGGTTCGGCTTCACCATTTGCTCAAAAACGGGGCAAGGCTTGCCCAAGCCGCCTTCACTGCGAGCTGCCCCCCACGGGAAACCATGGAAAAAGTTTGGCACGTACCGACCGCGCCAAAGGGCCATTTTCTTTTGCGCCGGCGCGGTTTACCGCGTCTTAGTGACGGGGGCGGCTGGTCAGCGAGCGACCTGACTGCTTGCCAGGCCGACAGTTACTGGCACGGTGCTTGCTCTCGCGATGCCCGTCCATCGTCGCGTCTCGATTTGGCGCACGGTCGGCGTGGGGCACGGTTTGAGTTTCACGGACGAACAGAATCGAGGTGATGCGCAACGACGGAGCATCGAGCGCTGGCCACGGCGGGTCGTGCCCGTCGTAGCCCGTTGGACTGGCGCCTGGAAACGCGTAGAGCGCAGGGGCGCTGCCCGCGGCCAGATTGCCATGTTCGGCGGCGACTCAGATGTCGGGACTTTCTCGCACTTGAAACGAGAGTTGCCCGGCTCATGGCGTAGGTCTCTTGCGACCAACAGGCGGTGCGCAAGGCTGGTGAAGATCAACTCAGTTTTCTCGAAGGGAGGTCTCGTATGAAACGACGATCGGCGTTGACTTTTTTGGTGGCCGCCATGCTGGCGGTCGCATTGCTGACCCCGGCCATGGCTCAGGAGCCAGCGGCCGAGCCCGCGGCTCCGGCGACAGAGCCTGCCGAACCGGCAGCCGAGCCAGCCGCGGAACCCGCCGCGGAGCCGGCGGCCGAGCCCGCTGCCGAACCAGCCGCCGACGCCCCGGAAGAAGAAGCGACCGACTCGACGGAAGAAGCCGCGGCGATCGTTCCGCCCGAAATCGATTACAGCACCGCTGAAGGTGTGAAAATCGGCCTCGACACCGTATGGGTCCTCGTGGCCGGCTTCCTGGTCTTCTTCATGAACCTCGGGTTCGGCTGCGTCGAGTCGGGCTTCTGCCGCGCCAAGAACTGCGTGAACATCGTCTCGAAGAACTTCATCGTCTTCGGCATTACCACGCTGGCCTATTGGTTCCTCGGCTGGGGCGTGATGTTCGGCGACGGAACTCCCTGGTTCGGCCAACAAGGCCTGCTGATGGTCACCGGTCCCGACAACAGCCCAGCCACTGCCGACTACCAGGGCGTCTACAGCGCGATCGGCTGGGCTGGCGTGCCGCTGTGGGCCAAGTTCTTCTTTCAACTGGTGTTCGCCGCCACGGCCGCCACGATCGTTTCGGGCGCCGTCGCCGAGCGCATCAAGTATCACTCGTTCATTGTCTTCAGCGTCCTGATGGCGATCTGCATCTACCCGGTCGTCGGCCACTGGGTCTGGGGAGGCGGCTACTTGCAGAGCCGGGGGTTCATGGACTTCGCCGGATCGACGCAAGTCCACTCCATCGGCGGTTGGGCCGCTTTGACCGGAATTCTGTTCCTCGGCCCGCGCTTGGGTAAGTACAAGGCCGACGGCAAGGTAGGCGCGATTCCCGGCCACAACCTGCTCGTCGCTTTTATCGGCTGCATGGTCCTCTGGTTCGGCTGGTTTGGGTTTAACCCCGGCAGCACCATGGGAGTCGACGCCTACGCCATCGCCGAAATTGCGCTGACGACGAACATGGCAGCCGCCGCCGGCGCCTGCACCGCCACGGCCACCGCCTGGATTCTGTTAGGCAAGCCCGACCTGGGGATGACGCTCAATGGCTGCCTGGCCGGCCTGGTCGCGATCACGGCGCCTTGTGCATTCGTCTCGGCACCCATCTCGGTGCTGATCGGCGGCATCGCCGGCGTGCTGGTTGTGCTCGGCGTGCTGGCGTTCGACCGCCTGCACATCGACGATCCGGTGGGCGCCACGTCGGTCCACTTGCTCAACGGCGTCTTCGGCACGCTGTGCGTCGGCCTGTTCGCCACTGAGGACCGCATCGGCCGTGCCGGCAATGCGGCGGCGCACGCGGGCTTGTTCTATGCCGAAGACAAGGCACTGGGCATCGATCAATTCATGGATCAATTGATCGGCGTCGGACTCTGCGGCGGTTACGTCGTGGTTGTCAGTTCGATCTGCTGGCTGGTGATCAAGGGTCTGATGGGCCTGCGGGTCTCGCAGCAGGAAGAGATCGAAGGCCTGGATATTGGTGAACACGGAATCGAGGCCTACTACGGCTTCGTCATGGCGACGTCCAAGGAAGGATAAGTCGCCACGTATAACGGCGGTTGGCGACTCCGTCAGGCTCGGGCCGGTCGTGCAAGCGATCTGCCCGAGCCTTTTTTTTCCGCCGCGAGCGCTAGGCTTGCAGTTTGCCTACCGGGCGCCCGACTGGCGGAAGGCTCGGCGGCGGTGCTTATTCTTCATCTTCGCGATCCCAGGGCCAGCCCTCGCGGAACTCCACTTCGATCGTCGAGAGGCGATCGAGGGCCTCGGTGGGGAACTTGAAGTTCGCCGAGCTGCGCACCTTGCCCCCCGCGCCCGATGTGCGCACCCACGCCGCGCTGTTGTAGAAACCGGGTGCGGCAATCGCCTGGTGCAACAGCGCGCCGCTGCTGTCGCGCAGCGACAACTTCACCCGCGCCGTGGCCGGACGACTTGCATGCCCGTAGGTCACCGTGCCGCGAAATCCCAGCCGCGAATTGCGCAGTTGAATGCGTTCGGGCACGACGAACTTGCCCGCTTCGCTGTCGAAAGTGATGCTCTTCTGCAGTGGATCGGGTCGCCGCACGACGACCCGCACCGTCGCCGACTCGCGGTGCATCTGGCGAGCCTGGGCCACGGACGAATCGCCTCCCGGCGGCCATGCGAATAACGCGGCCACCAACAAGATTGACGACAAGCGGCAACTCAAAGCGCAGCGCCGAATTCGCCGCATCCAGTCCCTTCGGCAATCGCTAGCTGCTGGCCACATCACCCGCGCATTCTCGGCGACCTGGCCGGCAGGGGCAAGTTTGCCGCGACGCAACGGGGCAAGAGTTCGACAGCTATTCCGGCACCAGCGCCACGGCGCGGCACCAGCCGGCACTCGCCCCCGCGATCTTTACCGGCAAACACGACACCCAGAACCCGTGCGCACAACCGATCGCATCGAGATTCGCCAACTTCTCGATCTGGCAATACTCGCGCGTGATGCCGGCGAAGTGGGCCGGCCAGATATACCGCCCATCGCCGGTCCGCTCGTAGTCGCTCATCATGTTCAGAAACGGGCGGTCGAGCGTGTAGGCATCGATGCCGATCACCTTGACCCCCTGCTCGACGAGCCACAGCGTACCTTCGCGCCCCAGCCCAGGTTGCGCAAAGTAGGCGGCCGAATCGAGCCGCTGATCGGCGCCGGTTTGCAGCAGCACGATGTCGCGCGGCTGCAGGCGATAGTCGACGCGCAAGAGCGCCGCTTCGAGATCGGCCACTTCGATGAAATCGCCGGGCTGCTTGTGGCGCATGTCGAGCACCACGCCGGGGGCCAGGCACCACTCGAGCGGCACCTGGTCGATGGTGCGCGCGGCGCAACCGCCGCTTTGCGGACCGTAGTGATACGGCGCGTCGACGTGCGTGCCGGTGTGCGTGATCGCCTGCACTTCTTCAATCGCCCAACCGCGGCCGCCGGAGTAGACGAGATCCTCGGGCTTGACGCCGAAGAACCGCTCCATCTGCTCGAGCCCTTCGCCGTCGTGCCGCACGTAATGAATGCGGGCCGGCATCGGCTCACTGACGGCGCCGTCTTCCAACGACACGCTCAAGTCGACGATCCGCAGGCGGTCGAACACGCTGGCGCACCTCGCACAAGGCAGGACGACATCCAAGGTCAGCCTGCCTCGCGCAATTCGGTCGCCGGCAGCTGGGCTACAGTCTACCGCGCAAACTGCGCAAGCGCAGCGCGCAGGCGCTCCAGCGCTCGTGGTCCCCCAGTGTCTGGAACAGCCGCATCATCCGCCGCAACTGGCACGAGCAAACGCAGGCCTCGGGGGGCAGCTCGCGCAGCAGTTCGTAAGCCTCGTCGGCGCGACCTTCTTCGACCAGCAGAAACGCGAGGTTCGAGCGATAAACGGGATGATGGGGCGCCAGGGCCAAGGCCCGCTCGAGCGGGGGCCGCGCCACGGCTGCCGGATAACCGAGCCGCCGCAGATAGAAGGCGACCGCGAAATGGGCCTCGGCCTGCTCGGGTTGCCGCTGGGCCGCCAGCCGGCAGACATCCAAAGCGCCTTGCGCGTCTCCCAGTTGGCTGAAACCGGTCGCCAGGCGAGGGAGTAGCTCGTTCGGACAGTCGCCACCCTCGAACAACAGCCGCAACACGGTCAGCGCCTGCCGCGCCATGCCGATCCGCGCGTAGCAATCGGCCAGCAGGCATTGCATCGCGCCGTCGAGCGGCACCAACGTGGCCGCGTGTTCGAACGCCGCGCTGGCCGCGCGGAAATCTCCCAACCGATGTCGAACGCGCGCCAACAGCAGCCGCAGTCGCCCGTCGTCGGGGCGCTCTTCGAGTGCCTTGCAGAGCAGCGGCTCGGCTTCCGCCGCGCGGCCCGCCTCGAGCAGTTCGCAGGTCAGTTGCGCCAAGCTGGTCGAATCGTTCATCGCGTCAAATCTCCTGGGTGAACCGAGTGTCGAACCTGGGGAAAACGTCTGCCAAACGTTGGGATGCGCCGCCGGAATCAATCCTCGGCTTGCGAGTCGAGCGCGAAGTCGAACACGGTGCGACCGGCCTCAAACTCGATCGTCAGCGGCGAGGCGATGGTGTAGCGCGCCGGCAACACGCGCCGCGGCGGGCGATCCTCCCGGCGAGCTTGGGTCGCAGTGTGCACCGGCGGGCTCGCCGAAACCGGCCCGGACTGGACCGTCGCCGAATTGGGCAACGCGAACGCCGGTTGATCGACGAACTCGACGCGATAGCGGCCTGGGCGCAAGCCATCGCGCGCGTCGATCTGGTAGCGGCCGGCGACCACGGCGGCGCCGGTTTTGCGGCGCCCCTCGCCCAGCGGAACAAACACAATCGCGGCCTCGTCGAGCGGCCGGCCATCGAGAGTCACGCTGCCGTGGACGCCACTCTCCGGCTGAGCGCACCCCAGCCAGGCGACGCAGGCCAACACCGCGCCCAAGGCCAGCGCCACGCGCCCCAACCGGTCAATCGAGGGAGACGATCTGTCCATCTTCGCGCTCCGCCAGATGTTTCAGCAGGTCGGGCTGGGCTGTATCGCGCACGAACCGGACCGAGCTGTCGACAAACACAAAGAAGACGCCGCCGCTGTGATCGCTGCGAAACGTCTCCCACTCCAGAAAACCGGTGATCAAGCGATCGCTGTTGAACACGCCGGCCATCGAGCACCAGGTCGAGCCGGGATAAGCGCGGGCCCATTGGGTCGAGCCGCCGACGATGCCGCCGCCGGTGCGCTGCGCGATGTTCGTCAGCCCGAAATCGAGCTCGCCCACCAGAATGGTGTTGCTCGTGCCGTCGGAGTTCGAGATGTCGGCGATGCTCGTGTGGCCGCGGATTGGGTCGATGATCGCGCCGTTGTGATTCGTGGGATCGGGCTGCAGGTCGGCGATTCGTAGCGGATACCGGCAATAGCCGCTGCCGGTCGAGATGCCGTAGCTGGCGTAGCCCGGCGTTTCGGCCGCGTCGGGCAAAGCCATCGAGGGACAGATGAACACGCTCAGCTTCAGGCTGCTGATTTCGGCGTTCGTGGCCTCGAAGATGCCCAACGTCTGGTCAAATCGCCGGTACAACCCTTCCTGCTCGAGTGACGGCAGCAGCGCCACGAAGGCGCTTGCCTCGCCGTGATCGCCCCCCACCCGCGCATACGGCAACTGCCCATTGTTGTGATCGTACTGCTGCGCGGCGTGGGCGATCTGCCGCAAGTTGTTCTGGCACTGCGTGCGCCGCGCGGCCTCGCGGGCTGCTTGCACCGCCGGAAGCAGCATCGCCACGAGCAGGCCGACGATCGCGATCACCACCAGCAACTCGACGAGCGTAAAGCCGGCCACCCTATCCGCCGGCAGACCGCGGCGGTGGCGCCGGCCCGCCGCACACAACGACGGGCCGGCCCCCGCGAGAACCGCGGTCGCAATCTTCCCTGGAAGCGAAAGCGCAGGTTCCATCGACAACTCCCATAGCGCCAGCTAGCTGGCTGCCTGCCGGCGCCGCGAGCGGTTACCCCGCGTGCGACCAACGACCAGCGCGATGCCCAACGACGCCAGGCCGGCCATCGCCAGACTGGCTGGCTCGGGCACCGGAATCAGGTGCGTGTCGATCGCCAACTGGTCGAAGCTCGCCGACGACGCGCCCCAACCCCAATCGAGCGTGAACGATGCCAGATCGGCCGGAGCCGTGAACGTCCAGGCATGGTCGATCAGGAAACCGCCAAATCCTCCCAGGTCGACGTTGCTCAGCTCGGTGTAGCTGAAGCCGGCCAGCGAGCTGACCGGCACGCCACCTAGCGTCAGGTCGGCCGTGTCGATGTTCTGCCCCTGCGTGCGCAGTTGAACCAGGAACTCGGTGCGGTAACCCGCCGCGGCATAGCCTGGCACGATCGCCTCGGGTGTGATCACCCCCGAGAACGAGTAGATGTTGCCGCCGCTGGTGATGAAGGCGCCGCTGGCGGGCGAGCTGCTGTCGCGGACCGTCGCTGCGCCGTTGGGATTGATCTTGGCGACATCCGCGGCCTTGGGCAGGGCCGGGTCGTCGCCGGAGCTTCCCAGCACGTCCCAATGTTGGAAGGTCGTCAGCGTCGAACTGGCGGCTGTATCGTCCACCGGTCGCGTCCAACCGCTGGGGGTGATGAACGCCGCGTGCGCAGCCCCTCCCAGCAGCGGGCAGATCATCCAGGCAAGCACCAAGCTCGAAACTCTCATGCACTCAGCTCCTTTCGCCCGGACCGCAAACTTGGCGTGGATAAGGGCTCGCACACGGCGCGGTCCGTTCGCCGGGGCGAAGTCTCGGAGCACCAAGGCTCCCGCGGTGGTGAGAACGCGCCGATCAAGCGACCCGCGAAGACGAGGCGGCCGAAAACGGCCGGCTCGCAGTCTGCGAGGGTGCTTGGCGGCGAACGGGGGAGGAGCGGCCGGTCAACGAGACGAGCCGCGCCGGGCGGGAGCGAGCGGGCGAAAGGCGAGCTGGCTGCCAAAAGAATTGAGATTAAATCTCAACTAGATGCTCATTCTAGTGTCCGAGCACCCGCTGTCAAGCAGCAAAAATCGCCGAGAAAGAGATTTATTGAGACTCAGTCTCTTAATATGGCGACTCGTCCAGGCTATTCGGCACTGCCCGCGCCAAACGGCTCGCCGACCGGCATTAGTCGATCAGCCGATGATAGCGCCCCATCCAATACGGCAGCAGGATGAAGGTACCGTCGTCGCGCGAGCGGCCGTCGCCGCCGCCGTCGAGCTCGTACGGGTCGCCGTTCCAGCGCATCACGCGCCGCTCGGCGATCGGCAATACGAAGCGGCTCCGCTTGCGGTCGAAGCGGTTCTGCACGACCTCGCCCAGGTCGAGCCGGTCGCTGTTCTTCACGGCCCACTCGAACGTGTCGGCCGGCACTTCGCGAAACCACTCGATGGCAGCCTCTTGATCGTATTCCGTCGGATCGAGATAGGCCTTCTCGGGGCGCTGCGCCGGATCGCTTTGCGAACCCGCCTGCCGGCAGGCGGCATAAATGAAGTTAAAGAACGGGCTTTTTTCCGGGCGCTCGATTTGCCATGATCGCTCCAGGCTCGTCAGGTAGATGCGCCGCAACTCCGGATCGCGCTCGTAACGCAGCAGCGGATAGTAGGCCAGAAACGCCAGCTCGTCGTCGCTGTGATTGACCGCCTGCGGCGGCCAGAGAATCTTCTGCTCGACGGTGTTGATCGCGTAGCTGTGTTTCTCGATCAGTTCCTTGGCGGCCTCGGCATAGCGCGGGCCGCCGACGATATGGTCGGCCACCTTCAGGTGCGAGAGGATCTCGAGCGAGTTGAGCCCGCGGTCGTCGATCCAGTCCAGATCTTGATTCAGCTTCTCGGGGGCGAAGACGCCCCAGCGCGTCGGCTTGCCCGACGGACCGACGTAGTAGTAATCGTGATCGAGCAGATGGTCGGTCATGCGCTGCACGTACGGCCGAATCAGATCGCGCTGTTCGGCCGTGGCGGCGACGTCGTAGTAAATCGCGAAGGCGAAATACTGACCGTCGAGCTCATCGCTCGAGGTGTCTCCCTTCCACCAGTAGTTGCCGTCCTTCGAGCGATGCCACTCGCCGCCGTGCCGTTGGGCCGGATCGAAGGGGACCGACGCCGGGTAGAAGCTCCGCGCCGCGAAGCCCGGGATCCCCGTCACTTCTTCGAGAAACATCAGCGATTTGAGCGATTTCCAAGCATTTTCGCGGGCCGTTTCATCCCCCGTGGCGCCAAAGCGAAACGCCTCGGCCGCCACGTACAAGGCGGTCCACAAACCGTCGTTGTCGCTCGACGGCTGCGTCCACTCGGGGGTCACTTTGCCGGGCGTGGGGCCGTCGATGCCGCCGACGATCCCTTCGCGAACGTGATACTTGCGCAGCGCGTCGTGAATCGCCTGCATCTTCTGTTCGAGCGTGATCGTCTTGCGTTCGATCTTGCCGATGCCCGCCGGCGTGCTCACCCACACGCGCCGCTCGGCGTCGACCGCCAGATCGGTCACTTCGTTGGAGGGCAGCCAGAGCCGTGAATGGAAGACCCGCCAGCGCGTGTCGTCGGGCTTTAGCCGCATGACCCCTTGCTTGGAGCCGAGCCACAGCGTGCCGTCGTCGAGCTTGATGCCGACCGTCAGGTCGCGATACGGCAACACCGGCTTGCCGTCGACCAGGCGGGCCAGGTCGTTGGGCGAGAGCTTCGTGCCGACCGACGCCGGCAGCGCCCCTTCGATCGGGTATTCGGCGACCCAAGCGGCATACGGCTCGCTCCCCGTGGCCATCAACAGCGGGAGCACGACCAGTAATTCGAGCATGCGCAAATCTCCGTTCTCGGCAGCGCCGCGCCGGGGCGCGCCGTCTGGGTGGGCGAGCGATTCAGTCGAGCGAGAAAGCGATCGGGCAGCCGTGCCCTGCGATGCCAGGAGCCCCCGGCATTTTCGCCGACCGGGCTCCCCGCGACCGTTACCAGAACTACTCTACGTCCCTGTGCCGCGCGACTCCAGGTACTCGACGAACAGCCGTTCCATGGTCGTTAGTTCTAGCCCGTTTTTCAACGCATTATAGGGAGTAAAATTGACCAACCGCACCAGCAGCCGGCCGTCGGGCTCGACATCGAGAATATTGATGCAGCCGGGGTCCTGCTCCAGCGACCCGAACCCGGCCAGCCCACAGCCAAAGGCATGCGTCAGAATCACGCGATTCACGCCGCCGTGGGCCACGATGAGTAGCTTTTGCCAGGTGGGGTCGGCGACGAGCGATTGCCAGCACCGCATGACGCGCTCGACCAGCGATCCGAAGGTCTCCCCGGCGAGAAACTGGGCCTCGGCCGTGATGCCGGCTGAAAAGGCCTTGGTGACCGCCTCGACGAGACGCTCGGCCGGGATATCGACGAGATGCCCGGGCGAAATCTCGACCAGCTCCGCGTGGCATTCGATCTCCAGATCGCGGTCCCCCAGCGCGAGGCGGGCCGTTTCGACTGAGCGCGGCAGCCCGCTGGTCACCGCGCGATCGATTTGCATTTCGGCGAGTACCGCGCCGGCGGCGGTGGCCTGAGCGCGCCCGGCTTCGTTGAGTTCCGCGTCGCGAGCGCGCAGCGACGACGCGCCGCCGGCAAAGTACGAGACTTCGCCGTGGCGCATGAGAAACACGCGGCGACGGGGCATGGTGGAGAATTGCATTGACGATGCGGACATTGTTTGTGATTGTGCCTTGGGGCCGAAATGCGGCGCGACCACTGCAGGGCGACTACCTCGCCTCGCCAACAGCGTTCACCGCACGTCGGGAATGCCGGGGTGCTCCGCCGGTCGCGGGCCGGGCGCCGGCCAGTGAAACTTACGCTCGCCGTCGGTAATCGGCACGTCGTTGATGCTCGCCTCGCGGCGCCGCATCAACCCTGCGTCGTCGAACTCCCACAGCTCGTTGCCATAAGCCCGATACCACTGCCCGTGGGCGTCGTGGTACTCGTACTGAAAGCGGACGGCGATGCGATCGTCGGTGAAGCTCCAAAGCGACTTGACCAGCCGGTAGTCGAGCTCGCGCTGCCACTTGCCGGTCAGAAACGCGCGAATCTCGTCCCGGCCGCGGAGGAATCGATCGCGATTGCGCCACTGCGAATCTTCCGAATACGCCAGCGCCACGCGCTGCGGATCGCGGCTGTTCCAGGCGTCTTCGGCCCCCCGCACCTTGGCAGTGGCCGATTGCAGATCGAACGGCGGGGCCAGCGTGGCCATCGGCAACTCCTCGTCGGCTGGCGGCGCGCCGCCTGCTCCTTATTGATCAGCGTGGCGGGTGGACAGGCGGCTAGCGGTCGCTAAAGTGTACATCTGCCGGTATTGTGTGCGGTCGATTGACTCATGAAGCGCGCAATGCAATGACCATGTATTACTGCGACTAGTGATAACGCACCCAACACTTGACGAGTATCGCGTCGTTTCGTTCCAAATATGGTCGTCAACCTTGCAGTGGGTCGACCTGCTCTTTGGGCACCTTGATGCTGAGTGCGCGCCAAAAGGTAGGATGCACGCGAACTAAGCAGGGCAATCGCATCTAATTTGGACCAAGTGTTGCTTTGATCCTCCCGAAGTCAAGCGAGCGGTCGGAACGCTCGCGATCGCAAAGGCTTCACGGAGGTTTTCAGGATGGCGCGTCCAGGCGTGGT
>JBFXAH010000013.1:0-171674 GCA_050184475.1 Pirellulales bacterium | reverse complement strand
AAAAAAATTGGATTCAGCCGCTTCCAATAACGGCAAGCGTCGCCGGCGCTGCCGTCCTCCAGCACCCGTTTCGCTTCGACTTTGCGTCGATCTTGAACCGAACGATCGGCATCCGCTCGTGGAACTTGACCCGGCAACCCGCGAATCCGCGCGACAGCGACTTCTCGCTTCGATCCTCGCCAAGATGGCACTCTCGCCGATCCAAAAACGCTCACCGGCCGTTACAATCCTTGATGAGTCTCTCCCAGACACCGCGAGTGACCTGCTGACGCCGGAGTGAGTGGATGCGAGCACGCAGCAAGAAGCAGAAAAAACAGGCGGGGGCCTTTCGCATTGCGGGATACGTCCGCGTCTCCTCTCAACGCCAAGTGACCGAGGGGGACAGCCTTGCCGCTCAACAGCACGAGATCGAACAGGAAGTCGAGTTTCGTAAACGCCGAGAGGGCTGGGAAGTCGAATCGCTGGAGTTCTACGTCGACGCCGGCAGAAGCGCCAAAGACCAAAACCGCCCGCAGCTTCAACGACTGAAACGCGACATTGCGGCCGACAAGATCGATGTCGTGATTTGCTTCAAACTCGACCGGATTACGCGCAGCCTCAAGGACTTCGTGGACCTGTGGGCGCTGTTTGCTGAGCACCAAGTTGACGTCATCAGTCTGCGGGAGAAATTCGATACGTCGATACCCACGGGCGAGGCGATGGTGCAACTCATCATGGTCTTCGCGCAGCTTGAGCGGAAGATGACCGCCGAGCGGACATTCTCGATCATGCGGGATAGGGCAGACCGAGGGTTATGGAACGGAGGATATGTACTCGGTTATCGCTCAATGAAGGGGGAGCCAGGACGACTGCAGACCGACCCGGAGGGGGCGGAGATTGTGCGGCGGATTTTTGATTTGTTCGAGGAACTTGGCTCGTGTGGGGCGGTCACGCGGAGACTCAGCGACCTCGGCATTCGACTTCCAACCTATCACACCCGTGCCGAAAAACTCCGTGGTGGCAACCTCTTCACCAAGCAAAAGGTCATCGGCATCCTTCGCAATCCGATCTACCTCGGACAGATTCGCTGGGGAGACACCTTCAAGGAGAACTGCCACGAGGCAATCATCTCACAGCAACAGTTCGACCGCGTGCAAGTGCAGATCGGCAAGATGCTTCAGCGGAACATGAACCTAAAGAAGCCGAAGGGGCGCGTCTACATGCTCTCCGGCCTTCTCCGTTGCCAGTGCGGGGCTCACATGGTTGGAGCCTCTGCCCACGGATGCAACGGCATCAATTACTACTACGTCTGCACGCGACAGAACCACGAAGGCGGCAAATACTCCTGCAAGTCATCGCGCATTCCGGCAGTTGCGCTGGAGAACGCGATCATCGCGAGGATTTCGGAGATCGGCCGCCTGGTCGAAGTTCGTGAGCGTATCGTTCAAGAGGCCCTGTCTTGGCTCGGTGGCGAGGCTGACCGGCTACGCGAAGCGGACGACCTGGCGCGCCGGAGATTGGCTCAGGTCCATGCCGAGATTGCACGTCTCGTGGAAGTGCTCAAGAGCCTCGGCGCGCGAGGGCTTGCTAGCGTCCAGATAGAGTTGGAGCGGCTTGAAGACGAAGAGGGGCAGCTCAAGTCTAACCTTGCCGACCTGACCAAGCGTCAAGCTCCCGTCGAACGGGTCAGCGAGGAAGCACGGTCGTTTCTAGAGACTTGGCAGGATATCGGCGAACTGCTCAAGTCGGCCACCCCGCTGGAGCAGATGCAGCTTCTCCAGCACTACATCGAAGTCATCGAACTGGGGGGAATCGATCCCCAGACCCGCTCCGGCAGCTACGCCATGCGGTTGTTCCCGGAAGTCCGCCCTGACCGAGGCTTCGATTTCGCCAACGGCAACGGGCCGGATGACGGAAGCTCAGGTCCAGAAACGACAAACGGAGCCGCCCCCACTTTCGGAAACGGCTCCGCGTGTGTTAACCATGGTCCGGTTAGTTCGCATAACCGTCCAGAAAGCTCCCCGACAAGGACTCGAACCTTGGACCTAGCGGTTAACAGCCGCGCGCTCTACCAACTGAGCTATCGGGGAATACTTGATTGGAATTTAGTCGGCAGCGCGGCGATTGACAAGCCACTCGCCGGTCGCGGTACGCCGCTCGCCGAGCCCCCCACGGCGGCTAATCGGTACCACCTTGCCACCGCGAAACGCCCACGAAGGGGAGTGGCTGAATACGGAGCCCCGGCCGGCCACGGGAACAACGAGCTGCCGCGCCGCTAGCGCTGCTTCTCCATCTCGACGGCGTTGCCGCGCGTGTTGTATTCGACCCGCGACATGAAGTTGCGCATCAGCATGATTCCCCGACCGCACGGACGTTCGAGATTCTCCGGCTCGGTGCAGTCGGGCACGGTATCGGGGCAGAAGCCGGGGCCTTCGTCGGCGATGCGAATCCACAGCCGCTGCGAAGACAACTTGCAGGCGACGCCAACCTGTTTGCCGGCATCCTGACGGTTGCCATGCTTCATCGCGTTGACCAGGGCCTCGTCGACCGCCAGCCGCACGCCGAAAATATCGCGCTCGTCCCACTGCAGGGCTTCGAGCTGCTCGCGAATCTGCTCGAGCACCTGGCGGGCGACGACCGGATCGTTCGGGATTAGCCGGTTAAGCGACCAGACCCACTCCTCATTGATCATGGCGATTGCACTCACCCCCCATGTGCCCTCCGGTGGCTGTTCTCGATCAGCCGGTTACCTGATTACCGTGTGCAGGCGGGCCGGCATGGTTGATTCCGCTTTCGGTTCTTCCACTCAGGTGGGCATGGCCCGAACGCATGTACGATCCTGCTATCGCGATTCGCAACGGACGCAGAGGACTACACGCAGGCTAGAAGGCAGCCAGCGCGTCGGCCTCGTCCTCTTTGATATCGAAGAGCTTGTTGAGCTTGGTGATGGCGAACACTTCGTAGATTTCCGGGCGAATGTTGCTCAACTTCAGCTTGCCCTTGTGGGCTTTGACCTTCTTCTCAAGCGTGATGAGCTTGCCCAGCGCGTGGCTCGACAGGAATTCAACCGCCGAGAAATTGAGCAAGAGCTTCGAGCGATTCTCTTCCTCGATGAGGTTGAACAGCTCCTGACCTAGCTCCTGTATCGTTACTTCATCAAGAATCTTGCGGTCGACGAAGCGGACGACCGTGACATCGCCCACCTCGGATACTTGCAAACTACGGTGCACCGTCATGCAATACGACTCCTCGCCAAAACGCGCCGCGCTGCCGCCAAGCTAACCTACGGCCTGCTAGTCTACAAAATCCGTTCGAACCTAGGGCCGACAGATTCGAGACAGTGGTCGCTTGGCCGGCGGTCGGGCACGGACTGGCCCGAACACCGCGTACGCACCTGGCACTCGACGCAGGGGGCGGCTCTTTTCGTAAACCCTTTGCACTAAATGTTATTCGAGCCAAGTTCGCTGTCAAGCGAATGCGGGCGGACGCTGGTTTGCCGGCAGCCGTCAGGGGGCCGCAGACGTTGGGTCACGCCACGACTGCGAGCTGCGGTAGGCCTCGAGCCGTCGCTGGGCGGTGGCCAACTGGTCGTCGCGATTGCCCGCTCGATACAGTTCCAGCGCCTGCTGTTGAGTGGAGATCGCAGGCTCGAATTGCGACAGTTCGGCGAGCGCGGCGGCCAAGACCTCGAGGGCCGCGGGGTCGCGGTTCTCGCTGGCCGCGCAAAGTTGCTCGGCCAACGCCAGTGCTTCGCTCCCTCGCCGCACGGCGGGATCGGGGTTGGTCGCCAGAATCCAGCCCAGGACGCGGCAGCCCTCCCACCAGTTGGGTTGCAGATTCAGTGCCGTCCGATAGTGGTTCGCCGCCGCGGCCGGCTGTCCGGCGCGACGCAACGAGTCGGCCAGCGTACTACGGGCGATGAACGAACGTGGAGCCAAGGCCACGGCCCGCTGCAGATCGGCAAGCGCCGCAGACGTATCGCCTTTCGCCGCCAGCAACACGCCGCGGTTGGCCAAGGTGGTGGAATGGGTTGGGTCGATTTCGAGCGCACGGTCGAGATAGGTCAGCCCCAGCGGCACCTTTCCTTGTCTGGCTTCGAGCACCGCCAGGTTGTTTAGAACCTCGATCGACGACGGCCGCAGTCGCAGCGCCGCTTTGAGCACTTCGCGGGTGGCCTGTAGACGATTCTGTCCCGAAAGGTGGGCGCCGATTCGCGTTCCCTGGGCGGCGACATTGCGGTCGCGGTCGAGCCCGGCCGTGGCCAGGCGAAATTCCCGCAAGGCCCCCTGTTCGTCTCCGAGCCGCGCAAAGCACTCCGCCAAATAACCGTGCGTGATGTGCGAGTCGGGCTGAATCGTCAGCGCCTGGCGATACCAATCGACAGCTTGCGGCACGTCGCCGCGGGCCAGCGCAGCTTCCGCCAGCCGGTAGCACGGCTCGACGGCATGCGGATTGCGACTCTGGGCCTCCAGTCGTTTGGCCTGAGCATCCGCGACATGCCCCTCGCGCAACAGGAACTGGGCCTGAGATTCGAGGCCAAAGAAGCTGTCGGGATTCACCTTCAGCGTTTGTGCCGTCCAGGCGCGATCGTCGCGCCAGGTGCCGAGCTGCACGAAGCTCAGCACTCCCCACGCCATCAGCAACGCCAAGGCGGGCAGCCAGCGCCACGGTGAGCTCGCCACGGACAGCCAGAACGCCGCGGCCAGCGCCGGTCCGAGCATCGCCAGGTAGACATAGCGATCGGCAACGGTCGAAATGTTCTGATAC
Organism: Pirellulales bacterium; assembly: GCA_050184475.1. GTDB lineage: Bacteria > Planctomycetota > Planctomycetia > Pirellulales > JAEUIK01 > JAIESQ01. The sequence goes on along the minus strand of JBFXAH010000013.1, from coordinate 166,928 downwards.
GCGAACGGCATCAAGCCCAAGACGGGCAATGCACCGGCCGCGAAGACAATCGCGGTCGTCAACCAGATGCGGCGGCGCGGAAGCCACCACAGCGCCGCCGCCGCGATCAACGGGACCAAGAACGTGACGTACGTCCAGTCGTTATGCATCACACGCCAGGCCGAACGTCCATAGTCGCCACCGAGCGGCCAAGGCACGACTAGTTTCAGCAAATAGAACGCCAACGCGTCGCCGGCCATCAGCGGGCGCTGCCAATGCGGCGGAATATGCGTGATCGTCGTCGCGCCTTGCTCGCCAGTCGTCATCACCGCGACGATCGCCGTCAGCACGCACCAAGGAACTAGCTGCAGCACGGTGGTGCGCCACGGTCGCTGCAACCAGCCAATGGCGATTGCCGCGGCCGCCAAGGGCATCGCGGCGGCGATTGGTTTCGAGAGCAAGGCCAGCCCGAAGAAGATCGTGCCCAAGGAATAGTGCAGCCAACGACGAGGATTTGACACCTCGTCGGTCTGGCGTTCGCGGCGCGGATGGCGTTGTCGCACCTTTGTTGATGCCGACGATTTCTGGCGTCGCTCGTCGCCGTGCCCTCGGGAAGTGAGCGGCTCTGCCGGCGAGTTCTGCAACCAGAACAACACCATCTGCCACAGGGCGAGCGTGCTGAAGAGGGTCGCGAGCAAACCCTTGTTCTCGGTGATCCAGCCGACACTTTCGACCTGCAGCGGATGCAAGGCAAAGAGCAACGCGCCGCAGGCCGCCGCCGCTGGCTTCGCAATCAGCGCGAGCAACAACAAGTAGACGGCCACCACGGCAAGCGTGTGCAAGGCGAGCGAACCGGCACGGAACACGCGTGGATCGAGCGGCGTGGCCCCCGGTTGTTCGACCCGACCGCCACCCCGTTCGGTGTCCCACGCCAGATAGGCTTCGCCGCTCCAGAATGTGTAGGTCACCGGAATGTAAAGGCTCAGATACGGCTCGCGCCAAAATCTGGCGACGTGCCGCCACGTCGGTGGATTCAGAAGCGGATTGACCAGAATATTGTCGACGTCGTCCTGCCCGAGGAAGGCGAAACCGATCGACCTGCCAAAGACCATCAGCGTGATCACGGCGACGAGCAGGCCCGCGCCAATGCGCCGCAGCATCGCGGAACGAACGGCGGCAGTGCCCGCGTCCGCTACGTTCGCGGTTTGAGCACGTTGATCGCTGCCTGACTGCGACGCGGCTGCCAGTAGCGAGGACGAATTGCGGGGGGCCATCGGTCCATTCTGGAATGCCGTGCGTGGGCCCGCAAGCGATGAATGGCTGACGCCGAGCACGCGCAGCTACGAGCTCGCCGGAACTTCGACGATGCGAGCCCCGGTGTTGTTCGGCGAGGCGATGGTCGTTGTCAGCGTCGCTCCGTTGGGCGATTTCGACAACTCCGCGGCAAAATGCTCGGCCGCGTTTTGGTTCGGCAGCAGCGCAAACAGCGTTGGCCCCCACGAGCTTTGTCCGACGCCGCGCGGGCCCAGGTCGCGTGCCAGATTGATGAGTTGCTCGAGTCGCGTGCTGCCGTACGGCCCGCCTTGAACGTCGGCGTAGCAGGAGCCGGCCAAGCGCCCGTAACCATACAGACTTTCGCCAAATGCCTGGAAATCGGCTTCAAGCGCCGCGGGCAACAAGCCAAGCAACGTTTCGCGACACAGCTCGGCAGTTACCTTGGCCGGCACCGGGGGTAAACGTTCGAACGCTGCGCGCTCCGCGCTTCCCGAGAGCCCTACTTCATCACGCGGGGCGAACAAGACAAAACGCCATTCGTCCGGCAAATCTACTCGTGCGAGCAGAGGGGCGATTTTCTGCTGTTGGGCGCAATCCGAGACCAAGCCCCCGTCGACGAGCAAACCACCTTGGGCGAAACCATGAGTACCGATCGCGGAGCGACGGCCACGGCCTAGGTCCGCTGCGAACTCGGCCACGTCGCTTGTCGGCCGATCGAACCACTGCAGTAGCGCGGTGGCCACAGCGAGGGTCAATTGAGTTCCGGTCCCCAGACCACGATGTTCGCCGGGCGCCTCCAGCACCTCGATCTTGCACGGCAACTCGCGCGGCACGTGTCCCAATCGCACCAGGTCCTCGGCGACTTGCTGCGTGCGGGTGGCGAGCGGTCCGCTGGCGCTAAACTGGCTCGCCGGACCGATGCGCACGCGCAACCCAGGCTGTGAGATCATTGCCCCCACGCCACCGAAGCATCGTGTAGCGTCGGTGCCGAACGAGAACAGGCCGAAATGTAGCCGGCTGGGAGCGTGAACTTCGATCGCCGGGACCGAGGCCATCTCCTTCCGCCCGCTTGAAGCAGCGCTGCTCGACCGCGGAGCGGCGTCAGCGTGGGCACGCGCGGGATCTTTGCTCATAAGTCGGACCGACTCGCCGCGGCGCCAGTGTTTTCGGTCTCGGCGTTGATGACCGCTCGGAGGAAGTCGTCGAGAAACAAGAACGCGCGATGCTCTTGCGGTCCCCCGGTTTTATAAACCAGGGCCGCCAGCCGAGCGAATTCCGCCTGGATTTCGTCGAGTGGCAGCAACGTCACGCGCGTCGCCAAGATGGCTGCCTCGAGCACGGCATGTTTGGCGCGATTGAAGCCGAAAAAATCTCGCAACACTCCCCGACCTACGATTTCGGTTTCGATGATCACCCGCTCACCGCTGTCGTCGATCGATCGCACCCGAAACGCGTACCAGCGGCAAGCATCGGCCAGGATCTTGCCTTCGACGACCCCCGCCGGCACCAGCGCGGGCATCGCCTCGAGACGTCCAATCGCGGCGTGGGCCAGCAACTCGACGTCGTCGGTTACGTGAAAGACGCCGACGCCAGTGCGCGTCAGATTGGCCAAGGTGGTCGACGTCGGAAATGGACGCAGCACGAGGCCCTGCATCTGGGCGTCGACGGTCGGCCCCATGGGCGCGATGTTGACCGTGCCATCGGCGTTGACCGTGGTGACCAGTCCTTCCAGGATCACAGGCAAGACCCTCGGCGAATCGAGCTGATACGCGGCAGTTGCTAGAAGCAGTTTCAAAACCCGGCCTGGGTGCCACTGCTGGCTTGCCCAGCAGTGAGAAGTTCGACACAGCACTGCTAGACCAGCTAGCAGTGGCACCCGACGTCGGTTCAATGTTGGTTTTGAAACTGCTTCTACTCAAAAAGTCGGACGCGGACTACCGGCCGGCAATTCAAACTGCGGCGCCGGCGGACGTTCTTCGACGAACGACGGCAACCGCGACGGCACCGATAATCGCGCGATCCGCAAGAAGTTCGCCAAGAGCGAGTAGCCCGCCTCAGTTAGAATCGACTCGGGATGGAACTGCAAGCCGACGACAGGCCGCTGGCGATGTTCCAACGCCATGACAACTCCATCGGCGGTGCGCGCCGTGACCCGCAACTCCGGGGGGAGCGATGCATCTTCGACCACGAGTGAATGGTAGCGCCCGGCTACGAGCGGGCTCGGCAGATCGGCGAAGATGCCGCGGCCTTCGTGCACGATCTCACTCGCCTGGCCGTGCATCGGCATGGCGGCGCGCACGACGTTGCCCCCCAGGGCCGCCGCGATCGTTTGATGCCCCAAGCAGATACCGAGGATCGGCAGGCGGTCGTGCCAACGGCGCACCAGTTCCAAGGAAATGCCCGCTTCGTGCGGCGTACAAGGACCCGGCGAGAGCACGATCGCCGCGGGGCGCAAGCCACCGAGCGTGGCGGCATCCAGAGCATCGTTGCGGGCCACGTGAACTTCGTGCCCCAGGCGCTCGAAGTACCGGGCCAGGTTGAAGACGAAGCTATCGTAGTTGTCGATCAACAACAGCATTGGGCAATCAGGCGGCGGCGATCAGGTCGGAGTTTTGGTTGCTGAACACTCGCGAGAACTGCGCCGACCGGAACCGCTCCGATTCACACGATAGCTCGCCGCGCCAGCCAACCAAACACAAAACCCATCGCCACGCCGCCGGCGCTCGCCGATCCGACGAGTAGTCCCTCGCCAGCGTGGAACTCGATAATCGTCCCATAGACCGCGGCCACGTTGAACAACAGTGCCACGGCCACGCCGAATACGCCGACGGTAAGCCAGGTCAGCTTGCGTTCGATCCGCGCTAGGCTATGGCTGGTTGCCGAGGGGGTATTGCTAGCAGATGAGTCGGCCGCGAATCCGGGCGATTCGGACGTGGAGGGTGTCGACATGAATACTCCCACATTCCAGGCCAGCGACGTCGCGGCAAGCAAGCCAGTTCGCGCGAAGCATACCACAGAAGACTCAGCCTCCCAAGTGCTTAGCGCTGCTGGCAGACGCCAGCGCCACGACCTAAACGTGGGTTCAGCCCCCTTGCTGGTTTTGCTATACTCCGCCCCCCTTGAGACAGGTCCTTTGAGAGGTTGATTGGTTGCGCCGTTTGATCGCTGCCGCGCGGACGACTGTCGATTTGTCCGCCAACGCCTCATCGATTAGGCACCGCGCTGGCGCGCGGTTGCCAGCGATCGCGCTGCGCACCGCTGGTCCTCAACGGCACCGACTTTGTGCGGTGCGAATCTCGATCGCCTTGGCCATGCTAGGGCTATTGACCGGTTGCGGCACGACGCGTTGGTCGGATACTGCTCGGACGGCGACCGAGCAGTTACTGATTTCTAATGCGATCGATCGCGCCGTATCCGAATTGGATTTTGAAGTGCTCAGCGGGCGCGACGTGTACTTCGATCCGTCGTACTTGCGCGGCACGACCGACGAGAACTACCTGGTCAGCTCGTTGCGGCAACATCTGCTGGCCAGCGGAGTCGTGCTCCGCGAAGATCGCACCGAAGCCGACTTTGTCGTCGAGGCGCGCTCCGGCGGCGTCGGCACCGATCGCAGCGATCTGCTCTTCGGCGTGCCCTCGGTGGCGGTGCCCAGCGTGCCGGGTATGCCCGTCCCCATGCCGTCGACGATCCCCGAGATTCCCTTCGCCAAGAGCACGAATCAACGGGCGGTCGCCAAGATCGCCGTCTTTGCCTACAACCGCAAAACCGGCCGCCCCGTATTGCAATCGGGGGTGGAGCCGGTCACGAGCACCGCGAAGAACAGTTGGTTCTTTGGCGCCGGCCCGTTCCAACGCGGCACGGTGTACGAGGGGACCAAGTTCGCCGGCGACCAGGTGAGCGTGCCGATCATCGGCAGTCGTCGGCAGAACCGCGACGCCGGCGACGAGGCGCCCATCACCACGGGCGCGGTCTATCGCGACGGTTTTGAAGAGGAACAACCCGCATCGGCCCCAGAGATCTCGCCACCGCCGACAACTCTAGCATCCGAGCAAACTGGGCCGCCGCTGATCGCCAGTTCAACCGCCGCGAATGCCGCGGCCAGCCTGACAGAAATTCAACAGCCAGGGCCGACCAATGCGGCCCCTCCCTCGCCGCCGAGCGCGGCCGGCGGCGCAACGGGTGTCTCGCCGACTGCACCGATCGCGCCGCCAACCTCTTTGCCGCCCACGTCCCCTGCGAATCCCGCTCCGGCGGCGGGACCATCGGGCATGGCGCCGATTAGCGGCACCCCACTGAGTAGCAGCGGAGCGTCTTCGCCCGCCAACGGACAATGGCTCGTCGACTGGTGGCAAATCCACGAGGCCGGCAGCGGGAATTAGCAGCAGCACGACCGAGCTCGCGAAGTTGCCAGCGGTGATCGCTGGTCGCCCTGCGATCAGGTTTCGAAGGCTAACGGCTCGTCGCTGCGCGGATCGCGAATGCGGATCGAAGTCTTGCCGGCCAACAGGTCGTCGAGCAAGTGACCGACGACTTCGGCGCGCCAGCCGCGAGCCAGGATCGGGGGCTCGCTTGCTTCGCGACCATGCTCGGCAGCCAGCCGCCAGGCGACCAGGTCGCGCACGTCTTGTGCCGTGCCCACGATGCTCGTGGCGACGCGCGCCGAACGGCAGATGCTCGTCAGCGCCGACGAAAGAAACTGCGCCACCAGTGACAGATGCGAATTCGACTCCCGCCGCGCTGCCCGCGGACAATCCTCATCCGGCACGCTCAGCCCGCGGGCGATGGCCTGCGATAGTCCTGTCAACGCCGGCTGTAGATCGCGACGATCGAGTCCGCGCACCGCGCGGATTTGCCGTTCGTCGGTGGCGCGGCGCTTGGCCAATTCGACGATCAGGTCGTCGCGCAAGATACGCCGCACCGGACAGTCGCGCCGCCGGGCCTCGTCTTCGCGCCAGCGCCAGACTTCGCGGACGAGGGCCAGGTCACGACTCGACAAGTTGGTGCTACCAGTCACGCGCCACCAGCGCTCCCGGCCGCGCGACAACTTGACGTCTTCGAGCCACTGGGTCATTTCGGCGGCCAGCCACGAGAGCCGACCCAGGCGCTCGAGCTCGTCATGCAGTGCGTCGCGAACAGCGCTCAGATCGCGGACGTCGTCGAGCGCGTATTGAATCTGATTCGACGACAAGGGGCGCCGCCGCCAATCGGTGCGCGTCTCGCGCTTGTGAACCTGTTTGCCGAGCACCCGCGACACCAGTGTGCCGTAGCCGGCCGGATATTCGTAACCGACCAGCCCCGCGGCCAACTGCACGTCGAACAGGTTGCTCGGGGGACTGCCGACGGCGTCGAGACAGAAGCAGACCTCTTCGCGTCCGGCATGCACGATCGATTCGTGTCCGGAGCCGGCCATGACTTGCCAGAACGATTCCACGCTGCCCAAGGGGAGCGGGTCGATCACGGTGAGCTCGTCACCGACGGCGACCTGAATCAAGCACAACTGCGGGCGGTAGCTGTGCTCGGAGACGAATTCCGTATCAAAGGCGATCGACGGCGCCGCGGCGAGCCCTTGCACAAAGCGCTCCAACTCCCGGTCGGTCGTGATGATCTTCTCGGCCACGGGGAGCGAAGTGCCTCGCGCTGCGCAGTTCACAATCAGGCGAATCAATGAAGACGCACATTGTAATTGCCGACACGCGCGCGCCTATCGAATCCAAGGAGAACCGCATTCGCTAGCCTGCGAACGATCGGTGATTCGAAGCATGTCGCCAGCGACGCGGGTCCACGTACCAGGCCGGTCGATCAAGTCTGTTCGGCAATCACCGGATTCCGCAGTACGCCCAGGCCTTCGATCTCAACCTCGGCAATGTCACCCGGCTGGAGAAAAACGGGAGGCTTGCGGGCGAAACCGACGCCTGGCGGAGTGCCCGTGAAGATCAGATCGCCGGGCTCCAGTGTGCAGACCTGCGAGACATACTCGATGAGCGTCGGCAACTGGAAGATGAACTGGTTGGTATTCGAATCTTGCAGCGTCTTGCCGTTCAGGCGAAACTGCACGCGCAAGTTGTGTGGATCGGCAATCTCGTTGGCTGTCACCATCCAGGGACCGCAGGGGGCAAACGTGTCGAACGATTTGCCGAGCAGCCACTGCTTGCCCTCCTTGCGCAACTGCCAATCGCGCGCCGACACGTCGTGACCACACATGTATCCGGCGACGTGGCTCATCGCCTGACTGGCCGCGACGTGCCGCGCCGTGCGGCCAATGGAAACGACCAATTCGGCCTCGTAATCGACCTCCTGGCTGACGCGCGGCAGCACGATCGGCGCGAGGTGCCCGGTCAGGGTCGTCGGGAACTTATTGAAGACCACCGGTTCGCCGGGTGGCTGCACGCCGCTCTCGTGGGCGTGATCGGCGTAGTTGAGCCCCACGCAGACGATTTTGCGTGGATCGGGAATGGGCGCCGCGAGCGCAACCGTGCCCGCATCGATCGACTTGCCCTTTGCGACCGCCTCTTCAATGCGTGACGCCAAGTGATCCCCGGCTTCCAAGATCGCCCGCACGCTGCTCGGCAGGCTGGCATCGGCGTCTGCCAGATCGACGTATCCGCCGTCGCGGACGCCAGCCGCCCGTGGTCCGCGTTCACTTAAATAGGTCACGAAACGCATAGCGCTGCATCCCACATCCAAAAAACAAGTCGCGCACCGGATCTAGCTACCCACGCCCGTTGGCCAGTTCACCGCGCGCTAAGCATCGCGACGACGTCCGCCAGCGAGCAATTCAGGAATTGAACATCGCCGGGCGAGGAATGCAACGCCCAAAGGCGTGGGGTAGTGGCTGAAAGATTCAGACACTACCAGGCGTGGCGGTCAGACCAGAGTGTTTGAGCGATGCCGACCGCCGCAATCGGCTCCGCCCGCAGATTACCGCCCGCTGAGTTTTTCCATCATTGGCTCGGGCTGCCACATGAAGAGGAACATCGGCAACCGCGTCCGCTCGCGTCCTGGGGTGCTGATTGGCAGCACGCCGGCTCCTTGCAGCGGTACGTTCGGCGTGATCGCGTACGGCGAGCGCGCGGGGTCGTTCTTGCGGTGATAGAAGACGACGGTCGCGCCGTTGAGCCCCGCCATCCCCTCGGCGATGCGGATCGCCTCATCGAGATAGCCGATCTCGTCGATCAGACCACGCTCGCGGGCCTGCGTTGCCGTGAAGACGCGGCCGTCGAAGTCGGTCTCGATCTGCGCCTCGTGCAGCGGACGTGCCTCGGTCACGGCCTCCTGGAAGCGGCGATGAAAGTCGTCGGCCATCGTCTTGAGCAAGGCCCGCTTCTCTTCGGTGAAGCCGGTGCCACCTTCGGGCGACAACGGCACGCCCACTAACGCTTCGGGGCTGGCAACCGTTTCGTCGCCACCCCCCTCGGCATCGTCGGGCAGAGGAATGGGTTCCGCCCCCGGATTGTCGCCACCCGTGCTGCTGGGGGCTTCTTCCATGGGCTTCATCATGTCGGGCGAGACAATCGCGCTCCCCATATCGATGTAAGGACCGGCGACGATGTTGCGGGGATAAACCGATTGAGCGCCCATGCCATCCCACAGGCCATAGAGATTCAGGATGACGCCGATTCCGCCGGTGATGCTCGTAGGATGAGCGACGATCGTGTCAGCCGCGGTGGCCAGGTAATAAGCACCGCCAGTCCCCAGGTCGAGGATGCAAGCCACGACCGGTGTGCCAGTCCGCTCTTTGAAGGCCAGCAAGTCGTGGCGCATGATGTCGCTGGCGGCCGCGCCGCCCCCCGCGCTGTTCACGCGGAGGACGACCGCCCGCACGCAGGGATCGGCAGCCGCGGCTTCAAGCTTTTCGCGGAACAGCGAGACGGGATTCTCGCCGTGCGACATCGGCCCCACCATGTCGGAGTTCAGCAGCAGGCCGTCGACGTCGATGACCGCCACGCGGCGCCCTTCGCACTGCCCTGTCAGCGGAACGCGATTGGGTAGAACCGGCGAGATGTTGTTCTGCGGCGGAGACTCGTTGACGATGCGGCCGCAAGTGTTCATTTTCATTTGCACGCAGCAGTTCTTGCAGCCCCCGGCCGTGGCGGCCAAGATCGCGATGGCCAAGGCCGTGGCACCTCGCAGCGTCGAACACTGTCGCGCGAAGGGCAAATTGGCGAGATTGCTGGGGACAGTTGGCGAGTTGTGCTGCGAGGTTTGGATCATGGCCCGATTCCATCTGTATGATCGATGTGGGGCGGGAGTTCTGGCTGGCGGTATCTCTGTGGGCTAGCGCCCGCCAAGCTTTTCGAGCGTCGGCTCGGGCTGCCACAGGTAGAGCAGCGTCGGCAGACGGCTGCGGTCCATGCCGGGCATGCCGGGCAACAGCCCGCCCCCCTGTAGCGGCACGTTGGGTGTCACGGCGTAAAGCGAGCGGGGAGGATCGTTGCAGCGGTGATACAAGACGACATGCGCGCCGCGGATGCCAGCCATGGCCTCGGCCGCGGCGATTGCGTCGTCGAGGTAGCCAATCTGATCGACCAGGCCGCGGTCGAGCGCCTGTTGCGCGGTGAAGACCCGACCGTCGAAGTTGGTTTCGTCGGCTGCGTCTTCGAGGGGCCGCGACTCGATCACGATCTCACGGAAACGGCGGTGCATCTGGTTGGCCATCTCCTGCAATAGCCGCCGCTTCTCTTCGGGGAGCGGGACCATGCCACTCCCCAGGTCGATGTTCTCGCCCGCTTTGATCGAGAGGTTGTAGACGCGTCCCTGGCTCTCGGCCATGGCGCCGGTCAAGTCGTAGAGATTCAAGATGACGCCGATGCCGCCGGTGATGGTGATCGGATTGGCCACGATCACGTCGGCCGCCGTGGCCAGGTAGTACGCGCCGCCGGAACCGACGTCCAACAAGCAAGCCACGACCGGCCGGTTGGTCCGGCTTTTGAATGCTTGCAGGTCGTGCCACATGATGTCCGACGCGGTTACTCCGCCGCCGGGACTGTTGATGCGCACCACGACCGCCCGCACGCAGGGATCAGTAGCCGCCGCGTCGAGCTTTTCGCGGAACAACGAGACCGGGTTCTCGCCGTGCGACGACGGACCAACCATGTCCATGTTCAACAGCAAGCCGTCGACGTCGATGACCGCCACGCGCTGGCCCGAATCGGTGCCGGTATTGAGCACCTGCCTGGGCATCACCGGCGAGATGTTGTTCTGCGGGGGCGAATCGGCCACGATTCTCCCCGACGTGCGAATCTGAATCGGGTTCTTGCAACCGGCCAACGCGCCGACGACGGCCAGCCAACAAGCGATTCTCAGTAGGGGGCGTTGCATCCGTGCAGTTCCCAAATCGAAGTCCGATTGGCGCGGTCAGTCAAAGGCCAACGCTCCGCGCGAGCGTGCCGTCTATAACGGGCGTATCGGCTCGAACGGTTATTCCGATGAGTCGGCCTGCCAACGATTTACATCGCCCCCCGCAAACTCACCGCAGTCGTCACTGTCACACCCGCAAGGTTTGCCTAACCGGTAAAGCCGTGCTGGCACCGCGATAGGTGCTCATTCGCCGACGCGGCGTTTGCTAGCTGCGAGCGGACGCGCAATACTGCCGCCATGACCAAAAAGTCCGACGCCGACCTCCGCGACAATCTCGATCTCGAGCACTTCGGCTATCGCCAGCAACTGGCCCGCACCATGGGGGGCTTTTCGAGCTTCGCCGTCAGCTTCTCGCTGATCTCGATCACGACCGGCATCTTCACCAATTTTGGCCATGGGCTGCGGCACGCCGGTCCCGCGGTTATCTGGACCTGGACGATTGCCGTGATCGGCCAGTTTCTCGTGGCGCTGGTGGTCGCCGAGCTGGCCAATCACATGCCGCTGTCGGGCTACGGCTATCAATGGGCATCGCGATTGGTCGGGCCACGATACGGATTCTTCATCGGTTGGTTTCTGTTGCTGCAATGGCTCACAGGCTTTCCGGGCATTTGTTATGGACTCGCCCGCGAACTGCACACGTTTGTCGTCGGCTATCTGGCCAGTCCCAGCGATATGCCGTTGGGGCCGGCTGGTTTGACGGCGACGGTCATCGCCGCGATCGCGATCGTGCATCTGTTTGGCATCCGGCTGGCCGCGATCGTCAACGATTTGGGCGTGATTGCCGAAATCGCCGGCGCCGCGCTGATCATCGTCGTGCTGTTGGGCATTTGGCTGGTCGCTGGCGGGCAAAGCCCGAACTTTCTCTTCGACTCGACGCATTACGCCACCGCCGCGCCCGCCAATTTGCACGGCTGGGCGCTATCGCTGCTGCTGGGCGCCTGGTGCATTACCGGGTTCGAAGGGGCCGCGGACCTGGCCGAAGAAACGCATCAACCGCGCGCCACGGTACCGCGGGCCGTCATTACCTCGGAGCTCAGCTCCGGCATCGGCGGTTTCCTGATGCTGGCCGCGTTTATGTTGTCGATCGAGAGCCTGCGCGAAACGCAAGCGAGCGACTCGCCGCTGTTGTTGATCATTCAATCGAAGCTGGGCAATCGCTTCACGCCGCTAGTGATGTTGGTGGTGTTCGTGTCGATCTTTGCCTGCGGCGTGGCCAGCATGGCGGCCGCCACGCGGTTGGTCTTCGCCCTGGCGCGCGACAACATGCTCCCCGGTTCACCGGTGCTCAAGGGCGTAGACGCCCGGCACGGCACGCCGCGCGCCGCGATCGTACTGGTGTGGCTGCTTTCGACCTCGGTGGTGCTCGCGCTCGAAGAAAGCGGCGTGCTGATGTTCATTACCTCGATCGCCACGCTGTCCGGTTACCTGGGCTATGGCGGCATCGTGCTGGCCGCGATCCTCGGTTTGCGATCGCACGCCGAGAACAGGCCGCGCGCGAATCCCAACCGGGAAAACGCAGTCGAACCTGCCAGGGCGAGCTATTCGCTCGGACGTTGGCGCTGGCCAGTTTGCTGGGCAGCCTTGGCCTGGACCGTGCTCTTGGTGATCGCCGTTTCGCTGCCGATTCACGACGGCCAGCCCGACCCCAGCGCCACCGGGCCGCCTGGTCTGTTGACGCAACTTCGCCCTTATGCCCCACTATGCGCCACCAGCGGCGCGATCGGAGTCGGCGTGCTGTTGTTTGCGTTGGTAGTCCACCCCCGGTTGCGCGACGGCACGGCCGGCACGCCCAACGACTTCACGACGGAAAGCACGGCGGACATCGCAGCTTCGCCGCGCGGCAACGGCAACTAGACCAACTGGAAGCATATGCAAATCACTGGTCAAACCAACGTCCTCTCGCAGCGGTTTGGTTCGGGGAGCATCGACGGGCTGGGTCGCGAGCTCGGTCGGTTCGTCGTCACGTCGATGGAGATTCCCTGGGGCCTGGTCCGCGAGCGCTTGGGGGCCGCGCCGGCCGCGGTCTTGATGGTCGAGTCGCTCGAGCTCGACGTCGTCGAACGCCAGATTGCCGCCGCGCCCGAATGCGACGCCGTGCTGGCGGTCGGCGGTGGTCAGGCGATCGACTTGGGAAAGTACTTCGCTTACCGGCGAGGTTGCCGTCTGGTGACCGTGCCAACGATCGTGAGTGTTGACGCTTTCGTGACCCCCAAGGCCGCCGTGCGGCGCAACCATCGGGTCGAATACCTGGGCGGCGCGAGCCCCGATCCGCTGGTGATCGATTACGACTTGATCCGCTCTGCGCCCGCGCAACTGAATATCGCCGGCGTCGGCGATTTGCTGTCGATCCACACGGGCACTTTCGATTGGGAATTAGCGCATCGCGCGGACCGCGACGCCGCGGAACCTTTTTCGGCCGACGACGTGCGACGCGCCCGAGAGATTCTGCAGCTCGTGGAAACGCACGCCGACGACATCCGCCAGGTCAGCGACGCCGGTTTGCAGGCGATCGTCGACGGATACCTGCTGGTCAACACGATTTGTCTGCCGGCCGGACACTACCGCACCGAGGAAGGCTCCGAACATTACTTGTTCTACGAGCTCGAGGAGCGGACCGGGCGGGCCTTCATCCACGGCCAGATCGTGGGGCTGGGCGTTTACCTGCTTAGCCGGCTGCAAGAAAACCGCCACGCCGAGATCACGGCCCTGATGGATCGCCTGGGGCTGGCTTACCAGCCGGCCGATCTCGACATCGATCGCGCGACGTTGGTCGCTTCGCTCGCCAATCTGCGAAACTATGTCGAAGCGCGCGGGCTGTGGTACACGATCATCAACGAAAAGCCGATGACGCCGGCCTGGATCGAAGACGCGATCGCCGGGTTGCTCTTCGCCAGTTGAGCGCGCGATCGCTCAATGACTCGCGGCGCTGGCTCGTCGACCTTTCAGGTGCGCGCCGGCCAATTGTCGACATTCATCGGCGCAGACCGAGCACATCCGCGCACAGCGCTGACAATGACTCATCGAGTGCTTCGCACACTCCGCGGCGCACGCCTCGCAGATCTCGGCGCAGAGCAGGCAGAACTCGTGGCTGAAATGCGAGCCGCGACTCAATAGCGCCGACACACCCCAGCAAATCAGCGCACAATCCTTATTGATCGTGATGCAATCGGTGAGGTGAGCGACATCCCGCTCGGCCAGGCAAGCACTGGCACAGAATTCACATGCACGGGCACACTCCGTGCAGCTCCTCAAGCACGATTCGTAATCTGGATTTGTCATGGCCGATGCTCCCGGTGCCTGGCTTTCGGTCCCCGCATCCGAGAGTCGTGGCAAATGACGTGCCGGGGGAATCTCTTAGAGCCGCGCAGTTTATTCCCGATAGCTAATTCGCCCTGCGATCAGGGTCGAACGGACTTTAAGACGTCGATCGACGATCTCGAAGAGGACCAAGTCGGCCGGCGCGCCGGGCTCCAGGCGACCAAGGGGCAAATTGAGCAACCGACATGGTTGCCCAGTCACCAGATCGACCGCTTGGGCCAAATCGAGGTGGGCAAACTGCATGATGTTCGCCACGCCATCGACGAGGTGGCGCGACGCTCCAGCGAGCAATTGGTCTTGCCCGGCGATCACCAGTCGGCCGTCGCCAAGCACCTCCAGTTCGCAGCCACTCGACTCGTAGCGCCCCGGCGGCAAGCCTGCCAGCCCCGATAAGTCGCTCACCAGCAGCAACCGCTCCAGCCCCTTGGCGCGGACGAAGGTCTGGACGACCTCGGGCGGAAGATGCTGGCCATCGACGATCAAGCTGGCCCACAAGCGGTCTTCCGCCAGTTGATCCCAAAGGTAGTTGGGGTGTCGCCGCAACATGCGGTGCGCGCCGTTGCCGAGGTGCGTGCTCAGCCGCGCGCCGGCGTCGACGGCAGCGCGAATCTGCTCGCCGCTCGCGCTGAGGTGCCCGAGCGAAACGCACACGCCGCTGGCTGTCGCGCGGCGGATAAAGTCGGGGGCCTCGGCATATTCGGGCGACAAAGTGATGATCGCAATCCGCCCCTCGGCGGCCGCTTGCAGGCGGGCGAACTCCTCCCAATCGGGCGGCCGACAATGCTCGGCCGGATGGGCGCCGCGCGGGCCATCTTCGGCCGACAGGTACGGTCCCTCGAGATGAATGCCGGCGATCTGCCGCGCGAGCTCGGCCGACCCGCGACACGCCGCGGCGATGGTCCGCATGCCATGTTCGAGCGCCGCGAACGAGTTGGTGGTGAGCGTCGGGCAGAAGCGGGTGACGCCCCCCGCCGCGTAATCGGTCGCGATGCGCGCGACCGCCTCGACGGTCAGTTCGGCCGAGCTGAATTCCTGCCCGCCAAATCCGTTCACCTGGATGTCGACGAAACCGGGCGCGACCCAGAGTTCCTGGGCGAGATCGACAGCGAGCGGCCCTTCGCCGGCGGCGGAGCGAAGAGAGTTCGAGCTCTCGAGCGGACGGATCGACTCGATGCGGCCGTCGGCCAGCGAGAACTCGCACGGCATGCCCGTGTCGAAGCGCCGGGCCGTGAATTTCATAATAGACAATCTCGTCGAGAGGCGCGAAGACGCGCTCGGTGCGCCAAACCGCGTCGCAATGTCGCCGCTGGCCCGATTTCAACAACAAAGCCCACCTGTTGCAACAGGTGGGCTGTTCGTTGCATTGCATTGCCCGTGGCGCGGTCAACCGCCAAGCACTACCACAGGCCGTAGTTCGAACCGCTGGCGTTGCCGCGCAGCAAGATCACCGGACGGTTGTTGGGATACCAGCGATTGAAGTCGCGGCTGCCGCCAAACGCCGGGCCATAGGTCCCGCCCATGAAGGGGGTGTATTGCGTAGTCGGCCGCGAATTGTAGATGCCATACCAGGCCGAAGATTCCATCCGGGCGTGCCGCTGCGCCGCTTTGAATTCGGCTCGCCGGCGCACCATCGCGTGGGGATCCTGGAACTGCCGGAGCTCCTGTTGATAGAACCACATTTCGGGGGTCGGAGTCAGCTCTCCCATCGACATGTCGCCGCCGTAGATGAGGGGCCTGCGGCCCGACTCTTGAGCCTGTGCGCCGGTGCCAAGTAGTCCGCACAGGGCCAGCAAAGCCGGTGCGAGCAATCGCATTCGCATGCCGTGTTCCTCCCAGTCTGTTGGCGCCGCGCGCGGTGCCAAAGCTATCTCTTGCCCTGCGTTGCCGTACCCGCCAGGGACGTGCAACGCCTCACGGCAAGTATGGCACGTGCGTCGGCGCGAACCGGTCGCCGGCCGCGCCGGCGATTCTCCCTAGCGCCATCGACCTGCCGCCCAGAGTGAATTGAGATGCAGTTGGGCCGATTCTGCGGATTCGCGGGCGGAATTTGGCAAAGCGGAAAAATGTACGGCTTAGAGCATGTTCAGCGGGTCGACGTCGGTCGTCCACTGCACGTCGGTCGGTGGATCGAGGCCCGCCATGCCGATCCGCAGCACTTCGCGCAGGCGGTCGCTCTGCAGGCCTTGCAGCAGGAGATGGAACCGCACTTCGCCGCGCAACTTGGCAATCGGCGCCGGGGCTGGACCCAGGATGCGGACTTCGGGCTCTCCGGCCACGGCAACGGCCCGTAGCCGCCCGGCCGCGGTGTCGGCAAAGTCGCGCGTCACGTCTTCGAGCGGCCCGCGAAACAGCACGCGAATCAACCGCCCGAATGGCGGGTAACCCAAATCGCGCCGAACGTCGAGCTCCACCTTGGCGAAGCCTTCGTAGTCGTGTCGCACGGCGGCATCGATCGAGGGATGGTGCGGGTTCAGCGTCTGCACCAAAACGTGTCCTCCCTTGGCGCCGCGACCCGTGCGCCCCGCCACTTGCGACAGGAGCTGAAATGCCCGCTCCGCCGCGCGAAAGTCGGGCAGGTGAATCGCCGTGTCGGCATTCACCACGCCGACC
This sequence comes from Pirellulales bacterium, assembly GCA_050184475.1. Lineage (GTDB taxonomy): Bacteria > Planctomycetota > Planctomycetia > Pirellulales > JAEUIK01 > JAIESQ01. The sequence continues at coordinate 150,389 of JBFXAH010000013.1, read as the reverse complement.
AACGTCACGTTCGGAAAGTCGAGCCCCTTGGCGATCATCTGCGTCCCCAGCAAGATCTGCACCTCCCCTTCGCGGAAGGCCGCCAAAGCCCGCTCGTGGGCGCCGGCGCCGCGCATGGCGTCGGTATCCATCCGCAGCGCCTTGTAATTGGGAAACCGCGTCCGGACTTCGGCCTCGAGCCGCTCGGTCCCCAAGCCCGAATAGCGGATGCCGGCGAACCCGCACTCCGGACATTCGTCGGGGGCCGGCACGTGATAATCGCAATAATGGCACAGCGCCGAGTCATCTTGTCGATGATGCGTCAGCGGAATGTCGCACTGCGGGCAGCGCAATACCGCGGCACACGACGGGCATTGGATGTGAGTCGAGTAACCACGGCGATTGAGGAACAAGATCACTTGCCCACCATCGCCGAGCGCCTTTTCCATGGCGCGACCTAGCGGGCGACTGATGGCCCAGCGCGTGCCGCGCGCCTGGCGTTCGTTGGCCAAGTCGATGGTCATCACTCGCGGCATTGGCAAGTCGAGCACGCGTTGCGGCAGTTCGAGCAGTCGATACTCCCCGGTTTGTGCTTGATGCCAGGTCTCGAGTGACGGGGTCGCCGAACCGAGCAACAGCGGAATCCCCTCGTCGCGCGCTCGCCACAATGCCACGTCGCGCGCGTGGTAGCGCGGCGTGGTTTCTTGCTTGAACGAGGGTTCGTGCTCTTCGTCGAGGACGATCAGCCCCAGGTGCGGCGTGGGAGCGAAAATCGCGCTCCGCGCGCCAACCACGACTTGCACGTCGCCGCTGGCGATTTGTTCCCAGTGCCAGTGCCGCTCGGCGTCGGTCAAATGGCTGTGCAGCACCGCCACCGAATCGAAGCGGCGGCTGAAACGATCGACCGTTTGCGGCGTCAGGCTGATCTCGGGGACCAGCACGATCGCTTGCCGGCCGTACGATACGACTTCCTGGATCGCCCGAATGTACACCTCGGTCTTGCCGCTGCCGGTCACCCCGTGCAACAGCAGCACCTCGTGCTCGCGGGCTCGCAACGCCCCGAAGATCGCGTCGAGGGCTTGCTGCTGTTGCCGGTTCAGTTGCAGGTCGTCGGCGCGGGCGGGCTTCGCCCGCAGTTCGGGGGGCCGATGCACGCGCTTCGATTGCCGCACGATCAGGCCACGTTTGCGCAGCGCCGTGATCGGGGCAAACGTGCAGCCGGCCGCCGTGGCCACTTCTTGTGGAGGCATGGGATCATCGGCGTCGGCCAGAACTTCGAGCACCGCGCGTTGTTTCTTCGACAGTTCCAAGTCCGCGAGTTGTGCTTTGACGCCTGGCGCCAAGGCCAGGAAAACCGCCGCCCGCGTGCCGGCGCCGTCGCGCACGCCGGCCGGCAACACGGTGTCGAACACCTGCCCCAGGCTTGCCAGGTAGTATTCGGCCAGCCACTGCGCCAGTCGCAGCATGCCCGGCGAGAGCAAGGCGCGGCGATCGACGACGCTGCCGATCGACTTGAGCCGCCGCCCCGTCGAACGCTTTGGGCCGACTTCCACGCAATAGCCGACTTGCTGACGATCGCCGCGGCCGAACGGAACCCGCAAACGGCGCCCCACTTCAACCTCGGCCGCCAAGGCGTCTGGCACCACGTAGTCGAACCGCTGCGGCGGCCCGGTCGGAAAGACAACCGCCGCCACGAGCCGCTCCTGGGCATCGTCCTCGTCCCAGGGCGCATCAGGCGAAATGAAAAGCTGCTGCTGTTGCTCGGTCATCAATCGAATCCAGGGAAGACTTACTATACGTCAGTATAGTGCTGACCCGCGAGGGAGGGCAGTATGATCGGCTGCAGCGGCCGCTCAGCGCCGTGCTCTCGACGAGATCGCCTGGCCGCGGGCAGGTCTCGCGCAGCCGCCAATCGACGTCAGCGGGGAATGTCAGCACGATGCGACTCGGCTTGTTCGGAGGCACCTTCGATCCGGTTCATTTCGGCCACTTGCTGCTAGCCGAGTGCGCTCGCGAGCAATGCCAGCTCGACGAGGTCTGGCTCGTCCCGGCGGCGGTATCTCCTCACAAGCAACAACGACAGCTCACGCCCGTCGCGCAGCGGATTGAGATGCTCGAGCTGGCAGTAGGTGGGCAGGAGTCGCTGCGTGTCAGCCGAGTCGAGGCGGATCGTGGCGGCGTCAGTTTCACCATCGATACGCTCGAGTATCTTGCCCGCGAAGCGCCCGATCGGCAGCTCTTTCTGATCGCCGGCGCCGACACGCTCGAAGACCTGGTCAACTGGCGCGAGCCGCGACGGGTATGCGAGCTGGCGACGCTGGTCGTTGCCCGCAGAGCCGGTCGCCCAGAGCCCGACTTTGGTTGCCTGTCGCCGGTGGCCTCGCCGGAGCGGATCGCCGAGTTTCGGCGCCATCAGGTCGAAATGCCCGAGGTGGCGTTGGCCAGCCGCGACTTGCGCTATCGCGTCGGAGCCGGCAAGAGCGTTCGCTTTCGCACGCCCCGCGCCGTCGAAGAGTACATTCGCGCGGCAGGGCTGTATCGTGATGGCGAAGATCCCGGCTCCGCTACTGCCCAGCGGCACGGCTCGTGCGACGTTAGCTAAGCTGCTGCGTGTCGCCGCCTGCCGACGAATCTACGCACTTTTGCGCAGGTTGAGAGCCAGAGCCAACTCTCGAGAGATATCGCACCGGCCCAGGAGCGGATCGACCCGCAAGGCCTCGAGCACCTGAGCGAGTTGTTCGGCCGGCGTGAGTGCCAGGTCGATGAACAGCCATTTGCGGCCGTTGAACTGACAGCAACCGCCACCGCTGCCACCGAGCCATTCGTTGCGCAACTCGTAGCCGAGCCGCTCGGCCGCGATCAGTGCCTGTTCGAGCAAATCGACCGTGTGCATCCCAGCTTCTCCAGGTTCCGCCAGCGGAAGCCTTCGCCCCATCCGTGGGGCCAGTCGCACGACGCTCCAATCTTCGCCAGATTGGCCAGAGCGCGGCGGGATTATAGGTACAAGCGCTTCAGTTGCCTACGCCAATGCGACGATACCGTAGTCGCGCGGTAACCGCTCAGCCCGAAAGCAGTTAAGCAAGACGCCTTGGGCAAGCGGCGCGGAGTGCCCCGAGACGGCCAGCGTCGACTCGGGGACCATGCCTTCGCTTGCCGCCCGTGGCGCACGCTGCTGCCGAGTACCCAGGAAAGTTGATCGTGGGCGATCCCGGAATTCACGACGGCCGCTGTGCCGAGGCCCCCGGCCTGGAGTCGCAGATCCAAGCGCTCCAGGAGCAATTGGCCCGCGCTCAGCGTCTGGCTGCCGTCGGCGAATTGGCCAGCACCACGACGCACGAATTCAACAACGTGCTGATGACGATCATCAACTACGCCAAGCTGGGGATGCGGCATCAAGATGCCCCCACGCGCGACCGGGCCTTCGAGAAGATCCTGGCCGCCGGCACCCGCGCGGCGCGGATCACCAACACCATTCTGGGGATGGCCCGCAATCGCTCCGACGACTTTGAGCCGACCGATCTGGCGCAGCTCGTCGACGACGCCCTGTTGCTGTTGGAGCGCGAGCTGTCGAAGTACCGAGTTTCCGTCGAGCGGCAATTCCACGACGTGCCGCTGGCCTTGGTCCGCGGCAACCAGATTCAACAGGTGCTCGTCAACCTGCTGGTGAATGCGCGCCAGGCGATGCCCGACGGCGGTCGCGTGATCATCAAGCTGCTCAACGACGAAGCCAACCAGATGGTCGACCTGGTGGTGCGAGACACGGGCAAAGGGATCGCCCCCGATGTGTTGCGGCGCATTTTCGACCCCTTCTTTTCGACCAAGGTCGGACCCGACGCGTCGGGCAAAGGGGGGACAGGCCTGGGGCTGTCGGCCTGCCGCGAAATCATCGAGGCCCATCGCGGACGCATCCGCGTCGAGAGCACTGTCGGCAAGGGGACAGCCTTCACGCTCAAGCTGCCCGCGGCCAGCGCGACCGGCGCGCCACTTCAGCATGCTTCGCCCCATGGCGCGTTGACGGCTCGCACGAACAACGCGGCTGGCTCGGCGAATTAGCATCGCCGCATCTGCGGACGCGCTGTTCTACGGCGGCGGCAATGGCATCGCTTGCGGGGGCAAACCTTCGGCAGGCGGCAACTCGTAGGGCGGGCTCACCCCCGCGGACGGCGCGACTGGCGTCGCCGGTTGTGCCATCGCCGGCACCGCGCCGATCGGGCCCATCTTGCGGGCCAGATTCGCATACATCCGCCGTTCGAGATCGGAATCGCGTCCCTGGCCGATCCAACCGGCCGTCGTCGCCTGGTCGAGCACCGGCTCGTTGTAGCGGGCGACCGAACTGTCGTTGCGGAACGTCGAAGCGCCGGCCGTGGCTCGTTCGGGCTTGAGCAGGTCTTCGAGCTCTTTATAGACCGCGAACTCGACGAGATGCCCGCCCGCCGTGGGGATGATTCGCACCCGTGCAATGCGTCGCGTCGTCTGGAAGGTGCTTTCGAGGCGTTCGTAGCCGGCGGTGTCGCGTCGCCAAGGTTCCAACAAGGTGGCCCCGACCACGGGATAGGTGTCGATACGCCCCTCGATCGCCGTGTCGCCGATCACGCGGACGTGCTCTTCTTCCTGGATGCGGAAATAGTCATCGACGACGTCGACAACTTGCTTGTAGACAAACTCGCTATCCTGGCAGGGGACGAAGGCTCGCCCGGTATCGCCCGTGGCGCAATTGGCGCCCCGCGGCGCGTGCCAACGGGCGCAGCCACACAGCAGCACGACAATTGCCAGCCAAACGTAACGCATGCGAGCGCGCCCACCTCGGCGGTGGACATCGAAGGACCGATCAGGAAAGTTGACTTGTGCGCAGTCGCGGGCGAACGCCCGAGAGATAAGCGTCGCGAAGTGTCGCGATTGCGCCCGCCCAGGGCAAGACCAGCTTCGGGCGCTGGCGATGCTAGCAGTTCCGGATGGTTTGAGCCGTTCCGGCCGACGAATCTGGCAATTGCGCTCGCCGGCCAGGCCACCCAAATCGTGAACTAGAATTGACTTCGGCCGGAGGTCCAGCGCCATGAAGCTCCTGACGAAGCTGTTCGGACGAAAACCAGACGCCGCGCCAGCCGCGGATTGTCCCACGCTCGACGACGCCCAGGTCGAAGAACTGGTCCGTGTCTACGACAGTTACGGACGCGAGCACGCCATCACGCGGCAAGAATGGCGCGACAAGGTCCTGCTCGAAAACCTGGCAGCCGCCCAAGACGATCCGGATCGACTCTACGATCTGATCGCCAGCGCCCTGCACGATGGCTTTGTCGCCGAGGTCGTGCCGCACGCCGAGCAACTGCGGCGAATCGAGCCGTCGTCGTCGCGCACCGCCACGTTGTTGGGAGTGATCTACTTGCAACTGCATCGCCTCGACGAGGCCGAGCAAGTCTTGAGCGAACAGCTTCGGCAAGGCGAAGAGAGCTATCTGCTGACCAACCTGGCCAAGGTCTACGCCGAGCGCGGCCAGGCCAGCCGGGCCGACGCCACGCTGTGGCGGGCTTTGCAGCTCGAACCAAATCAGGAAAACGGCGTCGCCTGGTACCTGTCGCTGGCCCAGGCGCGCGGCGGCGAGCGGGCCGTCGAACAGGGGCTGCGAGCGTTGGCCGCGCTCCCCGGAAGTTGGCGGGCCCGGCTCTGGCTGGCTCGCGCCGCCTTGCAGCGCAACGACCTCAACGAGGCGTTGCAGCTCTACGACGACGCGCTCGAGATGGCTGCCGCGCCGCTGCCGGCCGAACTGCTCATGCAAATCAGCGGCGACCTGGGCAATCATGGCCACCTCGTCGAACTGTTGCAGCGCGTCGCCCACCGCTTCGTGGCCACCGAGCACGGACTCGAAGTGGGGGTCAATCTCATCAAGGCCAACGTCGATCTGGGGCGTCTCGATCACGCCGCCGCGCTATTGAACCAGCTCTTTGCACTCCAGCGGCCCGACTATCAGCAGGCCCTCGCTTACTGGGATGCCGAAATCGCCGCAGCGCGCATCCGCGCGGGTAGCACCGAACCACGGCCCGAGCTATCGCTCGCCATGCTCCGCATTCCTTGCCCCTTGTGGCTCGATCGCGATGCCGCCGAGGCGCTGTTGCTTCCCACGAAGGACGAGAACGCCGTGGTTGTCGGCTTTCTGGGCGCCAGCGCCGACAAGGGCGCTACGGGTTCAGCTCGCCAGCAGATGGCCGACGCCGAAGGTCGGCTCACCCGGGCCTTGTCGCTGTTCCTGGGTGAACAACTGCAGTTATGCACCGACGGCGTCAGTTTTGTCATGCAGCCAATCGTGCCAGGTCATGGCGGCGGATTGGTGGTGTCGGGTCAGGCGTGGTCGGCCGAGATGGCCGCCGAACACGCGCGCGAAGGTCGACAGGTCGCCGACTACGTCGTGGTGACTCACCTCGACGCCAGGGAGAAGACGCCCGTCTTGTCGCTCCGCTTGATTCGCACGATCGACGCCACGGTGCTGGAGAGCTGCGAAACGCTGATCGATATCGCGCAGCCGGAGCAGGCCTTTGCCGAGTTGGCCGAGAGGTCGCTCGATGCCCTGCGGCGAAGAGCGGGAGTCGACCTCGTCGAACCGCCCGGCTTCTACCGGGTGCCGATCGCGGGCGATTTCGGCGACTATCAGTTGCGGCTCGAGCAACTGCTGGCGGCGACCGCTTGCGAGCTCGACGGAGCGCGACCCGATTTCCTCAACGGCCAGCGTGAGATGGTGCAGGGATCGCTCGATCTTTGCCTGCGCCAGCCCGATAACACCACGCCGCGGCTCGTGCTGATGAGCTTGCTCGCACGGCTGCAGGTGATTCACCCCCAGGTGGTGCGCGAGTTTCGTGGCCGGGTCGAAATGCTCCAGCGCGAGCATCCGCTGCCGCAACCCGTTCAACAACTGGTCGACGACCGGCTGGCTCGCATCGGCTGAGGTGGTTCATTCCACCGCCGTGCCCGCCGGCTTTTCGCGGGTGCACGCCGTCTTCCCACGCCGTGACGCCGGCCTCCCACGCCGTGCCCACCGTCTTCCCACGCCGGCGTCACATAGGCTGGCCGCCAACGGGGAACGTATTCGCGCGCGCGATCCGGCCCTGAAAGGGCCGTTCGTTTGCCAAGCGCACCTGCGGCGCGATCCTCGTTCTTCGGCCCGCAGTCCCGGTTCTGTCAGACCCGAGGCGGCCACAATGTTCTTCGGCCTGTTAGGCCGGTTTTGTCAGACCCTAGGAGTCCACAATGTTCTTCGGCCTGTAGGCAATCTTTCTACGGCCCGCAGGGCCAGTTCTGCCAGGCCGGGCGCGGCCAAAATTGTTCTTCGGCCTGTAAGGCCGGTTCTGTCAGACCCGAGGCGGCCACAATGTTCTTCGGCCTGTTAGGCAATCTTTCTACGGCCCGCAGGGCCAGTTCTGCCAGGCCGGGCGCGGCCAAAATTGTTCTTCGGCCTGTAAGGCCGGTTCTGTTAGCCCAGGCCGCAGCGAAGTCGTACTCGACGCAGCGCAGGCCTGGGTGCCGGTGTGATCATGAATTCCGACCCTGTAGGGGTCGTTCATTCACGCCGCGGCGCGTGCTAACATCTCGATCGTCGACATCACCGTGATCGATTGAGGGGCAGGACATGTCGCAATCCTTGGCCAAGGTCTACATCCACGCTATTTTTTCCACCAAACACCGAGAGGCAGTCCTCGCCGATGCTTGGCGCGAAGAACTATTTCAGGTGCTCGGCGGCGCGGCCAATAGCCTGGGATGTCAATCGATGATCGTCGGCGGCATGAGCGACCACGTCCACTTGTTGTTTCAACTCGGGCGAACGATTTCACTGGCCGATGCAATCAGCAGAATCAAGACCGGCGCGTCGGCCTGGGTCAATCAAACTCGCGGTTTGTCGAGTTCGTTTCATTGGCAAAACGGTTACGCCGCCTTCTCCGTCAGCCAATCGAATCTCGCGGCCGTTCGTGAGTACATCCATCGACAGCCGGAGCATCATGCGAAACAGTCGTTTGCCGACGAATTGCGTGAATGGCTGCGTCGCTATGAGGTTTTGTGGGACGAGCGATACGTGTGGGATTGACGGTCGTCTCGAATGCTGCGATGCGCGACGACCAAATGAACGGTCCCTACAGGACCGCGTTCTCGAAACCTGAAGCTACCCAGGCCTGCGCTGCGCCGGTGCCCGGCTGCGCTGCGGGCCTGGGCTGTTGGAACTTGGCCCGGCGGGCCAGGGACTTTGCGATGCGCTTTGCAGGCAGGCGGCCACAATGTTCTGCGGCCTGTAGGGCCGGTTCTGTCAGCCCAGGGCGTGAGCCCTGGGAACGAATTGCGATTTGTAGACGGACCAATCGCCGGGATAGCGCGACCTTGGAGGTGTCTCTGGTTAATCGTCTTCAGTTTCGCCTGCGATCGTTGTTAATCGCCGTCGCCATGCTGGCGATGGTTTTCGCCACCCTGCCGGCGGTTCACAACTTGAGGCGTGTAACACGTCGACAGTTTTGCGTCCGGGTGACCGTCCGGTTTGCGTCCGGGTAGGCGGTTTGCGTCCGGGTGTCTTGATATTGCACCCGAATTCGAATAGACGGCACAACTCGGCGCCGGCCGATCGCTCGGCGCGAGTTTGCAAACGAGTACGGAAAGCCGCAATCGGCAGCGTCAAAATACCCGGACGCACCCGGACGCAAAATTACGGAGCTTCTTAGGTCGTGGGGGGGTGTGAGTGAGGGGAGAGTTGAGAGGAGTGAGGAGGGCGTTGAAAGGAGTGCGGAGTGTTGGGGAGCGCCGAGGCACCTGACCCCAGACCCTCTCGCCCCTGGCCCCTGGCGTCCGTGGTCGGCGGCCAGGTCTTACCCCTGGTCGGCGACTGCTATGCGTTCCCCTGCCAGTCGGGCGAGGCGGTGTACATCTGGTAGTACAAGCCCTGGCAGGCCATCAACTCTTCGTGCGTCCCTTGCTCGACCAGCCGGCCGCGGTCCATCACCACGATGCGGTCGGCCCGGCGGAGCGTGTGCAGCCGGTGGGCGATGATCAAGGTCGTGCGACCTTTGATCACTTCACGCAGTCCTTCGTGGATGTCGCGCTCCAGCAGTGGGTCGAGGGCCGCGGTGGCTTCGTCGAAGATCAAGATCCGCGGATCGGCGCACAACGCCCGGGCGATCACCACCCGCTGGCTCTGCCCTCCCGAGAGCTTCATCCCTTGATCGCCGATGCGAGTTTCGAAGCCGTAAGGCAGCTCGCTGATGAAGTCGTAAGCGCCGGCCGCCTGGGCCGCGCGGACCATGTCTTCTTCGCTGACATCTTGTCGGCCGCAGAGAATGTTGTCGCGAATGGTGCCGCTGTAGAGCACGGCGTCTTGCGTGACCAGGCCAATCTGTTGCCGCAGCGCTTCGGGATCGAGGTCGCGGAGATGGATGCCGTCGAGCAGGATGCGGCCCGCGGTCGGCTCTTCGAACCGCAGCAGCAGGCGGGCCAAGGTGCTCTTGCCGCAGCCCGAGCGGCCGACGACGCCCACGACTTCGCCCGGCTTGATCTCGAGGTTCATGGTGTCGATCACGCGGCGGCTCGAGTCTTTGGAGTCGCGCGAGTAGGCGAAGCTGAGGTTCTCCAGGCGGATGGCGCCACGGGGGTTGGGGAGCTTGAGCATCGCGCCCCGGCTTTCCAGGTGGTCGCGCTCCGAGGTCTCTTCGAGCAGGTCGCCGACCCGTTCGAGGCTCACGACGGTGCGTTGGAACTCGTCCCATTGTTCGAGCAGCCGCAGCACGGGGGCCGACAACTGCCGGCTGAGCATCAGGAAGGCCATCAACTGCCCTAGCGTCATGGCGCCGGCCAGCACCAGCGTGGTGCCGCGCCACAGGACCACGCCCGAGTTGATGCCATCGAGCAACTGGATGATCGTGCCCGAGGCCAGCGACCAGAGCGCGGCGCGGCGGCCGAACTCGATCGAGGGTCGCAGCAGATCGCCAAACCAGCGGCGGAACGGCCGCTCGACGCTCATCGCTTTGACCGGATCGATGCCTTTGAACGAGTCGATCACATGCGTGTTGACGCGGGCGAACTTCTGCACGTGCAGCTTGGTGTGGCTGCGCACCGGGCGGGCGATCAGGATCGAGATCACGGTGCTGACCAGCAGGACGCCGATGAACACTCCGGCCAGAGCCGGCTGCATCCACACCAGCACGATCGCATAGGTCGTCACCATCAGCACGTCGACCAGCGACGAGATGGCATGATTCGTGAAGAACCGCCGCACTTCGTCGACTTCGCCGAATCGCCGCACCAGGTCGCCCGTGGTGAAGCGAGAGAAGAACGAGTGAGCCAGCGACAGCATGCGTTGATAGACGGCCTCCATCAACGTGCGCTGCATGGCCAGCGAGGCGTGCAGCATCAGTTGGCTGCGTGCGTAACCGACGATCGCGCCAAACACGGTGGTCAGCAGCAAGGCGCCGAAGGCGATCGGCAGCAGCCGCGTTTCGCCGTGGCCGATGACGCGGTCGATGATCACTTGGGTGAGCATCGGACCGGCCAGACCGAACAACTGCAACAGAGCTGAAGCCAGCAGCACATAGCCGAATGTGCCCAGGTGAGGCCGGGCGAACGGCCACAGCTTGCGCCACAGGCTGGTCGTGGGTACTGCCTGTTCGGCTGCTTCTTTGGCGGCGGGTGTTTTGCCCGTGGCGTCGGTCGGACGGACCAGCAACAGGAAGCCGCCGAACCGCTCGACGAACTCCGCGCGGGGGAGCCTCGTGCGGCCGATCGCCGGATCGCCGACTTCGACGTGGCGCGAGCTCACGCGCCAGACCACGACAAAATGGTTCTTATCGACGTGAGCGATCGCCGGCAGTTGCACGCTCGACAGCGCCTCGGCGTCGGGAACTTCGACGCCGACCGGCAGATAGCCAAGCCGCTCGGCCGCTTCGCTCAAGTCGGCCAGCGACGTGCCATAACGGGAGACGCGGGCCAACTGGCGGGCTTCGCGTTCGCCGATCTCGTGTCCGTAGAACGAGTGAAGCATCCGCAAGCACGCGGCGCCGCAGTCCATTTCTTCGCGCTGCCGTCGCTGCGGCAAACGCTGCCACCAGGCAGGTTGGGTGGCTTCGCCTAGCAGATCGTCTTCATCGGCCGTTCCTTGATAAGCGACGCACGAGCGATCAATTTCGGCTCCGGCCGAACCGGTCGGCTGCACGTCGAGTCCCAAGGCGATCAACTGGCTCAGAGCAGCGCGAACCGAGGCGAGATCTTCGGCCGACGCGGCGTCGCTGGGCAACACGTACAGCCGACTGTCCATCGCTGCGGTCACGTCGACGGCCGCCGCGGCCCGCAGGCAGTAGCTGGTCGCCGAGACGACGCTGCCGGGTCCCAACTCCGTCGCGCCGCGCCCCATGATCTGTGCGCCGGCCGTGGGCATCGCGACGAGCGCGCCGCTTTCAACGATTTGCAAGACTTCGATCGGCTCGCCCGAGCGTTGAATCACCTGTCCGGCAGCCACTTCGACAGCTTCGAGGCGATTGGCAAGCCGCGCCAACGGCGCGATCGAGGCAGGATGCAGATTGGCCAGCCGTACCAAGACGCTGGCGATCATCCGCCGGTTGAGCACGCTTTCGTACCATTGGCGGCAGCCGTCGTGCGCTGCGCACGCAGTGCGGAGATCATCGCCCGACAGTTCCCAGACTTCGGCGTCGCACAGCGCCGTGAGCGTCACGCTGTGTGTCGCCTGCGAATCGAAGGCGTGGCTGCCGTAGCTGTCGCCGGCTCGCAGGATCGGGCCAGGCATCCCCAGCGCGTGCACCATCGCCGAGGCGAACTGCACGTCGACCAGGCCTCGGGCGACAAACCAGACCGCGCGGCAGGGCTCACCAACTTGGGCCAGCGTTTCGCCCGACTTGAAGGTGCGGCGCGTGAGCCGCGCAGCCACGAATCCGCGCGGCTCGTCGGCAAGCAATTGAACGACGGCGGGCAAATCCGCGGTCGAGATGTCTTGCGGCGCGGCGGAAGTCAGGCGATTGTTTCGTAGCGGGGCCGCGGTGCTCTCCGCGGCGTCTTCGACCAGGTCTTCGAGGGGTCGGGCAGGGGAGATCACGCGGTGTCCCTTCGGGCAGGGTGTTTGGTCCTTAAGTGCTCGGCGCTCCTACCGCAGTGAGGCGTAAACGGACTAGTAGTGTTACATTTGGAGAGCAGGAGCAGGCGAGTGCGGGCCTCGGCTTTCTCAGCCGAGGCCCCCGAATTGAACGCCGACTTTTCCGATCAACGACGCATAAGCGACGCGTCGCCAACACCTTAGCTGCTTTCGGTTAGGCCAATCTGTCGTATGACCAACGTTCCAGCCATCACGCTCGCCGAGGGAAAGCACCTGCGCCTGGTCAGCCGCGGACACTGGGAGTTTGCCGAGCGGACGGTTGCTTCTGGAGCCGTGATGATCGCGGCCGTCACTCCCAGTGGCCACGTGATCTTCGTCGAGCAGTTCCGTATCCCGCTGGGTTGCGCCGCGATCGAGTTGCCGGCGGGACTTGTGGGCGATCTTCCAGACGATGCCGGCGAACCGATGGCCCGGGCCGCCGAGCGCGAACTGGTCGAGGAGACCGGCTACGCGGCCCAGCGGCTAGAGATGGTCGGTACCTTCTCGACGTCAGCCGGACTGACGAGCGAAACCGTGACGCTGTTCGTCGCCCACGGGCTGCGGCGTGTGGGGGCCGGCGGAGGAGACCAGCACGAAGAGATCATGGTTTACGAAGTGCCGTTGGCCGAGGTCGACCGCTGGCTCGACGAGCAGACGGCTGCCGGCAAGGTGATCGCGTCCACGGTTTACACGGGGTTGTATTTCATCCATCGCGCACGAGCTGGCGCTACGGGACAAGCGCATTCTGATCCGTCGAGCTAACCAAGCGTCGGCGGCGGTTACCATGAAGACAACGCCCGCCCACTCAATTACCCAGGTGCCGCCATGTCGCAGGCCATTGTCAATCCCGAAGAACTCCGCCGCTTTGCCAATAACCTGAAGCGCTTCAACAGCGAATTGCAGGGACAGATGCAGATGCTGCACGGCCAATTCCAGTCGTTGGGCGAAACCTGGCGCGACAAGGAACATCAGCGGTTCGGCGAGGAGTTCGAGCGCACGATGCGCTCGATCGCTGGCTTTGTCGAGGCGGTCGAAGAGCATGTGCCGTTCTTGTTGCGCAAGGCCGACCGCATCGACGAATACCTCCGGCAGCGTTGAGCGAGTCGTCATGAATCGCACCGCACGCGTACAGTCGATCGAATCCCTGGAGCAGTTTCGGGCCGCGTTGGGCATCTTTACCGACCAAGCCGGCCAGTCGCTGGCCACAGTACGCGCCGACGCGGAGCGGTTCCTCAACTGGTTGGGGCACGACTTGTTCAAGTACTGGCAACATCAGCTTCGCGTGCGCGACGAACAGTTGGCCGAGGCGAAGAGCGATCTGCATCGATGCCTGGCGGCGACGATCGATCCCCATCGCACGCCGAGTTGCCATCAAGAGAAGAAGCTCGTGGCCCTGGCCAAGCGGCGCCTCGAAGAGGCCGAGGAAAAGCTGGCCGCCGTGAAGCGTTGGGCGACGATCGTCGAAGAGGCGATTCTCGACTTTCAGGCGCACGCCGAACCCTTGGCCGGCGCGCTGGTTGCGGACTTGCCCAAGGCGGTCGCCCAGATGGATCGTTCGATCGCGCGGCTGATCGAGTACACGCAGGTCGCGCCCCCCGAACTGCAGACGCCAGCGCCGCCGCGCGAAGCCCTCGATCGCCAATCGGCCAGCATGTCGGCCGGCCAGCTAGCCGATCCTTCTAATGCACAACCCACGCCGCCTCGGCAGACGGCTTCGCCCGGGCCCGACGCCATCGTCGAACCAGAAACGGATGCACAACCGTGACGAGCAATCTCTACGACGGCAAGGCGAAGCTGCGGCACGCCGCCCAGAAACTGCGGCTCGCGTGGGAAGAGGCGCAAACCGGCTGGAACGACGCGGTGAGCCGCGACTTCGAGCGAGATTATCTCGACCCGCTCGAGCCACGCATCGCGGCGGCGCTCAGGGCGATCGATCAATTGGGCGAAGTCCTCACCCGCGCCGAACAGGAGTGCAGCCAGCGCGACGATTGACGTCGCGACCATGGTTCGACTTATCGGCCCCGCTCGCGGCCCGGCCGTCTCGCGTCGCGTGCGCACGGCTGGTGAGGTAGACTCGAATAATCGTCCGCGCGCCGGCAACGTCGGCATTTTGCCCTCAGGATCGCGTCTCAGGATGACTTCATCAAGCCTTGTCGAGCGCCAGCGAACAGTTCTGCGCGAGCTGGCGCGGCTGGCCCAGGAGCGCGCGAAAAGCGAGTCTTCGCTAACCGCGGCCCATCGCAGCGGTCGCGAGGCGGCCGAAGCCCGCCGCGACGCCGCCTTGGCCGACAGCGACGCGCGTTTCGCCGCTGAGACAGCGGCGGCCGATGAAGAGTTTAGCGCCGCGCGCAGCTCGCTGGAGACCACGTTCGCAGCCGATCGCGCCGTGGCGACCGAAGAAGGCCGGGCCGCCATCGAGCGGCTCACTTCCGAGCTCGATACCACGGAGAAGCAAGCCAAACACGTCTTTGACGAAGCGCGCTGGCTGGCCCAAACCGTCTACGACGGCGCTCGCAAGCGTCTTAAGCAACAATTGGCCGAGACTCAGTTGCACCTACAGGGTCGGCTGCAGGCGATTCAGGCCGCCGAGCAAGAAGCGATCGGCATCCTCGAGCGATATGGCCAGGCGAGAATTGTCCAGGACGCCACAACGGCATCCGACCCGCCGGCTGATAAGCCCACGGCCGACGCCGATCCCGCCGCCGCACTCGACGAAGCCTGCGCGGTGGCCGCCTCGCGCCTGGCCGAACTCAAGGAGCTTAGCCTGCCGAGGCTCACCGCGGGCTTCGGACTGACCTTGCTGATTCTGGGGCCAACCGTGATGCTGGCCGCGCCGATCGGTTGGCTATGTGGATGGTCGCCGCTCCCCTGGTTGGCAATCACCGCGGTCTTATCGATCGCCGTCGGCGCCGTACTCGGCATATGGCTGAAGCGAGTGGCCCGCCGGCAAACCTTGCGGGTTTATCGTCCTTTTGTCGCCGCGACCCGCGACGCAACCGAGTGGTGTCAGCACTGCTTGGCGCGATCGTTGGCGGCCAACAAGCGGCATCGCAGCGATATCCACGACAAACGCGAGGCCGATCTGCGGTCTGCCGTCGAAAAGCACGGACCGGCGGTGGTCGAATGCCAGCAGCGCCGTGAGGCCGAACTGCCGCGGCTCGTCGCGTCGGTCGACGAGCGGCTCAAGAGCCTGACGCGGCGTTACGAGGCCGATCAGCGCCGCATCTCCGATCGGCACGCGCAGCGCCATTTCGACGCCCGACGGCGCCACGACGAGGAACAATCCGACGCCCGCGCGACTGCCGAGCAGACGATGGCCGCCGGCGATCACAAGTTCAATACCTTGCTGGCTGCGGCGGTGGCGGCCTGGCAGCAGGGGCTGGCGGCAGCCCGGGCCGAGATCGCCGCGATCCGCCGCGAGGTCGATCGGCGCTGCCCCGAATGGAATTCGCGCGCCTGGCTCGAATGGCAAGCCAGGCAGCTCGACGCCGGCGCGTTGCGTTTTGGACGATTG
Source organism: Pirellulales bacterium (assembly GCA_050184475.1). Classification (GTDB taxonomy): domain Bacteria; phylum Planctomycetota; class Planctomycetia; order Pirellulales; family JAEUIK01; genus JAIESQ01. The sequence goes on along the minus strand of JBFXAH010000013.1, from coordinate 134,796 downwards.
ACGTTCGACGTACGCCCGTTTTTGGGCGAGGCCGCCAGCGGCGAGGCGTTCGCAAGCGAGGGGGGCGAAGCGCCAGCGAATTCGCTCGAGTTCGCGCTACCGGCGCTTTACGGCTTTCCGCAAGTCGGCTCGATCTTCATTAAAGCGCAAGACGCCGGACGGCAGCGGGCCGTTGAGCTGCTGCAAGTGCTCATGTTGCGATTGCTCACCACGCTGCCTCCCGGCAAGGTGCGGTTCACGATTATCGATCCGGCGGGACTGGGACAGAACTTCGCCGCGTTCATGCACCTGGCCGACTTCGACGAAGCGCTGGTCACGCATCGCATCTGGACCGAGTCGCATCAGATCGAACAGCGCTTGGCCGACCTGACCGAACACATGGAAACGGTCATTCAGAAGTACCTTCGCAACGAGTTCGCCACGATCGAAGACTACAACCAACAGGCAGGGGAAATCGCCGAGCCGTTTCGCATTCTGGTGGTGGCCAACTTTCCGGCCGGTTTTTCCGAAGTCGCGGCGCGGCGGTTGCTGAGCATTGCTGCGACCGGCCCGCGCTGCGGCGTCTATACGCTGCTGTCGGCCGATGCCCGTTTGCCGCGCCCCGCCGGCATGGGGGCAAACGATCTCGCGCAATACGCCACGGTCTTCACGGCAACTAACGACCGACTGGCCTGGCTCGAGCCCGATTTCAAGCATCTGCCGCTGGCGGTCGACCCGCCGCCGCCGGCCGATTGGCAGAAACGCATCTTGCAGGCGGTCGGCCAGGCGGCCGTGGGAGCCAAACGCGTCGAGGTCCCGTTCGAAGCGATCGCTCCGCTACGCGACCGCTACTGGACGGCCGACAGCCGCCGCGGCCTCGACATTCCGCTGGGGCGCGTCGGCGCCACCCGCTTGCAGCATCTCAAGCTCGGCCAAGGCACAGCGCAACATGTCCTCATCGCCGGCAAAACCGGCTCGGGCAAGTCGACCTTGCTGCACGCGCTGATCGTCAACGCCGCGTTGCGCTATAGCCCCGCGGAGCTCGAGCTCTACTTGATCGACTTCAAGAAGGGGGTCGAGTTCAAGACCTACGTGACGCACGAGTTGCCGCACGCCCGCGTCGTTGCCATCGAAAGCGAACGCGAGTTCGGCCTGAGCGTCATGCAACGGCTCGACGCCGAAATGCACGACCGCGGCGAGCGGTTCCGCGCGGCGGGCGTGCAAGATATCGCCGGCTTTCGCGACGCGGGGAATCAACTGCCGCGGATCCTGTTCATCGTCGACGAGTTCCAGGAATTCTTCGTCGCCGACGATCGCACGGCCAACGAGGCTTCGCTGCTGCTCGACCGTCTGGTGCGGCAAGGCCGCGCGTTCGGTATCCACGTGCATCTCGGTTCGCAGACTTTGGGTGGGGCCTATTCGCTGGCCCGCAGCACGCTCGGTCAGATGGCGGTGCGGATCGCGTTGCAGTGCAGCGAGAACGACGCGCATTTGATTCTGAGCGAAGACAATACCGCGGCCCGCTTGTTGTCGCGCCCCGGCGAAGCGATTTACAACGACGCGAACGGTCTGGTCGAAGGGAATCATCCGTTCCAGGTGGTTTGGCTTCCCGACGACCGGCGCGATCTGTTTCTCGCCGACGTGCAACAATTGGCCGAAGAGCGCCCCGCGAGCGTGCCGCGCCGCCCACAAATCGTCTTCGAAGGGATGCAGCCGGCCGAGTTGGAACGCAACGAGGCGCTGTACGAGCTGGTGACCGCGGCCGCCTGGCCCACTTCCCCAAGACAACCTTGCGCCTGGCTCGGCGAGCCCTTGGCAATTGCCGAGGCCACGACGGTTTCGTTCGCGCGGCGCGATGCCGCGAACGTGTTGTTCATCGGACAGAACGACGAAGCGGCGGCCGGCATGTTGACCGCGGCCTTGGTGAGCCTCGCCGCGCAGCTCGCGCCAAGCGATCCGGCGACGGGTGCCTGCGTTAAGTTCGTGATCCTCGACGGTGGTCCGGCCGACGGCCCGCAACAAGCGCCGTTGCGAGCGCTCGCGCAGGGGCTGCCCCACGAAGTGCGTGTGGCGTCGGCGGCCGATGGCTCGGCGGTCGTGGCCGAACTGCACGCCGAACTCGAGCGGCGGCGGAACACGTCGGGCGATGCGCCGCCGGTGTTCCTGGTCGTTTACGATCTGCCGCGGCTGCGCGAACTGCGGCGGCAAGAGGAAGAATTCAGCTTCTCGCGCCGCGGCGAGACCGACGAACCCAAGCCCGATCGGCAATTCGCCGACCTATTGCGCGACGGCCCAGCGCTCGGCATGCACGCACTCGTGTGGTGCGATACGCTGACGAATTTCAACCGCATGCTCGAGCGCGGGCTGATCAAGCAATTCGCGGTGCGCGTCTTGCTGCAAATGAGCGCGGCCGATTCGAGCCTGCTCGTCGATACGCCCGCGGCCAGCCAGTTGGGTAAGCGACGGGCCTTATTACACCGCGAAGAAGAAGGTGGCCTGGAGAAGTTCCGCCCTTACGCACCGCCAGACGGTGAATGGCTCTCGGCCGTGGGCCTGGCACTGGGGGGGCGGCAAATCAACGATGCGAACAGCAACGGCTCAACGGCCACAGTGCCCGCGGAAGTTCGCGGCGAAATCGATCCGTCGCTCGACTAAGGAGGCACGTCGCGATCGTGGCGAGGGAAATCGGCGGGCAACAAGCGAACGCGAAACCAAGCCCAAGTCTCACCCACCGGCTTGGGCAGTTTCGGCCGGCTTGAGTTCGACCCCCGTCTGGGGATCGACCTGCACGTTCAGCTTCTCGGTATCGTCGGTGTAGAAGAAGAAGCCGTACATCATTTCTTCGTAGGTCTGTTGCCCCTCGCGAACCTCTTGCTTGGGATCGGGGTTGTAGGGATTGAACTTCGAATTATCGAAGTGGGCCACGACCTGAATCTTGGTGCCGGCGGGGAACTTCTTGCTCCGCGGCGCCCAGCGATAGTTCATCTGCCAGTCGAAGCTGTAGTTGGGAATCGCCAACAGCACTTCACGCGTGCCATCGGGATAGAGGGCGTTGAAGACCATGTCTTTGCCGCGGAGGTGCATGTGGCTGAACATCCCCAGACCGGTTGAATCGTTCTTGAGCGTCATCGAGGCGACCGAACGATGGTGCGAGGCGCCAGGTGGAATCACGAATCGCCCGTCGTGCACCTGGAAGTGCTTAACCTGCGTGTGGACCGGCTCCTTGGGAAAGCAGAGCCCGACGCGAATCTGATCGCTGGTCGCTTCGCCGACCGTCACATAGTGAATCTGCAACGCCAGCACGGAGCCCTTGGGAATCTTGTAGGCCATGTTCGGGTCGAGCATCATCGCGGTGCCGCCGGGCACATAGCCGGTGATGAACGCCTCACTCGTAAACTTGCCCAGCGGATTGACCGCCGCCAGGTTGGCGTGATGCACCACGGCGTGATTGCCGGGCAGAATCTCGACTTTCTGTACCCAGGTGTCTTCCTTGAAGACGTGGGGCAACAGCAAGTATTTGTATTCGACGATGCCGTCGGCGGGGATCTTGATCGGCTTGGGGGCCGTGACGACCAGATCGGGAGTGCCGATCTCCCATTCACCCTCGCGCGGGTGCAACGGCTCGGGCAGCTTTGAGGTGTCGCCAAGCGGCATGCCGCTGCGCACCCAGGTAATCACCTGGTCGCGCTCCACCGGCGTCATCACTTTGCGATTGACGATCTCAGGCGTTTCGCTGCTGGCATAACACGGAGGCATCCGCTGCTCGCGCACCACTTCGGCGATCATCTCGCCGTTGCTCTTGGCGTCTTCGTACGTGTACAGCTCGAAGGGGGCCGTGGTATTCGGCTGATGGCACTCCTGGCAATGTTGCTTCATCAAGCCGGCGATGTGCGACGAGTAGGTGATCTCGGGCGTCGGCTGCGGATCGGTCGGCAGCGTGATCAGGCAACCGTCGACCGGCGTCTCGGCCACGGCCACTTCGCGGCCGGCAAGCACGTCGTCGATCGCCAGCTTGAGATCGTCGCGCAACTCGCCTTCGCGAACGCCACCCAAACGGTACCGGCTGTCGATCCGTCCGCGGTAGCGCAAGCGGCGCTCGGCATCGAGCACGCACACTTCTGGCGTGCGCTCGGCGCCCAGGGCACGCACCACTTCGCCGTCGAAATCCTTGGTGAAGGGGAACTCGGCGTCGACTTTCACGGCCTGGTAGGCCACTTCGACGATCGAGTCGGCCAGCCCGACGTTAACGGACATGAATTGCACACCGCGGTCGCGATATTCGCGATCGAGCTCAACGAGCCGCGGCAGATAGCGCTTCACCAGCGGGCAATCGAGATTGGTGAAAACGATGACAAACGCCTGCTTATCGCCGAACTCGCCCAAGGTGCGCGGCAGGTAGCGAATGTCCTTGAACGTGAACTCGGCCACGCGGTCGCCAATCTGGACCGGCGATGAAGTCTTGGCTTCCGCCCCAATCGCGAACTGGCAGGCGAAGCCCAACAAGCAGGACGCGATGACGAACGTGACCAATCGACGCATGGCGATATCCCCTCGGATAACGGGTTCTCAAAGCCGAGCACGCAGCAGGGAAAAGGTGGTTTCTGCCGACGGCGCTAAATACCCAACGACAAAGCGTTTATACCACCCCGCGGCTGGGAGTTGCAACTTCAGCCACCAAGCGTGACACGCGGCACGCCTCGCCGGCGAAGCCCTATAGCTTGGGCACGGTGTGTGCCGGCTAACGCTTCGTTTAATGGTTTACGCCGCGCCGTTTCCCGCATCACCACCGGTCCCGCCAGCGCCGGCACTTCGCGACTCCTCGAGGGCCGAGCGAAGCATGATGAACTCGCCGATGTTCTCCAGCGTGACGATCCCGGTGAGCCGACCGCGGTGCACGACCGGCAAAGTGCTGGTCCCCAATTCCTGCATCTGACGGAAGGTGGCCTCGAGCGGCGCGTCGTCTTCGACAACAGGCAGATCGCGGCGCATGACGTTGGCGACCGCGTCGTCACGCCGGCCGGCGGCCAGCGCGCGTACCAGGTCGTGCCGCGTCAACAGCCCCAGTACTTGCCCATCGGTCGCGACCGGAAAATCGATTTGCGACGTGGCCAGCAGTTGGCTGGCGGCTTGCGTGAGCGTGTCGGTGGGGGCCAGAGCATGGCTTTCGCCGATCACGACGCTGCGCACGGGGATACCCCGCACCGAAAAACGCGTCTGCACCATTTGCGCTTCGATCTGCGCGCCGAGATAGACGAACAGCGCGATGAACAACAGCATGTAATGGCCATACATCAGACCGGCGAATCCAAAAGCCACGGCCAAAGCCTGGCCGACACGCGCGGCGATCTGCGTCGCCTGGTTGTAGTCGAACCGCGTGGCCAGCAGCGCCCGCAGAACTCGTCCGCCGTCCATCGGAAAGGCGGGTATCAAGTTAAATACGAACAAGGCAACGTTGATGAACACCAATTGCGTTAAGAATGGGCTGCCCACCCAAGTGCCTTGCCACAGCGTCGAGCCTAGTCCGACCATCGCGAGGCCGACTCCCAACAAGGCGGCGATGACGAGGTTCACCGCCGGGCCGGCCAGTGCGATCAACAGTTCCTGAACGGGCTCTTCGGGAAAGCGCTCCAGGCGTGCCAGTCCGCCGATTGGCAACAAGGTGATATCGCGCGTCTGGATGCCAAAGCGTCGCGCTGTCAGGGCGTGCCCCAACTCGTGCAGCACAACGCAGCCGAAGACTGCGAAGACCAAGGCCAGCATCGTTAGCCCAGCCTCCCAGTTGGGCTGTGACAACAACACCCAGGCGACCAGGATGGCGAACGTCCAGTGGACGAAGATGCCGATGCCCGCGACGGTGCCCAGTTTCCACGATCCGCCCATGGTCGGTCCTTTGCGAAGCGTTGAACGGCTAACGAGTGGCGGCTAGACTGCGCGGCGCGATCTGCCAACCCGGCGCGCCGGCCGCGCGTCTGTCAACTTCGATGGAAAGCTCGCCCGATGCAAGGCCTTGCCGAACGCGTGGAAGAAGCCGCCGAAACAATCCGCCGCCAATGGCCACATCAGCCGCGGGCCGGCATCATTCTCGGCACCGGGCTGGGGGGTCTGGCCGCCGAAATCGATCTCGCCGTGGCCATTGCGTACGATCAAGTACCGCATTTTCCCAGAACCACCTCGATTAGTCATACCGGCAGGCTCGTTTGCGGCCAGTTGTGCGGTCAGCAAGTGCTCGCCATGGAGGGACGCGTTCACGCCTACGAAGGCTATTCGCTGGCCGAGATCACCTTTCCGGTCCGCGTGATGGCGGCGCTTGGGGCCGAAATGCTCATCGTCTCGAACGCCTGCGGTGGCATGAACCCCAACTACGGGGCCGGCGATATCGTCGTCATCGACGATCATATCAACCTGCTGAATTCCAATCCGCTCGTAGGGCCGAACGACGATCGACTGGGGCCGCGCTTTCCCGATATGTGCCGCCCCTACGATCCGGTGCTGAGCGACCGCGCGTTGGCCATCGCGCGGCACGAGAATGTCGTCGCGCACCGCGGCGTTTACGTCGCCGTCTTGGGGCCCAACCTCGAAACCCGCGCCGAGTATCGCTTTCTGCGCATGATCGGCGCCGACGTCGTGGGCATGTCGACGGTGCCCGAAGTGATCGTCGCCGTGCATGCCGGCTTGCGCGTGCTGGGGCTGTCGATCGTCACCGATATCTGCCTGCCCGACGCTCTGAAGCCCGCCAATATCGAAGAGATTTTGGCCGTGGCGGCCGTGGCCGAGCCGCGGTTGCGGGCGATCGTGCGGGGCGTGCTCGCCGACGGCGCGGTCGACACTCGCGGCTAGCAGTCGCGGTGATCCGCTGCCATTGTGCATTTTGTGCGTGCCATTTTGGCACACGCGCGCTTGCTAGCGTCGGCATGACGACGACCGTAGCAATTCGACTTGCCAGCTCTCGTCGTTGCTAGCAGCGCTGGGCTCTTCAGGTGAGTCGCGCGCTCCCAACACTCCAGCGTTCAGAGAGTTCGGTGCCGCGATGCTTGTTAGCGTGTCGATCTGGCGCAATTGAATGATCGTGGGTTGCAGAATCGTGTTGATGGGGGCACGAAATATGCTTAACAGCAGACGAACTTTCGCCGACTGCCAACGTCCAACAGTGAGTGGATTTGAGCAAACTGTTACGCAGCCATAGCCTTGGGTCGGCCCGCTTGGAAATCGACAGATCGAACCTAATGATTGGATCGGAGACAGGTTGATGCATCGCGAGTCAACGCCATGGCCGTCTACCCGACAACAACGCGATGAACCACATCGCGGGCTGTCGCGATTGGGCAGCGAGTTGGGGCCGGCCGCGGAAAAAGATCCCAGCCTGGTCGAAGCTCGGCAACGGTTGAGCAGCAGCCCCTACGCCCCGCTGCACGACGTGACTTGCACCTTTCACGAAGGCGTGTTGGTGCTGCACGGTCGAGTCGGCAGCTTCTACCTGAAGCAACTGGCGTCGGCCGCGGTCGATCGCATCGCAGGTGTCGAAGAAGTGTCGAATCGGGTGGAAGTCGTATCGTCGAGGAATTGAGCGGAGCAAGCGCGAACGGGATTGGTGAACAAATGTCGCGGTGAGCCATTCGGGGCACTTTAGGTGAGCTGGCAACCCGGTGAATTTTGCCAGCGTTCAGTATGGATTCTTGAGACACGGAGGAAAGACCCATGCTTGTTTTGAGCCGCAAGGAAGGCGAACGCATCTGCATCGGCGAGAACATCGTCGTCACTGTCGTGTCGGTCCGAGGTGACCGCGTGCGACTGGGTTTCGAAGGCCCGCGTGAGGTGCCCATCCACCGCGAAGAGATCATGCGGGCGATTCACGAGTTCCCGCAGGTCGAGTCCGATTCGACCTACGGCGCGCACGAGCCTTGCCCAATGCTGTAGCCAGAGCGGGGCGGTTCGTCGCCTCCGGGGGATAGGGCTCACGGTGCGCATTGCCGATCGGCTCCTTATCGCGCGACGTATCCCCCGTCGACCATCAGGCACTCGGCCGTGACGAACGAAGCATCGTCGGAGGCCAGGAACAGAATCGCCCGGGCAATTTCCATGGGATCGGCGCAACGCTCGATCATATGCGAAGCGCCGAACTCCGGGTGCGTATCGGCAGCGGCGCGATCGAGCCCGCGTTCGGCCGCCCGCTGCTCGACGATCGAGGTCCAGATCGTTCCCGGACAGACGGCGTTGACGCGGATGTGCGACGGCGCCAAGTCGAGCGCCATGCAGCGCGTCATCTGCGCGATCGCTCCCTTCGTGGTGTTATAGGTCACGAATTGCGGCTGGGCGATAAAGCTCGAGATCGAACCGAGGTTCACGATCGCGCCCGAGCCCTGTCGCTGCATGTGCGGCACGACGTGCTTGGCGCAGAGCGCCGGCCCGATCACGTTGACGGCTAGAATCTCGTGCCACTCTTCGACCGTGGCCTCGATCCCCCGCAAGATAAAGACGGCCGCGTTGTTGACCAACACGTCGATGCGGCCGAAACGGTCGATCGTCGTCTCGACCATGCGCTGAATAGTCAGCTCGTCCGAGACATCGGTCGGCACGGCCAAGGCTTTACCGCCGGCGGCTTCGATCGCGCTGGCGACTTCCGCGGCCGTCTCGGCGTTGCGTTCGGCAATGACGACCGTGGCACCCTCGGCGGCAAACGCCTCGCACGTGGCGCGGCCGATCCCCTGTCCTCCGCCGGTGACGATCGCGACCTTGCCGGCGAACCGTTGCCGCACCTCGCGATTCGCCGTTGCTGCGCCACGATCTGGCATGGAGATTCTTCCGATAGGATGCGACTATTTGGCTGCCGTCTCGGAGCCGCTGATGCGCCACAGTTGTCGCCGCAACTTAAGTTGCAGCTCCAGCTCGTTGTCGCGCAGCATTATCCGGCCGAAGCGCAACGTGCTGGCCGACGCAAGCTGAGCGGTGGACAACCAGAATAACGCCGGTCCAACCCAAATGGCTAACGAAAAGCGAAGGCTTCGGCTGCCCCCCCTTGTACAAATTCCTTGCGGGCGGCGCAGTTTTAAGCGATCCGGGATACGTGTTATAGAGCCGTCTTCGGCCGCTCGCCATCGCTGGCCAGGGCGGATGCCGTGCGATACGCTTGGCAACGCACAATCAACCACCACGCTCGATCTCCTGGCCGAAGCCTCCCGCTTGGCCACGTCCCCGGGGCCTTGCTATGTCGACGAATCCCTACGAAAGTCCGCAGCCGCTCGAAAGTGTCGCCCCGCCGACCATGTCCGAGGTGGTCGGCGTGCCGTTCGAGTCAGCGCATGCACGTTCGATCAGCGCCCGGGCAATGATGTCGCTGGTCCTGGCACTCGAGCTGATGTCAATGGTTTCGTTATGGATGCAAATCCGACTTTTGCAGGCCGCGCGCGTGGGGCAAGTCACCCAGGAGCAATTGGAATCGAACGACTTCCGCCAACAGATGCTGGGATTTGCGGCCCTCGCCTTGGCAATTCCCAACGTCGTGTGTTTCTTGATGTGGTTTCATCGCGCCTACCGCAACCTGCCAGCGCTCGGCGCTGCGGGGTTGAACTACACACCACGCTGGGCAGTCGGTTCCTGGTTCGTCCCTTTCCTCAACCTGGTGCGACCCTGTCAGATCGCCAACGAAATCTGGCGCGCCAGTGACCCGAGAATTAGCGAGCCTTGGGGCGCTGCCTGGCGGCGCGCGAAATTGACTCCGCTGATCGGACTCTGGTGGGCCACATGGATTATCACCAATATCGCCAGCAACATCGCCAGCCGACTGCCCGCGGACGACATTGACCAACTGACTTCGACGTCTTGGTGCTGGATCGCCGCGGGCGTGCCGCGGTTGATATCGGCAGCGCTGGCCATCTGGTTGATCACCGCCATCGATCGCCGGCAAGAACAAAAGTACGAACGGCGATTTCAGCAGGGCCAGCCCGTGGCCGTCGAGATGACGCCCGCCTGACACGTTGCCGTTTCGCCTCGCTTGCGCCAAACTCTTCGGCATGCGAACCCTCGTCACTGGCGGTACCGGACTGGTCGGCAACAACTGCATTCGTCTGCTGCTGGAGCGCGGGCACCAGGTGCGCGTCCTCAGCCGCACGACGTCCGACGCGCGGCCGCTGGCCGGGCTCGATATTGAGATCGCCCAGGGAGACGTGCGCGACGCCGGCTCGTTGCAGGCGGCCACCGGCGGCGTCGACTGGGTGGTGCACGCGGCGGCCGTGGTGCAACTCGGCTGGAGCGGCCTCGAATTGCAGCAGGCCATCAATGTCGAAGGGACCCGCAACGTCGCCCGCGCGGCGCGTGCCGCCGGCGCGCGAATGGTTCATGTCTCGAGCGTCGACGCCTTGGGGCTCGGCACGCGGACGAACCCGGCCACCGAAGAGGCGGCCCTTTCGGGTCACGTCGAGTGCCCGTATGTCGTTACCAAGCGGGCGGCCGAACAGGCGCTGCTCGACGAAGTCGCCGGCGGGCTCGACGCCGTGATCGTCAACCCCGTCTACGTGCTGGGCCCGTGGGATTGGAAACCGTCGTCGGGGCGCATGATCCTGGCGGTCGCCAAGGGGCAAAGCTGGATCGCGCCGCCGGGGGGGAACGACTTCTGCGACGTGCGCAACGTAGCCAGCGCCGTGCTGGCGGCGCTGGAGCGCGGCCAACGCGGACGTCGCTACATACTGGGCGGGCCGGCGATGACCTACTTCGAAGCCTGGACCCTGTTCGCCGAAGTCACCGGCGGCCGCCGCCCGGTAATGACGGCCCGGCGAAGCTGGCTGCGCGCGGCCGGCTTGCTAGGCAGTGCCTGGGGAAAAATCACGGGACGCGAGCCCGACGTCAACACGGCCTCGACCGCGATGTCGGCGCTGGAGCATCATTACTCCTGCGAGCGGGCCGTGGCCGAACTCGGCTACGACCCCGGGGACGTGCGCGAAGCGGCCACCGCTGCCTGGCAGTGGTTCCGCGAGCACGGCTACGCGTAACGCGCCGCTGAAGCATTTTGTCGCCGGGGTCTGCGACCCCGGACCGGCCTCGCAGAGGCCGGCTACAATACTTCAGCAGACTGCCGGCCAGCTCTTACAGAAAGAAGTCGGGCTGCAGTTCGTGCCCCGGCTCGACCGCGTATTGATCGAAGTCCTTGATTCCTTCGCTGCGCAATAGCGCCTCGTCGACGAAAAAGTTGCCGGTGCACTTGCGGCTGTCGCTGGTGAGGATGTGCCAGGCTGCGTCGGACATAATCTCGGGCTTGCGGCTCGACGCCTTGAGGTCGGCGCCGATCAGGTTCTCGACCGCCGCGGTCCAGATCACCGTCTGCGGCCAGAGGGCGTTCACGCCGATGCCGTCGCTGGCCAGCTCTTCGGCCATGCCCAGCACGCACATGCTCATGCCGTACTTGGCCATCGTGTAGGCGACGTGCGGCGCGAACCAGCGCGCTTCCATGTTCAGCGGCGGCGAGATATTGAGAATGTGCGGATTGTTCCCCTTCTGTAGATACGGAATGCACTGCTGCGAGCAGAGGAACGTGCCGCGGGTGTTGATCTGGTGCATCAGGTCGTAGCGCTTCATCGACGTTGCCAAGGTCGGCGTGAGATTGATGGCGCTAGCGTTGTTGACCAGGATGTCGATGCCACCGAACTTGTCGGCCGTTTGCTTCACGGCCGCCGCCACCTGCTCTTCGAAGCGGATGTCGCAGACGATCGGCAGCGCCTGGCCGCCGGCCTTTTCAATTTCCTCGGCGGCCGTGTAGATCGTGCCGGCCAGCTTGGGGTGGGGCTCGGCCGTCTTGGCGGCAATGGCGACGTTGGCGCCGTCGCGGGCGGCCCGCACGGCGATGGCCTTGCCGATCCCCCGGCTAGCTCCGGAAATGAACAACGTGCGACCCTTCAAGCTGCGCTCGGCCATGCGCGATTCTCCGACGAAAGTAGGCAAACGGATGGTTGTGTGTGGCACGGCGACAGGATGTCGCCACGGGTTAAGGCCTTAACCTAGTCGCCCGCGCGGCGGATGTCGATTGACTGGCAGAATGGAGAATGATCCTGGGTGCCACTGCTGGCTTGTCCAGCAGTGTCCCGCTTGGCATTACACAATGACCGGCATGAATGGGATCACGGTCTCTCTGGCGAGTTCGGCAGCGTACTGAATGGCCGCCTGGATGTCCTCGCGAGTGACGTGATACCCGTCGACAATGCTCTCGTACGATTCCCCTGCTGCCAGATTATCGAGCACGACCGAGACCATGACGCGCGTGCCGCGAATGCACGCCTTACCGTGACAGATTTTGGGATCAACGGAAATACGGTCCTGCCAATTCATCGTTTCGACCTCGACAATTTCTGAACACGCGACTCTTGAATTCTACCACTACTCGGGCTCCAAAGCCCAAAAGGCTTATCGTGTTGCTGGCGATCGGCTATTCTCTACGTGGCCTGCTGCCGCGTCCTTCACCCCACGGGCAAGCCTCGCAATGAGCCAGTTGTTTCCTCGACACGCCGCGCACGCTTTCGCCAGTTTGCTGCCGCGCGAGCGCGAAGGGCTCGTCGTCGTCGGGCGCCGCAGCGTGCTCAAGGCGAGCATCGCCGGTTTGGCCGGCATCACCCTGCCTGGCTTGCTCGCGCGTCGCACTGCCGCCGCTCCGACGACAACCGCGGCTCCCCGCGGCAAGAGCGTGATCTTGCTCTGGATGACCGGCGGCCCCAGCCACATCGACACCTGGGACGTCAAGCCGCTGGCGCCGCCGGAAATCCGCGGCCCCTTCGGCGTGATCGACACCGCGCTCCCCGGCGTGCAAATCTGCGAGCACTTACCCAAGCAAGCGGCCATGCTCGACCGCCTGACGCTGATCCGCTCGGTCGACGCTCGCTTCTCGAATCACGAGCCGAATCAGGTTTTTCAGACCGGCAACCCCGCCGCCGCGCCGCGCGTCAATCCCGAAGGCCCGATGTATCCGGCGATCGGCGCGCTGGCCTCGAAGATCCTCGGCCCGCGCGATCCCGCCTTGCCGCCGTACGTCGTGCTCAACATGCAATCGCGCTCGCACGTCGCCTGGGGGGGTTACCTCGGCCAGCAGTTCGATCCGTTCGATGGCCGCCGCGTCGAAGACATCGTGCGCTTGCCGACCGGCATCGTGCACGAGCGGCTCGTCGCTCGACAGGATTTGCGCCAGCAGCTCGATCGTCTGCGACGAGATCTCGATCGCTCGGGCATGATGACGGCGCTCGATCGCTTCGAGCAACAAGCAGTCGACCTCGTGGCCGGCCAGCGGGCGCGCGAAGCGTTCGACGTCGCTCGCGAATCGCCCGACGTGCTGGAGCGCTACGGCGAGCATCCGTGGTGTCGGCAGGCGCTGTTGGCGCGGCGGCTCGTCGAGGCCGGCGTGGCCTTCGTCACCATCGACTTGAGCAATCACGGCGCCTCGGGCACGTGGGACAACCACGGCGACAACATCCCGCCCTACGGCGGCATCAGCCGCGGACTGAAACCGCTGCTGCCGGTCTTCGATCACTTGATCACCACGCTGGTCACCGATCTCGAAGAGCGCGGGCTGATCGACGACGTGCTGGTGCTGGCGATGGGCGAGTTCGGCCGCACTCCGCAGATTGGCACGCAAGACAGCACCGATGGCCGCAACCATTGGCCCCCCGTGATGTCGATGACCGTGGCCGGCGGCGGGCTGCGGCACGGCCAGGTGATCGGCGCCTCGGATCGCTACGGCGGCGAGATCAAGGAGCGCCCCGTCACGCCGGGCGACCTGGCGGCGACCATCTATCGTCATCTCGGCGTGCCGCTCGACGCGAGCTATCTCGACTTCCGCGGCCGCCCCCGCCCGATCATCGAGCAAGGGAGCCCGATCGAGGAATTGGGGTAGTAGCACGCTGCCGTTGGTGCGATCGAGTTGTTCGTGCGCGATGATTGGAGCAAGCGCGTGGTCAACTACGTCTTTGAACTAGACGAATGGCTCCCTCGTTATCCGCTCGAAGACAATCCGCACCACTACTCGGGCGAAGATATCACCAGCCCCGCCGACATCTGCAACAACGAACTGCTGCGCCGCGAGATGCCGGATCAATACGACTGGGGCGAGGCGGTGCCAATCGATGTGTTCGTGATGGCGGTCGGCGAACCGCCCGATCGGCACGTCACCAAGATTGGTGGCCTCCCGTATCGGCCTGCCGGTGCTCCGTGGCCAGTTAGCGACAAGCAGAAGCCGCTCAAGTTTTTAGCCCAGCTCAATTTCTGCGACTCGAAGGACATTGTCGGCAAGCTGCCCGGCGATGTGTTGCTGGCATTCGCCGAGTTCGACGAAGAGTATCCTGACTATTTCGAAGTGATGCATTTCGAATGGCAGCCGCTGGGGCTAGCGGACCTGGTTGAACCGGCTGACGTGCCCGATCACCCCTATCATTTCGATCCGTGCTATGGACACATCTGTCGCACCGTTAGTTACCCACAGGCGCGGTATTTCGTTCGCACGCAGGCGCCGTTTGAACCATTGTGCCGTGGCCTCGAAGTCTGGTCGGACTATTTTATTCTGCAATATCAGGCGACGCAGATCGGTTCCGCACCATTCATCATTCAGCAGGAGCCCAAGCTTCGCGAGCGCATCATCGCCACGATCAACTCGGTGCAGCCCGAGCCGCATAAGGTCTATCCGTGGGTCAATCACCCGCTGCCCTTGCTGCCCGAAGGCAAATGGAACTTGGAGTCGCCGTACCTGATGCTCGAAGACCTGGGCTGCATCTACATTTCGATCGACGATGAAAACAAGCTGCACTGGGAGATGATGGGGTACTGAGCCCGTCCCCCTCGTCGCTGCCATTCGCACGGGCACGATCACGAACCCTCGGCCGGATCCAAAAACCCCGGTACGTCGCTGCGCAGCCAACCGTAAATCGCCTCGGCGGCGATCGCGTTCGCCTGGCCGTTGGGATGATGATCGGTCTGGTGCACCCACAGATCGCGCGTCGTTTGCCCGGCGAATGTCGGCGCCAGATCGAGCACCGGCAGCCCAGCCTCGCGGGCCAGTTGACCGACGCGCTGGTGGATCGGCGCCAACGGCCAATCGCGCTCGAGCCCTTCCAACAGCGGATACATCACCAGCGCCACGCGGCAATCGTCGAGCGCGGCGAGTTGACGAAAGTTGTCGGCCAACTGCGCGAGCCCGACGGGGTTTTGCGCTGGATCGTAACAATCGAGATACCACTCGACGGTCTGGTCGGTGACGCGCGTGAGGACGTCGCGCGAGAAGATCAGACTTGCGAGCCGGCTTGGTCCGGCGTACCACGATTGCCGTCGCAGCGCTCCCACGCGCTCGTCGCGCAGATTCACCAGGTCGGTCAGCAGATTCTGCCGGTCGAGCAGTTGCTGGCTGGGGTCGATGTCGTTGGCGATGAAGACCACAATCGCGCGGCGGCAGCCGAATTCGCCGGCGAAAAACTGCGTCAGCACGACTTCCTGCGCGGTGTACAACCCCGGTTGACTGGCGTTGACCACTTCGTGGCCGTCCCCCAGTTTGGCCGCCAACAGCCGCCCCAAGGTGCGCTCGATCGGCACCCCTTCGCCGAAGACGAACGAATCGCCCACGAGGGCGATCCGCAGCACGCCCGCGGGAGGCGCGGCGTCGTACCGGCGATCGCGAATCTTGAAAATCCCCCGGCTGAATTGCACCGGCTCAAAGCGATACTCGACGCAGCACGGCGTGTCGCTCAAGGCACTCAGCGGGTACTCGTGTTTGGAGTAATCGATCAATCGCCAGCGCCCTTGCGACACGTCGGGTGGAGCAGCGAACTCACCATGCGGATCGTCGGCGTAGCAGTGGTAATCGACGCTTCCGCCGGCATCGATCGGAACCAGGTTGCGCTTGGCTAACACCGGCTGCGGACCAATCGGCAAGACGCGCAGCATCAATTCGACGAGCAGCAGACCGCCAACAAGACCCCCGACGAGTGAGGTCAAGCGAAACAACCAACGGCGCAGGCCCGCGCGCGGCGCCGCACGATTTGCGGCCCCTGATGCACTATTTGCAGCATTCGTTGCGACAGATTCAGTCACGCGCGCAGCTCGTCACACTAGCTTCACGATTTGGTTTGACATCCTGCGTGGCAACAACGACAGATTGTCGCACGGGCGGCGTTTTGTCGCACTCTGGTCAATTCCAAATCCCGAGGCACAATTGCCTCAGACACACATACCGACCTCCAAGTCGTCGCGACCACGCGTGTTATTGTACGACGCCAGCGTCGCGACTGGTGAAAGGTTGCCTTAATAGAGCGATTTGCCATACTACGGCGGTCGCATTCGCGCCACGTTTTCGCACGCTAGCGCGTTCGGTCTCCCGACACCAGGCGGATACGCCGCGTTTCGATCCGCGCCAGAGCCCTGTGGGTCGGCTCTTTTGCCGGCCAAGAACCGCCGGCTTCCAGGACGTTGAACCTCGGATGGCACAGCTTTTTCATCCCAGCATGAACACCTTCTCCCGGGTGACCATCTTCGGGGCGGTGTTCTTGTTGGCCGGAGCCTTTTGGTTGGCGTCGGTCTGGTCGCGCTCGAATTACGTGACCGAGGTGGGAGTCGTGCGCGATCAGCCTGTCCCCTTCAGTCACGAGCATCACGTGGCCGGGCTGGGGATCGACTGCCGTTACTGCCATACTTCGGTCGAAACCAGCGCCTCGGCCGGCATGCCCAGCACGGCCACCTGCATGAACTGTCATGCGCGGATCTGGAACCAAAGCCCCCTGCTCGAACCGGTGCGGGCCAGCTACCGCACGGGCGAATCGCTCGAGTGGACGCGCGTGCACGACCTGCCCGACTACGTCTATTTCAATCATTCGGTCCACGTGGCGGCGGGTGTCGGCTGCGCGTCGTGTCATGGACGGGTCGACAAGATGCCGCTGATGTGGCGCGAGCACACGCTGCACATGGACTGGTGCCTGGAGTGTCATCGCAATCCCGAGCCGCATCGCCGACCGCGCGACCAGGTCTTCAATCTGGCCTGGGAGCCACCCGGCGAAGGCATCGACGATCACAGCGCGGCACAGCATTCACACGACGCCGGTTCGACTGGCAGTGCGGAACCACACTCAGCACTGCTGGGCAAGCCAGCAGTGGCACCCAAGCCAGGTGCTGAAATTGCCTCGGACCACACCAATCCAGCGCCAGACCAACTGACTAGTAGTGCCGACGACATCCACCTGGCGGCCCTCGAAATCGCCGCGGCGATTCCGGGCGGGGAAGATGACAACCCAGCCAAGCGAGTCACGATTCTCACGAGTTGTTCGACGTGTCATCGATGAACCTCACGAATCCACAGCGATCCAGCGCGAGCCCGGCGGTTGCCGCACCAGCGGCGGCCGACGCCAATCCGCTGCGCGTGCTCTCGGCCGCCGAAGTGCGGCAAGCGCGACGGCAGTGGGGGAGCCTGGCCGAGTTGGCCGACGATGACGGCACGCTGCGGGCCGCGATGTCGCCTGAGTTCGCCGAGTTGGCCGATCAATGGGTCGGCGACGAAGTTGGCCGCCGTCGCTTTCTCGAGATCATGGGGGCGTCGCTGGCCTTGGCCGGCGTCGCCGGCACCGCTGGATGTTCGCGCCAGCCTCCCGAGAAGATCGTTCCGTATGTGAAGCCGCCGGCAGGACGCACGCCGGGCGAAGCGCTTTACTTTGCCACCTCGATGCCGCTCGAAGGGGCCGGCCTCGGCTTGCTGGTCAAAAGCTACGACGGCCGCCCCATCAAGATCGAAGGCAACCCCGAGCACCCCGATAGCCTGGGAGCGACCGACGCCTTCGCGCAAGCCGGTTTGTTGGGGCTGTACGATCCCGATCGCTCGCAGATCGTGCTGGGGGCCGGCGCCGTCAGCACCTGGCAATCGTTCAATCAGGCCCTCGACGACGCACTCAAGATCGAAGACGGGCGCGGCGGCGCGGGCTTGCGCGTTCTCACGCCGGCGGTCGATTCGCCGACGCTGTTGGAGCAGATCGCCGCCTTGCGCCAGCGATATCCGCAATCGCAATGGTGCGAGTACGAGCCGGCGCTGATCGACATCGGCAATCGCCGCACCTGCTACCGGTTTGCCGACGCCAACGTCATTGTGTCGCTCGGCGCCGATTTCCTCCACGATGGGCCCGGCGCCGTGCGCTACAGCCGCGAGTTCGCCGAGCGACGGCGAGCCTACAGCGATCGGCCGCTTAATCGCTTGTACGCGATCGAAACCGCGCTGACCGGCACGGGAGCTGCGGCCGATCATCGTTTGGCTTTGGCGCCGAGCCAGATGCCGGGTTTTGTCTCGGCGCTCGCCGGGGCGGTCGGTGTCGATCTGGGGACTGCCGGCGTGAGCGCTGCCGGTTCGCTCAGCGAAGTCGAGACCCGCTGGGTCGACGCGCTGGCCGCCGATCTGCTGGCCAATCGCGGCAAGTCGGCTGTCGTCGTCGGGCGAGAGCTCGCGGCAAACGATCAGCGCATCGCCATGGCGATTAACGCCCAACTCGGCAATGTCGGCACGACCGTGCAGCAGGTCGAATTGCCCTTGCCTGCGGGGCTCGAACGCCAGTCGATTGCCGATCTCGCCGGCGATCTCGAGCAGGGTCGAGTCGGGCTGCTGCTAATTCTCGGCGGCAACCCGGCCTACAGCGCTCCGGCGAATCTGGAGTTCGCCGCGCTCATTAGCCGCGCGAAGTTCTCCGCACATCTGAGCTTGCACGAGGACGAAACCTCGAAGCTGTGCGAGTGGCATCTGCCGGCGGCCCACTTCCTCGAATCGTGGGGAGACGGACGCGCCGTCGACGGCACGCTCACTACCCGGCAACCGCTCATCGCACCGCTGTACGACGGCAAGACCGAATACGAGCTGCTCTCGGCGCTGATGCGGCAACCGCAACGCTCGAATCTCGATATCGTGCGACAAGCGTGGCAAGCTCGGTACCAAGGGAGCGATTTCGACGCTTACTGGCGGCAGGCGATTCACGACGGTGTCGTGGCTGGTACCGCACTGCCGGTGCTCAGCGCCGACGCCGCCGGCGATCTTTCCGGCGTGACCACCACCGCGTCGGCCGACGAAGCAGCGCCCGACGCCGCGGCTTCGGCGCCTCGGCCAGCGACCGGCAGCAACGCCATCGAAGTCTGTCTGCGGCTCGATCCGACGATCTACGACGGCCGCTTCGGCAACAACGGCTGGCTGCAGGAGTTGCCCAAGCCGCTCACGAAACTCACCTGGGACAACGCGGTGTTGTTGTCCCCCGCCACGGCCGCGAAGCTGGGAGTCGTCAACGAACAGGTTGTCGAGCTTGAATACGCGGAGCGGAAAGTTCGCGGGCCGGTGTGGATCTTGCCGGGCCACGCCAACGACTGCGCCACGGTACATCTCGGTTACGGACGCCGCGCCGGCGGTAAGGTCGCCACCGGGGCCGGCTTCGACGCCTATCCGCTGCGCACGACCGACGCGCCCTGGAACCTGGCCGGCGTGACAATTCGCGCCATGGCCGATCGCGTGCCGCTGGCCTGCACGCAAACGCACAGTCGCATGGAAGGGCGCCACCTGGCGCGCAGCGCATCGTTGGCCGAGTACCAGCGCGAGCCCGACTTTGCCAAGCAGTTGGACCACGGTGTGCTTGGCGGGCCGCATCGCGATGGTGCGGGCGCGGCCGGCGCAGCGCACGGCACGGCCGATCCGGCGCACGACGAAGCGCACGCCCACCACGAAGGTGCCGCTCACGCGCACCCCCACGCGCACTCGGGGGTCGACGAATCGCTCTTCCCCGATTGGAAATACACCGGTCATGCCTGGGGAATGAGCATCGACCTCGGCTCGTGCACCGGTTGCAACGCCTGCGTCGTCGCCTGTCAGGCCGAGAATAACATTCCCGTGGTCGGCAAGCAGCAGGTGATCAACGGCCGCGAAATGCACTGGCTGCGGATCGACCGCTACTGGGAAGGCCCCGGGCAATCGCCCGACTCGACGCACTTTCAGCCGGTCGCCTGCATGCACTGCGAGCAGGCCCCTTGCGAGCTTGTTTGCCCGGTGGCCGCCACGGTGCACAGCGCCGAGGGGCTCAACGACATGGTCTACAACCGCTGTGTCGGCACGCGCTATTGCTCGAACAACTGCCCTTACAAGGTGCGGCGATTCAACTTCCTGCAATTCGCCGACGAGACGACGCCGAGCCTGAAGTTGCTGCACAATCCCGAGGTCACGATCCGCAGTCGGGGCGTGATGGAGAAGTGCACCTATTGCGTGCAGCGGATCGATGCGGCCCGCATCAAGGAAACGGTCGACGGCCGCCGATTGGTCGACGGTGAGTTGAAAACCGCCTGCCAGCAAGCTTGCCCTGCGCAGGCGATCGTCTTCGGCGACTTGAACGATCCGGAGAGCGAGGTCAGCCGCCGGCGCGCCATGCCGTTGGCCTATGGATTGTTGACCGAGCTCAATACCCGGCCGCGCACCAGCTACCTGGCGCAAGTGCGCAATCCCAATCCGGCGCTCGAGCCCGAGGAGTCGCCGGCATGACCCCTCCGCAAACGCCGGTCGATCAAACGCGCGACGCGCCGCCGCCGGTGCTCGAGCCAGGGCACACCCTGTCGAGCGTCACCGACAAGATCAGCTCGATCGTGCTGACGGCGCCCCCGCCGCGTTCGTGGTACCTGGGTCTGGCGGTCTCGTTTCTGCTGGTGTTGCTCCTCTTTTGGGCGGTCACCGTGCTACTGTGGCGCGGCGTCGGCGTCTGGGGGATCAACATCCCGGTCGCCTGGGGTTTCGCGATCACCAATTTCGTGTGGTGGATCGGTATCGGCCACGCCGGCACGCTGATTTCGGCCATTCTGTTGCTGCTGCGGCAATCGTGGCGGACCAGCATCAACCGCTTCGCCGAGGCGATGACCCTTTTTGCCGTGGCCTGCGCCGGGCTGTTCCCGCTGTTGCACATGGGGCGCCCCTGGTTCTTCTACTGGCTGATCCCCTACCCCAACACGATGGGGCTTTGGCCCCAGTTCCGCAGCCCGCTGGTGTGGGACGTTTTCGCCGTGTCGACCTACGCGACGGTGTCGCTGCTGTTTTGGTACGTCGGCTTGATCCCCGACCTGGCGACGTTGCGCGATCGTTCGCGGCATCGCTTCGGCCGCAAGATTTACGGCATGCTGGCGATGGGCTGGCGCGGCTCGGCATTGCACTGGCATCGCTACGAAACGGCCTACTTGCTGCTGGCGGGCTTGGCCACGCCGCTGGTGGTGTCGGTCCATACCGTGGTGAGCTTCGACTTTGCCATCGCGCAGTTGCCTGGCTGGCACACGACGATCTTTCCGCCCTACTTCGTCGCCGGGGCGATCTTCTCCGGCTTCGCCATGGTCGTCACCCTGGCGGTGCCGCTGCGGGCGGTGTACGGCCTGCAAGACTTCATCACCGAGCGGCACCTCGACAACATGGCCAAGATCATGCTGGCCACCGGCTGGATCGTGGCCTACGGCTACGCCATGGAGGGGTTCCTCGCCTGGTACAGCGGCAGCGCCCCCGAAGAGTACGTGCATCTGAACCGACTGACCGGTCCGTATCGGTATCAGTACTGGTTGCAACTGGCCTGCAACGTGCTCGTGCCCCAGTTGCTCTGGTCGCGCACGGTGCGGCGCAACGCCTGGATGCTGTTTGTCGTGGCGATCCTGATCAACGTCGGCATGTGGCTCGAACGTTACGTGATCGTCGTCACCAGCCTGCACCGCGACTTTCTCCCCTCGAGTTGGGGCATGTACTCGGGCACGCGCTGGGACTGGGCGCTGTTCATCGGCACGATCGGCTTGTTCCTGGCCCTGTTGTTCATCTTCCTGCGGCTGTTGCCGATGATTTCGATCTTCGAAATGCGCACGCTCGTGGAAGAAGAAAAGCACGGTCACGGGCACGCCCAGCACGGCAAGGCTGGGCCTGCCGACGCGACCTCTCACGGCGGGGGGGCGTCATGAACGAACAGCTCGCGACCGCCACCGCGCTCTACGGCCTGCTCGCCGAGTTCCGCGAACCCGAGCAAGTTATCGCCGCCGCGCGGGCCGCGCGCGCGGCCGGCTACCGGCGGATCGACGCCTACAGCCCTCAGCCAGTCGAAGGTCTGGCCGAGGCGCTGGGGCATCGCACCAGTCGCGTGCCGCTGTTGGTGCTCATCGGCGGCATCGTCGGTTGCTTGTCGGCTTATGCCCTGCAGTACTGGACGATGGGGGTCGATTACCCGCTCAACGTCGGCGGTCGGCCGCTGAATAGCTGGCCCGCCTGGGTGCCGGTCATGTTCGAGCTGACGGTGCTCGTGGCAGCTTTGACCGCGGTGCTGGGCATGCTGGGGCTCAACGGCTTGCCGACGCCGTATCACCCGTTGTTCCATTTGCGGAAGTTCGAAGCCGCCACGCGCAATCGCTTCTTCTTGTGTGTCGAAGCGCGCGACCCGCTCTTCGATCGCGAAGCGACCGAAGCGTTTCTCGAGCGACAAAGTCCACTGGAAATCTACGAGGTGCCGTGGTGAGCGCGCGCGGGCGACAACTCGTAGCCTGGTCGCCGCGCGGCACGCGCCGTGGCGCCTGGCTCTGCTGCGCGCTCGGTGCCCTGGCGCTGGCGGGTTGCCAGCCGGCGATGACCAACCAGCCGCGCTATGAATCCTATGAAGGGACCAGCTTTTTTTCCGATGGCCGCAGCATGCGTCCGCCGGTCGAGGGCTCCGTTGCCCGGGGCACGCTCGATCTGGCCGGGCCCCGCGGCACCGGTCGCGAAGCCGGCAAATTCGTCCTCCACATTCCGTTCGAGGTCGATCGCGCCACCGTGCTGCGTGGGCGCGAGCGATTCAACATCTATTGCGCGCCGTGTCACGACCAGACCGGGAGCGGTCGCGGCATGATCGTACTGCGGGGTTACCCGCCGCCGCCGTCGCTGCACACCGAAGCCCTGCGGCAAGCTCCCGACGGCCAGCTCTTCGACGTGATCACCAACGGTTATCGCCAGATGCCCGACTACGCCGCCCAAGTGCCGGTCGACGACCGCTGGGCGATCATCGCCTACATTCGCGCTTTGCAGATCAGTCAGCACGCCACGCTCGACGAAGTGCCCCCCGGCGAACGGTCGCAGCTCGAAGCCGCCCCGGCCGACGAAGCCGCGCCCAATACCCAGGCGCCGCCAGCGGCCGACGTTGAAGCGGCTGATGCGAACGACGGCGATACCAACGCGCAAGAACCGCCTGCGACGAGCTCGGCGGCGCCGGAAGGAGGTGCCCAGTGAGCACCTCGCCCAACGGCATGTCGCACGACGACCGCCTGGAACTGGTCGGCCGCCGGCTGCTCTTCGTCGGAGCCGGCGCCGCCGTGCTCTGCGCCATCGGCTGGCTGATCAACTCCGAGGCTTTCTTTCGCGCTTACTTGTGGGCGTACGTCTACTGGTTGAACGTAGCGCTCGGCCTGACCGGCTGGTTCATGCTGCAGAACCTGGCGGGGGGCAAATGGAGCCTGGCGATCATCGACGTGCTGGCCAGCGGCGCGCGTACGCTCCCCGGGATGGCACTGTTGTTCTTGCCGATCGCGCTGGGGGTGCCGTCGCTTTATCGCTGGGCTCGGCCGGCCGAAGTCGCCGCCAGCGCGCTGCTGGAGCACAAGCAACCCTACTTGAATAGCTCGTTCTTTCTCGCCCGGGCGGTCGGCTACTTCGTGCTGTGGATCGTGCTGGCCTGGCTATTGAACCGTTGGGCCGTGCCGCTGGCCCAGCGCGGCGACGACAACGCCACGCGGCGCATTCAGCGCACCAGCGCCTTCGGACTGATCGCCGTGACCGTTACGGTCAGCCTGGCGATGGTCGATTGGATCATGTCGCTCGAGCCCGAGTGGTACTCGACGATCTACGGATTGATCTACGTAGCCGGCGACATGCTGGCCGGCATGGCGTTCGCGATCGTGCTCTCGACTGTGCTCGATCGCCGCGGCGAGGAACTTGGCCCCGTGACCGAAGCGCGCTTGGAGGTCCGCCCCGACCAGTACAACGACCTGGGCAACTTGATGCTGGCCACGGTGATGGCCTGGTCGTACCTGACCTTCTCGCAATACCTGATCAACTTTTCGGGCAACACGCTGGAAGAGATACCCTGGCATCTGCGGCGGATTCGCGGTGCCTGGGGCGCGGTGGCCGTGCTGTTGATTGTGTTTCACTTCGCGGTGCCGTTCATGATGCTGTTGTTCCGCGACTTGAAACGCGTGTCGACACGGCTGGCGAAAATCGCCGGGCTGGTGCTCGCGGCTCAACTGGTGGCGCTCTTCTGGCTCATCAAGCCGGCCTTCGGGCCGGGAGCCGGCCTGCATTGGCTCGACCCCGTGGCGCTGGCGGCCGTGGGCGGACTGTGGTTGGCCCTTTTCTTGCGGCAGTTTCGGCGGCAGTTGGCCCGCTCCGGCAAGCAAGCGGCGAACCTGGCGACGGAGAGTCGACCATGAGCGCGAAATACGACCCCGCGCGTCCCGACTCGGGCACCCGCGCCATGATCGTCGGCGATCGCCCGCTGCCGCACGAAACCGACGATCACGCTGCCCCCTTGCCCGATCCCGAACCGGCCGAAGTCCGCAACGGGCCGATCATCTTCACGGGTGTCGCGCTATTGATGGTGATGGTGGTCGGCATCGTGGTTTGCCTGTGGCTGATGCGTCATTGGGGGTCCCAGCGCGTGGCCGACCAGCCGCCGCTGCCACAAGGGGTCTTCCGAGAGAAGGACCCGAAAGCGCCCTTGCTGCAAGTCAGCGCCCCGCAGTCGATGAGCGAAATGCGAGCTCGCGAGGCCGAACAGCTACAGAGCTATGGCTGGGTCGACCGGCAGCAGGGGGTTGTGCACATCCCGTTGGAGCGGGCGATCGACAAGTACCTGGAGAAACAACAGCCGCCATCGAAAGAAGCCACCACGCCCGAGGACCAGAGCCCATCGCCCGCGGGCACCAAGCCCTCGGCATCTGCCGACGGGGCGCCCGCGAACGAAGCGCCGGAGAACGAAGCCCCCGAGAACGAGACGCCGGAGAATGCCCCCGAGCCTCAGAATTTGAACTAGCGATGAGACATCAAGCGCGAATCACGAACACGCTGCTGATCGGCGGTTGCCTGACGATACTCGCCGGCGCCGGCCACGCGCGGCTGCGCGCCGCCGCGCCGGTGCAAACGCCGCAAGCGCTCAAAGAGCAACTGCCGATGATCGGCATCGACCAGCACCTCGGCGCGCAGTTGCCGCTCGACGCCAGCTTTCGCGACGAACAGGGCAACGCCGTCGAACTGGGGCAGTTCTTCGGCCACAAGCCGGTGCTGCTGATGCTCGCCTATTACCAGTGCCCCGGCTTGTGCAACGCGGCGCTTGGTGGGCTGTTGCGCGGAATGCACGGCCTGGCCTTCACGGCCGGCGACGAATTCGAAGTCGTGGTGATTAGCTTCGATCCGCGCGAGACATCGAGCCTGGCCGCCGCCAAGAAGCGTCGCTACGTCGAACAGTACGACCGTCCTGGCGGCGAAGCCGGTTGGCACTTTCTGACCGGCGACGCCGAGTCGATCGGGCAAGTTACCGAAACCGTCGGCTTCCGCTATCGCTGGGACGAGCGGACCGCGCAGTTTGCGCACGCCAGCGGTCTGTTCGTGGCCACGCCCGACGGAAAACTCGCGCGCTACTTTTACGGCATCGAATACGCGCCGCGCGACATGCGGCTGGCGCTGGTCGAGGCGGCCGACGGCACGATCGGCTCGCCGGTCGATCAAGTGCTGCTGCTGTGTTACCACTACGACCCGCTCACCGGCCGCTACGGCGTGGTGATCCACCGCTTGCTGCAAGGTGCCGGCGTGCTGACGTTGGCCGTGTTGGGGGGCTGCATCGCATTTTCGCTACGGCGCGAGCGGCGCCGCCGGCAGCTTACGCCGACCCCCGCGGGCACCGCTCACATCCGACAACTGGGCGAGGAGGCCTGATCGACCATGCCCAGCCAGTTCCGCTTTTTCCCCGAGCAGGGTTCGACGTTGGCCTCGCGCGTCGACTTGCTCTACATCGTGCTGCTGGCGATCTCCGCGGTGATGACCGTGTTGATCTTCACGCTGATTCTGGTGTTCATGATCCGCTATCGCCGCGGCTCGCGAGTGCTCCGCGGGCGGCAGGTCCACTCGAACGTCCGGCTCGAGCTGATTTGGTCGGTCATTCCGCTGGTGATCATGCTGGGTATCTTCGCCTGGGGAGCCGACATTTACTTCGAGCGTTCGTATCCGCCGGCCGCCGCGCTCGACGTCTACGTCGTCGGCAAACAGTGGATGTGGAAGCTGCAGCACCCGCAGGGCAAACGCGAGATCAACGAGCTGCACGTGCCGCGGGGCTATCCCGTGCGGTTGACGATGATCTCGCAAGACGTGATCCACAGTTTTTACGTGCCGGCCTTCCGCATGAAGCAAGACGTGCTCCCGGGCCGCTACACCACGACCTGGTTCGAGGCCTCGCAGACCGGCGAATACCACCTGTTCTGCGCCGAATACTGCGGCACCGATCACTCGCGCATGAAGGGGCGCGTGATCGTCATGGAGCCGGCCGACTACCAGGCCTGGCTGCAAGATTCGACCACCACGTTCGCCTCGCGCGGCGAGCAGGTGTTCAACGATTTCCGCTGCGGCAGTTGCCACTCGCCCGAGGCCGGCAACCGCGCCCCGCTGCTGACCGGCGCCTTCGGACGGCCGGTCGCGCTGGCCGATGGCCAAACGGTGACGTTCGACGCCAACTACGCCCGCGAGAGCATCCTGCATCCCAAGGCCAAGGTCGTCGCCGGTTACGAGCCGATCATGCCCACCTTCGAAGGTCAGCTCGACGAAGAGCAACTGCTGGCGTTGCTCGAGTACCTCAAATCGCTCTCCGGCCAGGGAAGGTCGCCGGCCGAACCACCTCTGGAGAGTCCCACGCCATGAAAATGTCGTTCGTCGAACCGCGCACCGACTACCTGAACGACGGCTACAGCGTGCGCTCCTGGCTGCTGACGCAAGATCACAAGCGGATCGCGCTGTTGTATCTGCTGGCGATCACCCTAATGTTCTTCGTGGGCGGGGCCGCGGCCGTGCTGTTCCGGCTCGACCTGATGACGCCCGACGCCGATCTCGTGCAGTCGGAAACCTACAACAAGCTGTTCACCATGCACGGCGTAATCATGGTGTTCTTCTTCCTGATTCCGTCGATCCCGGCGGTGCTGGGCAACTTTCTGCTGCCGCTGATGATCGGCGCCCGCGACCTGGCCTTTCCCAAGCTCAACTTGCTGAGCTGGTACGTGTTCATCACCGGCGGGGCCTTCACGATCTGGGCGATCGCCCACGGTGGCGTCGATACCGGCTGGACGTTCTACACCCCCTACACCAGCACCTATTCGAACACGCACGTGATGGCCACGGCCCTGGGTGTGTTCATCGTCGGCTTCTCGTCGATTCTCACGGCGCTCAACTTCCTGGTGACGATCCACACGATGCGCGCCCCCGGCCTGACCTGGACGCGGCTGCCGTTGTTCGTCTGGTCGATGTACGCGACGAGCCTGGTGATCATGCTCGGCACCCCGGTGGTGTCGATCGTGATCTTCCTGGTGGCCCTCGAGCGCGGCTTGGGCTTCGGCATCTTCGACCCCGCGCTGGGGGGCGATCCGCTGTTGTTTCAGCACCTGTTCTGGTTCTACTCGCACCCGGCCGTGTACATCATGGTGCTGCCGGCGATGGGCGTGATCAGCGAGCTGATCGCCTGCTTCGCGCGCAAGCAGATTTTCGGCTACCGTTTCATCATGTTGGCGAGCCTGGCCATCGCCGTGCTCGGCTTTCTGGTGTGGGGGCACCACATGTTCGTCAGCGGCCAGTCGATCTACGCGGGCATGATCTTCTCGATCTTGAGCATGCTCGTGGCGGTCCCCTCGGCCATCAAGGTGTTCAACTGGGCTGCCACGCTCTACGGCGGCCACATCGGTTACGAAACCCCCATGCTCTACGCGCTGGGTTTCATCGGGCTGTTCACCATTGGCGGACTGACCGGTGTATTCCTGGCCACCACGGCCATCGACGTGCACGTGCACGACACCTACTTCGTCGTCGCCCACTTCCACTACATCATGGTCGGCGGCTCGGTCATGGCCTATCTCGGCGGCATCCACTACTGGTGGCCCAAGATCACCGGCCGGATGTATCCCGAATGGTGGGCGCGGCTCTCGGCCCTGTTGATCTTCGTCGGCTTCAACCTGACGTTCTTTCCGCAGTTCATCCTCGGCTACCTGGGGATGCCGCGGCGCTATCACGTCTATCCCGAAGAGTTCCAGATGCTCAACGTGCTGTCGAGCGCCGGAGCGTCGATCTTGGGGGTTGGCTACCTGTTGCCGATGGCCTACCTCACCTGGTCGCTGCGATACGCTCCCAAGGCGGGGGACAATCCTTGGGGCGCCACGGGGCTCGAGTGGGAGACCACCTCGCCACCGCCGACCGAGAACTTTCCCGTGATTCCGACCGTGGTCACCGGTCCCTACGATTACGAAACCAACCCAGACCAGACGATCACCGTTCGCCGGCAAGGAGTCTTCGTGCATGACTAGCCCGGCCGGCGCCCTGGCGCATCATTTCGCCAACCTCGATCAGCAGCGCACCGCCGCGCGGCTGGGGATGTGGATCTTTTTGCTGACCGAGGTGATGTTCTTCGGCGGTGCGATCGGGGCCTATTGCGTCTACCGCTCGCTCCATCCGGCGGTGTTCGAAGCGGCCGGCCACGAGTTGAGCAAGCCGCTGGGCACGCTGAACACCGTCGTGCTGATCACCAGCAGCCTGACGATGGCCATGGCCGTGCTCGAGTCGCAAACGGGCGATCGCCGCCGGCTGCTGCGCTGGCTGCTGGCCACGATGGGGCTGGGCGTCGCCTTCCTGGGAATCAAAGGCATCGAGTGGTACACCGAGTACCTGCACCACCGCGTGCCGGGGCTGAACTTCACCGTCGACGAGCTGGGCCCCACGGCCGAGCTGTTTTTCGCCTGCTACTTCGCCCTGACCGGTCTGCACGCCCTGCACATGATCATCGGGCTGGCCGTGATGGGGGTGCTGGTTCGCCTGGCTTATCTGGGGCGCTTGGGGCCCGAACGGTTCGTGCCGGTCGACGTCACCGGGTTGTACTGGCACTTCGTCGATATCGTCTGGATCTTTCTGTTTCCGTTGTTGTATTTGCTGTAGGCCGCGCGATCATGTCCACGCACGCCGAGCATCATCACCACGAAGCTTCGCCGAAGTTGTACGTGACGATCTTCGTCGCGCTGTTGATTCTCACGGCGGCGACCGTCGCGGCGTCGTTCGTTCCGCTGGGCGTTTTTCACGTGCCGGTGGCGATCGGCATCGCCGTCGTCAAGGCGGCCCTGGTGCTGCTCTTCTTCATGCACCTGCTGGGGGGCAATCGCTTGTTCTGGTTGGTCCTGGCGGCCTCGATTTGTTTCGCCACGATCTTCGCGTCGCTGATCGGGGCCGACTATGTCAGCCGTAAGTGGTATCTGCCAAATCCCGCGCCGTTGGCCGAGCAACCCTGGCGACCGGCCGACCTTTCGGCGACGGGCAAGCCCGCCTCGTCGCCGGCGGTCGAAGTGCCCGAGCCTAAGCACTAAGCAGGCAGCAGGCAACGCCGTTGATTACTTCTGCCGCGCCAGCGCCGCGACGGCGGCCGGCACCGAGTAGACGATCAACATCTGCCCCGGACCATAGGTGAGCCACACCGCGTCGCCGGCCATCGAGAACGGGCCGTGAAAGATCCGGAATGCCAGGATGAAATCGCTCACCAAAAAGAGCATCGCGCCGACGGCCAACCCTACGAAAGTTCGTTTGCCCAGCGCCAGACCCGTGGCCACGCCCGTGGTGCCGGCCAGCAGCAGCGAGTAGGGGAGCGCTGGCAAACGCAACTCGGTCGCCTGCGTCCCCGGCCAAACGACGAAGGTCCAGGCCGCCAGGCCGACCAATTGCCAGAAGGCGATGCCCAGCCCCAGCCAGCGGCGCGATGTCAACTGCCCGGCGCGGTTGGCCCACACCTGGGCGGCGATGTAGGCGATGTGCCCCAAGCCGAAGGCGACGATGCCGCCGAGCGTGTTCCCTTTCCAGTTGAACAGATCGCCGACGAAGCCCAGCGTCATCCCGATCGCCAGCCCTAGCGCGTAAGGCCTGGCGCGGGTGTTAAAGGCCGCCGCTAACCAGGTCCAACTGGCGACGACCAGCACGGCCGAAGATCCCAAGCGCGTCCAGGCCGGCATGCGTTGCCCGGCGTCGCCGGTCACCGCGCCCAACAAGAATCCGCCGAACAACAGCGCCGCCCAGAGCCCCCACAGGCCGCTCTCGACGGCCCGCCAGCCGCGCGAACACGTGCCGGCCTCGGCGTTGGCGACGTTCGGATCGAGCACGGCGGCGGAGTCGGACATCGGCATTGCTTCCCTAGCTCATGGTCGTGGCCGTCACGTCGGTCGCCGTCTCCAGCGGTTGGCTCTCGGGTCGGGCCGCCCACCAGCGGATCGCCATCTGCTGGGTCCAGGCGTTGGCACAACCGCAGGCCGCCAAGGCCCGCTCGAGTTCCATCGCGTCGGCGAAGCGATCGGCCGGCGATTTTTCCAGGCAACGCATGATGACCGCTTCGAGATCGATCGACAAGCTGGCGTCCAGCTCGCGCGGCCGCACCACCGGTTCGCGGGCGTGCGCGATCATCAGCTTCAGCGGCGAATCGCCGCGGAATGGCGGTCGACCCGTCAGCACGAAATACAGCACCCCCCCCAGTGCGTAAATGTCCGAACGGGCGTCGGGCTCTCCTCCTTCGAGAAACCGCTCGGGGGCCAGATACAACGGCGAGCCGGCGATCGTGCCGTCTTGCGTCAATCGCACGTCGACCATTTCTTCGGTTGACGTCGCCAGGCCGAAGTCGAGCAACTTGGCGACGTCGTACACTCCGCCGCGCTGCGAGGCGATGATGTTGCTCGGCTTGATGTCGCGGTGAATGATCCCCATCGAATGGGCTTCGCTCAGCGCCTGGCAAACCTGCCGCAGCAAGTGCACGGCCCGCTCGGGTTGCATCGGGCCCTGCCGTTCGACAACCTGTTGCAAGCTCAAACCGGGCAGGTACTCCATGGCGTAGTAAAAGGTGCCGTCGTCGGCCCGCCCGTAGTCGAAAATCTCCACGCTGTTCCAGTGTGTCAACCGCGAGATCGCCCGCACCTCGCGTTCGAAGCGGGCCAGCGATTTGGTGTCGGTCGCCTGTCCGGGTCGAATCAACTTCACGGCACAAGGCCGCTTGAGCATCTGGTGTTCGGCCAGGTAGACCTCGCCCATGCCCCCCGAGCCGAGCCGTTCGGTCAAGCGATACTGGCCAAGCTGCCGCGCCTCGAAGGCCTCGCGGCGCAACATGGTGATCTTGTACGAGCCGTACCAGGCCGTGGCGAACCCCACGCCCGACACCGCCATTGCCACGGTCAGCTCGTTGGGAAAGATGATCGAGCGAATCGACGGGTGCAGCCAGCCGGCCGCGGCCAGCACGGCCAGAGGCGCCAAGCTCATGGCCCCCATCGTCACGGCGGCGCGACGCGGCGAGTTGGGGATGAACGTGCCGTAGATCACCACCAGCGCGAACCACATCAGCTCGACGACCATCGTCGATCGCCGCACGCGATCCACGTCGACGGCGGCATCGGCTCCCGGCGAGTCACGCACCGGCAACGCCGATTCGCGCAGCGAACTGAGATGCAGAAACAAAAAGAACACGCATATCAGCCCGAAAATCGCCAGTTCCAGGCCGCGCAGTTCCTGCAGCGACAGGTTCCACTTGCTCCACAGCGCGATCGTGGCCAAGGCCAGCACGACCATCACCAGGTAGCGATAGGCAACCAGCGCCGCGCTGATCTGATCGCCGGGAAACGCCATGCGCGAGCTTCCCATGACAAGCCCGCGCAGCGTAAAGAACAATGTTGCCGCCAGCAGCAGCCCGGCCGCCAGCCGCAGCCGTCCGCGGAGCTGCGAGCGGGTTTCGGTCGCCAACCGCGGGCGCGCGCCGGCCACGATCTCGACCTTGGGGCGGTCGTGCGATGCCGAGATTTCTTCGACGATGGGGCCGTCGAGCGTCTCGCCTGGGTGGTCCGAATTGCGCGAAGCGACGTTCATCGACGCACCGCCGGCGTGGTCTGCCGCCGCGAACCGACAGGCGGGTCGGGGCGATTCGCCGCTACGGTCGCAGGTGAACACCCGCGCCGAGCGGCCAAAAGTTGTTCCGAGAGGAGCGTTCAGTATAAACCGGCTCCCGCTCGCGGGGGAGCCACTGCCGCCGGGTAGTGGGCAACTTTTGCTTCGAATCGCCAGTTACGTCCACCTGCGTCACCTCTGGGATGGCAAAGCAGTTCTTGGGCGAGGCTGGCAGCTATCATCCCCAAACCGTACGAGTCCACCGCTGTCAAGAGCGGTTTGCGTGCTTTGGCATATTAACCACACCAAGAGGAAAAAGTGTGGCGAAGCCGACTTGCTCGCGTTTGGAAGTTGTCATTAGGATGAACAGAGCAGTGGTCGGTCGACGTTCTCGCCGACGCTTGCCCCGCCGCCAGGCAAAGGAACCCGGTCCCATGATTCATTACTCGTGCGACTGCTGCAAACGGGAGCTCGATCCTGAAGACAACGTGCGCTACGTCGTCCGGATGGAGATCGCCCAGGAAGTGCAGCCGCTGGGGGTAGACGAGCTGGATGACGATCGAGACTACCTCGACGAAATCCAGGATGCCCTGGAACGCCTCGACGAAACGGAGCTGATCGATCTCGGCAGCGCCGGAGCGCGAACCATGCGATTCGATCTCTGTGCCGATTGCGCCAAGCGGTTTTTGAAGAATCCGTTAGGACGCGATGTCGCTAAGCAGCTCAACTTCAGCGAGAATTAGCGGCTGCTTCGGTGGGCCCCTCGCACGCCCGCGGCGCAGCAGGTCACCCGGCCGCCGCCGGCCACCAAATAAAAAAAGCCTGCGGGCTCCCGAAGGAACCCGCAGGCGCTAATTGCTCGAGCTCTCTGCTCGACCGACTGCTTCAGCCTAGTAGCTGATGACGAAGTCGGTGGCGAACAGGAACTGATCGCGGCGTTCGCCGTTGCCGTAAGGCAGCAGGCCGCCCGGGTTATGGGCCACGCCGTCAAACCAGTCCCAGCGAACGTTCGGCCGCACCAGAATGTTGCGGTGCGGAGTCCACTGCGGACCGGCCGTGATCTGGAAGAAGTTGCCGGCATAGCCAAACTTGTCGCGGGTGCCGTCCGGAGCGAGACCCCACGCGCGGGCCGGAGCTGGGCTCGAAACCGACGGAACCAGGTTGCCGACGCGGAAACCTTGCTCGTCGCGGAACCATTCGAAGCCGATACCCCAACGCCAGTAGTCGTTGGCGGTCCAGAACAGGTACTGGTTCACGCCGTACCAACGAGCCGTGCGGCCGCTGACCAAGGCCTTGTCCTGAATGCCAAAGTCGCTCTGGATGACGTACAGCAAGTCGTCGCCGAGCTGCGCGCTGATCACTTGCGTCTGCAGGTACCGGCTGGTGAACTCGCCGACTTCGTTCGGCTCGTGGCTCCACACCGGCACGAAAGCGTACGAAATATTGCTTTCGGTCGTGTAGGTGAACGTGCCCAGGTAGCCGAGGTGGGGGTTGAAACCAGCGAACTGGTCCCAGCCGCGGATCAGCGCGGCACCGATCGACATGTTTTCAATGCCGTCGTAGGTGCCCCACACGCCCGTATGCGTAAACGGCTCGCCGTATTGATAGGTATACGGCAGCGTGTTGAAGAAGTTGAGATTCGTCTGCAAGGTGAAGTAACCGACCGGCGAAATGAAGTGGCCGGCGATCACCTTGACGTCGTTGATGGCCAACTCGGCGTACAAGCTGGGCATCGCAATGCCGTAGAAGTCCGAAGCAAAGTTCCACTTGTCTTCGAGACCGGCGGCCGTCGAAAAGCGGCGATCAGTACCGAAGAAGGTATCGACGCGACCGCCGATGTCGACGCCGTAGCCCTCGGTGTCGGTCTCTTTGTACATCCACAGCCAGAACTGGTTGATATTCCACTCGTTCGAGCGGTCCATCCAGGTCACCGGACCGTTGAAGCGGTCGGCAGGGCTCTGGGGGTTGAAGGCGATGCCGTTTTGCAGGAAACCGCCCACGTACATGTTGCGGTCATTGAGAAACGGAAAGCCGAAGATGCGGAACGGCTCGCCGAGTCCCGATTCGCATTCGTCGCAACTATCATCGCAACTGTCGTCGCAACCATCATCGCAGCCGTCGTCGCATCCGCAGGCGGTCGGCTCGGCGGCGGGTTCGGTGGTCGCGGCGGCTTCGCCCGAACCCTCGGTCGGTTCAGCGTAATAATCGCTGTACTCGTAGGCCGTCTGCCGCACCGAGCTCGGCTGCCGCAGACTGCTCGACGCCCCCCACTGCGCCCAGGCCGTGCCCGGAAGCACGCTGGCGAGCGCGGCGGCAAGCGCCCAGTGTGAAAGTCTCATAACTAAGGCTCCAATCCGTGGAGAAATGTGGCTGGCGTGGCCTTTCGACCACGTACCCGTGTTTGGGCGGGTGAGCTAGGTTCGTGCTGTCTGCTCGGCGCAGGTGTGTAGGCAGGCCCGCGCGTTGCGGCCACGTCGGCCAATTCTCGTATCGACGCTGGCACCAAGCGAATCGAGTTGTGGAAGCTCCCAAAGCCCACGATTTACGCGGGATTGGGGACTGATATGTGAAACATTGCCGGTGGTAGCAACGGCGCTCGATTCACGCCGACTTAGAATTGCCCGCAAAGTCTCGCGCGCTTGCCAGGTCACTTCGACCGGACGACTCGCCAGCGACGTTGCGTCGGCGGTATGGGCGCGGCCCTGAAGCCGGCTGCACAGGCACGGACGACGAGACGCACCCTGAGTGCTTAGAGCTCCCGCACGCGCTGTCGCCGCGCTGGTGGCCGCGCCGGAGTGCTCGGGGTAGCTGGCTTAGCGCGGCGCGGGGCGTCTAGAGAACGGGCCGCCGCCGCGGCTTGATCACTCACGTACAGCGGTTCGTAGACGTAACCCTTGGCCGGGTCGCCACCCTGGGCTGTCATCTTGCTACCCACCGGCTGTTCGATGGGATCGATAAATGGATAGCCAAAGATATAACCGGGCCAGAACGGTGTCGGCTCGAAGGGCCCGAACCAGTACGGGCTGTAAAGATAGTTCGATCCCGGCCAGGTTTGTACCGGCGGGGAGGGCATGCCAGGCGTGCTCCAGGGCGGGCCTGCCGGCGACGCTGCCACGATACCCGAGCGCCACTGTACGAGCGCTTCGAGCGATTGCTGCCGATTGATTTCGGCCAGGCGTTTCGTCTCGGCACGGCGCCATGCGTATTCGCCCGACGAAACCCTTTCTTTAGCGCGCTGGAAGGCGCGGTCACCAGCCCCGTCGTCACCGGGCGCGGCACGAACCCAACGCGACACGCCGTCGCCGGGCACATGCTGCCCTGCCGCCGGGACTTGTCGCAACAGACCCAGCGCGACGATCGCGACTCCGATCGGCACCAGGCGTCGGCGAATTGGGTCCATTTCTCACGCCTCGAAAACATGGCCCTGCAATGAAATGGGTGCGTTCTCGCAACCGCCCGTCATTCTAGCGGTCGCCGCGACCTCGTGTCATTCAATTATCGGGCCCCCGCGGATCTCTGTTGCGGCCTGTGCCAAACCCTGTGCCTCGCCCGCGGACCAGATCTCGCTCGAGTTCGGCCTGCGGATACCCGCTGGAAACCGCCAATTCCTTGAGCAGTTCCAATGCCGTATCGATCCGCTGCAGGATTTCCGGATCCGCCCCTGGCCTTGGATCGATGTCAGCACGCGGATCGCGCCGATCGGGGCGCGGTGCCTGGGGGCGCCCCAGGTTGGCACGTCGCTGGGCATCCTGTCGAACCGATGCGAGCATCGAGAACCCAATGATGACCTCATCGCGCCACCGTGATGACTTGGGAGCGACGATCAGCGAAACGGCCTGGGTCATGGCCACGCAGAGTTGCATTTCGACGGCGTCGCCGCGGAATCGCTGCCGACCATCTCCCAGTTCAGGATGACCGATCCGAGGGCCGATCCGCCGCAACGCCTGGTTCACGCGATCCTGATCGGGGAGTCCGAACTCTTCGGAGTCTTCGCTGCCGATTTCGCGAATACCCTGCCGCCGTTTGGCGATCTCGTCTTGTAGCCGGCTCCCTTCCTCCTCAAGCTCTGGGAACGGCCCCAGCGAAGGTCCAATTCCGTGACGCTTGCGCGGCAAGCCCATGGCAAACCGCTGCGCGTTCTCGAGATCGCCCCTGGCCAGATAGGCCCGCGCCAGATAGAGCGACGAATAAACGGTTGGGCCACGTAGTCGCTTGACACCGACACCGTTCTGCATCAGCGCCTCGAAGCCGTGCACGGGACCCAAGACTGCGATTGCTCGATCGTAATCGTGTAGCTCGACGAACGCCCGGCCGGCCATCACGTGCAGCCAGGCGAGCAGCGACAATACGTTTTCCGCTTCTGGCACCTTATTCGGATCGAGCCTTGGATCGGGCAATAGCCCCGACGCCACCTCAACTGTCAGATCACGCCGCGACACTCGCTCGGCCAGCGGCAGGCACTCGCGCATCAAGTCGCTGGCCTCCGCAGGCTTGCCGTGTGCCAGGTAGGTCTCGGCCAGACGTCGTGCAATTCCCAGATACAACCCGAAATCCTCCGGCGACAGAGGTCCGGTCGCCTGGGCATCGAGCGACTTGCCTGTCAGATTCTCGCGGGCTCGTTCGATGGCCAGCGCCGCGCGGAGCCAGGCGATTGCTTCGTCGGGTTGTTCCTCAGCGGCCGCGACCACACCGAGGTAAGCGGCGACGCGGCTGTCGGCGACATCGATATCGGCCGATCGTACCAGGGCCTCGCGCGCGGAGCGGAACCTGGTCTGGTGGATCAAGTCCCAAGTGCCGGCCAGCAACGGCCCCGCGGTGGTTTCGATCAGATTCACGGCGAGCAGTCGTTCCTCGAATGTCTCTTCCTTGCGGCCTAAGGCATCGTAGAGGGCCGCCAGGTTGTAGCGCCATTGCACCTGCTGCGGAGCGCGCCGGACTGCTTCGGCGAAGAACTCGGCGGCCTTCTCGAGATCGCCTTTGCGCCAATGATAAAGCCCCTGGAGTTGAAAGCCCTCGGGTTCCCCCGCCTTGAGCTTGGCGGCCGCGGCGATTTGCCCGAGTGCCAGTTCGACCAACTTCTGCGCTTGTTGTTCGAGGGCCTCGGCTTCGGATAGTTCCGCTTGCGAAGGGTATCGCCAGCGAGTGTAGGTGTAGATGTAGTCGCCGACATACTCATCGTGCGAGCCGAGATAGGTCGGGCGGCGCAGCGCCGCCGCTTCGGCTGATTTCTGCAGCGAAGCCACTTCGAGCACGCGAGCGAATAGTTCGAGCGCCCGCGGGGCACGTGGATCGACCGCCAGCGCCTGCCGCAACATCGCTTCGGCGTCGGCGAACTCTTCGTTCCAGATTTGAGTCGCGGCTTTCAAGCAGAGTGCATCGACGTGCTTGGCGTCGATCGCCAGCGCGCGGTCGGCCAGTTCTGCGGCCCGGGCGACCTCGCGCGATTCCATCTCGGGTGTCTGGTAGCGGAATTTTCGGAAATGGCCGCGCGGCTCGACGCGTTCGCGCCGCACCGACGCTTCGTCGAGCAAGTACTGGCCGAGCGCCACCAAGCGGGCAGGATCGCGCGGCGCGGCACGCAGCGCGTCTTCGCGCTCGCGAAGCCCGTCTTGATAGTTCTCGTCGTAGCGGCGGCGATGATTGTTGAAGCTCTCGACCAGCCGAAGTGCCGCAGCGTTGCGCTGCGTGTCGTCGAATTGGGCGTGGGCGAGTTGCTCAAGCGCGGCAAAGTTGGGCGGATCGCCCGCTTGCGCATGTGCCGCGATGTCGCGTTCGATTTCGGCCTGCTGCGCGGCGGCCGCTTTGGCATCGAGTCGCAAGGCCGTGGCCAGGTCGGCCTTCGCCCGACGGACGTCCCCCAGCCGACCCGCGGCGCGGGCCCGCGTCAGGTAAGCGTGCGCCCAATCCGTGTGTTCCGTCAGCACGCGCGTGCAATCGGCGCGAGCGGCCGAATAGTCGCCTAGCGCCAACGAGCAGCAAGCCCGCAGGTACATGGCGTCGAAGTTTTCTGGCGCGGCCGCCAGCACGCGATCGAGCTGCGTGCGGGCCGCGGCATATTCCTGCTTGGCAAAGAGTTCCCTGGCTCGCGACACGAGCGCCGCTTCCATGCCCGGCCGCGCCTGGGCCTGGCCGGCATACAGCGCTACGGCTTGGGCGATGTGTTTCTTGGCTGTCTCGCGCTTGGCGAGCAGGTCGGGCGTGACTTCGTTGCGGGCGGAGCGAAAGGCTACTTCGCCGTAGTCGTGCGAGGCCTGTCGCACGAACGACTCGTCGAGATCGTTGGTGGCAAAGGGATAGATCAGCGAATCGCGAGCGAAATCGCCGGTCATGCCTACCGCGACGGCCAACCAGAGTTTCGATTTCTTGTCATCGGCGCGCAGGCGCAGAGCTCGCTCGAGGTCTTTAATCGCTGCTGGCAGTTTCTCCGACAGGATGTGGGCGATGCCCCGCGCCAGGTAATAGTCCGCATTCTCACTATCCGTTTGCACGGCGGTCGTTAGCGCTGCAACTGCCTCGCCGGCCTGGCCGCGCTCGAGCGCATCGAGACCTGAGAGATAATCATTGAGACCTGCGGCTGGTGCCGTTGAAGGCGACGGCCCGTCGGCCCCGCCAAGACCCGCCGGTTGCCCCATGGCGACGCTATTCCACCCCATGGTGGCGAACATCGTTGCGAAGACCAGCAACTTGGCTGGGCTTTCAACTGACGACGCAGACAACATCGCTCTAGCTCCTACGGTTTTCGACCTGTCGCGCCGCTGGCCTGGCTGATGTTGGCCCTGGGAATGGGGCTTCGCGGGCAAACCGCGCCGGGGGGCGCGGCAGCCCGCGGTTCGGCCATTGTAGATACCGACCGCTCTTGAACATCCTGACAGCCGGGGGCGGAAACCGCCGCGATGAGGTTTGCCCTCAAATCGGCAGACTTGCCCAGCGGCGCATACGTGATAATCTTGCGAACGCCCGACCAGCCTGGCCGAACCTTCGGAGCGGTGCGAGCATCAGGAATTAGCGCATGCATGGCCGGTGGCGACCGCGAGAAGGCATTGTCGTAAACAACGCTGACTTGGTCCCTTACGTCGCGGTCGACCGGGCGTTACGATAGGTGCGAACTCGCGTTTGGTCGGCCCCTGGAAAATCCGCCAGGGCAGGCCGG
This sequence comes from Pirellulales bacterium, assembly GCA_050184475.1. Lineage (GTDB taxonomy): Bacteria > Planctomycetota > Planctomycetia > Pirellulales > JAEUIK01 > JAIESQ01. The sequence goes on along the minus strand of JBFXAH010000013.1, from coordinate 95,533 downwards.
CGCCATTGGCAGCAACGGACAGGTAGCTCAGTTGGTAGAGCAACGGACTGAAAATCCGTGTGTCGGCGGTTCGATCCCGCCCCTGTCCACTCGCGTCAGTGCGTGACAATCGACGCCAAACCGCTTGTCCCGCAAGCGGTTTGGCGTTTTTGTTTTGGTCTTCACTGGCTCGGAAGTCGTGACAACTGGTGCCACTTCGGGACATGAATTGACACAGGGCTGTGTCAAATTCTGTGTCCACTTGGGAAGCGACTCGACGGCTGCAATCCGTTGATCGCTAGTCGCGTGGGTGTAGCGGTCCATCGTTAACGTGATGGTCGAGTGCCGGGCCAGTTCTTGAGCAACCTTGGGATGCACCTTGGCGACCGCCAAGTTGGTCAGGAACTGGTGCCTGAGGCTATGGAAGTCAAATACCCGTCCTGACTCGTCCGTCTCGCAAAGAAAACGGCTCTTCTTCCGCCGTTCAAGATCGGGCGGGTTCTTTTCTACCTCCTTGAGCCATGTGGTTCGGGCGGCTTGCAGGTCGTTGCGTACCATTTTTGCCCCCACCTTGTGCCAAGTTCCCGGCCAAAGCCGACCTTCGCGTTGGCCGACCCAAGCCTTGAGTGCCTGAGCAAGATCGTGTCGAAGCGGAAGAGTAGCTCGCTCGCCGTTCTTGGAATACCCAGCTTCGACTGTGACCGTTGGCTCATTCCCCAAGCGAAAGCTTGCGGCCTTTAGGCTTGCACATTCGGACGCACGTAGGCCGGTTGTGACCGCAAGCCAATAGAGCATGAAGCGATCATGTCCCGATAGCTTGCGGAAGACGGGTCCTAAGCCTGCGGCTGCGAGAAATCGGCTAAACTCGTCTTGGTCGAGGGCGCGACGCTCAATGCGAACGTCGTCGTCGGCAGGAATTGGCTTGAGACTGGCGAGTGGATTTGTGGCGACTCGATTGGCATCAACCAACCAGTTGCAGAACGACTTACAGGCCGTTTGATAGTAATTGCTGGTCTTCGCGCCAAACGTCCCTCGTTCCCGCTGTTTCCCAAGCCATGTCCGCAGTTCGTTCTTGTCGATATCACTTGCGCGAGTCCAGCCGCAACCAGTCAGAATTTGGTTGATACGATAAAGGGTCTGCTTGATGTGCGCTGGCGTATCTCGTTCAGCAACGAGATGTTCACGATATGCTTCCACATGGACGGTTAGGTTTGTCTTGCGGTGGCGCACATGCTTGGCATCCGCCTCCCCCGCTTCTAGTTTTCTCGCCAGTTCCCACGATCGGCCTCGGTCGGTGAAACCGGGCACTCGCCGAAGCTTGCCGTGCGCGTCCGTATATTGAATCGTGTACTTTTTCGCCTCGACCGTCGTATCGTTCTTCGTCCGCTTGCGCTTGAAAACACTTGCCATCGGATTTACCTCTTCTTTGGTCCCGCTAGATCAATCATTGCCTCGATTTCGGTACGCCGCCATCTGGTGAGGCCGCCCATTTCGATGGGTTCCGGGATTTCGCCGGCAGAACGCATCCGCCAAATTGACCGGGTCGAGACGCTGAACAACTCACCCAATTCCTTGGCGGACAGCAAGATGGCCGAACGCCGTTGCTGCGCTTTGGTCCAGGCAAGCAATTGCCCTACGGCAGCAAGTCCATCTCGCGGCGTAAGCAACGTCGATTCCTTGCTGACCACGTGACCGCCACCAAAGCGGCACGCGAGCCGATGGGCGCGCTCGACGGTCTCTGCGACGTGCATTTGGTCGAAGCCGTTGGGCGCGCCGTAGCGACACAGGTCGCTCAATTCACCGAAGATTTCTTCGAGCCAGTCTTTGAAAGCCGGCAACGTGCGCGGCTCGTTCGAGTTTTTCGGCATGAATTCTCCAGAGAACAAGTTCAAGAAAGAGGTGTGGCCAGCCGGCGTCGCGAACCGCCGCGACGTTATCACATCGCTGACTACGGTGCCGGATGAGCCTGCCCGAGTGACCAGCGCAGCCGACAGCACGTTGGGTGCCGGGCTGCGCTGGCGGTGCTCGGGACGGATGTCGTAAAAGTGCTGCGCTTTTGGCGATGTCGAACGCTGCGCGAGGGGAAGCTTCGTCACGATGCCCGCTGACAGCAATGGATCGGACCACTAGCACTGGACGAATCGGTGGCTCCGTCTCGCAACAGACCACGCTATTTGATCACGCCACAGCCTGCGATCGTAGCCGCACGCCTACGTAGGCGTCCGACCGCTTGCCCGTGTTTGGATCGACTGCTTTGGTGCCGTCTGCGTAGATACGGTACTGGGAAGCAGCGGGCAACTCCTTGCCAAACCATTTGGGGTCGTGTGGCTCTTCTCCGCGCTCGATCGCCCAAGGCTGCCATGACTTGAAAAGAGTTCCTTTTGTTAACTTTGCATTCAGGTCAAATTCGCACATCTCGCGCAAAAACACGCTAATCGGGCTGTTCTTATCCGCGATCTGTTGCTTGGCGGCCGTCTCCACGACTGGCAACCTCAATCGACTGATGCGTTTCGGCAGATCAAGTTGTAACAACGTCCGCAAGAAGAAAGGAGCCTCATCGGCAAGGCCCTTCAACAGGTCGAGTTTCGGAATCTCGCTCGTCAGTCTCGGCACTACGAGCACAGTGATTCGAGTGTCGCCAGACTTGATGGCCACTTCATGGTCGTAGTTGGCGCACTGAATCCAGTGGGTTGTGTTTGGTACCTGATACACGTCGGTTCGCATTTTGCGGATTGCAAGTGTGCGACTCGTAACCGCATCCTTGATTTTATTCGCAGCACCTGGCGTCTTGCTCAGGTCGCGCTCTTCCACAACGCAGAGGATCGCGCCATCGAGTTCGCCATTGAAGTCGCTGGCACTTGTAAGCGCTCGGTCGGCCTTGACTATTCGCGTAAAGAGCAACGAGCACGCTTCGTGAAGGATGCTTTTACCACTATTCTCGGGTCCAACCAAAAACAGATATGGCAGCGGCTCCAGCGGCGCACGAATTAGGCAAGCCAGCCAAGCCCGTAAGTAGTCGGCTCCCGTGCGAATGCTTCCAGCCGCAGCAACGGTCGGTATTGTCGAGTCAAGCGACTGGCCGATATGAGCGAGAATTCGATCCCAGTGCGCGTGTTCACCCTCATCAGTCGCGGGAGCGACCAGCAATTGGGCCGCATTGTGGTTCCACTGTCGGTCGGGTAAGAACTCGGGAGCAAATGGAATGGAAACACGCGTCCAACGGTTCAATGTGGCCGCCCCGATGATGTCCTTAATGCGCCGTTCACCGAAGCCGTGTGAACCAATTGCCATCTTAACTAAATCGCGTGGGTGGCAATCCCAAGTGCCATCCACCGATCGGACATAGACACCAGCCGAAGCTCCCTCGGGAGTCACCAACACGCGCACGATATCGTCTCGATCTTCTGTTGTCTTTGTCTCGGCTTTCGCTTGACAAACACGGGTCCATCTATCCTTTTTCGGGCTCAATGCGAACCCTGAGGGTTTCTGGTCTTCGGATTCCCTCTTAGTTTCCACGACGAGGCGACCATCTTTGTTGGCGCGAATGGTCATTGGTCGCGCATGGAATGATTTAGGTATCGAGATACGCTCACCGAGGTACTCCAGCGCTCGCATCGCATCGGATGCTAAATCGAACGTAAAGCCCTTTTCGTCCGGTAATTCGTTGCCGCCAAAAGCGCGACTTGCGGTTAGGAGGTCCGGCCGGCGATTGAAGTAGCAAGTCGTCCAACCTTCATTGTTCTGACTCCAGGTAGGTGCCTCAGCGATACCGGGTGAGAAGCGGTACACTTTCCAGCCGCCATTTTCTAGCGGAAAGGCAAAGCAATTTGGTGTCCCCTTGTCACGACCTTCAGAGATCGTCTGGAAGAAACCTTTGATGCCCAGATCGCCGCGATCCGTGGTCAACCATTCAAACGCCTTGGTGTGCGTTTGCAGCAGATGATGGTCCGGCACCCAGAAGCATGAGTAACCGGATTTCTCCAGGGCGTTGATGATCTCTTTGTGCTTCTCGTCGAGCGGAATGATCCGGCGAGCCGAGGCCAATGACTCGAATGGGTCCTGCTGGTCGTCAGTCAAGCCCTGGACGCGCACCTTAGCGCGACGGCGGGTGACCACTTCGATGTGGTCTCGCCAGTTGCTGGGCAGGTCGGCGATCGTTAGCGGGCGTTCGGCAGCCTTCAGAAGCTTGAGGCCCTGATTGGCGTTGGACATCTTCCGATGCCAAATCCACATGTTGCCACCGCAGGCATCGATCTGTGAGGCGAAGTCGAACCCGGTCTCACTCGCCATCAGGCCGAGTACGGCCCTCGCTAATGCGGCGTGTTCAGTGTGATTCGCGGTTGGTACGCCGGCTTCATCAAAGTAAACGTAGAGGTGCAGTCCATTGCCGCCCGTGCTCTTACGGACCTCGACGTACGGCAACGCTCTAGCTGCCTCACGTACTCGGTCTAGCTCCTCATCACTGATGCCCACGCCGGCAGCATGCGCGGTCAGCGAATCAAAATCGTAGCCCACCCAGCGAGACTTTCGCGCGCTCCAATCCCACCCAGTCGAACCGATGCCTTCGGCATGCTCTTCAAGCGGGAAGGGAATGTTGAAGTCGCGATACTCAGGTTCGCTGTTGGCGTTCTTGGGGATGCGGATATTGAACCAGTTGTAAAGCCCGTTGGTCCAGGTGTTGCGCATCCCTTCGACGGGTTCACCGTCGCCGGCTGCGACATTCACCTGGGTTTCCATAAATGGCGTCCATCTCTCGATTAGTTCTGGCGCGTTGTGCGGCACTGAGCGCAGGAACGCCAGTACCGCGTCGGTCACTAAAGTCATAATTACCTCCACCGTGTCGGGGTCTGTCGTCCCGACAGTACATTTGGTTTGTGTTTGAATCACATCAAACGACACAAAAAAGAAAGGGAAAAGCAGCCGACGAGACCCGTCGCCCCGACAGCCACCTGGGTGGCCGACAAGGGGCGGCGGTGGATGCCATAGAAAGCCCACGTGGAGCCTCGACGGTGCGTGGATGGCGAGCGCAAGCCAAGACATTTCAGCACTCAACAAAGAGGGAGTCGCAGATGTGCGACGGATTTAGCCGGGATAGCGGTCTGTGGTCACGGCTATCGGCGTCGGGTGGTCTCGGACGCGGACCCGACGATTGGGAATACAACCGGCGACAAACGGTCGCGAAGAACTATCGCGGCCCTATAGATGTGGAAACTGGACGACCGATGAAGAGCGTGGACGCATTGCTTCTCAGCGGAAACCGCACGAAAAATCCACTAAGCGTCCACAAAAGCGTCCACTAAAGCATCCGCTTGCCGTTTCTCCGTCTGCCCGTCCCGGCGTAGACTCGTCCTCGGGTCTTTTTGTTCGTGTTGTAGAATTTGCGGGCCTTCGCTAGATAAGTCTGCCAGGTGTCGAATGGCAAAAGCTCGGGCTCACCTTGCCCCCGCTGCTCCCCAAACCACTTATAGGCATCCTTATTGGTGCAGCCACGGCCTAGCTTCCGTTCGGCAGCCTGGTACTGGGCGTAGACCTGGTCAAATCGTTGTGGCAGCTTCTTCGGCGCTTTGCAAAGGACTGCTTCAACGTCGGCAAGCTCTTTCAGCGCCACGCTGAGCCGCTTTCTTGCTTCGGGAATCGGCAGCGCTTGCCCGACTGTGCAGGCCACGGCCGTCTGCGGCAACCCTAAGCGGAGCGCATACCGATATGCTTTCTGAACGATTGCCGCCGCGTCGGCCCACTCTTGCTCGTCCGTCTCGCCCTTCGCCAGCCGATCCAGTTCTCGGAGCCGGCGAAAAACCCATCCCTTGAAGTGAGCCTTGTCCATTCTAGGATTTTCGGTCGTTGAAGGGCTGACCCGCCAGCACGTCTTATTACGATCCGCACGATAGTCATCGTCGGCAAAGGCCCCGCAACTTTCAACTCGTACGCTTCGTACGTGCTTCGGACGCGGCACGATGAACCGCCGACCACGACGCGCGGTTAGCACCGCGCCTGTGTTCGCGCGGTTAGCGCTTCGGCGCACCATGAGTTTTACGAGCCAGGCCCACGGCCACTGTCATGCTCGTCGCGTCGGCGGAGGCTTAAAGCTCAACCGCGACCGTACAAGCTGCACGTAGGAGCACGCCTGGGGTCGCTGGCTGGCCCGGAGACTGTGTTCTTGCCCGCACTGGCACTTCAGTTACCGCCGGCGACAGTGCGCCAGCGACCTCCCTGGAGCCGTTGGCGAGGCCATTGGCGGACTGCTATGAAGTGGCTGTGCGCCCTGCCGCAAGTCGCCAGTTCTCTGTACACAGCAGGTAGACAATCGTCGCCGGCAATTCGGGTAGCCTGTGCGAGTCCCTTAGTTGTTTTGGGGTCCGGTTAGGGCAGAGCCGCGTCACGCCTACCTCGCACGCCGGGAGCAAGCCGATCCGCGTGAGCACCTTGGCCGCTGCCCTGTCTGTTGGTCAGCCGCAATCTCCGAGCCGGGCCTAGATCGAGCCAGCGACTACTGCAATCTCACTTCGCTTCGATGCGCCGCTCAATCGTTATCAACGGAGCACCGCGTGTCCAAGTCCGTCCGCACATGGACAATCGGTGTATGTGTATTTGACATATAGATGTCATTGTGACATACTTGAGACATGAAAGTCGTCCTGTACTCACGAGTCTCGACCGCCGATCAAGCCGACAATGGCATCTCGCTGGAGGCACAGACCGCCAAGATGCAGGCGTATTGCAACCTCTATGACCTGGAAGTGGTCGAGACGATTGCCGACGCGGGCGAGAGCGCCAAGACGTTGAATCGGCCTGGATTGCAACGTGCCCTGTCAGCCCTGAAAAGCGGCCAAGCAGACGGCCTTGTTGTCGTCAAGCTCGATCGGCTTAGCCGTTCGGTTGCCGACTGGAATGAATTGATCGATCGCTACTTCTGCGATCGGGCAGGCAAGCAGCTTTTCAGCGTGAATGACGCAATCGACACGCGCACGGCCGCCGGCCGACTTGTGCTCAACATCCTGATGAGCGTCGGCCAGTGGGAGCGCGAGGCGATTGCCGAACGCACGCGAGAAGCCTTGCGTCATAAAGTCAGCAAGGGCGAACGATGCAGTGAGACGAAGTTCGGTTTCGATCTTGGTGGCGACGGGAAGACCTGGTTGCCCAATGCCGATGAACAAGCAGCAATTGCATTGATGCAAGCATTGCGCCATAGCGGCTTACCCTTGCGAAAAATCGCTCACGAGCTTACGGTGCGCGGCATTCGGACCAAGACTGGCAATTCAACTTGGACCCATAGCGCGGTGGCCGCAATTCTCAAGCGTGCAGCATGAAGCCAGACCTGATCGAGCAGTTGCGCAAGGCCATCGCCAAGGGCGGTCAATCGCAGTACGCGATCGCGAAAGCGACTGGTATCAGTCAGCCGATGCTCAACCGCTTTGTCAATGGCGAGCGCAGCATATCGCTGGAGACAGCTTCTCGCTTGTGCGACCACTTGAAGCTCGAACTTCGGCAGCGGTGAGGGGAGGGGGTCAAATTTGATTCCTCAGCCAACCGTATGTTGCCCACCCAATGCGAAGCCCTATCGACGCACGTCAATCCGATTTTCGAGGGCGCGGTCGCGAGCGCCGTAGCTTCAACCGAAAAAAGGGGGGGGTCAAACGTACCGCCGCAAATACTTTCGTCGATCGATTCCGCGAGAAATCGAAATCGTAGCCGGCCAGATTGTGTGAGAATCGCCGACGCGGCAGCGCTTCGCGATCAGCACATCGCGGAATGCGCCGGCCAACATATCGCGTGTCTTGCCAATCGTCTCCGCAAGCTCGCAACATAGATCGCGGATTGATCCGGCGTTCGCACGCTCGTTCCCGCGACATCATTACTAGATGCGCAAAATCTCGACGGTCGCGTGTGCCTAGGTCAGGAATCTGTCAAAAACATTGTTCACGCGGCGTTTCAACCGTCACAGCCGGCACAATACGCCAACGGTTCAGGTCTGCCCTTGCGAGAGACTTCTAACTCGTCCCTGCGCAGTAACTGACCCGAGAATTCTCTGAAATCAGCAGCATTAGCACCGCTAGCAATGCTGGCGGGTTCAATCGCAGCGCAGGCAGGAGTAAAGCCGGGACTGCCATTGCGAAGGCGAATGCCTGGATGCCGAAGACTCTTGATGGCAACTTATTACCGCCGGTGGCCTGCGTCGCGATCGCGACGCTGCGCACAAGGGCTTTGTGCTTGCTTATAGGATCGCCGGTATCGCCGCCAGAAGGAGTTCAAACATGAAAAAGCCCACGGTCAAGACCGAGGCCATCGACGCTAGGTCGAAAGTCAAGTACGAAGTCCTTGCGTATCGCAAGTTGACCAAGCGCGAAATAGAGGCGGCGATTATCTTCAGCAGCTCATGTCGCAAGAAAAAGCCAAAGGCTGGAACGACCGTCACCATCTATTCGGCGATTGAATGATCGTCGGCGGTCAGGGCCGTGCTCGCTGCATCGCGCCAACAATCGCGCGACCGCAAAACTTCCAATAAACCTCGCGCGGTATCGCATCGCATAGGCTGCTGGCGTAGCACAGGAACTGCGCTTGGGCGTTGCCAATCGGAGCGCTGTGGTACGCTTCGTTATGCAACAAAGGAACGATAGACCGCAGCTTACGGCTTGTCGATGCCAAGTCGCGCGTAGGATATTGAGCCAGCGCATGCTGTAGCGCCTCGCACTTACGTTCTGCGACACTCGTCAGGAAATGGTGCAGCATTCCCAGACGGCGAGCATGGTTCTTGCGCGGCCGGGTCGTTTCACCGTTTAAGTGCGAAAGGGCATGCGTCAGAAACGTATTCGCGAAGTGCTTGATATCCTTCTCGGTATGGATAGGCTCGCCGGTCAACAGCCAGCGAAGCAACCCAAAACTCGTTCGGAAACCAAAGAGCACCCACGCTTCTTGATCTGGGTTGAACCCGCTCCATCGCGATTGAATTTCGCTGTGCATTACAAACGGTTTACCGGTGCCATCGGGACGTTTGGCAAAGACGTTGAACCGCCGGTCCGACGAATCATCAAGAATGGCGGACCATGAATCCCAAACGACTTCTCGTTGCTCTCGCTCGCAAGCGTACAGCGTTGCGATGAGGGGCGTCATAACGAGATTTGGAAACACCCCGTGTCGTGGATCGAGCGCGAGCAACTCACCCCCAAGCTCTGCACAACTGACTGGCAGCATCACGACGCCATCGGGATTCTTCTTCGAGCGCCGCTTCTTGTCGGCTGGCTCTGCCTCGCCGACCAGACAAAGCCGTCGCATGCTCGCTCCACTATCTCGCGAAACGACTTCGCACCACGATTCGAGGCTGACCGACACTATGCCGGCATGGTATCACATTGGGCCACCCGCGATCGATCACAATGTCGGCGCTCGACGTGGCGCTGCGTCCGGCCAATCGAATCAGAATCCAAAGTCAGCGCTTCTCGATCGCCGCGCTTGTAACACCCCTTCAGGCAATGTGTCGCAAACTGCCAGAATCGCAGCATCCGACGTATTTCCGAAATACGCATAGCGGTTCAAGTCCGATCGACGCCAAGTCACGACGAACCCTTGTTCGCCGGTTTTGTTTTGGTCCGGTTTTCCAAAAGCTGTTATCAGCTTCTCACTGAATGCTTCCAATCCGCCGAGCTTGGTAAGCCTCTCTGGCAAATACATGATTTCGATCTTAAAAAGCCGATCGTCCAGGAAGCTAAACTTCGCACCATCGGCCACGTCTGAAATGGTCGCATAATAGACTTTCAACCCTATTCGCTCCTGGGACTGATCGCCAACGAACGTCGCGCCCGGGTATCGTCGCGCGAACTCACTATACTCGGTGCCCAAGGGCATACCGCGAAAGCGGAAGTTCGCCATCGCGTCGGAGTCGGCTCGCGCGGTGCTAGCAATCAATAGTATCGCGAGCGTCGAGAGTAACCGGAACTTGTCCCAGCCGTGCTTTCGTCCAGTTCCCATGCTGTCCCTTTCTTCGCGAGCAGTTGTTTAAGCTTGAACGGAGCCATGATCGCCAAACGCCCTAGACGATGCCAGTATTTTGACTACTTCTCTTACGGGCATATCCAACTGAAGGGACATCGGCAGAGGACCGCCGACTCCAAGAAAGTCGATTGACTCTAGAGGCAAGTCCGCTGCGACGGCCAATTGTTGACGCCAATCGTCAGGCCAACCCTCAAGTTGGTGCTTAATCTGGGGATCGGCACCGCGGGCTTCGCCTGATTTCGATGTCCAATGCAGCGCCGCCCAGAGGGCCTGGATAGTCGATTCCTGAGTGATCCAACCGTCACTCGTTTTGACTCTTAGCAGGAAGCTGATGACATGGCCAAAAGAGTTGTCAGTCAGCATCGTCAGAATGCGAAGATCAAGTTGTCCGTGGGAGGCGTCCCAAGCCTTGTCTCCTGACCATGCCCGCTCGACCTGTGCCTGGCTGACTTTCCGTAGTCGCTGGCCCTCGACAACAAAGTACCGAATCTTCATGCTCACGCTCCGACCTTTCGTAAAAAGGATTGGCCGATTCGTGCGCAAAAAACAAGGAGCGACGAACCAGGCCGCTCCCTCGAACCCCCGCCAAGGGGCCTACAGAACAGCACCGGCCGCCGCTCCCTTTCGGGAGCGCGGCTAGTGACTGCCTCTGTAGTTCGAGGGCCTCGCGGCCCAAGTTGGCGGTTTTCGAGGGAAGCAGAAACTAACGCTTGCGCGTTATTCGAGTTGTCGTTGGCCGCCCACGCGGCCCATCAATGATGGTTTCTCCGTCTGGAAAGTGTGCGCCTGAGATCGGCGCGGCATCAACTTAACTCTATTTCATGCCAGAACTTCGTCAAGAATGGAACGCTGCCGCAGCCGGCAACCACGCGCAATGGGACATGGTGTTCGGCCACGATGGCAAGCAGTTGCCGGTCAACGGACCTGACGGCCTGATCGGAAGGCTGCGCTAGTCCGCAATCCTGAGACTCCCGCTCACGGCTTGCTCTTGGTCGGTCCGATGACAAGCGGCAAATCGACGCTTCACGAAGGCAGCGGGATGCCTGAAGGCGTTGCTAAGGCCCCTTAGCGCAGCGCTAGCGGCTGGACCACCCCGGTTCCGGCTAAGGAAACCCGCAGGCGTATGAATTTCCTTGCATTTCGGCACTTGAACCGTAGACTCTGCCCCTGGTAACGCCGGTTCAACCTCGTTTAGCCCAGTGGCTGTCAGCCATCCGGAGCCGACCGCCGTGCCAATTCTCAGGCGAATCCCAAGCTGCTTTGTCGCGAGCTAGTTCGCTCAGCGACGGCTAACTCATCGTCGTCGCTTGTCCGGTCTCTGCAAAGGGGAGTTGCAATGAGTCGGTATCGCCTCAGAAAGCGGACGCAGCAAAAGCAGGTCGCGGGCCAGCTTCGAGCGAAGCGGCTGCTCTTTGAGCACTTGGAAGAGCGCCGTCTGCTGACGGTCACCTCCAGCTTCGACGAATCGACAGCGAAATTGAACGTCTCGTCGGACGCCAACGACGACATTGTGATCACCGCCGATTTCGGACTAGCTAAGGTCAACGGCACGAGCGTCTTCGTCGGCGATAGTTTGCTGGCGGCGAACATCGTCCAACGTATCGAGGTGACTGGCGGATCGGGCACTCAGTCAATTGACTTGTCAGCGGTTACGACGAGCAGTTTTTCCGAACTACTTGGGACGACAATCACCCTGAATGCAGCCTCCACAGTCAGCGCTCACGTCATCGGCAGCGCGCTGGACGATGTCATCGGCAGCAACAACCAAGGCAACATCCTAGAAGGCTTAGACGGCGACGACACGCTTGTCGCAGGAAGCGGCGACGACACGCTGATCGGCGGCCCAGGTTGGACACGATTCGTTTTCACCGATAGTGCGGTGGGTAACGTAACCATCATTGGTACATTTCCGGCCCCTGAATCAGACGACGGAAACGTACTCGATTTCTCGCAGTTATCGCCAAACGCAACAACCAGCGCTGGGATTCACGTAGACCTGAGCGACACTGCCGCTCAAGAAGTCGGGCCGAACGGATTGCACTTGACGCTTTCGACCGACAACTTCGTGACAATGGTCCTGGGGACGCGCGGCGATGACTGGATCAAAGGTGGCGGAGAGAACTCAAGTACCGCATTCGTTGGTGGCCCCGGCGACGATACGTTGACGGGGGGAGCAGGTGGGACCGACGCCTTTATCTTCGCGAACTGGAACGAGATGCCTGGTTGGGACGAAGCGGGCGCAAGCCACGTTACGATCAACCAGGCCGTCTCGAACAATAACACTCTGTTCTTCGGCGACGTTAGTCTTCTCGAACCTAAACTGGCGTGGATAGTTCCTTATTCTGCTCCCGTTACGCTCGACCTCCGCAACGGCATGGAAGGCGAAGAACAGTGGGTCACCGACGATTTGTTGGCGCTCACGATCAACGGTGTCGGCAACTTCAGCACGGTGTTTGGCGCGAGCCAATACGCGAATGTTATTTACGCTAGCGACCTCGATAGCATGATCGTCGGCGGTCACAACACCAATTATCTGGTGGGCGGGGGAGGCACAAACCTACTAGTGGCTGACCCCGCTGCGATTGGTCTTGGAGAATTCGGCGTCGATGGTGATTCCACACTAATTGCTGGAACGGGCAACGGCACCTTGATCGGCGGCACCGGCAACGACACGCTGATCGGCGGCAGTGGTGAAGTCCAGTTGTTCGCCGATCTATCGCTGTTTGGCGCGCCTGAAGGCACAAGCGACGGCAACAACACTTTGATTGGTGGCATGGGAAACGCCCAGATGTTCGCCGGCAATGGCGACGATGTGCTGGAGCTTGGCGATGGCAGCGAGAATGTCCTTTACTTGGGCACTGGGACGGCGAGAGCCTTCTTCCATCGCCCCATCGACGGGTCAGTCGTCTACATCGTCGGTGGACTAACCAGTCAGGCCAATACTCTTGACTTCAGCGACTACGGCATTGGCGTCCAAGTTGACCTCAATGAAACGGGCGTTTACGACCCAGATCATCTTCTGATTTTGGACTACGATCCGACACTGGAGGACTTCGTACCGCTCGCAAGCAACATCCATAAGGTAATCGGCAGCACGATTGGCGATAACCGGTTGATTGCCTACGGCGGAAGTGATCCACTGGCAATGAACGCGAGTCTGCTCACACAGGGGAAAACCAGTCAATCGCTCGCCGGCATGTCATCAGAGCTAAAAGTCGCTCCGCCTGACTTCAGTTACCCTCAGGTTGATATCGACGGCAGATTCAGCGGATCGTTCCTTCGACCCCGCCATGCCAACGCCCTAACGGCGCACTCGCTTGCCCGAGGAATGACAACGTCAAGCATGCAGCTTTCGCTAAGCGAGATCGACCCGACCAGCATTCTTGTCGCGGGCGATGGCAACGACACGTTAATAGCGGGCACAGGCGACGATACATTGGTCGTCGGTGCAGGCGATGCCTTGCTCATCGGCGGATCAGGTGACACCACCTACGTATTCAATGGCGAGAATGGCAACGCCACGCTGATTGCAGGCCAATCACAGAATTGGCTCGATTTCAGTCAATCGGCAGTCGCAGTGACGCTCTGTCTTTCCTCCGCAGACACGCAATCCTGGGGTGGCGGCACGATTACGCTCGATAGTCCAAATAGTTTTCAAAACGTCATCGGCTCCGCCTACGACGACTTTCTGTGCGGCAACGAAGCCAACAACTATTTCTTCGGCGGTGATGGCAACGACACGCTCATCGGCGATGGCGGCGATAACTTCCTGGTGGGCGGGTTAGGTGATAACACGCTCGTCGCCAGTAACGGCTCGAATATTCTCGTCGGTGGCCTTGGCTCGAATAACCTCTATGGTGGCACGGGAAGTAACCTGCTGGTTGCTGGCGAACTGACCTGGGCAGATTTGTCGGCGATGGCGTCGGCGTCCGAGCGCGAAGCCGTGATCGATGCCGTGATGAGCACGTGGGCCGAAGATGCGCCGCTCGCAGAGCGAATCGCAAACGTCACCGGCGCGGCCAATGCCACGAATCCATTGCCCTCGGCGCTTCAGTTCATTCCGGGCGTAACCCTCTCCAAGGGTGAGGGACAGAACTTATTGACGCCAAGCGTGGGAGAGAGTTTCGTCTACTTGAACACTCCGGTTGACGTTGCGTTCGTCGCCGATCCCACGAACACCACATTTGCGGAGATTGACCCTACTGTCACCGTATTGACAGCCGAGTTTGGCGACGGAGTGCTAACTGTTAACTATCAGGGCGTAGGTGATGTGACCTATTCGATTGAAGATGGCTTTTTGCTGGTCAACGGCCAGCAGCCACTTGAGGCACCACTGGCGATCGGGGACGTAACCCAGGTTGTCACTCAGCTAGGACCGCTCGCTGGGGAATACAATAGCGCTTTCCTGTTCGAGAACCTGCCCAACTTGGGATCGGATGCCTGGACCCACACACACCCGCTCCGTGCAATCGGAGCCACCACCAATTACGTCAACTCGTTTCTAACCTCGCAGGTTGGGCCGGACTGGCAAGACTTCACCGACCTGCTGCCAGCCGATATCGCCGACGCCATCAATGCCGGCGACTACACGCTCCTTTGGGAGGCCGTCTGCGACGGTCGCACGCATACCGGCAGTCAGCTTGAATCGGCTGCCTGGCACGACGTAGCCGACGCGAGGCTCTCTTTTGGACTTGCCATCCTGTCTGAATCCCTCAGCAGGGGAGCTATGTCGTCTTCTTTGTCGTTCGGCCAGGAAGGTGGGACTTTGGATGTCGAAAGTACCGAAGTCGATGAAGGCGGTGTTGCCCGCTTCAATGTCAAATTCAATGCCGAGTATTTTGACGGCTGCTCGGTCGATTGGCACACGTCAGATGGCTCTGCCCTTGGTGGTCGTGATTATGAAATCAGTAGCGGGCCTCTTGTGTGGCCAGATGGCGCGGAAGGGGATAGTGGCTTCGGCGTTAGAACGTACGACAACTACCTCGTTGACGGTGATAGAACGTTCTACGCCAGTCTATCAAACATCCAGAACCAGGTTGGCTACAATAACGACCACCACGAAGGGGATATGTCGATCGGCACCTCGGGCACGGCTACGATCCATAATACGAGCCAATACCCAGTCGCCTCGATTGGTAGCGATAGCAAAGTCGAAGGCAACCACCTGCTGGTACCCGTCACGCTAGATCGAGTCTATGGACTTCCAGTAACCGTTAACTGGTCCGCAAGCAACATAACGACGAACGGCTCGCAAGATTTTTCGCCTAGCTCCGGGTCGGTGACATTCCAAGCGCAAGAGACGCTCAAATACATCGACATCACGACAGTCAACGACAACGTGGCTGAGTTCACTGAGACGTTGAGTGTTACTCTGACTGGCGCGACGAACGCGACCCTTGGCACGTCTTCAGGAATCGGAACAATCTATGACAATGATCCATCCGTCACATTGTCGATCGTTGACACGAGCGCCATCGAAAGCGATCCCGGTCTGCCCCAAGTCTACGCGACATTCACGCTTCTGCTCTCAACTGCGACGACACTGTCCGACGTACACGCAACTGTCCAACTGACGCCTGGGAGTGCACTTTACGGTTCTGACTACTCTGGAGCCACGACGTTCAACGTCACGATTCCGGCAGGGGCTACGTATACCACGATCCAGGTGCCAATTACTGCGGACCTGACCGCCGAGCCCACGGAGTATTTCAACGCGACAATTACTTCGGCCGACGTGTACATCACCGATTCTTTGGCGATCTGCACTATCTATGACACTGATAGAGGGGTTGCAGTCTATATCAACACCGATTCAAACAACGACGGGCAGATTACGTTCGCCGACGATGCGATCGAGGAAAGCTCTCCGGGACGGTACGTTCGCAACAACGATGACGACGACAATCACAATGAGCAAGTTGATCGCGACGAGGCGGGTACTGTCACGGGGGAGGACGATCTCGCGCTTATAGCGCTAAGCGCTTTTCAACTCAACTACACTCCCGCCGAGCTAGCAGCGTCCACAGTCACAATCGAGATCACGTCCGGTACTCAGTTCATTACACTGTGGAGCGAAGCGCAGAAGACCCAAGCCATTGCGAGTGGCACTAGTTGGTCATACAACTCTTTTCCCTCCCAACTCTACGCGGAGGGAATTGCCAACGGCACGGCGATGATTGAGTTCTACTTCAAGGACCCGCAAGGCGTCGTGCGCAGTCGAGATAAAGTTCGCGTTACGGTCATCCAGGTCGATCTCGATATCGACAGTGACAACACCAATTCCAAGAGCGATCCAGATCGTAATTCTACGGAGGACCTCCGCGAGGACTCTGCGGGTTCGCTCACGCGGCTTGGCAAGCTTTTGCATGCAAACACGGCCAATATCGACGGCGACCTGGTTCCGGACTTCGCGGACGGCTTCGATATGTTTGGAAATCAGGGTGCGAATGCTAGTGCGGCCTTCACACCGATCATTTTGGAATTGTCTCCCGATATCAATTTAGCGACGGCGCGCATAACGTTCGATTACTCGGCATCCGACCCAGGGTTGCTAATTCGGCAGGGGAATCAAGCGGGCGGATATAGGTATTTGCCGGCCGCCGGAAACCTTCGACTTTGGACCAAGGATGGGGCGGAGAATCGGCTGAAGGCAAGTATTAGCGAGGGCGGAGACTTCATTGCTGCAAACACGTCATATGCGGTGGCATCGCTTCCAGAGTCCGCGCGAATAGGCGACCGCACTTGGCGATTGTATGTGGAGGCCGTCGCGCCGAGTCAAGATATCGCGGAACAGCGAATTAGCGTCAGCGTGAATCCCACCGGTAGCGCTGCCCCCACTTCAACGGTAAGCGATGCCGACCGGAGCACCGTTATCGATTGGCGGCCGGTAACGGTCGATGGCTCGGGCAACGTGCAGCCGACGGAGCCAGTTGACACCGTGGCGATGTCTTATAGTGCGCCAGTTGTGCGATTCACGAATTACACGATTAGCAACCTGCACGCCAATTCTGATGGTTCGGCTATTTTGGGCGACATTCAGGTCTCTGGGACAGTCGATTCGGATACTGCCGACTTTACGCCAGGCAGCCTCGGCGAGATCAACGATGTCTACGTCTATTTGAATGGCTCATTCGATCCTCTGGGCACTATATCTACGGTGGTGACGAAGGCCAACGGCACCGGATCATTGCTCAAGCCGTTTGACTTTTCGGCGACATTTGCGCACACATTTACTGGCGTCGAACTCAGCCCCGGTTTCAATCAAGTCGAGGTCCGAGCCACTGAGAAAGTGTTCCAGACGTCCGGCTCCGCAATATGGGCAGCCGAAGTAATCGCGACAGAGCCCGCCCCGACCACGGTCGTCGTCGGAGTCGCGTTCACGGCCGCACCCTCGCCGTCAGTCATTGATCAGGTGCAAGTCACAATTATTAAGGACGGCCAAACGTACAACGAAACTCTTACGGAAACTGACCTCGATAGTCTTATTTTCGTAAATGCGACTGACACGACTGAAATGCACTTGTCGCCCGGCCAGACCTTCAACCCGGGGGCTCCCGACGCGATCCAAGTCTACATTCGCCATGACGCCTCGACGCTTGTAGGCATGGTACTGACGCTTAACGAATGGGGCGCGGCAACACTGAACTTCACGGGTGCAGATACTTTTGAGCTTGATCCGGCGGACGACTTCGACTATCGCGCGTATTCGCTGGCAGCCGGCGCTGGTGCGCTCGTTGAGCAAACGGACGCAGGTGAAGCTCATCCCTATCTATTACAAGTGATCGGTCCGACACAGTTTCTCACTGGCATCGATCACCTTACCACGGCTGACGGTCCCCGGAAGATCGTGGAATCGGCAGGCAAGTATTTCCTGGCTATGAAAGCCCAGGGACAACCATTGCGGCCTGCGGTACTTGAGAATCGCGTTCTAAATGTTCTGAAGGAAGGGGTGATCCAGCCCAACGAAATCGACGATTACCTGATCGGTGTTGTCAAGGGCTTCTTCGTCGATGGACTGTGGGGATCAGTCGAAGGAGCTTGGGGGATTCTCAAGTTCGTCGGCAACGCAGCGCTTAAATATAACAGCGTCACCCTTTCGTATCGCATGATTACTGGCGACACATTCGAGACGGAGCGACAGTTCATCGCCAAGGCGTACAACGTCACGGTTGATACAGTCAAGATTTTTGGGTCGATCGCCAGCAAAGTGCTCGCACACGACCAAGCCGTCATCACGGCAATTATCACTGGTGACGTTGAGGAGCTGAAACGACTGGGTCACACGTACATGATCGGCGCGCAGCTAGCACTCGAAGTTTTCTTGGACTTGGCAGAGCGAATGGCTGGCCTCTCGGCCGAAGCCAAGGGCAGAGTGGTTGGGATGATTGTCTACGAAGTGGTTGAGTTGCTCGCAACTGCCGGAGTGGCGAAGGTTACCAAGGCGCAGTTTTTCAACAAACTCAAGACTTCGGCTCGCATTGCCTCTGACAGCGTGGCCAATCCGCTTATTGAAGCCATGTTCCAAGAAGGAACCACGCTCGCCAAGGTGGGAGAAGCAGTCTTAGACCTTACCAATAAGATGTGCTTCGTCGCCGGCACCAAGGTCCACACGGATCGTGGACTACGGAATATTGAGGAGCTGCGCGTCGGCGACCGCGTGCTGGCGCGCGACGAAGAGACGGGTGAACAGGCATATCAGCCTATTTTGGAGACAATAGTTACCCATCCGGAGCGACTGTATAGCGTCGTCTATCGCCTGGCTGGCTCCGAGCGGGAAGACCGTCTAGTGTGCACAGGCGAGCATCCGTTCTATGTGGCCGCGCGACGCGAGTTCGTGCCCGCAAGTGAACTGATGACGGGTGACGTAATCCCGCTGGCTGCCGGCAGCGAAGCGATCGTTGCAGCGATAGTATACGAGGACGCACCGCCGGGCGAGGTGTTTACGACTTACAATATGGAAGTCGAGCGGTTCCACACGTACTTTGTCGGAGAGGCCGGCC
Source organism: Pirellulales bacterium (assembly GCA_050184475.1). GTDB lineage: Bacteria > Planctomycetota > Planctomycetia > Pirellulales > JAEUIK01 > JAIESQ01. The sequence continues at coordinate 76,568 of JBFXAH010000013.1, read as the reverse complement.
TATGGGTGCATAATGCGGGGTTCTTTTTTTGCGATATGATGAAAGCGTCCTACGTGCAATATCGCAGAGCCGCCGGCGGAACGCCTGAAGCAGCGGCCCGAATTGTAGAAGGATTGATAGCAGAGGCCAAGCTTGCGCACAAATTATCCAATAAAGACGTTTACGAGATTTTTGGATCAGTCGCCAAACTTGCCGCACAGGACCCCGCAGTGTTTCCAAATGGTCCTCCAGCCAAATTGTGGACTTCCACAACGAAGCTTAACGAAGCGCAGAATCTAGGCGAGCATTACTATACACATATAGTTAAGCAGCGGAGGTTTGGCGATGAAATTACGGATATAGTAACATACAGCAAGCGCGCCCACGGCTTCATCGATAATCCGCCTGAAGGCTCGATCATCGTGACGCGTTTTCGCGATACCGGGAATGAGATTTTCGTAATGGATACAGTGACGGGCGATTTTGGAGTTCGTAAACTCGACGGACCCGATGTAGGCGCGATGAAGATTTTTCTACGGCATGAGGGCAGCCTTCAGGAACGCCTTGAGTACATTTTGGAACAATTCCCATAGTGCTCCAAGTCTTTCACGAAGCTATAACGATGCATGCTAATTCGAGCCTGTTGCCCTGCCCTTGTTGCGGCTTTAGATCAATTAGTGGCGAATACGAGATTTGTGCAATTTGCTTCTGGACTCATGATGTCGTTCAGGAACGAGACCCGGATCGGCGCAATGGTGCAAACGTCGTGTCTCTTCGCGACGCGCAAAAGAATTTCGATCGATACGGCTGCTCAACCGGCCCAGCCAGCGAACTTGATGGAACGCTGGACGACCGTTTGTCAGAATTCTCGGAGTTTGAGCGTGACCCGAATTGGAAACCGCTTCCGCCCGTCAAGAGCTAGCTGCGTTACACCCGGATACGCGCGCATGGCTAAGCCACCTGAACAGAGAATTTCACGCTGGCGGAGAGACCCCAATTGGAGGCCACTACCGACACGAGGCGAAGGCTCTGACACGCTTGGGACGGATGCAGAGAGGGCTTAGCTGTTCCTGTGCCTCGGTTGTGGTTATGCTACAGGCAACGGCAATTTCATCGGCCGCAAGCGAAATATCGCGCCGTGCGTTTCAACTCCGTCATTCCAGGCGTGGATTTTCCGGCGCTACCGAACGCGCGCGGTTGCCAGCTACTTGCGCTCCAGTTTCAGCTAGAGCGATCACAGTGGTTTTCGCCAGAGCGTATCGCCGCTGAACAGGCCCGGTTGGCCTACCGGCTGTATCGATTCGTTCTGGACAATGTCCCATTCTATCGCGAACGGTACGGCGACGCAGGGCTGTCTGCGGACACACTCCAAAGCCCCGATGACTGGCGGCGGTTGCCTCTCTTGCGCCGCGCTGACGTGCAATCCAATCTCGACCGACTCCAATGTCGGCCGAAAGACCACGGCGAGCTATCAACAAGTGCCACCACGGGGTCAAGCGGGAGCCCCGTAATCGTTGTCGGAACGGCCGTCAGTCGCATACTCTGGCACGCACTGACACTCCGCCATCACTTGTGGCATCAGCGAGACTTCTCGGGGAAGATGGCGACAATCCGCACATTGCAAGGCCGCGCCGATTCCAACGAGCAGCGGCAAGACAATTGGGGTGGTGCAACGACCGACCTCATCAAGACCGGCCCAATGGTGGCACTGGATGTCCGCGCCAGTCTCGATGAACAAGCCGACTGGCTTGTCCGCGAAGACCCTGATTATTTGCTGACGTATCCGTCGATCGCCGCTGCGCTGATGGAACATATGGAGCGCGAGGGTCAGAAGCTCACTCAGCTGCGAGAACTCTCCACCTTCGGTGAGTTGTTGGAGCCGCGCGTGCGGTCTCTCTGTCAGCGCGTCTGGGGCGTGCCGTTGGTCGATGGCTACAGTTCCCAGGAGGTCGGGTACATCGCCATCCAGTGCCCGAAGACAGAGCACTATCACGTGCAGGCAGAAAGCCTGCTCGTCGAGGTCATCGATGACGAAGGCAATTGGTGCCAACCGGGCGAAATTGGCCGCGTGCTAGTAACCACGCTTCACAATTTCGCGATGCCGCTGATTCGTTACGAAATCGGCGATTATGCGGAGGTTGGCGGGCCATGCCCATGTGGTCGAGGACTGCCGGTTCTGCGCCGAATCGTAGGACGCCAGCGTAATATGGTTGTTCTGCCCGATGGCCGTGTCATCTGGCCCTGCATCAATGAGCAGTTGCTGAGAGCCAGCGGGCTTGAAGACTCTTCGCCGATTCGACAGTTTCAAATCGTCCAGATCGAACCTGATGCGGTTGAATTGTGTTTGGTGTCGGATCGGCAGTTTCAGCCCGACGAGGAATCGCTTATCTCGTATGTGATCGGTGATGCCTTCGGGTGGCCAATGCGCGTTCAACTCAAGTACGTTGATTCGATCGAGCGCGGTCCCGGCGGAAAATACGAGGACTATCGCTGTACAATTCCGCCGGAGACAATCGAGCGATTGAAAGCACAGCGCCGATCGCCCAATTTGAATGCTGCGGACGTGCTATGAACGAGCAATCGATGCGCAGGCTGCAACAGACTTTCGATGCGATCCGGCTGGTTCCCAAGGAGCCAGCTAGTTACCAGCGACTCTGGCGCTGTTACCAACGGGCGTACCTCTCCGACGAAGATTTGCTAAGGGCGGTTGGCGCACACGGTGAACCTGGCACGATCAAGGGGGTTAGCGAGCCGCTCGAAGCCGAAGACATTGAAAGAGCTTTGTGCATGCCCCAGACGGTTGGCTTTGAAGTGATCAATGGCGACACTGCCCTCGGTTTTGGCATTGTGCGTTATGCGAAACGAGACAGAGAATCGCGTAGCGCATTTCGTCGCTATTTGTTCGACGAGGTTCTTCGCGGACAGCCGCTCCAAATCACTAGCAACGACGCACAACGACGGCTTGAAGTGGCACTTGATGGTGGGAACATCATGTGCTCGGTTGAGTTTGTTGCCAACCGCAGCCCCACCATCGCGGTAGCTCTGTTGATGGCGGCCTATCGCTATGTGGTCGTTGATCGTCTGGAGGCCGACAACGCCTCGGTCGTTGGTAAGCTCTTAGACGGCGTAAGAATCGGGCCGCACAGCAACAATGAAGGCAACCTCGCCATCAAGTTACTGGTTGAAGGAATGCCGTCGGAAAAGATCGGGACGATTGATGAAGTCCGCCAGCTTCGCGCGACGACTGCACATTTGCAATTTGCGCTTTACCTGGGCGACTGCGTGCGGATCAGGCAAAACGCTGAGCAGTGGGGAATTCCACTAGCGGCAAGCTCGGTGTAGCGCTGATGGGTAACAATGGCGATCCCGAGATTCGGATCAACGCCACGCTGGTCGGTGACCACTGCCTTATCATCCCGAGGCGTCGAGCATCTCCGCCGCGCCTTGGTTGAGCCGAGCGGTCGCCGACTGGTTCAGGGACAATCCTGAGCGGCGAGTGCAAGCGGCTACGACGATTTTCGAGGACGGAACTACGATTGCGATCCATCTGTATTTGAGCTAACGTCTTTCTACGATGCGAGCGACAACCTTTTCGCAGAACTGTTCGTAATGCGCACGCCGCAGGGCCATGTCGCTCCGTAGATTGTTGAGTCGTTCTTCAATTTCACCCCGCCGTCGGTCGAATTGCTGTTCCGTTATTTCGCCGCTCTCCAATCGTTCTTGATGCGTTTGCAAGTCTCGCTGGTTCGACTCGATGAAGTCGTCGATCAGCGATTCGTCGCTCGATCCGTGCAGCCAGACGAGCGTGGTCGTGACGATGCCAGTGACGAGAAGCGCCGACGGTACTGTCGCCACAAATGAGTTAATTTGTTCCTTGAAGCGATCGTACACCGCCAACATAGCATCATCCTCTGTCATTCCTGGCGCAATCTTGACGCTCGTGGTTCGGAAGACCTGCTGGTACAATGGCCCCAGCATGAAATTTCGATCTCGTGCGTCGATCTCGTCAAGTAACGCGAAAATGTCTGCCAAGCTGCAAAACGTCGGCCGCGCTGCGAAGGTTTGATGGGCTAAGTGCAAGGTATTGCTCCGATCAGAGCGCGGCGAAGAACCACTTGATCTCCGCCGGGTTGTCTCGTTATCGACGATCGCTAGCGGTTCGCCATGCATGTCGCTCCTGCTAACTCAATGGCACGATATTGATGATTGTACGAGAACGTGCGACTTCCGTCAGCACTCCAGGCCGAAAGAACCTGGAGCGATGCGACGCGCTCGTATAGAATCCAGTTTCCAATGGAGCTTTGGCCCTTGCGAATTCGCTATTTCTATCTCGACGAACGCGGCACGGTCTATAAAGCTGAACAGCGGCGGACTGAAGCTGCTGTGTTGCAGGGTGAGCGGTGGGACGATTCCACAGGCACCAAGTTGCTGCGGATCGTCAGTTTCATTTGCGATGATGACTTGCGTCCGCTGCGGGGCTCCATCGCCAGTTTCAGAGTTGCAGACGGGTTCATTACGCGAGAATCAGTTACTGAAGCCATGCAAGCGTACGCGAGCAGGATACCGCAGCCCCTGAGCCCGCCCCCGACGGAATACCCATTGATCGACAGACAGGTGGCGCTTTGGCCTGATGAACGCAAGCTATTCCCCCAGTTGACGGCCGCTCTTGATATTCCGATTAACCAAATGCCACCGCTCTATTTTGGCGGGCCACTTTTACTGGCCATCCACCTTGGCGTGTCTGTCAAACAAGGATTGACCTACCTTGACCTACGTGATCCTGCTCATCCGCGAGAACGCGACGAGCCGTGACCGAGGTTGGGATGGAAGATCAACGCGACAGCCGGTCGCATTTGCGGCTCACGTTTTTCATAGCATTTGCAATAAGGTAGAGTTGTAGGGGCTTTTGAGGGCTGAATGACATGAACAAGCCGCAAGCACAGGCAGACAGCGAACCGTTTAGGAGTCCGCCGCAGTCCGTCTACGACAATACTGCTACCGTTCAGATAGATGGGGAGAAATGCAAAGTATCTTGGGGACCAGACGGAAAATCGTACAGAGCATTCGGCAGCTTCAGAGGGGAGTATCTTGAAGCGAAGGGCAAAGACATCCACGCAGCGCTGCGCCTGTGGACGAGCAAGGCTCAATCGCGCGCCAGAGAATGAGGGCGATGATGCTACATTTCAGTTGTGGGGCGGAACACGGCGAGCGAGAAAGGCCAACATGGCTACGGCTCAAGGGCGCTGCTCACTTCGCCTGGTACTTCTTAAAGACGCCGATGCAATATTGCGCGTCGTCTTTGAATGAGGTTGCTTCGCGATTCTTGTCGTAGATCATGCTACGAGCTTCAAGGTTGGCTCGCAAAACTGTGCCAACGAACGCCCACACGAGGTGATTCGGGTCCTTGACGAACATCTCGATGATTGCAACGAGACGATCACAGGAAGGCGGGTGCCATTTCTGATCTTCGGGAACGAAAACGGCAAGCGACGCCAGCCACGAAAGGGCGAGCGCGACGCCAAGTGCTCGCTTCAAGAACCGAGGATCGTTCTCGTCCAGGCCACCCAATATCCATCTTGCGGCAGCTTCGTCAGCTTGTTCTTCAAGCTTGCGCGTTTCGTCGCTATCCGGCGATGATATATGGCCCAAGCGAATGTGCGCGAGTTCGTGATGAAGAATGTACGCTGCTGCGCAGAGAAAAAGCTCGTCGGTCACATGCTCATCGCTGGCATGTATTGGATTCGGGATGGGCTTAGGCAAGTCGTTGGGCCAACCAACTTGCGGCGTTGGTTCCTTCGATCTTCTAGCAGCAGCCAATGCCATCTCGATATTGACTGTCCACTCAAGAAGTCTGGACGCCTTTTCGATGCGCTCGTTTGCCTTCAGGTCAAGCTCCCGCACGTCTGCGTTTTGGCTCTTTGCATCAGCCACTGCTTGGTAGAGGCAGAAGTAACCATACGCGGTTGCCCAAAGCCTTCCCAGGCAACCAACCCCGGCGGTGATGGTTTTGGTCTCTGGATTCGCGAGGAAGAAGAACGGCTTCTCGGTGTCCTCGATCACGAACGCAATCCCATGCTCGGCAACCTCCCTCTTGAGGTCGTCAGCTTTTTCTGGCGAGATTGCTGCCAAGGAAGCAAAAAAGTGATCTAGCAGGAAATGAATTGGGTTTTTCATTGGATCAATCGCTCGCGTGCGCAATCAGCAGCGCCTCAGCGGCCCGTGAACACTTCAGGATGGATCGGCACGGTTGCCTCGATCTTTCACCAAGTTCTGCTGCCATGCTCATAGAGGAATAACGGTCGTGTTGCAATCAAAAGCAGTTGACCATTGGTTCTTGCTCCGGCTGCGATCGGTCGGTACCCTGCTTGTGTCGGTTCCCCGAGAGCCGGCTAGGCCGCCCGGCGACTCGCCCTGCTGGTTGCGGCCTACTTTATGCGCTGACGTACTCGACTGCGGCAGCCCGCTAGAAAATTGAACGGGAGTAACGCTACCGTTGCCGGTTGTTTCTATATGTGGGGTTCTCCTTATGGCTACCGCACCTGAAGCAAAGCCAGTGTTGCTCTTCAACCATTCAAACAAGGATCGCGATTGCGACACTCCGGCGCGCTTTCAGGAGTTCATCGCGAAGACTATCTTCACGCGGGATGGCGGGCGCTATCGCCACAGACAAGTAAAACGGCACGTCGGCCGCGTGGTCCTTGCCCTTGATAACGTCGCGTACGGTCATTTCAACATCGTTGGCAATCCTGAGAAACCCACGAAGGAAGACATAGACGCATTCCCGGATGTCGGTCGCGTTTATCTCGTGCAATCGGCTGAGCTATACGCCACGCCCGTACCGCTTACGCGAGACGAGGTGTCGAAACTGCACATCGGTCAGGAGATTCTCCCCACGCGCTTTGCCGAGATACTCCGCTTGGCAGAGGGTACGCGCACCATAGATGCGGTCGCAAGCGATGCAAATGTTCTGGCCATTCCCATGATCTTCTTTCGCGTGGGTTGGATGCGGTACTACGCCGGCCAGAATCTGGGAGACCAGATCAAGGGCGGCGGGCAGTTCGTTGAGGACCACGGATATGGCCACGAAATGTTCAACTTTCTGCCGTACGACGGCCGGAACTATGGCTACGTTCGTCCGCCAGCCGGTAGGAAAGGGGACCCATTCGTTGATGGCGCGGGAATCAAGCTAGACCGAATAAGTGCGAACTGTCGAGGTCCATCGTTGGATGGCGTCCTAGTGGTCTGGGTTGCAACCGCGCCGAATCCCGATAGCGGAACCTATATCGTCGGGTGGTATCGCAATGCCACCGTCTATCGAAAGCACCAGCTTTCTCCGCCAGCGTCTGGCCGAAATTTCAAAGAGAAAAACGTCGGGTACTACGCCACGGCGATAAGTCCCGACGCAGTTTTGCTCGACCTTCCCGAGCGAACCTTTAGACTTCCGCCGCTCAAGGAAGGCGGAATGGGCCAATCAAATACTTGGTACGCGGACGGCGCGAAGCACGTTGGATTGCGGCGCAAGGTGCTTCAGTATATCGAGACCCGAAGCGCACTCCGAAAGAGAGGTGGACGGCCGAAGCAATGCGACCCACTTTTGCGGACGCGAGTCGAACAAGCGGCCGTCAACGTCGTGACTGCGCACTTTAGGGGCTTGGGCTATGATGTCATTTCGTGCGAGCAAGAGAATCTCGGATGGGATTTAGAGGCCACGTGCGGGTCGAGAAAGCTATTGCTGGAAGTGAAAGGGCTGTCAGGCACTAGCCTCTGCGTCGAACTCACGCCGAACGAGTTCGCCAAGATGGACTCGCATAAGCACTCCTATTGCCTCTGCATCGTGACGAGAGCCCTTTCGTCGCCGGAACTGGCCGTCTTCAGTTACAGCGTCGAGGGTGATCGCTGGCAGGATGAAAGGCGACGAACGTTGCTAGTCGAGTGTCGAACGGGAGCCCGTTGCAGCCTCGAATAGCTGATCCCGAGCGCAAAAAGCTGGCCGCGAAATCCGGGGCAGGAAGATTCGCGGCCAGTGGGCCACCCAACTAGGGTGGACACGATCTAAACCAGCGTGATCGACAAGATGAGGGCCGTGAAGCACTCATAGAGGCTCGCGACCATGCCAGCCCACTGTATATGGCGGACGCTTGATAACTTAGTGCGCCGTCGTGGTGAAAGCAAGGAATCAGCGTTGCGGGTCACCTTACTTAGGAATCCAAGCCTCCACGCGGCTCACTGTGTTTTTTCCTGCCTCGTGACTTCGTTTGCCATCGACTCCGAAATAGTCACTTTTTGACGGCCACGCTGTTGCTAATCGGATTGTGAACTTCAATGGCGTTATCGCTGCTGCCGGAGAAATTATGCAGATAACGCTGAACCGTTGCTTCGGTAACGCCAAGCCGTGACGCAATCATCCCAAACGAGAATATGGCAGAAGCGCGACCCTTGTGGTCCGATTCCATTCTCTGGTTGATGAACCGAGAAATGCTCTCTGCCGTGCGCAGGTCCTTCTCAAACTTCCGTTGTCCAGCAGGATCGTCGCCGCCGTACATGCGCAAGGGCTCTACAAGAACTGGATAGATCGTCATACCAGCCTCCGAATGGCCTACTTGGCGGTTTCGTGCCGAAGCACTAAACCGCCATCCTTTCCGTCAACCACCTCGACTGTCACCGTATAGACAGCAGCAATCTGCTTCGCGAGGTCTTCTAGGAACGTCGCGGGAGTGTTCTTGTGCAATACGTTGAAATCAGACTTCTGACCTTCCGAATTCAGTTCGCAATCAACGACAACCCTAGAGAGTTCAACGAAAGTCATATTATCAGAACTGATATTCGTGATTGAAGCTTTACCTTGCATGAAGTCGTGCATTAGCGCCGTCACGCGCTCCATGAGCACTTGCTCAAAGTTCTCCGTTGAGAGGTCCAGATTGATAATGCGTGTCCCCCAGCCGTCAGTTCCTTGTCCGCTAGGTTCGCGGCTGAGAACAATTTTGGTCGATGGCCGGTTGCGATGCGAGGCAACAAAGGTGGATTTACCAGCAGTGCCAAAATGACCACTGGAGGCTTCATTCAAGACGGCCTCCAGTGTGGTTCGCTTTACGCCTTCAACTTCGGTTTCGCCAACGAATTCGCCGAAGTCGAATTCATTGAAATCCATCTCGCCGTAGACTTCGTGCGACTTGTACTGCTGCGTCTTGCCGTCTTCTGTTGGCCCGTCAGGCAGCTTGGTAGTCCAGCCTTCGTACCGGGTCTTTCCCAAATAATGGACTTCATTCGGCTCCCGATAGATCACCTCGATTATCGCGGGGACTTGCGCTCCCATCGGGGCCGATTTCGTAGATATATCGATCAATGCGCAGGTGCGGGGTGCCTTGCCTCGCCATGTCTTGCTATTAAGAGTCGGGCTGCCGTCGAACTTGAATCTCGCGCAGACAGCTTCTATTCCCTGCAAAGTATTCGTGGCCTCTACCTTGAACGTCAGTCTCGTGCTCATTGATTTACTCCGTTCGGTTCACCCGACATTCTAGCGGATTTGGGGATGTTCGGTAGCAAGCAAAACTGTTAGACGCTCCCCGACGTACTTGGACAATGAACGTCAACCGACTTGTTCGCTCAATTCCAGCAATTGACCGACGATCGAAGTGCCGGGGCTCGCCAGAACAAGGGCCAACGAACTGCCGACGGTCAAGCCATCGACGACCGCCTCACGGAGTCGCCCTGCGACATGGATTCTGGCAAGATGCCGCACCAGTGCATAGGGGAGGGCACAGGTTATCGTGGCGTTGGGTGCCACACTTGTCGCCAAATGGATTGCAGAGTTTCCGTGACATTGTCCAACGTCGGCATCAAGTGCGCTCTGGACACTCTCTCAGCCCAGAGCAAGCGCAGCAGTCGAGGTGCTTCACTTTTTGGAAGCGTTAATCGACGCAACGAATCTTTCGGAAGAATCTCTTCCAGTGAGAGCCAGCGACCAGTTTTCAAATAGGAAAAATCTGCTGCAATGGAGTACGTGAATAAGCCTTCCTGCGCGTTGAGAAACCCAACTTGGCTTCGAGGAACCGAAAATTCGCGGCATTCACCCTGAACCAGTTTCGGGCGGCTCGCAGCCCAGACAACGACATTTCCGACTTCATCTGGCGAGGCGCTTTCAGCGGCGAAGAATGCGGCAATGAGCGGGTTATGCGTCCAATCTAGGAGTCGCGTTGGCATTCCATGGTGTTGGGCAAGCGCTATCGTTGGGTGAAACGGAGCTTCTCTGTCAAGCCAGCGAAAGGGATCATAGCTCACCTGGTTTGGCAGTTGGCCGCCAGGTAGCGGTAAGCCGAGATCATCGACCAAATCAGCAAATGCACGAGCGACAAGAAACTCGAAACGAGTTTGAACGACCAGTTCACGCACTTGATCGCGTCGATTCTCTAGCTCCAACCCTGAGTTGCTATGGCTGCTAACAACATCCGCAACAACGGAATCGATATCACTCTCGTTCACTAGATTGTACAGGGCGTGTTGCCGGGCCTTGCCACGATGCGCGGCTGGCAGCAACGTCCATGAATCACACGACTGCCCGCGAAAAATCCAGGGAACTTGCCAGTGTTTGTCAGGTAACCAGAATGGGTCCGAACGTCGCAAACCTGCAATGAATTCGGCTGCGGTCGCAAAATGATAAGTCTCGATCTGAGCGTCCATCGATCACAAATCCGTAGCAAGTGGTTGTATCCTCGGCATCTGTCGCATCGAATCCCTGACATCCTTTCGCTGTCCTCGGCACGTTGACGTGACAACGCCAAACGCGGTTGCAGCAAAACGGCTGTGACCCGTCGCTTCCACCTAGTCGATCAACGCCACGATTGCTCGTCGAATGGGCTCTGGCAGGTTTCGCCAAGCGGAGATAATCTTTACTAGGTCCGGATCGGAACCTGCCCTAGCCGTTGTGTCAATTGTTGTGTCAACAGCGCTCGAAGGAGCTTGTTTTCTCGGCGTTTTTTGGGATATTCGACGGACTGAAAATCCGTGTGTCGGCGGTTCGATCCCGCCCCTGTCCACTAGTTAAAGCGTTGATCTACAACGCGTTCTGAGAAGTGGGGCCAGCCCTAGTCGCGGCGCTCAGCCGAGCAGGCCGGCAACCACCTGGGCTTCGTCGACGCCGGTGAGCTTTTCGTCGAAGCCGTTGCGACGGTAGGTCAGCTTGTGGAAATCGAGGCCGAGCAAGTGGAGCACCGTGGCGTGCCAGTCGGCCACGCTCACGCGATCTTCGACCGCCGCAAAACCGAGCTCGTCGGTCGCTCCGTAAGTCAGGCCACGCCGTGCGCCGCCGCCGGCCAGCCAGCCGCACATCGCCAGTTTGTTGTGATCGCGGCCCGCCTGTTGTTCGTTCTTGCCCGGCAGTAGCTGGGCGATGGGGAGTCGCCCCATTTCGCCCCCCCACAGCACGAGCGTTTCGTCGAGCAGTCCGCGCTGGTCGAGATCGTCGAGCAACCCCGCGATCGGCAAGTCGGTCCGCTGACAGGCTGACTTGAGCTCGCTGGCGATGTTCGAGTGGTTGTCCCAGATCTGCCCGTCGATGAACAGTTGCACGAAGCGGACGCCGCGCTCGACGAGTCGCCGCGCCATCAGGCAGCGGCGGCCGTACGAATCGGTCGGTTCCTGCCCGATGCCGTAGCTGGCCAGCGTGGCTTCGCTCTCGGTCGACAGGTCGAGCGCGTCGGAGGCGGCCAACTGCATGCGCGCGGCCAACTCGTAGCTGGCGATCCGGGCGTCGAGCCGCGGTTGCCAAGGTCGCTGGCTGCGATGGACGTCGTCGAGCTGCGCGACGAGCGAGCGCTCGAGCTCGGTGATCTCCCCCGGCTCATCGAACTGGCGATCGAGATTGAGGACCGGCGCGCCGACCGAGCGGAACCGCGTGCCCTGGAAGACCGGCGGCAAGAACCCTGCCTGCCAGTTCTGCGTGCCGTTGACCGGCAATCCCTTGGGGTCGTCGAGCACGACGTAGGCCGGCAGGTTCTGGTTCTCGCTCCCCAGCCCGTAAGTGATCCAAGCCCCCATGCTGGGATAGCCGGGGAGCATCCGCCCGTTCTGGATTTTGTAGATCGCCGGCTCGTGCGTGATGTTCACCGTGTGCAGCGAACGGATCAAGGCGATCTTGTCGACGCACCGCGCCAGGTGGGGCAAAAGCTCCGAGACCCACATGCCGCACTCGCCATGTTGGGCGAAGCCGAACGGGCTGCGCATCAGCGCGCCGGCCTCGTGCGGGTTTTCGACTTCGCCGGCAATCTTGTCGAAGTATGGTTCGCCATGCCGGTCGGCCAGGGCTGGTTTCGGATCGAAGAGATCCATCTGGCTCGGCCCACCGTTCATGAACAGGTGAATGACCGACTTGGCCCGCGCTGGAGCATGCGGTGCCCGAGCGCGGAGGTCCGTCGGCACGGGCCGCACGAGCGATTCGCTGGCGAAGACGCGGTCAAAATCGTCGTTCAGCAGCGAACCGAGCGCGATGCCGGTCATGCCGGCCCCCACGCGCTCGAAAAAACTGCGCCGGGTGGGGGTAGGTTGCGAAGCGGACCTTGCGCACGCCATCGCAGGCTCCTCAATCGATGTACAGGTAAGCCGCCGAGTTGATCAACGCATGGCAGAAGTTCGCCAACGCTTTGCGGCGGGACGCGGGATGGTCGAGCTCATCGTTGTACACGACCAGGCGGGGCGGATTGCCGCGGCTGCCGGCGTAGTCGCCGTCGTCCCAGTCCTGGCGATAAGGCTTGCCGTCTTCGTCGGCCATCAGCACGAGCGTCAATCGCCCCGAGCCGCGCGCGGCTTGCGCCACTAGCGCCAGTTCATCGGCCGACGCCCCGCGCGTGCGCACGTAGCTGCCGACCAGGGCTTCGCCGCCGTCGTCACCCAGTGTCAGTCGACCCAAGTGCGCCAGCGTTTGCAGTTGCGGCTGCTTCTCTTCGACAAATCGCTTCCAGGTGATGCGCTCGATGCCGGGCGGAATGAGCGCCGCCCGCTGCACAAGCGGTCTGCGCTCCAGCGCGCCGAGTTCCAGATGGGCAGCGGTGAGATGGAGATCCGCGATCTGGGTCAGATCGAATTCGATCACCCCGAATCGCCGGGCCCGATCGGCGTTGGAGCTCGACCAGACCGAGATCAAGTCGTCTTCGAAGACGCGGTCGGGCTCCGACTCGCGAATCCAGAGGTGCGTCGTGGCCGCGATTTCGTGCCGTCGACCGAGCCCATGCCCCCGCCATTTCGCCGAGAGCTGGGCAAGCGATTGCCGCGCGATCTGGGCTTCGGCGGGCGTCGGCCGCCGACCGGCCAACAGACGATAGGCGCGATCGACTTGCGCCGCGGCGTCGTCCCCCACTTCGTCCCAGATACGCCGGGCCAGCGACTGCGACCACTCGTGAACCAGTTCGCTGTTGGTCAGTTGCAGAGCCTGCGGCGCCACGATCGATTCGCTGCGCAGCACGCAGTTGGGGCTCATGCCGGCGACATCGAAGTTTTGCAACATCGTCAGCGGCTGCGATCGCCGCTTGAGAACGTAGATGCTCCGCCGCCAGCGCTGATCGGCGCCGGGATTGGCCGTTACCAGGCCGTCGGGGCGACTCGTCAGCCCATCGGGTGGGCCGAACGGCGTGGGGTTAAGCCGGCCCGAAACGGCCAGCAGCGAATCGCGCAGCACCTCGCCTTCCAGGCGACGCAGCGGCATCCGCGTGAGCAATTCGTTCTGCGGATCGGCGGCGAGCAACGGTTCGTCGACTTGAGACGATTGCCGATAGACGGCCGACGTCATCATTAACCGATGCAGCTCTTTGACGCTCCAGCCATGTTCGACGAAGTAGACGGCCAACCAGTCGAGCAGTTCCGGATGTGTCGGTGGCTCGCCCGCTTTGCCGAAGTTATCGAGCGAGCGCACGAGCCCTTCGCCAAAATGGTGTTTCCAGACGCGATTGACCATCACCCGCGCCGTGAGCGGATTGGTGGCGCTCGTGACCCAGCGAGCCAACGCCAGGCGGCGCCCCGTCGGTTTCGCGCCAGGCCAGGGGGGCTCGACCGCCAGCGGCGTGTGGCCATCGGTCAACACCGACGGCACACCAGGACCGACCAGCGGGCCCGGCGTGAGATAGTTGCCACGACGCAAGATATACGTGGGCGAAGGCTCGCCGCGGTCCCACACGGCGCGAATCGCCACGGGCTCGCCCCCGTCGGGAGGCACGACACGCAGCAGCGAGGCCTCGGCGTCCTTCGGCTGGTCGGGGCCGCCAGTCCGCGGCGCGACCCAATCGTGCTCGTCGAGCGCGCCCTTGAACACGGCCGCCAGCCGGTAGTAGTCGCGCTGCGGGATGGGATCGAACTTGTGCGAATGGCAACGCGCGCACTTGATCGTCAGTCCGAGGACCGCCGAGCTGAAGATTTCGATTTCGTCGTCGATCACTTCCAGCCGATCGGGCACGAATCCCGTGATCGGCGCGTAGGTGCCGTCGGGCGCCATCCGCAGAAAGCCGGTCGCGACGAGATTGTCGAAGACCTCGGGCGTGAGCGGTTCGCTCGAATAGTCGGCCAGCTCATCGCCGGCGAGCTGCTCCAACAGAAAGCGATCGTACGGTTTGTCGCTGTTGAATGCCCGAATCACGTAGTCGCGATAACGCCAGGCATGGGGGCGCGCGTCGTCGGCGTTTTGCACGCCCTCGGAATCGGAGTAGCCGGCCAGGTCGAGCCAGTATTGCCCCCAGCGCTCGCCGTAGTGCACCGACTCGAGCAGGCGATCGATCAAGCGCGGATATGCCAGCGGGTCGGTGTCGTTGACGAACGCTTCCAGCTCTTCAGGCGATGGCGGCAGGCCGATCAAATCGAGATAAGCCCGACGCGCCAAGGCGGCGGCGTCGGCCGGCGGGGCGAGCCCCAGCCCGCGCGCTTCCTGCTTCGCGAGCACGAACGCATCGATCGGATTGCCAGCGCGGTCCGCGCTGGCGACCTCGGGCAGCGGCGCGGCGACAGGCGGGCGAAACGACCAGAAGCTGCGGTCTTCGTCGGTGACGAGCGGGTCGGGCTCGGTCGTCGCGACGTCGGGCTCGACGTCGAATTCGTTGGCCCCCTCGGCGATCCATCGCGAAATTGTCTCGAGCTCGTCGTCAGTGACAGGTTTGACCGAATAGAACGCCAGCGTTTCGCGGGGGGGCATCTCGCCGGCATGAATTCGCCGGACGAGCAAGCTGTCGCCGGGTTGCCCTGGGATGATCGCCGGCCCCGACTTGCCACCGCGGCGCATGGCAGCCACCGATCGCAAGTCCAATTCGGCCTCGCGGCGCTGGCGGCCGTGGCAGATCGTGCAGCGCAGGAGCAGAATCGGCAACACATCGTGCTGCGTCAGAGGAGCTGCCGTGGATTCCGTCGTCGCATCGACCGGCAGCGGCGCGCCGGCCGCGATCCATCGGGTGATCGCGGCGACTTCCTCATCGCTCAGTGGCGCTTCCCCCTCGGGGGGCATGTACTTGTCGTGGACATACTCGTAGAGCGTCCCATCAGTCGGTGACGACGCGTCGAGGATCTCTCCCGATTCGCCACCCCGGCGAATACTGCCCGCCGTGCTGAGATCAAGCGCGGCCTTCTGCGTCTGCGGGCCATGACACTTAAAGCAGCGGGCGGCGAGGATCGGTCGAACGACCTGCTGGAAGTCGGTGGCGTCGACCGCCGTCGGCTCAGCGGCCTTGCTGGGCGCCGCGAAGTCGAGAAGTAATGTGAGCGCCGCACCGAGCAACACGCTCCGTCGCGCGCAACGCAAACGCCGCGGCGGCGTGCTCTCAGTTCTGCTGCTTTGTCGGGCGCGGATCACGTTGTCCTCGTGGTACGACGCGATGTCAGGCGATACTGCCGGCCAGGGCGTCGATGGCGGCCTGCTTGTCACCCTGGCGGAAAATGTCGACGATCCGTTTATGCTCGCGGTAAAGCTCCATCAGGTCTTGATAGCTGCGATGCGACTGCCAGAAGTGCGATCGCACGCGGGCGACAATCGCCGACCAGATGGCTTCGAGATCCTTTTGGTGGGCACGGCGGATAATCGAACGGTGGAACGCGATATCGCACTGCACCGTGGCGTTGCAGTCCTTGGCCTTACACGCCTGTTTGAATTCGTCGAGCAGCGTCTCCCAATAGCGGAAATCGTCGACGCCCAGGCTGTCGAAGATCAGCCCCAGCGCGAACGACTCGAGCGTGCGCCGAATGGGGACGATCAATTCGCGAATCTCATCGGGAGGCGTTTCGGCCACCCGCACGCCACGGTGGGGCAACAGTTCGAGTAGTCCCTCGTGCGTGAGTTGCGCCAGCGCCTCGCGAATCGGTGTGCGGCTGACGCCGAAGCGATCGACCAGCGCCTGCTCGGAGAGGCGCTCCCCCGCGCCGATACGTCCGCACAGCAGATCGTCGCGCAGTCGCTCGACGATCTGTTCGCGAAGCCCAAAGACGAGGCCAGCTTTGCTATTCACCAATGCGGTTCCTTGATCGCCGAATAATGCGGCAAATGAATGGCTGTCGTAGCGCACATTGTATACAATATGCAAACCAGGTCAATCAATCGCCGCGGGAGGCGCCGCTAATACAAGGGCACCGGCCAGCGAAGATGCCAAAATCAACGGCACTAGTGATGCCGCGTACGGAGTTTCTGCCTTTCGGATAACTCCGTCACCCTTGGCTGCCGCAGGGCCTAAAAGATGAAGATCACCGACATCCAGTGTCACGTCCTGTTGATCCCCGACGTCAATAAAGACGCCACCAGTTCGTCGCAGGACGACATCGTCGTGCTGGTACACACCGACGAAGGGGTGACCGGCGTCGGCGAGTCGGACGTCAATCCATGGATCGCTCGTGCGTGCATCGAGGCCCCTGGCACGCACACCATGGGGCAAGGGCTCAAGGAGATGCTCATCGGCGAGTCGCCGCTCGATCCGGCGCGCCTATGGGAGAAGCTCTACGTCGGCAGTGCGATGAACGGTCGACGCGGCGCCTTGATATGTGCCATCGGCGCGCTCGACATGGCGCTGTGGGACATCTGCGGCAAAGTGGCCGGCAAACCGTGCTGGCAACTGCTGGGGGGCCAGCCGGTGAAGTCGATCACGCCCTACGCGTCGCTGCAACCGTCGGGAGGGAGCTTCGAGGCGTATCGCGATTCGCTCGTCGCCTGGGCCTGTCGAGCCAAAGAACTCGGCTTTCGGGCAGGCAAGATGGAAGTCACCTTCGGCGGACCCTATCGGCACGAGGGGATGTCGCAGCCCGACGAGCGGATCACCGACGTGGTCGCCGCGTGCCGGAAAGCCGTTGGTCCCGACTTCGTGATGATGGTCGACGTGCAGTACACCTGGGACGACGCCGAGCGCGCGCTGCGCACCTTGCGTGACTGGCGCGAGCTCGACATCTACTTCGTCGAGACGCCGCTGGCCATCGATGACCTGGCGGGCTACGCGCGGCTCCACGAAGAAGCGCCGATGGCAATTGCCGCCGGCGAATGGCAAACCACGCGGTTCGAGTTCGCCGACCTCATGGACATCGGCCAGATCGACGTCGCCCAACCCGACGTGGGACGCGTCGGCGGATTGACCGAAGCGCGACGGGTCTGCGACATGGCCGCCGCGCGTGGGCGGCGCATCGTGCCGCATTGTTGGAAGACTGGCATCGGCATCGCGGCCACGGCGCACCTGGCGGCCGTTACGCCACACTGCCCGTTCATCGAGTTCCTGCCCGCCGAGCTTTGCGACTCGGCCCTGCGCCGCGAGCTGGTCGGCGACGAACTACGGATTGTCGATGGCCGCTTACCGCTGCCGCGTCGCCCCGGTTTGGGCTTCGAGCTCAATCGAGACGCGCTACGGAGATTCGCGGCGCCCTAGAGGTTGATCGCGCGGTGGAGCAAGGCGAACTCTTTGGCCGCAGTTGTCCTCGCGTCCGCTTGGTCAGGAGGTGGTCGAAATGGTCTTGCCGTACACGCCTAAGTCATCGCTCGATGTGACGGTGGTCGACCGCTGGGCGCAGCGATTGCGGGCGCGGGGGTCAAATTCAATCTGAAGGGCTACGTCCTGGGAGGCGAGCTGTTCATCCCCGGGGCGAAATTCCTGGTGCCGGTCAGTCAGGTGCGACCTCAACCACGCCCGATGATCGCCAAGATCCGTAATTGGGCGAGCTCTGACTGTTCGATCGCCCAACGCAACGTTCAGGAAGCGCCATTATCAAGATCGCTCATTGCCGCATACGTTGTCAGCAACACGTTCCCCCAGTGACGGCCGGCACCACGTACCTCGCCGCTCCGCACGCCTACTTCGCGTCGACCGGCGACTGCGGTCCGCGCTCGGCTTGGGACGTGTCGCCCTCGTACGGTTTGGGCTGAGCTTTCTCAAACTCCTGGGGCGAGACCTGCTCGCGGCGATGCACGAGCACGCTGCAGCCTTTCATGCCCCCCACGACGATGTCGGGCAATTTGTCGCCATTGATATCGTGGACGACGATCTGCCGGCCAATGCCCGAATCGGCCGTGGCCAGGTAGGGGACCCAATCGACGCCATCCGCGCCGCGCACCAGCCGGAACCAGTAGACGACCGCGCCGGTGTCCCACATCGGGCTTTGGCGGTGGTGAGACCAATAAGTCTTGCCGGTGACGATGTCCATGAGCCCGTCGCCATCGATGTCGGCCAGATTGACCGAGTGAGGCTCGGTGAAGACGAGCCCATAACGATTCTCCTCGGGGCGGCGGCCCATGATTAAGTGCTTCACGAATTCTATGCCGTGGCCCGAGGGGACTTGCTCGAACCAGGCCAGCCCGTATTCGTGGGCCTCGAGGCTGGTGATGACGTCGTTGTCGCCGTCGCCATCGACGTCGTACGCGTACATCTCGGCGCCACCTTTGCGCGCGAACTCGACAGGATGGAAGTTCCAACGAACGTCGCTTTCCAGCGAGGCCGGCTGTTCGAGCCAGCCATCTTTCAGCAACACGTCGTTTCGGCCATCGCCGTTAACGTCGCCGACCCCCAATCCGTGCCCGAAATTCTTCGGCGCGATCTCGCCGGAGATGACGTGGAACTTCCAGGGCGCGAAGGGGTTGTCCCAGTCGATCTCGGTGTAGCCGAACAGCCCGCCGCGCGTGCAGACCAACTCAGGGCGTTCGTCCCCCACGAGATTCGTGAAGTGAGGAGATTCGTTGGATACCGAGTCGAAGACCTCGTGCTTCGGCCACGGCTTGTCTTGACCGTCCGGGCCCGGGTTTTGATAGACGTAGGCCGGCGTGCCGGGGAAACCGACGGCGAACGTGTCGTTCCAGCCGTCGCCGTCGAAGTCGTAAACCCAGGAGAAGAAGTGGTTGGCGTATCGATCGCGGTTCTGCGGCTCGGCCTTGAAGATTTCGTGCTTGTTGTTGAAGTCGGGGCCCTCGAACCAGTAGGGGCCGTGGACGATGTCGACGTGACCGTCGTTGTTCAGATCGCCGGCGTTCGCCCCTTCCGAAAAGTAGATGTCGGTCAACGTCTGGCGGTCGAAAGTGTCGAGCACCGGTTCGTTGGCGCCGACGGGCGAGATGCCGGCAGCGACTATCGCCAGGCTGGTCACTGTCGATACGAAAAGCAGGGCGCTCGGGCGCGTGCCGGTAAGGTTGATCATCGGATGGCTCGCCTGAAAACTTGGGTTGGTTGGCCGCGGCGTTCGATACCTTGTGATTTCAATTGCCAGATGCGGGCTCTGCCACGTTATCAGCTGTACCCCGTCGTAGGACCGTGCCGACTAGGTTGCCGAGGCACTCTTCCCGTTCAACCACGGCCTGTCCGGCGAGAAAGACGTATTCGATCCCCACGCAGTATTGATGCGGTTTGAACGCGTCGGCGCGGTCGCCGATGCGCTCCGGATCGAAGACCACCAGGTCGGCATGCGCGCCGACGGCGACGGTTCCGCGATTGTCCAGGCCCAATATACTGGCCGGGAGCGACGTGGAAACGCGGATGGCCTCTTCCAGCGAGATCAATCCGCGGTCGAGCGCATAGTGTCGTATTTTCCGCGGAAAAGCGCCATAAAAACGCGGATGCACCGGTCGATCGTGGGGTAGCGCAATGCCGGCGTCGGTCGAGGTCGCCGTCCAGGGCGTGGCGGCGAATTGCTCGACGTCCTCCTCCGACATGGAGAAGGCACGCAGCCGGGCATGGTCGCGGCTCTGCAGTCGGATGGCCATCTCCACCGGATCGCACTTCTCCAACTCCGACAGTTCGGCGAGCGACTTGCCGACGTAGTCAGCCTGAGGGTGCTCGACGATCAAGATGTTCTCCGGGCCTCCGCGGCGGACGATTTCGTATTCGACATCGCGCCGCAGGTCGCCGGCAAGCTTCTCGTCGGCCAAAGCGCGTTCGAGCGGCTTCTCGGCCTTGGATTCGTCCAAGTCGGGCGACGATTCGCTGTCCGTGGCGTCGCCGGCCGTGGCGCCATCGTTCGAGCGTCCCTCGCCCGCGTGAACTTCGGATTCAATCCAGTCGGGCACGAGCGTGACGCGGCCGTCGCTGCCGCTGGTGTTGTAGGCATACTGATCGGCATAGATCGGCACCCCTCGGCTGCGAGCGCGCTCGATCAAGTCGATCATCAATCGGCTCGAGCCCCAGAAGTCGACACCGCGGGCCTTGATGTGCGTGGCGACGACCGTCACGCCCGTGGCTTCGGCAATTTCGATCTGTTCGCGCAGGTTGTCGATCATCGACGGCAGCGCGGCGTCGTCGCGGCTGGGCAGATACCACATCGGCCTGCTTCCCGAACTGCGTTCGTGGACGACGTACACGCCGTCGTAGCGCGCCAACTCGCCGACTAGCGCCTGCATTTCGGCCGGCGTGCTCCAGCGCCCGGGGACATACTCCAAGCCGGCCGAAAGGCCAAAGGCCCCTTCGTCCATGCCGGTGCGAATCTGCTGACACATACGTTGTATCTGCTCGTCGGTCGCGGCATTGCGAAAGTCGCTCCCCAGCGCGGCGCGCCGCAACTGGCCGTGTCCGATCAATTGGGCGACGTTGATGCCGACGCCGCGCTTGTTCATGGCGTCGCGCTGCTCGGCAATCGACTGGGGACCGCCGCCGTCCTGATTGACGACGACGGTGGTGATCCCCTGCGTCACAAGGTTGGGCGCTGCGCGGCGCAGCGGGTCGTCGGCCACGAGCCCGCCTTCGGCGTGGCTGTGCAGGTCGATAAAGCCTGGCGCGACGATCCGATCGGCAACGTCGATCACGCGCCGGGCCGACCGCTCGGCCAGCTGGCCCACCGCCACCACGCGACCATCGCGCACGGCGACGTCGGCCGCGAAAGGCTTGGCGCCGGTGCCGTCGATCACCTGGCCGCCGCGAAGCAGGAGATCGAACTCGTACTCCGTCGCGGCGTCGGCTCGATCGGCCGGCTCTGGCACTTGGCGGGCCCCGGGCTCTTCGACGCTCGCCAGGCCGACGTCGTCCGCCGGACGTGCCGCCAGGATCAAGTTCAACAGTTGCCCGAATTGCGAGGCGTCAACGCTCGTCTTCTCTTGAAAGGTATTGACGCGATGAGCGACGACCACTTGCCACGCGGGGATGACGACGAGGTACTGGCCGCGATTCCCCCGCGCCGAATAGGAACCTGGCGGCAGCGTGACTCCGGGAAAGTGCTTTCCGTCGACGGCGACCCACCACATGTAGCCGTACCCGCCCGAGGCGCCGACGTCCGAATAGGATTGCGTGCTCTCGGCGACCCATTCTGCCGGGACGAGCTGCTCCCCCTGCCAGTGGCCCTGTTCCAGCATCAAGAGACCGAATCGAGCCAGGTCGCGCGTGCTGAGCTCGAACGGATAGGCCGGGTGAATCGAATCGTCCCCTCGGACGTAGCTGGCGTGCCGCTGGCGCACGAAGTCCTGCATGGCGATCGGACGGGCCAACTGCTTTTCGAACTCCTCGAACAGGCTGTGCTCGACCGCCTGCTCGAAGATCGTGCCCAGGGCATTGAAATCCCAGTTGTTGTAATACCAGAACGTGTCGGGCGCGTGGGAGCCGCGCTGCGGACGGCGGGCTTTCATGGCGGGAGTTTCGTAGAGCGCCGGGTGATAGATGCCCGAGCGCGCCTTCAACAGGTCGACAACCCGCGCTGTGCGTTCGATCTCGGTCAGCGCGGGTGCGTTGTCGTCGATGCCCAATTCGTCGAGCGTCGCCTCGCGGCGGAAGTTGCCAGCGACGACGTGCCGGCCATAGAGTGCGCTAAGGATGCTCTTGCGGACCGAGTGACAATTCAGCGGCAGCGCGACGGCGCCCCACTGATCGACGATGCGGCCCTCTTGCACGACGACGACGGCGGCGGTGTCGAGCGTGCGGCTAAGCTCGCGGGCAGCGGCCAGCCGCTCGACCGACCAGCCGGCGTCGGCCGCCGAGTCCAATCGCGTCCACTCGCGGCCCGGGAACTCCGTGGCCGACAGTTCGACTGTGAAGCTTGCCGCCGCGAAGACAACCAGCCAACCGAGGAGATGAACAAAGCGACGTCGTGTCTGCCCGGTTTGCTGCATAGCTTGTACGCCGACGCGGGATCATCCAACAGAAACCTGGAGCGGCCCGCCCCGAGAGATGGGCGCGGCACCGCCACATGGTACTTGCCGAGGATTCCAGGCGAAAGCAAATGGCAGCGATTCCTCCGGGAAGAATGGGGGGAGCTCGATGATCTCGCTCAAAATGGCAACGAAGTCCCCCCGGCGCAGGTCTTCAGGCGCGACCGACGCGGCGACCGAGCTGCAGTCACTTTCCGGAAGGCGGATCTTCATCACACAACTGCCAAAAGCGGCTGCCGCAGTGGCGAAACGTCGACGACCACCGCGGGTCGACGGCCATCCTTTATTGGACCGGTTTGCGGGGCCCTGGGTTCAGGCCGCGGCAGACATTTTCTCGGCACGACGCGGCCGCGGCTCGGCCGCGCCCTTCATTCGACCGGCTTGCTTTCGATGACTCCCCGCTGTTGCAGCAAGGCGGCGACAGCCCAGCAGAGCAGCGCCCAGGCGGCGCCGATCGTCCAGCCTGCGACAACGTCGGTCGGCCAATGAACGCTGAGATAGACTCGGCTGATCCCGACGAGGAGGGCCAAGAGCACGGCCACGAGCACGAGGTAGACGCGGAGCCGTTTCGACTTTTGATAACGTGCCAGCAACGTGCCGAGCGTGAGATAGGTCGCGGCCGACATCGCGCTGTGGCCGCTAGGGAAGCTGGCCGTGTAAACCGCGACTCCGTGCGGAAAAAGGTCGGGTCGGGGCCGATCGTAAAAGGCTTTCAGCAGCGAACTGATGCCCTGCGCACCCAGCACTGCCACAAGCACATAAACCACGGCAGCGTGCTTGCCCTGCAGCCAGAGATACCCCAGGGCGGCGACGGTCACGACGCTCAGCACGCCGAGCGAGCCGAGCGACGTGATGTCGCGCATTGAGTCCTCAAACCAGCGAGGTCCCAGGGGATCGTGGGGGGCCTCGCCGTGCCGGAAGACCATCATCAGCGCGCGGTCGAGCTTTTGCAGTTCCCCTTCGGCCACGCTGTCGGCTAGTTCCACGAACGCCCACATCACCAGTCCCACCAGCAGTAGCACCGCCAGCGGAATCCATTCGGAGTTTCGCAGCTTGGCCGCGGAAGAGAGCAGCCGTTGGGCACGTCGCAAGAAGTGAGACATGCTGAAGTATAAACGATCTGTCGCAACCGGAGACTGGCTCGCCAGCCGCGCGAACATGGCTACCTGCCGTTCGCGCGGCCTAGCAGCGCGTTGAAAGTGCCTTCCTGGCATTTATCAACCTCGCCAAATGCGGTGCACAGCTCCGTACGGCTCGCAAATCACAACTTGCGTCGCGATGTTGTCATCGCTTTACTGCGATGGCGCAGCGGGTTGCCCCGTCTGCAAGTAGACACGCCAAACTTTACAGTCGGGGGGGTAAAACGCCTCATTTCGACGCATCGACAGTTCGGTTCGATGACGTGGTCAGGCCCTTGAGCCAGTCCTCCAAGCGCGTCGCTCCAAGTCGCGAACTACCGAGCGGAACCAACGACTCGTCGCTCAATCGCGCGCCAAAATAGCGGGCTTGCGTATCTGGGGTGACCTGGCGCGGGTCTTGATTGGCGGTCAGGAATTGGCGAACAATCTCGTCGAACGGGAACCGCTCTGGACCCGCCAATTCGACAATTCCATTTGCCGGCTCGGCGAGCGTTACATCAACCAGCGCGGCCACAACCTCGTCCGACAGGATGGGCTGAAACGAGGCAGTGGGCGCGCGAACGGTTTGTCCATCGTTGGGGAAGTGGGCGATGATGCCTCCGATGAATTCGAAGAACTGCGTCGCGCGGAGAATCGTATAGGGCACTCCCGCGGACTGAATCAATTTCTCCTGAGCAACTTTCGCGCGCATGTAGCCGCTATCTGGGATGCGATCCGCGCCGACGATCGATAGGGCAACGTGATGCCCCACGCGCGCGTCTGCTTCGGCGGTTAGCAAGTTCCGCGACGACTTTTCGAAGAACTCCAACACCGCTGCGTCCTCGAAGGATGGGGAGTTCGTAACATCGACAACGGCGTCGGCGCCCACCAGCACATCCGCCAGTCCGGCCCCTGTTACGGCGTTGACCCCAGTCGAAGGGGACGCCGCCACCACCTCATGCCCGCGCTCGTGGAGCCGGGACACGAGCTTCTTGCCGATTAGCCCGCTGCCACCCATGACAACAATCTTCATGACACACCACCCGTAACTCCAAGACTGATAGCTCCTGCACGATCCGAAGCTTCGACCACCCATTCCAATGGCCGCGGTTGAAAACCGAGTTCACGCTTGGCCTTGGCATTCGAGACGCCACGCATCCGAGTGCCGTAGTACACCGCGTCGGAGCCACCATCTTTTTTCAGAGCTTCCTCAACCGATATTTGCGGTGGTGGCAGAGCACTCAACCAATGGGCGAATGCCGGGAGCCAACGGCGCACAGCCAACGGTTGATCGTTCGCGATGAGATAAACCCCGGGATTGCCCCGCTCTGCCGCACTGACGGTGGCAATCGCAGCGTCCTCTATGTGCAACCACGACCAGACGCCGTCTCCATCGCCGATCATGGGGAATTCTTGCCGCCGCAACTGTCCGGCAACGTCGCCATCGGGATTGAACCAGGTGCCGGGGCCGTAGAAGAAGCCATAACGCAGGGCAACTCCTTCAATACCGGGGGTGTCCAGTAGACGACGTTCAATCTCTTGGACAATGCGGGCCTCGGCAGAGACCGCCGGCGAGGCATCTAATGCCAGAGGCGTATCTTCATCGGCCAACCCAGCGCCAGGCACCGCCCAAAAGGCGATCGACTGCCGCAAATAACGCCGCACACCGGCCGCTTTAGCGGCCGCCAGTACGTTCGCGCCTCCCTCCAAACGGAGGCGCGTGTTGAGTGCTGAGGCGGCAGTCATAGACTCGCGGGTATAGGTTTTGGGCAAGGCGGTGAGTTGTTCGATCACGACTTCCGGCCGCGTACTACGAAGAACCGCCTCGACCGCATCTGCGTCGAACACATTCGCGATCGCGGGTTCGATGCCCCGCTCGAACAATGCCTGGGCTTTCTCCGCGGAGCGGGTCAGAGCGACCAGGTCGTGTCCCCGGGCGAGTAATTCTGCACCCAGCGGACGACCGATCGCTCCCGTGCCGCCGGCAACGAATACCTTCATCGGTCATCCCTCCGTTAAGTGATCGAACGCTTAAAAGAGCGTGTAGTTCGACAGGTCGATCGTCACCAAACTGAAATCCCAGTCCGGCCGTCCATCCAACTGACGGGCGAAGACGCGTCGACGTTGTGGGAACTTGAGGCCGTTCACGTCGACGTAGTCCGACAGGAAGTGCGCAGCCGGGGTGTTCGCCCACACATCGACCTCATAGTCGTGACGTCGCAACAGGCCGTCGGAGCCGAAGTAAAAGCGCTGCTCGCGCGAGTGCGAATGGATGCCCTCCGGGAGGCGGACGGACAGACCACGCAGCATTTCGCCTTCATGCGCGATCGATTCGATTTCACGTACCGCGTAGCCGGGCTCGGCGAACACGAAGGGAAAGCAATGGTAGGTCCACGTCGCATAGCCATTGAAATAGGCCAGGTTCAAAGGGTCCCAGGGAGCGTCGTAGCTGCGGTCGAAAGCATCGCGGCCCTGGTCGCGGTGGGCGATGACGGCGCCCCCGCCGTCGGTGATGTCGATATGCTCCGGCGTCCAAGTCATCGTCCAATCTGGCTCGCCGAAGGGCGCGACGCGCGTCCACTGCCGGCGAAACTCGCTTGTAGCCCGGCGAGGTGCCGGGATGATGTGTGCGCCCTTGAGGCCCCACAGTTTGCCGCCGCTGATGATCGTCGAGGCAACGCCCTTGTATTGCCGCCAGCGGTCGCCGCCGTGGGCGTCAAGCGCCTCCTTCAGGAGCGCGGGTTGGTTACTCATCGTACATCTCCTTGGTTCGCTTGACCGTTGCCCAAGGTTGCTTCGCTTGGGCCAGAAGTTGGTAGTGCTTTACGGCCTAATGGTCGCCATGTTCCCACACTGTTACTTCACTCGCATCGCGAGGGTGCAGAATCACTACCACCAATCGGGTTCTGGCCTGATTGCTGGGATTGCTGGCCATGCGGTGAACACTGCCGGTCGGTTCGTAGAACGTCTCTCCGGCCTTGTAGGTCTTGACTGGCTCGTCGTCGATCGCGTGTTCGTACTGGCTCTCCAGCACATAGCCGAACACCGGGCCGGCATGGCGGTGTGGAGTATCTGTCGCGCCGGGCTCGAAGGTCACTTCCAGGACCGTCGCGCCGGCGTCCTTCCCGTCGAGCTTCTCGACAATGTCGCACCGAGAAAGCTCGGTCACTTTCACCTGGTCCTTAACCGCTTGTTGGGCCAGGGCCATGCCGCCAACGCCAACGGCGAAGCTCACGACGATCATCAAGCCAGCTCGATACTTGACAGCAAGGTACTTCGCGAACTGGCTCATGTCATTTCTCCTTTGTGAGTTCAAGTTGTGGCCGGAAATCACTTGTCGTGTTGCTGCTCGGATGCGTCGGTCGTCAGGGCGCTCAGGTCCTGACCGCAGAGCCAGACAGCGGCGCCGAACAAAACAAAGTCCTTGACGAGAAACTGGCCCGGCACAACCGACAGCGCCGGGAATCCGCCGGCCGACGCCTCCCATACGCCCGGCGTCGTGAGCAAAAAGCTCAACGTGGTCGCGAACATGCCGACTGCCGATGCGCTGCCCAGCAGGGCGGCGCGGGCCGATAAGGGCCGAGCGGCAATCAACAGGGCGACGGCGATTTCGGTGACACCCAACAACGCCGAGAAACTGCGAACGCTGAATACGGAATAGGCCCAGCTCATCAGCGGGCTGTTGGCAACAAAGGCCGAAATTCCCTCGGCCTCGTAGCCCGTGAATTTCATGCCGCCGATCCAAACCAGTACCAGGACCAGGCTGTAGCGGACGGCCTGTCGCCCCACGGCTTCCAGCCCGTGCGCCAGGTGCAAGCCAACCAGGCCAGCCCGTCGATCCAGGTGCTGCTTGTTGATCGTCGAGTCGAGTGCAGTTGCCGACATGGATATGCCCTTTCGTGAATGGAATCTTCGCGTCTCATGCCTTACGGCTCCAAGTGAGCCGCCGTCATCCCATGGACGCGGCCTCGCGGCGGTTCTTACCCTTCGGACGGCAATTTTCGCGAAGGTACGAGCAGCTTTGCGATTAGCACTTGCACAATCTCCCCGAGCTGAATGCGGTTTCGCCACGCAGGGCCGCGATGTCGCGGTCCGTCCGTGATCGTGCGGGCTTCAGCTCGACGCCCGGTTCGCCGTATTCCGGACGCAGTAAGACTTCGTCGTAGACGGCGTCAAAGGTACGAATGGCCGGTTGGGGGATCGGATGGGATGGGTCATTGACCCGTTCTCTGGGACCGCCGCCGTTTTGCCAGACGTCCGGTCAGGGTTGGTATATTGCACGCTTTCATCGACAAGACCACCTTCAGGACTTGGCGAGAGATGGCGGCTCGGCGTAATGACGGCGACTGGACAGCCGACCTCGCCTCGGCGGAGGCCCAGCGCGACGAAGCGCTGCGCGACCTGCACGACATGCTCTACCGCGGATTGGCCAAGAGCCTATCGAGGGGGGGCCGGGTAGACGACGCGTTCCTGGAGGACGTTGTGCAGGAGTCGTCGCTGAAGATTCTGGACAACCTGCACGCCTTTGAGGGCAGGAGCAAATTTCGAACATGGGCCGTGACGATTGCGGTGCGAACCGCCGTCAGCAAGATGCGCACGCGGGAGTGGCACAACGTGTCGCTGGAAAGCTTAACCAGCCAAGCCCAGTTCGATCCGCAGATCGCCGTCGATGCCTCTGAAACGATTGAACAGTCGAACGGCCGATTGGAACTGCTGCGTAAACTCAAGCAATTGATTGACACCGAACTGACGGAGCGCCAATGGACGGTGCTGACCGCGGAACTCGGAGGGATGCCGCTTCCTCAGATCGCCGAAAAAATGGGCAGCAACACGAACTCGCTTTACAAGCTGTTACACGATGCGAGGAAGAGACTGCGGCGCGGCCTGGAAGCGGCCGGCTTTACGATCGACGACGTCCGCGAGGCCTGGGCATAAGGCGGTATTATGGCGTTAACACCCGAACAAGTTGGCCGGCTGCTGCAGATGCTTCGGCAGACGCAAGACGCGGAACTGACCTGCCCAGAGTGCCTCGATGAGTTGGACAGGTACGCTCAGAGGATTTTCGATGGTGCGCCGGTCGACGGGGCGCTAGATCGCGTACGACAGCATCTGGAAGCATGCGCCTTTTGCGACGAGGAGTTCAAGCTGGTTCTTGAAACCCTCAACGCGCTCGAAAACCAATAAAACCGACCCGCGTCCGTTTGATCGCACGTCCCTGATGCACAACGAGATAAGTGGAGGCGGCGGGAATCGAACCCGCTCAGAGGCTCGTCGCCGTTTTTTGCCATTTGGGGACATCGAGCGCGAATGAAGGCCAGAAGTGCATGGTTGGTCGGAACTTTCGTCCAACTTCTGGTGATGATCTGAAGGCCGACCGTTGTCATTCGGTGACGATTCGTGCGGCGGAAGGTCGCGCGCCCCGCTGCCATTGCGCTGCCAACGAAGATTGCGGAGGGCGTTCGCCCGGTCGGCCATGCCGATATGCGTGTACTTCATGGTAGTGCGAATGTCAGCGTGCCGAGCAAGCTCACGTGCTTCTGGCAGCGAGGCGCCGCTTCGCAATAGTTCGGTGACGTGCGAGTGCCGGCCGGCGGCATGGAAGTCGGCGATGCCGTGTTCGTTCTCGTAGGGAATGCCGACCCGTTCCAAGTCCTTCTTGACCATCAACCAGGTCTTCTTGCGATCAAGGCGCTCGAATAGCTGCTCATCGGGGCGCATGCCTTGCGTCCATTCGCGGAGCATGGTGACGAGTTCGGGATGCAAGGGCAACACGTCCTTCTTGCGGTGCTTCGACACGGTTGCCTTGACGGTCAGCGTCGGCGGATCGCCATCGAGGTCGAAGCTCCGCGGTGTCAGGCTAGCCATTTCCTTGCGGCGCAGCCCTGTCATGTACGAGACGACATAGACTCGTGCACGCTGCTCGCCGGTAAGATCGGCGATGGTTTCCCCGCTATTTCGGGCCGATTCGACAAGTTCGGTCACCTCATCCGGCGACAGCGCCCGCCGCGGGTGACGGACGTCAACATCTGTATTAAGCCGCTCGACTCCGACGACCGGGTTGGCGGCGAGGCGGCGCGAGACAACGAGCCAATTGCAGAACGTGTTCAACGCCTGGATGTAATGGTTGTAGGTGCGATGTCCGAAGCCGTCGGCTTCCCGCATCTCGTTGAGCGTTGTCGTCACAGCTTCCGGCTCGATGTCGCCGGCAACTTCGAATTCGCATTCGTCAACGAGACGACGCACACGACTCATGAGAAGTTTGATGTACTTTTCCGAGTTCGGGGCCAAGCTCTTCGCGAATGCATCGAGATGCCCAGAGATTGGAAACGCCTTTTGCAAAGCGATACGCTCGTCCTCCGGATCGATCAAGCCACGCTGTCGAAGCATCGCTTCATTTTCCAGCTTGGCCCCCAATTGTTGGGTCAGTGTCTTGTCCGTGAACCCCTTCTTGGTCCGGCGGATACCCTTATGGTCGGTGTACGAGACGTACCAGAAGGCCCGACGCTTGCCGTTGTCTCTGCCACGTTTGAAGATGGATGCCATTGGTCATTTCCTCCGGGGAACATTGTCGCGGCCTCGCGGCGCAGGACAACCATCCGCGATCCATTTTTGGATATCTTCGAGCCGCCAGCGCACGGCCCCACCCAGCCGTATCGGCTCCGGCAATTGCCCTGCGCTTCTCAGACGCCACAAGGATCGCTTCGAAATCGCCAAGCGCCGGGCCAATTCGTTGGCTGTAATCAGGTCGCTCCGCAGATTCGCCTGTGTAGTGGGGTCTGTGTAGGCGGGGCTGTCGTTGACTGGCATCACTTCGTCTCGTGTTCTGCGGGCGAGTTCGCGCTGGTGCTTGTTGGCGGGTGCTTCAGCATCGGCAAGACGCGGCCATCGACGGTGCGCCAAATCGCTGAGGTCAGTAAGGTCTCGGGTTGTAGGTCAGCGTAGGTTGCCAGGCGGAACAGCTCCGCTCCGGGCGTATCGCGCAGTGCTGACGCGACGTGCTGTAAACGTTCAGCGGATCGCACGATGAACAGCACCCGAACGACGTGCTGGCCCAGCGAACTCGGCCAGTGCCGTAGGTAACGCCGCTCGCACACGAGTCGCCAATACGGCTCGCTTTTGGCGGCGATTTGCCGGCTGCTTTCGGTCGAGCGATCGTATTCCACGTAGGCCAAGAGCTCGTGCGCAGGCTCCAATCCCAGCCGGATTCGTGCAGCGGCGTCCGGCCAACAGACCAGGCGTTTGCCAGCGACCGTGAACGACTCGTACAGCAGGAGCTTTTCGTCATTGCTCCCCACGGAGGTCGCGTCCGCGCTCACGTCGAACTCGAAGTGCCAGGCAGGCGCCGGCAATCCCAATTGTCGATGCGCGTCGTCAATAGCTAGCCGCGTCGTCACGATCCCCAGCCGATGGGGAACGGTCACCGGGTTGAGCGGCTGCGAGGATCCGGCCCGGCGAGGGCGAGTGCCGGTCAACTCGGCAACCCGGTCCGCGCCGGCAGCCGTCAAGCGATACATTGTCAGCGAACTGCTGGCCGCGACGCGCTGGAGCGGGACGCGCGTCACGTTGACCAAGCCCAGCGCGACGAATAGCTTCGTGCGCCGGCGGAAGGATCGTTGGGCGCTCTCCTCGTTGGCGAAGCCTGTGAAATGCCGCGCCAGCAGCAACGGCGCGCTCATCAGGCCCAGCTCGCCGAGTTCGGCCAGTAGTTGTACGTCGCGAGCCGTCAAGGATCGTTGCTGGAATGTCATGGCCCTAGATCGCAAACGGACTCTCCGTATCGGGATCATCAGCAGGCAGTTGTCGAGGTGCCGGTCGGCGATCGACCGGTCGAGTGCGTAGGTGATCCGCCAGTCGAGCCAGGAACTGCCGCCGCTCCGCCAAAACTTGTTGTGGCGACGAATACTCATGACGGGCGGCCAACATGCGCTCAAGCTCGTCGCGCTGCTTGCGGCCGTACTTGGGCGTCCAGCGGAACGGGTTGCGCGCAAGCGTGAACCGCACGACTCGGGCACCGCGGCCGTTGACGAACTCGATTGCCTCGCCAATTGCCAGGCGACTGGAGCGCACCGCGCCGCGGGCGCGCTGTTCGTCGAGCGAATAGAACTGGATGCCGGTGACCACAGTTCTGGTGACCAGCCGCGGGACCAGCGTCTGCCGCCTTGTGTGGCTGCCGCCGCGGCCGCGCGTCATCGAGCTATTGCTGGTCGCCGTGGTGGTTGTGCCGGTGGCGCAAGAATGGCTATCGGTGTTGGCAGTCACTTCCTGCCGGGCGGCTCCGACCGCCTCGGCCACTTCGCGGATCGCCTCGCTGTGGCCGGCCGTGTCGGTGGTGGTGTCGCTGTTGGCCGTGGCGCTCGATGAACCGGTCGTATCGGATTCCTGCCAGCTCTCACTCTCGTCCTCCAAGAACATCAGGTCGTGGCCTGCCTGAAACTGCTGCTCCTGGGTCTGCACGTGCTTGACCTGCTTGGGGTCGAGGTCCGGCAGGGTCGTCACGTCACCGAAGAACTGGGCGTCGACCGGATCGGCGTGGCGGAAAAAATAGTGGATGCGGCACTGGCCGACGAGCGCCCGCAGCAGCCGATCGTCGGTGCGCTCCTGAAAAAAGTGCGTCCCCTGATGGGCGCAGATGAAACGGAGCTGATACTTGCGAACGTGGCGTAGCGCCCGGATCAAGAGTCCGGCGCACGACTGGAAGTCAGGCAGCTCGTCGAGGATGACGAAGTAAGGCGTGCGTTCCGGGCGGGGCGTGTTGTAGGCGGCGAACAGCAGTTCGTGCAGGAACAGGTTCGCCAGCACGTGAACGTCCTCGTCGCGCAACAAGCCGGCCCGGTCAAGATTGACGTGCACGATCGCCTGCTCGCGTCGCAAGCGGCTGAAATCCAGTAACCGCTCGCGATCGACATTGCCCAGCATGGCCCGCACGATTGGGTTTTGCAGAAAGCCGATGAAGCGATTCTTGGTGCTGGCAATGGCTTCTTCGCGCTCGCGCGGTTTCATGTCGGCCAACGCGGCGAGTTCCAAGCGTTCGATCAACCCCGGCGCACAAGCGACGATGGCCTGGTACACGTCGGAGGTGACGTCAAAAAAACATTCCACGTCGGGAACGGTCAGTCCGCACTCGGCCAGCGTGTTCAGGTACACGTCGGAGATTTTGGCGAGTTGCGGGCGGCCGTTGATGCCCTGTTCCGACTCCCCCCAGGCCGCGAACAGGATGCTGCGGAAGTGACTGACCTTCGCCGAGCGGCGGGCGCGAAAGCCGTGCTCGTCGCCGCGCGTCCAGGGGACGGTCAGTGGATTCACGGCCACCGTGCGACGGGTGTCGCTGGGCTT
The DNA here is from genome assembly GCA_050184475.1 of Pirellulales bacterium. GTDB lineage: Bacteria > Planctomycetota > Planctomycetia > Pirellulales > JAEUIK01 > JAIESQ01. Next base: position 43,592 of record JBFXAH010000013.1, on the reverse strand, counting down.
CACCTCCAGCAGCCGGCGACGGATGCGGTTGGGCATCGAGGTCATCAGCTCGGTGGCATCCGCCGCACCGTCCCCGTCAGGGTCGATGTACAGGTAGCCGAAGCCGGACCGGGCCAGGGTCTCCATGATCCGCTTCAAGAGCTCGGTCTTGCCGGTCCCGGAGTCCCCCGAAATCTGGATGCCGGCCGCGCTCTCGGCAAAGAGTTGTCGGGCGTCGAGGGCGTCCTGGCGACGGTTGGTTCGTTTCGTAGCCATGATTTGCCCTAGGATCGTGACGGAGCTTCTTCGTTGAGCGCCAAGAGCGCTTCACGGAAGCGCTGCTCTTCCGCTTCCAGGAGCTGCTCGCGCAGCTCCTCTTCGACGCCAGGGGTCTCTTGCAGCACGACACGCCGTTGCTGGTGATCCTGTTCCAAAGCGGCCACCGACGACGCGAAGTTCGGCGGCTCGGGTCGCCGTCGTTCGATGTGCCCTTCGGCCTCCTGCCACAGGTAGTCGGCTTCGAACCGCGCCAGGCCCAGGGCCGTGACAAGCTCGGTGAGCGACTGCCGCAAAGCGGGCGCGTCGCCACCGGCCCGCAAGCGGGCAATCAGGTGGGCCAAGAGCCGCGGTCGAAAGCGTTGAAACTGGCGCTGCCGAAAAGCGATTGGCACGTCCTTGGCGAGCATCGCAAACGAGGCAACCCGGCGAAAATCGGGGGCCTGCTCCAATTGCAAGAGCGCGGTCTGCATCAAGTGGTTGAGGCGGCGCAATCGCTGGCGGGCGGCGTACGCGCTGGCGCGGTGCAAGTCCGCTCGCAGCTTGGCGTCGGCAGCAGCCCGCTCACGACGTTGGAGCATCGCTCGGTGCTCCCCATAGTGGCGTCGCGCATGGGCACCGACTAGATAGAGTCCGTAGCCCACCATTGCCAAAATCACGAGTTCCATTGTCACACCTTGGCCGCGGTTTCGGTGTTCACAGGTTTCAAGCGCGCGGGGATGCCCATGAGAGGCAGAAACTCATGGCGGCGGAATCGATGGCAATCGTCGCAGTACAGCGCCCCACGATCGGGATCGCGGCGGACAATCGTGTTCCACGCGAAATATGCGGTATTGTCGGCCGGCACTTGCAGGACCTCGCGAACGACATCCCGACCGGCGAGCATGAATTCGGGGTCGATCTTGATTTGCAGAAAGTTGCGATCGCCCAGCGCGTCGATCAATCGGCCGTAGCGGGTGTCGCTGCCGCGCGTCAAGAGGCCAATCGCCAGTTGCCCGGCGATGGCATCTGTCAGTCGCACGTCGAGGATCGTGGCCCCGTCGCTGGCGGGGTCCAGCTTCTCGCCGGTTGCCGCGGCGCGCTCGTGGGCCGCATACCGCTTGGCGCACAAGCACCTATAACAGGCGTCGATACCGGGGTGCCAGAAGATGATCTCGCCGGCGACGCCACCCGGATAGAGCCCGATCCAAATGGCGGCGACGTTGTGCTTGAGCGCAATCTGGTTTCCTTTGGCTTGGGCGGCGAAACGATCGGTGGCCAGGATCAATAGATCCAGTCCGCCAAACCGCTCGTCGATTTGGGCGTCCGTCATCTGGGTGACGTCGGCGGTGGAGGTCGTAACCACAATCTCCGGGTTGATGGCGGCGAGCATGCGCGCCGCCGCGTCCACCTTGAACTGGCCGATCTCGGCTTGCACGAACCCCTGCCGGGCGAGATTCACCGGCTCAACGCGATCAGGGTCGTAGAGCTCGAATCGCCCCACGCCACAACGGGCCAGGTCACAACACAAGTCGACCGCGGCGCCAACGCCGACGACCGCGATGCGTTTCGACTTCAAGTCTTCGGCAGCGACGGACGACAAGATTCTTGAGTAATCCATGAGCTTCGTTCCTGTAGCGTGACTCCAAATGCAATCGTCCCGGCGAATTGGCCACGGACTCACACCAGCACGAGCGCGGCCGGTGTCACTTCCGGCAGATCGGCCGTGGGGCGAACGATAAAGGGGTGCAGCTTTCCGCCCGAAAATATCGGAAACAGAAAAATCCCGGCGGCATGATTCGCGGGCCGGCGAAACAAGATTTGCAAATACTCCAGATCGCCATGGCTCGGGTGGTCAAAGCCTGAGGGATGGCTATGTGCCAGGCCCACGCAGGCCAGGTCGTACTGGCGGTACTGCTGCAAGAGCGGGTTGAGGAACCCAGCGGCGAGCGTGAAGCTCACACTGGTGGCCTGTCCTTCCGCGTCCAGCACAAAGTGTGTCGCCAGCGGTTCGTCGTACGACGGTCCCAACAGGACACCGGCCGCCTCGGGAGGCCGCGAACCCAGTTGAGCGAGAATCTTCTGGTGCACCCCCTGCGTCATCTTCAAAAACGGCAGCGGCTGCCCGCCAACCGGACGATCGTGGTCGTACAGACGACTTGTTCCAGGTCGGACGAAGCCGTTCTGGATTGAACGACGGCGTTTCTTCTTGCGTCTAGTCATCGTCGATCTCCTTGTGATCCGCTATGCAGTGAAAAAGACCGACAACGGCGGCTCCCTGGCGCGCCGTTGCCGGTTGGGATTGGAACTAGGCGTGGAGAGTTCCGTCGGAAATCTCTTCGACGCCATTGCGAACGATCAGAGTGTTCATGGTGGACTCCTGGTTGCGGGCGCTTACTGGTGGTCCGCCCCACGCGCGTCGGGAAGGCCCGGTACCGACGGCGTGCGGCTCGGGAGCTGGTGTGGGCCGGCGTGAGCGGCTCACACGTTGACTTTGGCCTTGCCATTGGGAAACACGCCAGTCCGGATATGGCGCGAATAGCCGTCGATCCAGAACATGGCGATGGCTTTGGCCCGGTCGAGCGTCCGCGGTTCCTTGCCGGCGGCCACGCAGATTTCACCCGATGAGTACAAGTGACACTTCGTCACCTCCGTGCTGTGTGGGTTGTCTGGGTGATCCCAGCAGAAGATTTTGTACGTGCCGTCGGGTTGCCTACGGTACTCGATGGTGTATCGGTCGCCGTACGGCTGTTGTCGATAACTCTTCGTGATCGTGGGCATGGGGAATGCTCCTTGAGGGTAGAACGGGACTGCGTCAATCGCTCGCCTCAGTACGGGATGTCGTCAGTCATGCCGGCTTCAGACGGCGGCACGGTCGCGAGCTCGCGCTCGACGAGATACGCCAGCGCCAGCCGCAGGGCTTCGATCGCAGCGGGCAGCGTCGAGAGGTCGAAACTGGCGCTCGTCTTCCAATTCCCCTCGCCGTCGCGGTATCGGCGCTGCAACTGCACGGTATGCACCACCCGTCCTTCCTGTTCGCCCTGGGCTTCGCGAGTGTTGGCGAACACCGCGGCCGAGATCAGGCCGAGTCGATAGGTGCGCACGGGGCGGTTACCAGTGGCCATGGCGTCACGTTCCTTTCAGGAAAAAAGTCGCCGACGCAACAACTGCATCCAAAACTCGGCCTGCTGCCGCTCGTCGGCGTCGCGGCTGGGCCGATCACTTCCTGTCATCGCACGCCGGACTGCCTTGCTGGCACGGCGCTGCTTGGTCGGGACTTTCGGTTTCATGGGCTGGCCTGCGCGGTTCGCTCCTTGCCGGCCGCCTGAGCCGTTCGCTTCGCCTCTTGCTGCGACTGAAAGCGGACGAGCTTGATGAATTCGCCGCCTGCGACGACCGCCGGCGGTGTATTCGGATCGAGCACGACCTTGAGGCATTCACCGGTCTTGCCGCTGAACTCACAGGTCGCCTCGTTCAAGAATTCGGTAATCACAATTCGCATGGCTGATTCCTCGAGGGGTCGCGGTGTCTTTTGGAAGGGTTCAATTCACGTTCAGGCTTCACCTCACTTGGGTGAAGTGGTTTCCACACTTCAAGCAGACGGCCTGGAAGTCGGCGACCGCGACGCGCGCTCGCGTGCAGCCGCACATCCACAGCTTGAGCTTCGAGCGACCTTGGGCGCCGGCTATCGCAACCCTCAGCCGCGGCAACTCGGGCACCGTCACTCCCCGCCGCGCCAGGATTTCCATGAAGGGGCTGCGAGGCTCGTAATCGGTGTAGCCGCGCGGATCAACGATCAGCCCCAGCTCGCGCGCCTTGGTGCGGAACTGCTTGTTGTGATAGTTGTGCTTCCCCGGTGTCCCGTGCGCCTGTTGCCAGGCGTGCAACAATTCGTGAAGTAACGTGCCGAGCACGCGCCAGAAATCGCGATCTTCTAAATGCAGACGGTTGATCGCGATCTCGCCGCGGAGCCCGAAGCCGTTGTGTCCATAGCGGAAATGGCCGAGCCGAGAGCGACGTAACCAATCGACGCTCAGGGACATTTCCGGAATGCGGAGTCGGAATTCCGCGTTCATTCGGTCGGCCCAGATTTGCAATTCGCGGACCAGCGGCTGCAGCTCCCAATCTTCCCGCGACTGGTGTTCCGCGAGCACTCGGTAGACCGACCGCGTGTTCCCAAAGACGCTCCGTTTCCGGTTTAAACCAGAAACAGCCTCTTCCTGCGGCTGTCCTAGAGCGCCTCCCTCGGCCTCCCAACGATTCAGTTCCAAGTTGTCACAGCTAGTTGGCGACACGATGGTTGCTCCTGGCACGATGCCTAATGCCCGAGTGCCAGTCTCGCCGTGTCGCTTCCCCCTGTCGGTGCTTTGAAAGCACAAATTGACAAGCGCTGCCAAGCTGCGCTACGATCGGGAGCGCATGGAGGTCACCAAGGAAGAATTCTTCGCCGGCGTCGGAGGGCGGGCTGATCCTGAAGTGAAGCAGCGGCTCGCGGCCGCTCTCGAAGATTCGCAGAGCAATGTGTCGCGTTGGCTCACGCAAATGCAGGCTGCCGCCGAGCAGCCTTTCGCCATCGATTGGCGGGCCCTGTACAAGATGGACGAACAAGAGCTTGGGACGCGTCGCGACAGCTGACCGATCCGATCCAGGGGCAGGGAGATGGCGGCCAAGGGCTCACAGAAAAATGAGCAGCCGGAGCGGCGCGAACAGGCGCTGCGCCAGAAGTTCAAGCTCGGCCTTCGCAGGCTCTGCGCTAAACAGTTCTGGAAGCTCATTCGCCAGACCGTCCAGACGACAGTCCATGAGGCCATCGCCAGCGAATTCGCGCTTCAGCGCGAGGATGTCACCAAGGGGCTCAATACCGGCGCGCTGAGCCTGGAAAACCTGCTTCTCATGCTCACCTGCCTCGACTGGCAATATGCCGACCTGCCGGCCCTGCCGAGCTACGAGGAGCGCTGTCTGGCCGGCTATGCGGAAGCGGTCGAGTCCGTTCTTCCTCGCAAACCCAAGGTCAAACAGCCGGCTCGCATCAACTTGACGACCTTCGTCACAGTCGCGTCACTGGTCAGTTACCGCCGGTTTCAGTTGCTAAGTTTCCAGGGTCAGCTCACAGCAGAGGCGTGGCGACAAGTCATCGCCGAGATTCGCCCGGGCGTCGTTCGCCGCCTCGGTAGGGCCAACGATGATCCAACCGTCCCGGAAACCGTCGAAGAGTTTCAACGTCTTTATCAAACCTGGGGTGAAGCTGTCAGTCGGAGCATCCTCGCCATTCCCAACCGCTGGACGGATCGATGGGAGCTGTCGGCATGAAGGACGAGCCCGTGACTGCGGAAGACATGTTCGCCTTCATCGGCGGACGAGCGGACGCCCGACTTCGGCAGCGGATCGCGGCCGAAATGAGCGTCGAAGGCAGCTTTGTGCAGCATTGGTTAAGACGACTCGAACTAGCCGGCGCCCATCCCTTCGACATCGCGTGGGAGCGCATGATCGACGTTTCGGTGCCCGGCTTGGCCGCCGCCGACCTGCGGCAGTGGTTGCGTCGGTTGATCGCCCAGGCCGTCGAGTCGGCCCGTGTCGATGACTTCGCGGCCGCGATCCAATCGCAACAGCACGCCTGTGAATTGGCTGAGCGTTTGCTGGGACCAGAGCACCGCGACACGCTCACCTATTGGAATGGTTTGGCGCGGCTTCATTACCGAGCGGGCAACTTCGCGGCAGCGCTCACCGAGTACCAGCGGGTGGTCGAGTTCCGTCGCCGCGTGATGGGCGCGGCGCACGGCGACACCGCGATTTCGCTCGCCGGTCTGGGGCGTGTCTATGAAGCCTTGGGCGATTACACCCAGGCGATTGACTGTCATCGTCACGCCCTGGGTATTTGCGAAGCTCAATTCGGGCCCAGTCATCCCGACACCGGTGTCAGCTTGACTGACCTCGGCTGTGCGCTGCAGGCAACCGGACAAGCCGGGGAAGCGCGCCAACATTATGAGCGGGCACTGGCCATCAATCGTGAATTCGACGGCGAAGATTCGGCGAACTTCGCGATCAGCCTGGCCAATCTCGCCTCGGCGCTGGCTGGCCTGGGTGACCTTGAAGCGGCCCGCGCTCAGCAAGAACAGTCGTTGGCGACTCTGGAAGAACTGCACGGTGAGTCGCATGTCGATATCGCCTGGGCGCTCGGCAATCTGGGCTCGACTCAGCTTGCCCTACGAAACTTGAGCGATGCTCAAGCCAGTTTGCGCCGGGCGCTACAAATCCTCGCGGCCAACCATCAGCAGCAAAGCGTTGAAGCGGCGTTTTACTTGAATGACCTGGGCCTGGCCGAGTATCTGTCCGGCGACCTCGGCGCGGCCCGGCAAACCCTCTTGCAAGCCACCAGCCTGTTTGAATCGGTCTGGAGAACAACGCACCCGGCCGCCAAAGCGGCACGGTACAATTTAGCGCGGGTCGAGCAAGCGATCCGAGGTCCGATCGCGACCGCCTCGCTCGACGAACAACTAGCAACGCTTCAAGATCTATTCGGGAGCGCAGCAACGCTGACCGGAGTACGCCAGGGCATGGCAACTTGGTCGCTGCCGCTCGAAGGCCGTCCCGTCGCTCTGGATATTATGCTGGCTGCATGATCGATCGCGCCTACCAACACGCTGCAATCGTCGGAACGATCTCCGCCTTCCCATTGCCCGTTCAAGCAAAGGATGCGCCCCATGACAGATCAGACGCTCACCTGTTCCCACTGTCACCAGCCGTTCGTCTTCTCGGCTGGCGAGCAGGAGTTCTATCAAAGCAAAGGGTTGAAGCCGCCGGCTCGTTGCAGGGCGTGCCGCTCACAGCGGTCGCCACCCGGCGGCACCAAAAACACGGACGGGCGCCCCGACAAATCCTAGCGGCGTGCCAGCCCAACGTGCCGCTCGACTCGACCAACGCCAGCGTCAAGCGCTACGACTGACGATCTCGACCAACTCAGCGACGCGGTGCAGGACACCGTCGACGACATCTACTTCCGGCCACCCTTGCTGCGATCCTTCTTCCACGCCGCCCGACTGAATCTATAGCAATAGCTCATTCACAGCGCAGGGAAGAGTAAATTGGTCAACTGCTACGGACTCGATGCTGGCATCGTCGGTACGCCGCTCGCCCGTCGCAACGAGTTTCGGCTTCGAACGGTTGCGCATTTCGGGTTCCGCGTACCAAACCGGCCGATACTCCTGCTCTGTGGACGCGCCGCTGCTAGAACTCCCGTTGCCATCGCTGGCCTGATTGGGGTTTATCGGAGAATGCACGCACCGCTAAACTGCTTCAGCGCTGACTCGCAAAAACTTAGAACTCCAGCGAGCGACCCACGAACATGGAGAGCGCGACGAAACAGCAACTCGATTCGACCGACATCCAAGCCGCATAGCGGGCAATCGCGCGCAATTGGCCGACGCTTGAGCCGGGCAGCGCAAAGTATGCAGAGCTGCAGCAACTTCTAGGGGACTTTCATCGGGAATTCGGCCAAGACAGTTTCGAGCTGCGCTACAACCTCCGGCCCCCGAAGGATCGGACGGATGAATGGACTCGAAAGTGCATGCACGGCGAGATCACCGAAACCGAATATGGCGCCCTTCTCAAGGCGGACGCCGAGCGTCCGATTGACCTGGAAATGCTGACGGCCTTTCACGACGGCTACCGGAGCAAGCTGTCCCACTACAGCGGCATTCTTCAAGGTGCGGCCCAAGCAAGTTACTCTTCCGGCAACAGGGACTCTTGGATCGACCAAGAGCGTGACATCGACGCCCATGTGGATGCGCTCGACGGAAAGCTGCCACTCTGGCGAGAGAATTTGCAGACCGTGTTTGAGTTTCTCGAGGAACTCCGAATCACGTCCGGGCGTGGTTTGGTGACCGCTGGTCAATTTGAGGGAACGTCGGCACACTGGTTAGTGCAGCTCGTCCTCACGATGACAATCGCATCGTGGCGCGCGTGCACGGGCGTCGCCCAGCGCAGCCAGACCGATGATCGCTATCGGTATGCGGCTACGGCGACTTCACTGTTTTGTGAAAACTGCCTCGCGCTGCTGCCGACGCCTCAGAGCCTTGGCGAACGACTGCGAGAGGAATTCGTCCTTGCCCGCACGGCTCTTGCGAATCGCCCCGCAGATGCGCACTGTTCCACATCCACCATCGGCTCTACAGCGAGTGACGTCGACGAATTGGCGATGATTGACAATCAGAGTCGAGAACTGATCCTCTTCGGCGAAGTTGCCGCGATTGTCGGGCGCGCAGGTCAGTTGTTTCGTCCAACGTCTATGTTCGACTGTGGGATCGACGCGGAGATTGAATTCAAGGATCACGCAGGTAACGCCAGTGGGCAGCGCGTGTATTTGCAACTTAAGTCTGGGGATTCCCACTTGTACGATCGCAAGGCAGACGACACGGAAGTGTTTTCGATCAAGAACCCGCGTCATGTGGAATACTGGCAGGCACAGGCGTATCCCGTCATGCTCGTAATCCGCAAATCGAATGGCCTGATACGCTGGATGAACGTCAGCGCATGGCTCCAAGAGCAAACCAACCGGCAAGCCGCGCCCGTCAAGCAGATTTGCTTTCAAGGCGAAGAGTTTACGTCGGCCGCCGTGCGCAGTTTTCGAGACGCGTTGATTCCCTTGTCGCAGTAGTGCATCTAGCGTTCGACTGACTAGCAATCTTGGTCGACCATCGGGGACGGACCGCAGGCCGGCGAACACCTGCGAAAGCAGGTGCAGAGGCCGCAGGGCCGGCACCCGGGTCGCTTGGGACTGCGACCACAAAAAAAGCCGGAGGCGCGACGGCCCCCGGCTTTTGACAAGTTGCGCAGTCGCAGTTACGCCGGCGCTAGACCGACATGCTGCTCGACGCGACTAACGCGAGTCTTGAGCGACTCAATTTCGTCGGCGTTGGCGCCGACGAGGTCCTTTCGAATAGTCTCGACTGCCACGTCGAAGTGACGCTTCACGCGCTCTTCGCTCGCGGCGATTCTGGCGTCGACACGTTCTTCAAGCTCGCGTCGCAGCTTGTCTTGACCGTCAAGAATCTCGGTGAGCTTCTCGGTGATGAAGCGGACATCCGCTTTCGTGGCCAGTGCTGAATCATCTCTAACCATGTGGTTGGAAGGGTAAAGGATAGGAGTAAGTGAGTCAAAGAAACCACCCGCGAACCGGAGCCCGCGGGCGGTCGAAGTTAGCGGCCTTCGGCGTGCTCGATTGCCTTCTCAAGCAGGTCGATGCAATGCGCTTCGCCTTTGTCGTCTTCCAGGTCGCATTGGATCTCGCTAAGAATCATCAAGGCCTCCTTAGCAGCTTCAAGAAGTTCAATAGCGGCAGTTAAATTCACATAGGGCGCCGCTCCGAAGTCAGAGACACTCCGGCAGTCGCCTGGGAGGGTAAAGCACCCTTTTTCGGCATAGTCTCGCAGTGCGTCGTTGCGGTTGTGTTCGTCCAACACGAATTCGTTGATCACGGCGATGGCACATTCGAGCGTCGTCGGCCTGTGGTCGAAGCGTGTGGTGATAAACGCATCGTATTCGTGTTCGCCGTCGCAGATCGAATAGATGATTTTGTACACTTGGTGGGCCAATGGTGTGGAAGCCTTGGTGGGCATGTTCAAGAAAGTAAGCAAGTAAAAAGCTCGCCCGCGAACCGAAGTCCGCGGGCGAGTTGCGGCAGCCTGCCGCTAGGCCGGTGATGAGGCGGCCGCCTCTGGGGAGGCGCCCCCGAGGCACTTTTGCAGGGCCTCAATCGCTGGCGGGAGGTCGCCCGGCCGCAAGGTGCCAGTGGACTTCCACTCGCCGGCGGGTGTACGGTACGACCGGCGGAGAGATACGTTGCCGTCCGTGAAGACGGTGGCTCGTACCGAGCCGATCTGGAAGGTTTCCCGGACCGGGGAACCTTCTTGTGCTGCGTCCTGCTTGGCCGGACGCGTGGCCTTGTCTGTGGCGGTGTTCGCCATAAAGAAAAGGGGTGAAGGAAATAAAAGTAGCGCTGAGCGATCAGCCTTCCGGACGGCTGCTTCAGCAAGCGGTTCAGAAGCCCGCCGCAAGCCCCGCGGTCAAGCGAGCGAGCGGGAGCCGATTCATCGGCGTGGCGATCCCGCAGGTTCGCAAGTGCGGAGCACGTCGCGAACCTCTTGCGCGGTCGCCCCGCGAGCGATCTTGACCGCACGAGGGGACCGGCGGGCTACGATCGAACCGCCTGCAAGCAGCCAGTCAATAACTCTTCGTCGAATGCAGCACACAAAATGCTGCCTCGATTGGCGCGCTCGATCAGCGGCGGTGAAAACCCGCGCCCAGTTACTTGCCCGCAACAAGCCGCGTCAGCAGCGACCGTTTTTTCGGTTCGTTCGCCGGAGCGACAAAACCGATCGCCGATTCGGGTGCTTCGCGAAGGCAGCGAGCCCCCCTGGCGTATGCTTCGACTTGCGACGCAGCCTCGATCAAGTAGCTCTGGCCTGATACGATGGCAGCCCGATCGCTTGTCGTGCCGCCCTCGAATCGTTACTGTCGCCTGCATGGATCGATTCGCCCGCGTCATTCTCGGTTATCACGGCTGCGAGGAGGAGTTCGCGCGCAGTCTGCTTGACGGCTCCCAACCGATCGCCGAATGGAAGCCGAGCATGAATGAATATGACTGGCTCGGGCACGGCATCTACTTTTGGGAGCATTCCCCCTCGCGAGCCCGCCGCTGGGCGGAAGACCAAGAATGCCGCCGCCCCGACGTAGTGGGGGCGGTGATTCAGCTTGGCCGCTGCTTTGACCTTTTGAACGAAGAAATCACGGGCCTCTTGCCTGGTACCTATAATTTGTTGGAGGCGAGCTTTCAGGACGCTGGGCAACCTCTCCCTGAAAACCGGGGTGCCGCAGGGAAGCTGCGAAACCTGGATTGTCTGGTCATCAACGACTGTCTGAACCGATTAAGAGGCAAGGGGATCGAGTACGACACGGTTCGAGGGGCCTTCCTAGAAGGGGATGCAGCTTATCCCAACGCTGGCTTTGCCCGCGAGACGCACATTCAAATAGCAGTGCTCAATCCCGATTGCATTTTGGGGATTTTTAGGCCAAACTTGTAGCGATGAAGAAATGGTCACCCAAAGAGCTGGCACAGGAGGCTCGCGAGGCCCTCGCACGCGATACGGAGACTCCCCGTGACCATTTTTCCCGTCTGATTCGGGAAGGCTTCATCGACGCCCGTGGAAAGGTTACCGTCCTCTTGGGAGGCGACGCCAAGCCGGAGCCGCAAGAGAATGGCGGGCCGGCTCTCTCTGGTCCGACCATCGCAAACGGCGAGCGACGCTAGTCGGCCGTTTTACCCTCTCTGGGACGGCCTCTTCTTGGTCCGGCGATGGAGGTCCCGAGGCGCAAACAGGCCGATTTTTGCGTTGAAGATGTTCGAAAGTTGGACTGGCCAATTTGGCACTTGCCTACTTTCCATTTGCACGCGAAGAATTACCGAAGTTGTCAGCTGCTGGTGCCGAGTGCTGCGACACAAAACGAGTCTGTGTCTGCCTAGTTACGAGGCGTCGGGTTCAACTAGGAGGAACAAATGGATCTCGGAATCGACTTGATCCGCCAGGCTGCCGTTGAACGCAACACGCGATTGGAAGAAGCCCGCCGTGAGATGCAGCGCCGTCAGGAGCGAATTGAAGAGGTCGAGGGCATTGCCCTCGCAGATCGGGCGCACGAGTATTGCCGTCGCATCCATGAAATGATCGAGGAGTTTGATGCCGCCCTCGACCAAGAGCACGAGGTTGGCGTCAGGCTGGTTTCCTTCGGTCGCGAGGTCGTTTTCCACATCCGCGACCTTGGCTACTACAATCCCCACCTCATTGTCTTCCATGGTGTCATGGAAGACGGGTCTGCCGTCCAACTCGTACAACACGTTTCTCAGATCAGCTTCCTGTTGATGGTTCTCAAGCGAACGAACCCCGACACTCCCAAGCAACCGTTTGGATTCGCGGCCGCCGCCGTGATAAAGGAGTAGCACGATGGACGGTCAACTAACCACGGTCATCGGGGTTCAGCTCGATATGATCAAACAGCAAGTTGCTGTCGAAACGAGTTCGCCACTGACCGAAGACCAGATTGCGGACATCAGCTTCATCAGCACGCGGCCGATTCCGCGTACTGTCGATGGACGGCCCAGCACGCCCCATGAGGCTTGGAGTGTGCTCGGTGTTCAGGAATTTCGAATCCGCGGCGGTCGCCTTATTCGATCAGAGCAAGGCAATCTTAGTCTCGTGATGCCATTCGGTCCATTCGGCATGCCTCAGCTCGGTGATCTCGTCGTTTATTCCACCGACTGACGAATCATCATGCGACGGCGTTTTTATTCGAAGAGCGGCAGGCCAGGTGGCCCACTGCTCTCTTTTGCGATCGCTCGCGCCTACTCCTCGTAAGGGCCATTATAGGTGACGGCTTCGCCTTGCTCTTGGCCGATGTACGTCATCGACAACTGCCGCACTTTGACCGCCGCGGGCAGATCGGCCAAACACCAACAGCACACAAGAACAAAACACCAACATGGGGTGGGTGCGACTTCGCGGCCGCTGCCAAGCGGCTGTAGGCGGAGCCGAATCGTCGGCCGCAGGCCCAGCTTGGCGACGCCGGGGGTGCAGGGGGCGGAGCCCCTGCCTTTTAACCTGGAACCGACCGGCCAGCGTCGGCGGTCTGTGGTCGCGAATGTCAAATGAGCGGGCACCACACCCTGGTTAAAAGGCAGGGGGTCGAACGAGCATCGCGAGTGAGAGCCCCCTGCACCCCGAAGTCGCGGTGGGGAAACAACCTACAGCACACAACTCACAAAAACAGACCTGTCCGCCCGGCGGACAGGCACCCGGACACCGTAGCGGACAAGTCCGCGAATGGCAGCTTCTTTGGGACCCGCGCTTCGCTGCGGCCTGCCCCGATCCCCACGGCCGCGTGCCGTCCTTATGAAAGTGAGGGAAATCGGCGCGCGATGCACGATCGCTTCTGGCAATCCAACGGCCTGCGGGCCTCGCTTGCTTCCCAAACAACCTGCCGTGAAGTGCCGCCAATTCGTGGCACGTAAGCGCGTGCGCTTTTACGACGGCCGCGTGGCGCCTGTTGTCAACTGCGGCTTGCGCCGCCGACGTATCTCGGTCTACGCTCCGACGTGTTGCGAGCAATATTTGCTCGCGGCATGGTTCCATCACATCACCAAAGGAGCGAAGCCGTGAATTCAGAACACTACATGCACGTCGGGGCGCGGGACGTCGACCGGGCAGAATTGAGCCTGATCGAGGCGCCGCCGCCGACGCGTACCTGGTATCCCCTCAAGCACGCCGACGTGCTCGATACGGTTTGCGAGACGCTGGACGGTGTTGGCTTTGGCGTCGAGTCGATGCAACTTTCGGTGGCGCGGGACAATGCGAGGTTCTTCGGGACGCTCCGGCTCACGAATCGCGTCAATGATATCGCATCGATTGCCGTCGGCATTCGCAACTCCGTCGACAAATCGTTTCCGATCGGCTTCTGCGTCGGCACGCGCGTGTTCGTCTGCGATAACCTGGCGTTTCGCAGCGAAATCGTCATTGCCCGAAAGCACACGCGGTTCGGCCAGACTCGGTTCAATGAGGCCGTCTCGAAAGCCGTGCTTGGACTGCATCAATACCAAGTCGCGGAAGAAGAGCGGATTCGAATGCTGCAACGCTGGGAGCTTTCGGAAGAGACGGCGAACAGCTTGATACTCCAGAGCTTCGAGTCGAGCATCGTGTCGGTTCGGTTGCTTCCAGCCGTGATTCGTGAATGGCGCAATCCGCCGATCGAAGACTTCGCACCGCGGACCGGCTGGAGCCTGCTGAACTGCTTCACATCGGCGCTCAAGGATCGACAGCGCAGAAACCCGCAAGAGGCCGCGCTTGCGACCATTCGGTTGCAGAAGCTGCTCTCGCCGCCGGGTGAGATGTTGCCTGTGGTTGTCGACTCGTCGACCGATCCGCTCGATGGAATGGAACCTGAGTGACTCGGGTTTCTGGGTCGCTGCCCCCTGCGCTCTTGGAAGCAGGGGGCTTTTCTAGGCGAAGTGGAACGATCGATGTGTTGCGAGTACCGCACTTGGGGGCATTACGGCAGGTCGCGATCATCTAACCAGTTCGTCCTAATAATTGAAAAGGGATGAGCAGAATGACGTCGCTTTAAAGCAAGACATGTTGCTGCGGTCTATTGAGCAGCGTGCCGACGCCGGAGAAGGGCGGCAGCCCGCTCTCGGGAATGGTACCGAATTGGAGTGTAACGGCATGACCTTGGCGACTGCCTCCACGGACGGATTGAACAGAAGCTACCACGCGGCGCAATGCGTCTGGCCAGTGGATTCTATCTCAGTTCGCGATCGACCTTCCACTGCTTACTCAAGGCCCGGCGTCCACCCTGGCAAGATCGATTCGACATAGGTCATTGGCCTAGCTAAAAGATAGTGGGGGGAGGTGCGTCGAAAGCACTTGCCCCACAGCAGTTGACGGAGCGCGAGGTTATCGGGAAAGTCTCGTTGCGCCAGGCCAATCCGCCGATTTGAACGGCCACAGAGAAGGTAGATCGGGCGATGGTTCGTTCGTGGTTCGGGATATCCTTGGTGAGTGCGATTGTCAGCCTGGTGGCCGTGTCAGTCTGCGTGCTGTTTCCCACGCCGGTCGTATGGCTGCCGATCGGCTCAGCGGCACTCGTGTTCGCCGTCATGCTGAGCCGCAATCCTCGCTACTGGTACCGACGTACCGCGGCGTGCATACTCGGTGCGTGGACTGGCGCCAATGTGCTGGGTCAGATCTCGGCTGCATTGGTGATTCGGCTTCCTGAGGGCGAGTTGCGAGAGCAACTCTTGTCAGGGGCGTTGCAGCTCGACAACCAACCTTTGGCAGTGCACGCCGTCGTAGTGATCGTAGTTGTCGTGCTACTCGCCCTGGATGCGTGGACGAACACCAGGGCCATCGACGCGTTGAAGGATGCAGTCGCAAAGGAATCAGCGGAGTCAACGGAGCCGTCATTCCTTTCGCTCGAAAGGCGTGTCAGCGCGAACGATGCGGCGATGCTCTTGCTACAGAAGTACCAGGCAGACACTAGGTACTTTTCGCCGGACACACGAAAGCTGACTAATAAGCAGCAGTTCCAGCTGACGCTCAACCAGCTCAAAGCAGAAGAGCGGAAGTTCTATGCCAAGCTGGTAGTGCCCGTGCTGTTCGTCGTGATCGTCCTTTTCTTCGCCGATCGGGTGCTCGCATCGCGCATCGCGGTTTCTGTTGACGTGTACTTCACTGCCGGTCCAGAGGATTCGGCCGTCGTCGACAGTGGCGAGATTTTCTACCGGCATCCAACGTTCGGTCAGCGCCAGGCAGAGATCGTAAGTGGCCAAGCTACTTTGCGCGATGTCCCGTACGATGCGCGCGAAATCCGTGTCAACCGGGTTACCAGCCCGCAGTTCATAACGCTGGAACAGAAACGAAGGAGGCCCGCTCCTTGGGTATACGAGATCGTCAATGGGGACGTCGACATCCCAATGGTGTCGATCGTGCTGCAGAACCCGACACTACCGAGCTCGGAAGAATTGCAGCAGTTCGTCCTGAAGGAGGGGCTTGCTGCCGACGTAGCAAACGGTGCCGCCGTCGCCGTGCCTGATGATTTTCTGCTGCGAGTTTTTAACCATGCCGGTGCAGAGGTCGATGTACTTATTTTCAATTGTCGTCATCTCGAAAAGCTTACGGGCGACATTGAGGTCATCGAAGAGGCAGCGGACCACGTGACGATTTCAGAGGGTGGCGACGAGACGGTCTATCCGAAATGGATTGTGCTTGAACGCGTGCGTGACATTCCCGTTACGGAGCATGATGCGAGTATTCGGACGGTCCGGCGATGCGGCCGGCTGCGCTTCGAGCAATTCTACAAGCCGACGGGTTACTTCATTGTGGCTGTGCGTTATCGGGATCCGCGGAATAATGTGCAGCGACAAGAACTGCTGGGCGTTTATAATCTGTTCCAGAGCCCCGGCCCGAAGTTCGAAATCCAGGCGGATGCGACAAAGCGGGGCGGGAGGCATCAGGGGCTGCTGGCGCCATGATATGCTCTGGGGAAGATGATGATCAGTTCTGTTTCGCGTGCTTGGATTTGGGTGGCGGCCGTAACGGTACCGACTCTAGTATCGGCGGCCACGACAGATGCGATCGCATTACGAAATGGTTCGGGGGTGGATGTGACTCTGCGCGTGCTTTCAGAAGCGGAATTGGCCGCAGGGGCGGTGCCGGTAGAGTTTCCGATGCGGC
The DNA here is from genome assembly GCA_050184475.1 of Pirellulales bacterium. Classification (GTDB taxonomy): domain Bacteria; phylum Planctomycetota; class Planctomycetia; order Pirellulales; family JAEUIK01; genus JAIESQ01. The sequence continues at coordinate 27,084 of JBFXAH010000013.1, read as the reverse complement.
AGGGAGGGGAGTTGATCCTGCGGTTTGATCGGAACGTTGACCGGTACGCGATGTTTATCGTACCGAACGACGAACCGGATACGGTCGTTCCTTACCGCGAGGTCGATCTTCGGAGGTACAAGATCGCTCTTCGAGGCCGGCCTCTTGTTCTCAAGGGGGAGCTAGGCGACGTGGTGTCGCCTACGACAGGATTGGTCCAGAACGTCCGGTTGCGGATGTGGTGGGAAGAGCCCGGTTCCAGAGGGCGCCTGCGAGTTTATTTGGACGGTGCTGTCCTGGAGCCTGCATATGACCAATTCGGTCGACAGGTCTTTATCAATAGAACGTCGTTCGCCCGCATCAGAAGATGTCAAGTCGCGAGACCCGAGTAAAAGACCCCATATCGGTCGATATGGGGTTAATGTTCCGAGCCTATGGCTCTTCAGAACGGGTCGCGGCCGTCGCCTGCCTCGTCAGCCTGCTCGCTGCCGTCTTTCGGCAACGGCGTCGTATAGACGTACTCCTGGGCCTTTTGCAGAGCGAAGATCAAGGCGGGCAGATCGCCGGCGCGGAACGATGTGGCATCGCGCCACTCACCCGTCTCGCGATCCTTGTAACGCCTCGGCGTGATCGTGATCGAGCGAATCTCGCGCTGGCCGTTATCGGTCTCGACTTGATTGAGCCAGATCGCGACGCCGATGCCACCTGCGTAGGGACCGATCTTCTTCTCCGGACGATTCTTCGGGCGCTTGTCGCGCGCGGATTGTTTGGCCATGGGCCACCTCCGATGGAAAAGGAAAGAGCGAAGCTGCAAGGAGCCAGCGGCTCGGAAACGCGCGCAACCTTAAGATTGCGCGTGTTGATCGTGGCACACACCGCAGCCGTGCGCAATCCTCATTGATTGGGTTCGCCGCACAGAGCGGCGACGTCGCCGCGGCTCAGGAGAGTTCATTGCGCAGAAGCTGGTCCCACTCGGACTCAAGATGTACGTACAACGTACTGTCGGCAGGGAAGCGGAGGATCGCCAGTGGGTCGACGTAATCCTCGGCATGGATCCGGTCAACCTGAATGCCGGGAGCGAGCGGGCTGCCGTCGGCGATGACAGATTTAATCGCTGCGACGATCCGCGAATGTCCAAAGCTCTGGGTCGCGCGCGGCGACGCATGGTAGTACCGTACGGCGCGATCATCGTCGAAGAAGTGGAATCGTGGCAAGTCCTCGGGTGAGAGCACCGGTGGATCGGCGGAGAAATCAGACATGGGCACAGGGTAGCAGTCATTCGGCGCACAACAAGCCAGAAGGGCCGCGACGAGCGCGGCGTCTCCGGCGCCAAACGACACGGAAGCTTTCGATCAAACTCGCCAACCACGCCAGGCGATCACCAAGGCAAGGCCAACGCAAGCGAGCGTCAAGCTTGCCGGCTCGGGAAAATTCACCACGGGCGGCGGAGGAACATCGGCGGTCGCCGTGAGAAATCCCTCCAGTGTGCCCACGACCGTCAGGGCATCGTCTGGCAAAACCCAGGTCATCTGAACTGGCAGCACGAGCGTCCAGAGATTGTCGCCGTTGGGCAAAGGTGCCGAGGTCAGCGAGGCCAGACCCGGCGTGAACGAACCTACACTGGAGATCGGATAGCTGCTACCCGTGGCCACATCGAGCGTGCCGGTGCCCAGGACGTTCAAGGCGGCGGCAAACGTCCCCCCCGCGCCGAGATTGGTGCCCAGTTGCGACAGGTCGAGCGTAAAATCCCGGATCGCGCCATTGACTCCAATCACCGTCAATCCATAGTCGGCCGGTGTCTCGTTCGGTTGCCAATTGCCGCTGGGCAAGGCATCGATCGTCGAGGGATTGATCTCAATCGCGATCGGATCGATGCCACCGCGATTCACCGAGGCGTGAATGGTGCCCACCCACTGCGCGACGAACGAGCCATCCGCTTGCGGCGTGGCAGGGTATTGCAGCGTGCCGAACTGCGCGTAGCCGCCCACTTGGAGCAGGCTCTGGCTGGGCACAAGTTCAAAGTCGACCAGAATCTGATCGGCCCGTGCTGAGCCGACGAAACAGAACCAAGTGAACACTAGCAGTTTTTTCATTGCCTTCTCCCGCAAAAAAAGTAACGAGCGCCGGACCGAGCTGCTCGCACGGATCACCGCCAGCTACGCGGGGCACGAGATGGCCGATAGTTCCGTCGGCGGTGAGGCCGCTACTTCGCCGAGGTGGGTTTCGATTTTTCCTTCGTCGGCCGCTCGACTGCCTTTTGTTCCGGGGCGGGCTTCTTCGGCAAGTGGTCTTTATTGGCACCGTTCGTCATGGCGGGACTCCTCTCGAATCGCGATGCATCCTTTACGTTACCGTAACGTAAAGAGTGTAGACGCATAGTATGCACGCCCGGACAGTGGCGTCAACGATTTTTTTCGTTGAGGCGAACTGTGGCGGACGTTCTGCAGCGTTTTGGTGGGAAGCTCCGCGAAGTGCGGACCAAATGTGGTATTTCGCAGGAGCGGCTCGCGGAACTGGCCGGTCTGCACCGCACCTACGTGAGCAGCGTCGAACGGGGCGAGCGCAATATCTCGCTGCAGAATATCGACCGACTGGCCCGGGCGCTCAAAGTCGGGCTGCGTGATCTCATGCCCTAGCTGTGGCCACGCCGGAATGTCAAGTAGCCTGGCAATTTACGAGCGGCGATTGCCTCGCCACGGTGTCTTCAAGAACGGCGCTGCCCGCTCGTAGTACTTGCGCAGACTGTCGCGCGAGCCGGCAAACAGCACGATTTCGAGGACGAGCACCCCGCCATCCATGACCGGGGAATAGCTCACCACACTCGGCTGCTCGATGCGTTTGGCGAGATAGGCAATGGGCAAGGCGACGCACATGTTGGCGTAGAACTGGTAATAGCGATAGTGGGCTTCGACGAGCATTCCGAACGCATCGACGCTCTTCGGCAAGACCGCGAAGTTCCAAGGCGGCCTCGGAATGCCGGTCGCATGATGGACGGTATCGACGACGGCCCAGCGCAGCGTGCTGACGACCAGCCCGGCCGTAAGTGCCGCCAGCGTCACGTAGAGGAAACCGCCGATCGAAGGTGTGTTGCCGGTGGCGGCCAGCCAGTTTTGGAGCGTGGGCGAGTATCCGGCCAAGCCCCAGAGCAGAGTGGCCCCCGGCACGAGGTAGGCGATGACGAGTCCGAAGTTGGAAGAGGAAATCTCCTTCACAGGCGGGAAAGCGTAGCACGCCTACGCACGATGCGCCACGACCCGGTCGCGATCGGAGGTCGGCAGACGTCGCCAGCGTGCGACAATCAAAGACGCCCGGCCACTGGGAGCAATGCCGGACAAGGACCGATCTAGAACAGCCGCCCTTGTTCGGCTTGGAAACTGTCCGCCAGCCGATAGGGCTCCGCAGCTCGAACCGTTGGGTCCTCGGCCGCACCCGGCACGTCCCCGCCAGGGTCATTTTGGACCGGTACGCCGGCGACGCGGTTGACGCGGGCCGACCACTCGGAGGCGCATGGATCGACGGGCATGCTGGTGAGATGAAACACGGGAGGCAGGTCCTGCCGGAAATTATTCAAGGCCCAGATGTATCGCTCGCGAAGTTCGTCAACCGCATCGCGCAGCACTCCCACTTCCTCGGTATTCTCGCGCATGACTTCGACGGCGTGGTCGAGGCCGTCTTGCAGGTAAGCAGCTTGTTCTTCAAGAAACGACCGGATTTCCCCGAGGGCCGCGAGGATTTCGGTATGCGCTTGCGATCTGTCCACGGCAGCGATGTTGCCCGACGAGCTATGGCCTGGCAAACGAAAACAGTGAGCGATCGATCGCAGTTGGTCGCTCGTGTCGTCCGGTGGGGTGTTTCAGTCGGCATTTAGTCGCTTTAATGCCGCTTCGAGTTCTGCTTCATAGAGTTGAAGGGAGTGCCGCAGGGCTGTGAGCGTGCCGGAGAGGAGCGTACGATACTGGGCCAGCGCCATTCGCGCGCGCTTCGGAATCTTGCTGTCGTGCAGGTGCGCCCAACGATTGAGGCCCCGAAGCAAGGTGTCTAGCTCGCGACAACGTCGAGCAATGGCATCGCTAGTGCCGTCCAGGGAATCATCCTGCATACCGCGAGGCTGGCACGGTTGCGGTCGCTTGGCAAGTAGGAATCGCCGCGACGGTGCCGGCTAGCGATCGAACCGCTATGCGAGCGCAGCAGCGATCTCGCCTTCGACTTTCGCGAGTGGTTGCGCGTACCGATGTCGCGACGTGCGGCGCAGCACGTCGGGCGATTGTTCGTTGCCGGCCGGAGTCGGCGGCGGTAAGGTCTGCATCGAAAAGGGCCGGCTTGGCACACCGTCAACGAGCAACCTAGTGTAGGTTCGGTATTTGGGAAGTACTGTCAGGTCCGTAGGCAGCAGTTCACCGCCGAGCTCGGCAGCCAAAATCTCAGCGTCCTGGCTTGAGCTTTGAAATGCGATGAGCGTGCCGACGTTGCCAAAAAGGCTCGCCCGCATCGGCTCCGAGAGTTGCTCGATGTACTGGGTAGCGACCGTAATCGCAAGCCGATACTTGCGGGCCTCCGAAAAACTCGAGGCGAAGGAGTCCGTCGCGAAGTTACTGAACTCGTCGACGTACGCGAAGAAATCGCGGCGATTGTTCTCCGCGACATCCGCCCGGCTCATGGCGGCCAGCTGCAGGCTGGTGACGAGCAACGCGCCAAGTAGGTTGCTCGCATCTTCGCCGATGCGACCTTTGGAGAGATTGACGATCAAGATCGCCCCGCCGTCCATGACCTCGCGTAAATTGAGCGCACGACGCGATTGACCCAGAATATGGCGCAAGAGCGGGCTGCTCAGAAAATGCCCAACCTTATTGAGCACAGGAGCGATCGCTTCGCCTCGGAGTCGCGGTGGCATTCCGGCAAACTCAACTTCCCAGAAGCGGCGCACGGCCGGATCGCGTAGCCGGCCGATGACTGACCTCCGATAGCGCTCGTCCGTCAACAGCGGCAGCAGATGCACAAGTGTCGATTCGGGAATCTCCAGCAGAGCCAGCGCCGCGTTGCGAAAGATGTGCTCCAGCCGCGGGCCCCAGCTCACTTGGCCGTAGATGTGTTTGAAGGCAGACACCACGCCAGAGGCAATAAGCGGTCGCTTCGTGGGATCGCCGCAGGCAAGTGGATTAAAGGATAGTGGATTCGCTGTGTCACCGACGTCAAACACGACGACGTCGTTCGTGCGGCTGCGGGGAACCGCCTTGAGAAGTGAGTCAGCCAGGTCGCCATGTGGATCGACGAGGGCCACGCCTCGGCCGCCTCGAGTATCCGCGACGAGCAAATTCTGCAAGAGCGTAGTCTTGCCCGTGCCGGTCTTGCCGAAGATGGCCAGGTGCCGGCGGCGATCGTCGACGGCGAGTACCACAACATCTCGTTGCGATCGAAAATGCGTGCGGCCGATGACGACGGTATCGGTTTGGGGCTGCGTTGAACGCCGTGGCGGCGCAAGCTCCCGCGAGTCGACCTGCGCCAAACCAGGTATTCTGACCGTGTGGTTCGGCGGATGAAAGAGTGTGGCGACCTCTTCGGCGCTTAAGAGGAACACGCGGCGCCCGCGAAGTTCTCGGCTCGTACGACCGCGCCGCAAAGTTGCCGTACGGGGTGATTGAAATTGCCCGAGTGCCCCGACGAGCTCATCAAGGCGCATGGCCGCTTCTTTTTTCCGAGCAGTGGGAACCGCAACGCGGAGCTGGAGTGAGGCCTCAAACAGCAGACGGCCGAGCTTGTCGGAGGCCGCCTGTAAGTCCTCCTCGCGGTCATGCAGCCGCGAACTCGTGACGTTGAGCAAGTCCCCCCGCGTTGAAGCCGCTGCATCCCGCCGAGCGGGAACTGAGAGCAGCCGAGCGAGCAGCCGCCGCAAGACGTTGCGTGACATCGCCGATTCGGCGTATAGCTCTGCGAGAGGTCGCCTCGCTCGAAAAAACGGATGATTCAGCCGTTCCAAGCACCGCTGTGCGCGCTGCGTACGCCTTGTACTAGCCGGCCGAATAACAAGTTCGATCTGGCCGATAATGCCGTCGCGGCCAAATTGCGCGAGCGTGGCGAGAACACCGCTGAGTGGATCAGCAGTGACTCGATTCAGCGCATCTTCAAACTGCACATAGCGGCGCAGCGGGAACAACTCCGGAACGAGAACGAGCTCGGTTGCAAGCGTCGTGTGATCAGATGGTATGGTAAGCTCGTCGGAGGCAAGCACATCCAGCACGCACTCGGGATAGTTCGCGTGGAACTGCGTCCGGGTGGAGTAACCTAGCTCTTGAGCGCCAGCAAGAAACAAGCCAACGCTACGGTCCCAGGCAGCGAGGACAAGTTGTAGTGGTAACCGACGCGGATTCCCCAAGTGCAATGCAGAGAGTGCTTGCTCGGCATAGAGAGGGCCGCGCGTACTGACGCCTGAGGTGCGGAGCTGATACAACATGCGGAAAGCATACCGTCCAGCATGCTACCGTCAGGCACATTTTACAGCCAACGCTCCAAATCATCTTGTGGCATAGACATTTGTCTTGTCATACTGTGTGCGATGTCACGCCTGCTCAGTATTCCATCCTATTGGGTGTTTATGGTTGGCATGGTGCTAGCCTATTCAACCGGATCCGTGGCGATTAGTGATCGCTTGAATTCCTCTCTGCACAGCGCGGCATCAGTCGGTGATCCAGTCGTAATCATATATTCAGTCGTTGGCGTCGCGCTCGTGGTCGGTTCTACACTTGTACTAGTCGCGCTGCGACTTCCAGAGCAACAGTTGCGTCGCTGCTGTTACGTGGGCGCGCTTGCTACCTGGGGGCTCGCAGCGATCGTCACGCATGTCATTGGCGTGGCGCTGGTCGTCGCAACTGTGCCGGCGATGCTTGTGACATATGTACTCGACCTTTCTACAAGCACACTGGATGGTTCAGCGGCGATTGTAATCGCAGCATTCGTCGCTTCATATATCGTCTTGACTGCGTGTGCATTCATGGTGTTATCACGACGCTCAGTGCCAGGTCGTTGGCATACTACTATTTATATTTTGCTGCTCGCGACGGTATTCTCGTCGCTATCGGAATGTTCTCGCGGCTTTTATTGACGGATGAGCCACTGCGAACGGGGCTCATCCACTGCTTGTCCATTGCCCAGGGCGTGTGGGCAGTATCCTCTAACGCGAAGAATATGCCGGCTTGCGATCAATGATATGCCAATGGCACATAACAGCATCGTGGATGGCTCGGGAACAATGACTGGCACGAAAATCGTGCGCACATCAGTAATATCGATCACCGCGTTGCCGCTGCCGGCCGTTCGGTCAAAGCGGAATGCAAGTTCGTGAATACCGGCGTCTATGTCATCAAATGCGAACGCATATGCATGGTTCCCTTGGATGGCATTAGACTCATTGAGCTGGCCCACCGGACGATCATCTAGATATACCTCGAGAGTGCCGAGGGCGAGTTGAGAGTGAAAGTGCGCATGCAACACGATTCCGTTAAAGGGATTATCGAAATCAACAAGCATTCGCGACCACCCGTATGTTGAGGTAGACGAACCGAACAACAATGCGTCGTGTGCGATGGGACTCGCGGCATCGCCACCCGTCGTGTAAGAGATGAGTGTATCCGCACGCAGCGGAGCGTCTACTTGAATGGTCGCGAATGGAACTGAACCTGTGCCGTGCGGTACGGCTAACGCTCCTTCGAGGAGCGAGGCAACTGGATTTCGCCAACCGTTTGATAACTCGTCAGTATGCCCGCCTTCGAGGCTTAGCTGGAAGCCATATGGCGCGGCAAGATCTGAAGAGTAAGGCGAAGCGAGAACTGTCTGGATGTAGTACTCGTATGGCCACGAGTGACTAGTGGCCGGCTGAAAAAAATGAAGTAGCCAGTCTGGGTCAAGAAATGTAACGTTGACGTTGTGAGCGTTTGGTAGACGCACCGCAGTGTCGTATGCCGTGAAGGCATCGACTGAAAAGTAGTTCTCAGCCCAATCCTGAGCGCGATGGGAGCCGTAGGTGTAATACTGAGGACCGGCAGGGGGCACGTAAGGATCTAGATAGGTGTAATGGACTGTTGTTGTGGGAGAGAGCTGGTTGAGCTGGTCGGCTACGGCGGAAACTAGGGCGGAGCCGGCGCTGTGACCGATTAGGTGAACATGTTCGTAGTTGGCGAGAGCTATTGTGGCGCCCGCATCTTGTCCGTGAATAGCGCCCTGTTCTAGGGCGTATATCGGCCCGGTTAGCAGTGTGCCGGAATCGGAAGTCCAGTCATAGCCAATGACTTGCCAGTTGTTGCGTTGTTCGGCGGGCAATCGACTAGCGATGGCGGCCGTCATCTGTGTCACCCAACCGTCAAATGTCTGCTGACTGGTATTCCAACCATGTGTCACGAGCACGAGGTTTCTGGGCATCTGCGTAGGTACTCGCATTGGCGGGATAGGAGTATCGTATTCGACCACGTAGCCACGCATCGAGGCGGCACCGACTGCGTCATTCCAAGTATTGGCGGGCGTGTTGAACGAAAAATAGTGTAGGTACTCTTCGTCACCCCCCTGGTTGTTGGGTTCGCCTGGTGCCCAGGCGGTGTATGAGAATGGTTCACCCGTAACCCAACTCCATCCGCCTGCTGGCTCGGAGCCAGAAGCAGACTGAAATCCCCCGAGCCAGGGTCCGTACTGCTGAGGGTCGGTGTCGATCCAATTCTGCGACGAATCGACTTTGCTGAAGATAAACGTGTTTTCGGCGACTGAGGTGACCGTCGCCAGATAGCCTCCACGTTTTTCGGCTTCGGCCTTCGCGGTGAACCAGTCGATTCCGTTTGGCGCGCTGATCTCTTCGTAGAGATGGCCGTTGCCGCCATCTTGCAGGCGCCATTCGACGACTGCTGAAAATGCCATACCGGGTACTAGGATGATCGCGACGCTTGAAACAACGCTCGCGCAGAACGAAACACAATTGGTCGATTTCACAGGAGTACCCCAAAAGAGGAACAAGAAGGACGATTCCATCCGCTAGGGCGATGGCTGTAGCGGCCGATGGTTACGAACTTCTCATTAGCGATCCTGAGATCTTGGGGGCGGGGGGACTTGAGTTGGGTGGCGTTGTCGGTGGTACGCAGGCCCGCGTCGTCCGAGCCCAGCCGGATTGTGGCGGGGCGGCGGCGTTCCGACATCCCACCCAAAGATATTTCCGCAGGGTAGAAGCCGAGTGTGACGCAAAAAATTTTGGAAATTCTGCAAAACCCGGGTCAAGCCGAATTGCCGAGGCGTGATATCCCCCGGTTGGAGCCGCGCGCGCGACGTACCTTCTACGGACGTCGGAAGATACGAAGAAATCCGTGGCTAGGCGAGCTTCGCGCAACACACACGACGGGCTTCCCCGCCGGATCAAGGTATAGCGGTGCAACCAGTTCAATGAACTCCGGCTCGTCCACGCGCGAAGTGTCGCGCCACAGCTGTTCGATGTGAGAAGCGCCAGTCGCGGGGATTGTAAATAGCCAGACATCGCCTGGGATACCGACGCGCGCCGCAAAGTGGAGTGTGCCCTCTCGATCACCCGCCATGTTGGCGACGTAGAATGTTCGTGGAAGGCGGGGAAGGACCACTTGTTCTGTCCAGGCACCGTTGATCCAGCGGTTGAGTACCAATTGCCATTCCCCCTTGCGGGCCGAAGCGATGTACAGCACGGCCGGAGCACCGCTGGGAAGGGACGCCACAGCCAGCGCGGTAGCGCGGAATTGATGAGAAACATCCCGCCGTATATCAAATGGACTGGTTCGAGTTTTGCTTTCATGGTCAATAGTCAAGCATACCGGCGACAAGCGGTCGCCGTTGAACCGTGTCGGCCTAAAGATAAGATGGCACACTGAGGAAGAGGTCGAAGCTCCCTGCATCCTAAAGCCATCTCCTTGCCGCCCGATTTTTTCCGTTTCCCATCGTCCACTCAACTTATGGCTACGACACAAGTAATGACCGGCATGAGAGAATGTCAGTATCTCGATCGACGCGTTGTCAAGTAGACGAATGACTGGATCGAATCCATCGTTTTCGTCGGGAAGAACAACTTCTGATGGGATCGGCGCGCCATCGAGCGGAAATCTGAAGAGTGTCAGCGTTGAAGCCTTCTTGCTCTCGCGATCAGCTTGAGTCTTGGCGAGAGCGAAGAGCGTATCGTCACGGTTAGCGAGCGCCAGCGATCGATAAAGGGCGTCGCGCATGCGTAAGGTGAGTGGCCCGATGTCCTGGACAACTCGCTCATGCCAGCCCTGAGCGGTCTCGGACCCAAGCACAAGTTGCCAGGTCGGCTCATGGCCGAGGCGCACGCTATCGGTCCTGAGGTAGAGGGCATGGACAGCGCCCCGTCGGTCGACGGAAATCGATTCAGGTCGCACTCGTAGGTTGGCAATCTGTTGCCCTTGAACGGCGATCTTTTCGCGCCACTTTGCATTGCTGGGTGCGGTGGGCAACTCTGTTTCGGCAATTCGCAGAATGGACACGAGGCCGTCCTGGTACGAAGTTGCAAGTAGCCGTCCGCTCGGGCTGATCGCCAGATCAACCAGCTCAGAATGTGTTCTGCCGGAACGCGGTTCTAGGGTGAGCAGGGGTCCCCAATACGCAGGATCAATAATCACCACGCGACCAGTTGAGGTCGCTGCCACGACGCGCCGCTCGTCGAGCGTAGCCACGATGGCAGCAATCGGAGCATGACCAGTCGCATCATGAGGCAAGTGCTGAATCTCCATATGGGGCATGCGAGCGACGCGACCTACCGTGTCGCCGGCGAAGAGAACCCGGTCGTCAGTGGGATGCCAGGCCAGCGCGGTGCCTCCGCGTCCGGCAACGAGGGATGGCTCGGCAAGGGTGCGGAGCGTCTCGCCGTTCAGGACGTAGGTCGCCTGGTGCGCTCCGACCACTCCTAGCTGTTCGCCGGTGCAGTTGAATGAGACCCTGCCGCCGACATTGGCATCGGGGATCGCGGGGAATTGTCGGTCAGCGATCTTGCGGGAGTTGGCTACCTGCCACAATTGCAGGGCGCCCTCGGAACTAAGGGCGGCGACTCGCTGCCCATCGGGCGCCAAAGCAAGCGAGCAGATGGTGCGCTCGCATTTTATAGGCGCATGGATTGCGCGGATCTTGTTTCCGGCGCATGTCCAAAAATGAATGGTGTCGTGAGTGGCCGTTGCGACGATTGGCTGTTGCGCCGCAGCGGCGAACGCAACAATCGTCTCATCACTGTCGGTCAGGTCGACCGCCTGACCGAGGTCGGCGTCGATTAGTTGTAGCTGGCCGTCGCGTGAGGCAGCCCAGAGAAGCGTATTCGATGACGGGTCAAACGCTAGCCAAGGCTGCTCGCCGACACGGAGCTCGCGCGTCGAGGGTGGCTGATCAAGCCGCCACTCTTTGATGAGGGTGTCATGACCCGCGGTCACGAGCGAACGACCATCGTCGATAATATCGATACCGGCCGAAACGCGACGAAAGAGAATCGGCCACGTCTGCATCGAATCGATGGAAAGGGGGGTAACATTTTGATCCGTGCGGACGAACTCCGTACGCAAATTTTGGAGATCAAAACACACAAGTCGTCCAAGGTTGTCGACGACGTAGATGTGGTTGCCGTCTGACGCAAAACGTGCCCGATGAACCGCCTGGGGAGGAACCACTTCGGCTGATGGAAGCGGGAGTGAGGCCAGTCGGCGAATTCCCGATTCTTTTATCTGCCCACCGCAAATATGCACGGCAGGCTCGCCACAGCCGATGGCCAAGCGTTCTCGGTCGGGCGCTACAGACAGTTCCCATACTGGGCTTGGATAGCGATCCCGGGCGCGAACGGTTCCGTCGGTGAGATCCAACACGACGACCACACCACTCTCGTGTCCGACCCAGCAGTTGCGGTCATCGATTGGGGCGATCGCCGTGATCGCCCCTTCGGACGTTGACGCGCGGAAGCGGACCTCGGCGTTTTGTCCGCAGGCAATCAGCGTGCCGTCGTCATCGCCGAGCAGAACGATTTCGCCAGCCTCATCAGTCGCAACGGCCCAAAGTGGCCTGTCATGCTCAAAGAACTGTCGCGGCTTACTCTCGTGCAGATTCCATGTGTAGGCCTCACCGGCCAGTGTCGTTTCGACGAAGGATTGACCCTTTTTTAGCCAAGCCAAGTCAGAGGTTGCTGCAGCACCCTCTCCGCCGGACTCGGGGGGATCGAGGACATGAAGAAATTGGCGATGAGCCTGTGACCACGTTCCAGCCCGCAGCACGGTAGGCTCTTCAATCGAATTCCAGACGAGTAGACGACCGTCCTGCCCCGCCGAGACCAGCTGTCCGGGAGCAGTTAAGAAATGCACAACTCCCCAATCGTGAGCACCCCGGACTGTAGTGGGGGCGGGAAATGAAGCAATCTGCAAGTTCAGTAGGTCACACTCAATGCTCCAGCGCGATGCGGGAACGCCGTCAAGTGCGCCGCGGGCGGCATCTGGGCGCCGTTGACTGAGATGCTCCCGCGTGGCGACGATCGCCGCGTGTTGTTGCTCGTTCAGCGCTCGCTCGCGTTCGCGGTTGGCGCGCTGCAGTTCACGAGTGGCCCGAGCGCGCTCCTGATTCATTTCTTGCGACTTCTTGACGGAGAGGTCGGAGTACTCGCGGGCAATGTGCGTAGCGCCCAGGACGGTTGCCAGAGATATCATTGCTATGGAAGCTGATGCAACTAGCCACCGATGACGGCGGGTGACAAGCGCTGCCCGATAGAAAGGTCGAAATCCAGCTTGAGCACGGACCGGTCGATGCATCAGCCATCGTTCCAGTTCGGCCGCTAGTTCGTTCGCATCGGAGTAGCGATCATCAGGGCGCTCCGATCGGCAGCGTCCAATTACCGCGGCGAGCGACCGCGGAATAAAACCGCGCCGGCAGCGGGCGTCATCCACTTGATCCGGCAATAATGGTGGGGATTCGTGCGGGGAGTCAGGAAGGTCGCCCGACAAAAGTTGATGGAGTATTGTGCCCAATGAGTAAACGTCCGTGCGAAAATCGGCGATGCCGCGCGCCGCGAGTTCTGGTGCGCGATAGCCGGGAGTGCCGCGGCCAGGGCACGAGGCATTGCTGGGGCCCTGCGGCGTGGAACTCTCTGGATCGGCATGATCGATTACGCGCGCCATGCCGAAGTCGATGACTTTGGGTGTGCCCGCCTCAGTAACGAGGATGTTTCCCGGCTTGAGGTCGGCATGAACAATTCGTTGCTCGTGCAACCAGCCGATGGCTTTGGAGACCACGTGCATTAATCTGACTACGACATTGGTCGCGAGCCCGCACGATCTGACGTAATCGAGTAACGAAGCGCCAGGTACGAATTCCATGGCGTACCAATTGCGGCCGTCAGGTAATTGTCCACACCGATACACGTGAACGATGTTGTCGTGAGAAAGCGGACCGAGATGGCGCTGCTCCCGCGAGAGTAGTTTGGCATAGACTAGGGCTTCGTCCGCGCTCGTGCCCAGGCGCGAAACTTTGATAGCCAACCGGCGAGCGAGCTGATCGTCGATCGCCTCGTACACATCTCCCATCGCGCCGGCAGCGAGATGCCGCAGTGTACGGAATGGCGGTCCAAAGTCGGGGACCGGAATCGAGTCTCGAGAGCCTTCAACGACGCGGTGTTGAAGTTCCACCTGAATGATGCTGCGTAACTTGTCTCCGTGTTCGAAAAAGAGCTTGGCAAGGTGGTCGAGATCGGCCTGCGTGCGCGGACCGACGGACAGGTAATCGGATTCCGAATCCGATGTACGGTCGCGTGACTTTGCCGCTCGGGAGGCTTTATGCCAGAACCGCCAGAGCATGAACCCGCCCTCGCGTCATGGTTGATCCAGGCCAAGGCGCCGCGCGATCCTCGCGAGTTTCCTGAGGGTTCGCCCCATCGCTTTGCGTGCAGCTTCAGCAGTCATGCCGATTTCTGCAGCCGCGGCGTTGATGGGAAGCTTGTCGAATCGCACGCGTTCGAACAGTCGGTAATCACGGTCTGATACTTCAAAACGAAGTTTAAGAATTGCGGCGCCGAGAAGATTGCACTGTTCGCGCGCAAGCAACTCGTCGCAAGGATCAAGCGGTGATGCCTGGCCGGTGACGTAAGCCGACGACGAAGGCAACGGACGCTCACGCCGACAAGCTCGGTGGTTCTGCCGCTTCAGCTCCGCGGCAGCCTTGGACGCGATGCCCAGCAACCAGCGGTGAAAACGGGTTTGCGAGCGATCGTAAGTGAGCAGTTTGCGATAGACGACCAGGAGGACATCGTTTGCCAGGGTCTGACAGTCGTGGGATTGCAAACCTCGCCGCCGACCGAAGCCTACCAGCGCCTGCCGATAGCGGTGATCAAAGTCGTACCACACTTGCTGGTTATCCTTCGCACCGTGAGTGTTGAGACTGCGAATGACCTCGCGCAGTCGATTCAACAAGTCAGAGTGCGTCGACGGAAACAATTTCATGGACGGACCTCGAATCGGATGCGCACGACATTGTAGCCGAGTTGAGCCAGAAACGCGCGAAGTCCTCAGCATGATCGTGCCGCAAATCGGAACCGGCGGATGAACTCCTTGATCGTTGATGATCGCGACGAATTTGTCACCCGCCCCGGCCCGTGCGTCGGAGGCCAAGGGCGGGGCTGCCGGCCTCAGCGAGTCCTGCCTTGCGTCGTTTTCCAATCCGAGTAAGCGCTGGGCACGCTTGAAAGCGGGGCTCGTCGGACCCGACACCCGCATGATACCAGCAACTTCGACGAACGGAGAGGGGAGTGCGGCGCGGTGGCCGCGCTCAGCGAGCGATGGCAGCGGGGCCAGCAGGCCCCCTAGCGTATCACGCAGTTTTCGCCCGATGCAATTCTTCGGGCGTGTCAACCGCGCTAGACGCAGCAACGGGCCGGTCGGGGACGAGCGACTGCGGCCGGCCGCGGTGGTCAATGAAAATCGGGGCGGTCGCCGCGTGCTCGGCAGAAAGCATTGCGAACATGGTGACGCCCAAGAAGAGCGTCCGATTCGGATCGCGGTGTACGGCGCTCGCTGTCTTGAGAATGTTCGAAACTCGTTCGGTGCCGGCGCGTACCGCGACGACAAGCACCCGAAAGCGGTTTTCCTTATGCTCGTCTTGCAGCCGATGGTAGACCCGGGCCTTCCGCTGCCACGTGCGATCGGAGTTCATGGATTGGAGACGCTCGGTGCCGCAGTCGATTTCGACAAAGAACCGGTACTCCTGGCGGTCACTTGTCACGAGCACGAAAGCCGCATCAGGATAGACCGATTCGTCGCCGGCGGTAAGTTGCAGGGAATTCTCGCGATACATGCCGGAGACGGCCACGTTCGAGCGGTGGGCCGCGACCTGAAAGTGCACGAGAAAATCCGCGAGCCCGCGGCTATGCGCTTGTCGTGAAATCGCAAGCTCCGCGAAGTGGCCCTTAGTCGGTGGCTTTGCATCGGGGCCATGCAAGGTTTGAAACCCCTCGCGCGTGAGCACGTAGTATTGCTCGGGCTGCCCGGGATAGAGCGTGGCGTAGCGATGAATGCGCAAGAGCCCCAATTCGCTAAGGGATTGGAGCCGCTCGCGCGCGGTGCGCAGCGCGTTGAACGGGTACGGCCAGGTGGCGCTTAGTTTCTTCAGTTGCTTGGCCGTCAGCGGCGCGATATCGAGCGCCGCGAGAATGCGATGATCGCGGGGAGTGACGTGCCGGTGTGGAACGCGAGTTGCCATGTCGTTGCGCCGAATGGTAGCGTGCGCTCTCCGCCAATCCTTCCATTCCCGCTTGCATGCCCGAGCGAAAAAGTGCCTACATCGACATTCAATCGCTGATGCCGCAAATCTCGCTGGATCAAGTGGCGGCGTACTACGGCGTCACGTTGCCAGAGCTCAAACGCATCGGGAACGAGACGCGGATGCGGTGCTTCTTGAACTGCGGCCGCAGCGAACCGACCGGCGAACGGGCGCTGGCGATTCAAGCGGACACCGCAACCAAAGTTTGGAAGTGCTTTCAGTACGGCTGTGGCAAGGGGGGGAACCTGATTGGACTCTGCGATCTGATGAAGTCGGGCGAGCACGCGGGCGGGCGCCCGCGTGGCGAGCGGTTCAAGGAGATTGCTCGTGACCTCGAAGCGATGGTGCAAGGCCGACCGACAATTGAACCGGCGGCGACACGTGCTGCCGACGTCAACAAGCCGTCCCCTCGCCCCGCCAGGAATGCACCGCTGGCGGAATCGGAGCACGAGCGCGTCCGGGCGCTGGTTGATCTGCCGCGCGAGTTTACAGTGGATCCAGCAGGGATGCCGCCGGAAGCGGCCGCATATTTTCGGATGCGCACGTTTCTTACACCCGACGTTTGCCGGGAGTTTGCGATCGGCTACCTGTCGCAGTCGAGCAAGTCGCTCCTGCGCGGAAAAATCGTCTATCCGTTTCATTCATCGGCCGGTGAGCTATTATGTTTTTTTGCCCGCGACCCGCGCTTTGAAGAGAAGCTCCGCCGCTGGATCGCCGCGGGCCGCGACGGAATCGAGCCGGTGAAATACGTCATGCCCAAGAACTTTCATCGTGGATTGGAACTCTGGGGCGAGCACATTGTCCGCAAACGGTTCGCTGGGTCACAGCCACTGCCCTGCGGGCTGGTGGTGGTGGAAGGTGCGAACGACGCCGTGCGAATGCTGATGCTCGGCGCACCCACCGTCGCCCTCTGCTCGAACACGATCACGCCGTTTCAAGTCGAACGGATCGTGGCGCTGGCGGCCGGTTGCGGGCAGACGCAGATTGGATTGATGCTCGACGCGGACGCGGCTGGCGAGCAGGGCGTCGTACAGTCATTCTTGCAGTTGAGCGATCGAATCGCCGTACGCCGACTCTGGTCGCGCGCCAGCCAC
Organism: Pirellulales bacterium; assembly: GCA_050184475.1. Classification (GTDB taxonomy): domain Bacteria; phylum Planctomycetota; class Planctomycetia; order Pirellulales; family JAEUIK01; genus JAIESQ01. Next base: position 10,231 of record JBFXAH010000013.1, on the reverse strand, counting down.
GGCGGCCAGTTTACCAATCGTCAGCCCGAGTCACTCTCGCACGACGAGTGGGCGGCGATTCTCGCGTCACTCGCGCAACCCAGTTTGGACGCCGCCCAAGTTCTCCCCTAGCATGGCGGACATGGAAGACCCGAAGTCTGGTCGCCGCGACCGCTACGACGTCTCAGGCAACGTTGAGGCCGAATACGTCGATGCCGACGAGATGGTGCTCAAGAACAAGCTGGGTATCACTGAGTTGGCAGCACTCCCGGCCCGTGAAGAGGACGCGCTCGTCGATGCCTACGAAATCCTCTTTGGCGAAGTGACCAAGCAAACTCCGCTCACCTGCGAGTTGTTGCGCCACATTCACGCGACGATCTTCGGCAATCTTTACGATTGGGCCGGGCGCTGGCGAACGGTGTGGATTCAAAAGCCAGGCGTGACGTGGCCACCGCCGGATTTTCTCGATCAGGCGATGGCCGAGTTTGAAGCTCGCTAAGTATCGCGCGTCCGCACTTGCCGGCGACGATGCCTTCGTACAAGCGCTGGCGAAAACCCAACGCGAATTCCTGGTGATTCACCCCTTCCGCGAAGGGAATGCGCGCACGATCAAGCTGGCCTGCGATTTGCTCTCATCCCAGACGGACCGTCCTATCCTGCGGTACGATGAAAGTGAGGCGGGAAGGGCCGCCTACATCGACGCCGCGAAGGCGGCATTCAACCGGAATTACGATCCGCTGACTCGTCTGATCGCCGAGGCCCTTGAGCGGGGACGGCAAGCTCCGCCAAGCGAGTGAGCATCCGCGCGCGCATCGCCTGCGTGAACCGCGGCAGTCCCTCGATCACACTGTTTCGTTCCGCGGCATCGAGTATCCGTAGATGCCGCTCGCGCTCGTTGCGCAGCCAGGGACTGGTATCCTTGAGTGGCGGGCCGTCGCCGAAGTGGATGCTCATACGAGAAGTATACCACGTCGCTGGTAGCGACAGATAGCGAATGTGCCGCGCTCGCGCGCTGCCGTGCCGTGGCCCACCGGGAGCTAGCCGCTGTCGGCTTGCGGCGGCGTCGTTTCGCCTCCGCGCGCCGCCTGTCGTGGGCAGGCGGAGCAGTGCGCACCAGGTCGGGGGACCCTGGCGCGGCTCGACACACCGCCCCAGTTGTCGGCGCTCGCGGCCACGAGATCGCGGAATCAATGCGAAGCCCCCGACCCCCAGCGCGAGCCGCTAATTGTCCCGGTGACGGGCGGCGTGTCGAGTGATGGGGGTCGGGGGCGCTGGCCGCTCCCCGACCGCAGTGCCTCTCAGAGCAGTTTCTGCGCTTCGTGGAGCCGTCGCTCGGTCGGTCTCCGGCCGCCGGCGCTCCCGCCGTGTGTCCCGCTACTGCCGGTGGCGTGCGTGCGGCCCACGCGGCGGAACCTTTCAACCTACGAATCGAGGCTCAAGTTCGCCGGTTGGCGGGTGGGCAGATCGCTCTAGACAATCTTCTCTCAAGCATCCGCGGCCAGAGCCGCGTGTGCATTTGCTTACAATAGATAACTTTGACTGTAGTATTTGGCGCAGGTCGACGCCTGGCTTGGGTGTACGGCAAGTCTTGGCTTGCAGAAGCGCTGAGCCCGCATCGGTGCTCGCGCAAGCTGCCCTGAAAAGCGCGACGTGAAGTACACCAGTTTGCGACGCGAGGTACACCAGGCTGGCGGCGAAAAGTGCGACGCGCGGTACACCTTTTGGGGGCTCGCGTTCGGTTTGAAGGACTTCCGTGTTATCCCGATGACGTAGTTCGGAACTGCGTCGGGCGATGTGACCGACGCGGCAGGGAATAGTCCCAAAATGGCTCGGTCGTGAGCACCTATGCACCCAGCCGCGACTCCCTAGAAATGGCAGTCAATGCGTTCGAGGTGAGTTGCTATCTGCTGTTCAAAAGTAGCTCGAATCTCGTCTCCTCGACTTGACTGGACAAGAAACCCTTCGGCGAGAAAGTCGAAGGGCTTTCTTATTGTGGGGACTAGAGATGCGCCGTTGAGGCGGCAGTTCAAAAACAAGATTTCAAGAATCCGACGTTTCGTTGCGTAATCGGCGCTAACCTATTTCTGGCGAAAGGCTTGTGAAAGCTCAAGAACTTTCACTGCCAAGTCGCACATTTCGTCGTGCGAGCGATCAACAACTGCAACTTCAGTGCGGCAATCCGATCCCGCAGTTCGGTCTGCTTAGTGGCGAAGACGGCCTCGTCAATCTCGCGATTGATGCGCATAACCGTTGAGCAACACACGAGTCATAAAACGGTTCATGGAAATTCACGGCAGTGTGTCTGCCGCGCCAAAAAGGGCAAAACAGACCATGCTTCACACCCCAATTAGCCCTAGCGAAACAGGCTGACGAGCCATCGCCATAGGCGCCGGAAGATTCCTTCTCGCTGCCGCTCATGTTCCTCGTAATAATCCTGGCGCCTCGTGTTCTCGGCTCGCCGGCCGGCTTCGATTTGCTCTGGGGACCACGTGCCGTACCAGAGAATTCGTCCGCCCTGGATCCAGTAATGGGATTGGCAGGGAAGCTGCCAGTTGCCGACGGAGGGCCTCAAAGTCGGGCCCTGGTCGGTCCCGCGTAACGACCATTCGGTTGGTCCCAGCGGAGTGCTGACCTTGGCCCCGCAACCACAGGCGCAGAGATGAACGGCTGCGCCGAATTCTTCCGACACGTAGAGCAGACCGGGTTCGAGCACCTTGGGAACGTAGTGAACCCGCACCAGTTGAATTTGCGTGAGCTTAGACATCGCCATCCAGTGAGAGATCACCAACACCGAACAGCATGTGGCAGTACGGGTGCTCTTCGTGATAAAAGCCTCGCAGTTGTTTGAAGCGGAGAATCGCCAGACAAGCGTTCAGCGCATTGAGCTCCCCGATCTGGATGTTGGAGAGGTAGAGATCGTCAGGCCGGTCGACCAGTTCCGCCAAGCCTTTGTCCCGCAGTTCGCGAGCACGCTCCGGCGGGTAATACGTGACGCGAAGCATCCCATTGAGCGGACCACGCCGCCGATCGAGGCCCATGCCGACGTCGATAAAGGGAATGCCAAGCGCGATCAGCAACTCAAAAACGCCCGCGCGTGCCGAGCCTTTGTCGACGCTGACGAAGGCAAAAGTCACGCCCCGGAGGTCGTCAGCGCAGCTGGGATCAATCAGCTTGTGCCGGATGGTGAGCCCAGTGCGGAAATTGTCGTAGCGGGCTTGGTAGACTTCCGCCTTGCCCTGGCCGATTTCGCCCAGGTCGAGTTTGCCGGGCGAGCGAAAAGCATTGTGCACGTAATAGTCATCCGCGTCGAATCCGCGGACTTCTCGGACCGGCGTTTTCACCAGCAAGTCGAGTAGAAAACCACCCGTGCCGCCGAGACCAATGACGGCGACGACATCGTCATTGAACCTCGCCGCCAGATCGCCGATTTCAGCACGACTGGTCAACGTGTCGCGGACCTTGAATGGCGAATGGTTCGGCGCACTTTCGACCACCCGGAAGGTCAGCGGATTAGCGCCGTGCTTTTCCATGGCCGGGCCGGCGATGATGGCGACGTAGCTTTCAACCTTGTGAAACAAGTCGGTGAACTTCCCCGTCCCCTTGGGCTTATTGGAAAAGGAACGTTCGACCTTTACGTCGGGGCTGGCAACACTGAGCGGCAGCGTGGTCGGGCCGCCGGCGAGATTAGGAATCGGCTGGCCGTCGAGGCCATGGGGAATGCCGCCAGCGAAGTAGATCTGATGGTCGTCTTGGACGATGCGATCTTCACCCGCGTCAACGAACTTCATGACGATGGCGCCGATGTGCAGGTTTCCCTGGTCGTCCAAATAGGGAATGTCCCGGACGACAAGGTACTCATTCGGATCCAAGGCGAGTGCATAGCCCTTGTCGACCAGCCGCCGCAGATCGTCGTTATGACTGACCAGTCGCTGAAACATTGAACACCATGTGATCCTTGACCTTGATCGTGCTGCCGGGAGACAGGATGCCTTCGGGCTTGTGGTTGGGTCCCTTCTTGAAGGTCACCGAGTATGTGATGTCCGGATGCTGGGGAAAATTGGGGTCGAAGAGGGTGACGACCTCTGCGTAGGAGATGGTGGGCTTGAGCCACCGATGCGGCGTGCCTTCGACGATGATCGTGATCTCGTGCGGCTTGGTGGGCCGCGTGATGAATACCGGCCCCTCGGCGAACTTGACCTGGTCCTGATCCTCGATCGGCTCGTCAACAGGCGACTCGTAATCACGCAGCAGCACCAGGGCGGCGGAGACTGCGAGCAGGTCGCGTAGGCTTTGACCGGTTTGGACCGGCTGAATCGTGACTTCCCAGCGGTCGTCAATGACAAAAGCCAACTTGGGAGGTGCGTCCACCGCGACGTGCCGGCGGCGCTCGCAGTTCGAGTTCGTGCGGAACACGTTCCCCTCGGCCAGGTCGATCGGTGATTCCGGCTCTAAGCCGACATCGTTCGGCGAATTGAAGTCGCGCACCAGAGCCGAGTGCGGCGGAGCACCGGCCTGTTGCAGAATCACCGCCGCGGTGAGCTGCCGACGGGGGAGTGGAATCAATCGATCATCCACCAGCGCCGCCCATTTGGCGTCAGCCTTCGGTTTGCTCGCGTCTTGGACATTCGTCATGAGTGTCTCCTGGAACTGGACAACCGGACGGCCGAGGCCTATATTCATGGCATCGCCACCGCGAATAGAAAATCGCCACAGTGAATAATATTCATCACAGCGAATTAAGCAAGCCTCTGGCTGAAGCGAAGGAAAGAATTGTGCTGGCAGATAAGTACGACCGGGCTGAGGTCGGCCGTCGAATTAAGCAGCTTCGTCAGGCGCAGACTCTGACGGTGCAAGAGCTTGCTAAGCGAGCTGGAGTCAGCGCCGGCTATATATCTGAGGTCGAACGCGGAATGTCCGCGGTGTCGGTAGATAAGTTGATGGAGATTGCCGACGGGCTGAAAGTCAGCTTGGACAGCTTGCTGGGGGGGGAACCACCCGCGGCGGCCGGCCAGGCAGTCGTGCAGATTCCTGCGGCGCTGTCGAGGGCGGCAGAGCAGTTGAACCTTTCACATCGTGCAACCCTCACACTTCTTCAAGGTCAGCGGTCCCTAACAGCCCGGCGGTCCAAGTCGGACGAAGGCGAATGGGGCGTAGAAGAGTGGCTGAAGTTCTACGAGCAAGTGAAGGACTATTTGCCCGAGTGCTAGGAGTAATTCGCACGATGGGAAAACGACAGGCGACGACGCAAGAGCTGATGCGATTGGACGCAATCGCCAAACACCTCAAGATCAAAAGCCGCTACCCCCAAGACGGGTTCACTGAAGCGGTCATCGAAGCCTGTCTGGACCGGATCGCCCCGGTGGTAGACAAGCTGTTGCCCTGCAGCGGCGAGCAGATCGCGCTAGGGCTGGGAGAGTATTTCCATCTGACGTTTGAAGAAATCCGCGGTCCGGCGGATGTCAGTGACCTGCTGAAGCGCTACCTGAAGGGCAAAAAAGAAATCGGCTTTGCTCAGGTGCCGGATCAACTCGCGCAGCCCGGAGTGGATGCATTGCTGTTTGAGCGGATGCACGCCGAGGAGCACGATCCGGACCGCTGGGTCGCTGTCTTGAATCTCCAGGACTCGGACTCGAAGAGCTACTTTAACCGGTTCCACGAGCTATCGCACCGCATCGCCGAGCCACCGCAAGGGATCCTTCCGTTTAAGCGACATCAGGTCGAAGCGAGCAATCCCGTGGAGACCTTGATCGACGCGATCGCGGCGGAGTCAGGCTTTTATGAGCCGGCCTTCCGACCGTTGGTTGAACAGTGTGCCCAGCGCAGCCGATTGACTTTCAGCGTGGTTGAATTTTTGGGTCGCCAGTTTGCGCCGACCGCCAGTCTGCTCTCGACCATGAATGGGGTCGTGAAGTACTGGCCGCAGCCGGCTGTTGTGCTGGTCTCCGAGTTTCGAGGTCGGGTTGGCGCGCCGCACTTGGATCAAGCTCTCCGAGTAACGCCGCAGGGCCACAACGGGGCGGCCACCGACAGCGGTATGAAGTTCATTTTCAACATGCGCGTGCCGCTGGGAAGTCCGATGGACGTTGCATATCAGACGGGTGTCGAGCAAAACGAGTTCGAGCGCTTGGGCAATTGGACTACGTCCCAGGGTAAACGGCTGACGTCGCTAAATGTCCATACGTCGGCGCGGCGGATCGGGAAGCGCGTCTATTCACTGATCAGCGTGGGCGCCGAATCCGCGAAGGTCAGTGCCGGCAAGCGAGCCAAGGTCGCTCACTGAGGCCCAGGCACGATGGAATTGCGAATCCTTGGTGCGGAGTAGCTTGCATCGAGATTTGGAGCTGAGAAGGATGCAATTCGTGACGACTATCTGGCAACCAGCGTCCGACACGAAGGCCTTTCTGCGAGGCAGATCGTTAGGTACCACCAGCACTGCATCGAGTCGTTTTCAGCCCGAGCAGGTTCTGGCGGAAGCGACTTGTGACCGATCCCGGTAACGCCGTTGGCGCCAGTCCAAGACTGCGTGTGGCTCTGGCTCAGCAGCTTTTGAAACAACTTGGTCTTCAGGAAAGTCCCGCATGCCCCATTCGGCCGGTGACATAGAACAGGAACTCAATCAGAGTCGCACCATCTTGGATAGCAGTTGAGCGACGGACGAGTCCCATGACGAAACAGCGTTAATTCTGTCTCGAAGATCTCGAGCCATTCGGAATGCCGTTTCCCGGTCTCGAAGCACGCGTTCCAATGCATTGCCCCATGCCTCTCCGTCCAAGTCCAAATCGTCATTCGTCGGAACTACAAAATGAGGAACATAGCCAGGACAGGCTGACTGCAACAAGTCAGCGCAGCCACTCCGATCGCTGACCAGGACCGGACGACCTGCCGCGATTGCTTCGATTGCTACAAGGCCGAAGCCTTCGGCGCGGGATGGCATCATGACAACACTCGCACTCTGAATATCGTCAGCGATGTGCGATTCATTGCTGGAATACTCAAACACACGTATGTCAATCCGCTTTACTGCGTACTGCTGCAGGTTCTTCTGCAATTCTGCTCCCGTCCCAGGCTGTGCCCCCCGTATACAGAGGATAGGTGCAGAGGGGAATGGATTTGGTGTCGGATGTGGGAGCTTTGACACCGCCCTCGCCGCGATATCAAGACCTTTGAGCTTTAGATCCTCGGCGCGACCAAGTACCAGGCAACGTATCCCTGGTGGAACATCGTCGTTCCCTGACGACGAATCTAGGCCGGGATCAAACTGATGGACGGCGATCTTTGCACCGTGGAGGTGAGTCGCAAATTCGCGAGTAATGCGCGGGCCGACTCCCACTGGAATGGCATCGTAGCAGAGCGATTTCTCCTCACGAAGCCGGTCTTCGGCGATTTGAGATGCATCGGCGTTGTCCTTATACCACTCAATCTCGTCGGGAACCATGTGCAGGAAGTGTACTCGCTGCGCCTGTGGAAAATTGTCCGTAACTTGAGCGCGGGCGAATTGTCCTGTGATGCGCCCGTGCCCAACGACCACTGTCGGCGCAAAGCCTGTCGGCAACGATGGCCGCCGATAGAGAGAAGCGTACGTAATTTGCGCTTCTTCAGGTGGCGTACAAAGTGTCACATTCGCAGCTTTCGCGTCCTCATTCTCTGCACTGTCCGCCTTCGGGATGTAACAGGCAACTGTGTGACCTGCTTTGGCTAAAGCCTTGCAGATCTCTCGATTGAAGGTTGATAGGCCCCCATGCCTGGAACTCCATTCCGTTGCGATGACCAAAATATCATGGCGCCCACGCCCTTGCGCTTCACTCGATCTAAGTACATTAGCCGCCTTTTTCTCGTCCCCCAAGATCGTCAGAATACCGCCAAGGCCGACAGTGCACTCCATTACTGACCAAGAAGGAGCTCGCGTTACATGGAGGTCATGCTCCCAGTATCCGTCCTTCTGCAGCTGAATGAGCCATACAGCGATTTCTCGACAGCGAGAAGCAAAGCCATGTGCATCGAGCCGTAAGTGAGCCTGAAGAAGTAATCCATCGGTCTGATACGTGTGAGGCAGCATTGGTTGTCGGTTACTTGCCGTGATGTACGTTGTGTCTTGGTGTCGGTTTTCACCGAGACAATGGCTCCGCTCCAAGAATGCACCCGCCCTGCCGATTGCTTCTTTCGAGCCGGGAAAACAGTCGAGTGCAAGGACGGCTTCAGAGGTGTGGTGCAGTGTGCTTTTTGATCCAAGCTTGCTACCGAATCCGCCATCCTCATTCTGCGACTTAAGCAGCCAACCAAGGGCGCGCTCCGAAGCCGCTCGATGACCCTCAAAGCTAACTGCTGCAAGAGCTCGAATCGTCAGCGACGAGCAGATGGTGAAAGGGTCGTGGTCGACCGCTGTATGCCCGATGGAACCATCGCCTCGAATGCGCGCTGCCAGCCAGTCAGCACCAGCCTGTATCTGCTTCGCGAATTCACTCTGCTCGTTACGCTTGGACAATGCTACGACTGCATAGCAAGTGGCAGTTGTGAGCCCGACATTCTCCGCAATCGTCGGAGACTCCCAAGAGCCGTCGGCTCGCTGTATGTCGGCCAAGCATCGTGCCACGCATCGAATGGTATCGACATCATGCGGTGCGATCGATGAGTAGGCGATGAGACCGCAGGCGGTACCATATGTGCCGATTCGATCAGACTCGCGTAAGAACTGGCGCCAGCCGACGTGCTCGCCGCATCGCAAGAGCGTCTCCAACAACAAGCTGTGGCTTGCCTCCAGGCAGCCGCGTATATCGCCACGGAGTGAATCCAAGGTCGTATTCATTGATCAGGCATCCATTTTCACGATGCATTCTTGCCAACATCAAGTGCGTATCCAATGAAGCAAATCACTCTGTCCAAGTCGGCGCGACATGTCGACGTATGCGGCCGCCGCCTCGTCAGCAGACTTCCCTACAGCGATGCGACTGTGACTGCAGAACGCTAATGTACCTGCTGTGCTGAGTTGCGGTGGGGTGAGCCCTAGATGGTGCGAGTCGGCGGCGCACTGCACGCAGATACTAGCTTCTGGACGAGCGCGAAAATCCCTCAAGCGAATGCTGATGCCACCGCACAAGAACTCGGTCTGAACGGTTCCATCTCGCACAACGATGCGCTCGCTAAGTCCACAATCATTTGCCAGGAACGCACGGATTTCCTCAGCAGGCACGTGAAAGTGCTCAAGCTTAGAATTCCAACTGTACAAGAGATCCAACAAACTGATATCGAGACCGTGGGATGCGGCAAAATCTATTAAGCGACGTGCATGGTCCATTCCCCAGTTCTTGCCACGCAGCACCAGATAGTTCAGCTCGACTCGCAGTCCGATCGCGTTGCAGCTCTCTATCCCAGCCGCGATCATCGCGGGGTCGGATTCTCCGCTGTCAGAGAATCGTGTTTTTCCATCGAGGGACTCCAATGAGAGATGAATGTGCGTTACTCCCATTGAAGCCAATCCTGGAGCCCTTTCCGCGAGGCCGATTCCGCTTGTGGTGATGTGGGATGGAAGCCCGACTTCGTAAATAGCTGAAAGCGACGAATCAAGAGCTGGTGAAATCAGTGGCTCTCCGCCCGACACCGCAATATGTTGTGCGCCATTTGTTCTCGCCGCTTGCAAAATGGACAGAAGGGCCTGTTCGGAAAGCCGTGTTTCCCTTTTCTGCCATGAGTTGCAGAAGAAACAACGTAGGTGGCAACCCGTGTCGAGTCTCACCCGAATGGATTCGAGTAACAGCGAAGGCGATGTGATCATGGGAGACTATTGCGGAAAGACACCGGCGCGGTGAAAGAGTCTCTGTATCCGCATTCTGCTGCAAATCATGGCTGGGAGGACTATCCCTGCGTTCCGTGGCAATTGACAGTTACACGATCGCATGCCTCGCCCCCCTTTCCCTTTCCAGCCAGTTCATCGCGGTTTAGCGGTTCTGTCTTGGCTCGCAGTTCAATGGGAATTTTTCCCGTCGTTTTGTGAGAGACTTACTCAGGCTGTCCATTGATATTGGATCGGTGCCTCTGGTTCGCCCCTTTCGCTGAGCCCGAGCCGAGGCCGTCGGTTCGCTTCATCCCGCCGCCTTGAACAACTCCTCCAACCTGGCCTGCGCCGCGGTAGCCCACTGCTGCCAACGCGGAATCTGAATCGTGCGGCCGCCGGCATACACCTCGGCCGGCACCCACGGATCGCCCCCCGCCTCGGGCACGAGCGCCCAATGCGGACGTCGCTGGTTGTAGCGCTCGC
>JBFXAH010000012.1:0-185172 GCA_050184475.1 Pirellulales bacterium | reverse complement strand
CGAAACTCAGGCGGCAAGGCAGCCAATTGCTCGGGCGTGACTGGGGGCTTCGACATGCCCCTGGTGTGACCGATATTGCCCTGCGCGAAAAGACCAGTTTTTCACCCCAGGGCGTGAACGGTTACGCGAATAATCGCTCCCAAACAGCGCCGTGCCCGGCCCGAGCAACACTTCCGCAGTCACTGCGAAGTCCGCGGGATTCGTCAGGCTGATGGTGAAGGTCGCGTACACAGACGTGCCGCCGGGGTCGCCTTCGGTGACCGTGACATCGTTAATACTCATGGTCGGCGCGGGGTCGTCATCGTAGATTACGCAGTAGCCGTCGCCGTCGCCGATCGTGGCGTTGAGCGGACTCGACAGGGTGACGAAGAAGTATCGCGCGCCCCCCGGCTCAAAAACATTGTCGTTCTGCAGAAACACGGCAACCTGCACTGAAGTCTGATTCGGCGCAAAGTACACGTCGCGCGACACGCTGTAATACTCAGGCCCAGCCGCGGCCGTGCCGTCGCTCGTCGCAAAGTGAACGTGAACCGTCTTGTTGATGGCCTGCGACAGGGTAAGCGTGAACAGAGCGCCGATGTCCCCTTCGTAGGCCGTGATATCGTCGACGGTGACCGAGGGCTGGTTGCCCACCGGCGTGTCGTTGTCGATGATCGTGCACGTGCCGGCGCCGCCGATTTCGGCGTTGGTGACGCTGGTGATTTGTACTTCAAAGCCTTCGTCGAGTTCGTCGAGCGAATCGTTGTTGATCGGCACACTGACGGTGCCCGTCGTGTAACCGGCCAGAATCACTAGCGTCCCACCGCTGGCCGTGTAATCGCCGCCGGAAGTCGTGGCCGTGCCATCGACCGTTTGCCAGGTGACGCTCACGTCCTGATCGTAGACGACGTTGAGCCGCACGACGAATTCGGCGTAGCCTGCGTCTTCGTCGACAACCGTGCCGTCGATCACCACGACTGGCTGAGTGCACAGATCAGGGCCACTAGGGCCATCATCGTTTGGTTGAGGATCGTTTCCCTCGACGCCGTTGGGGTTGAACCCGTCCACTCCGTCTCCGCCATAAAGGCCATCATTCCCTTCGCCGCCATTGATGATGTCGTTGCCTTTCCCGCCATAGATCGTGTCATGGCCTTCGGCACCGTCGATCGTGTCGTTGCCAGATCCGCCGTAGATCGTATCGCCACCTTCGCCGCCATCGATCACGTCATCGCGGCAGGTGCCATAGATCGTGCGACCGACCGCGTTCGGGTCACTGGCCGAGGCAAACATCAGCCCCACTTGATGGGCCGGCCTTCAACGATTGCACCTGACGAGTGGCATCTTCCGCATGGAAGAAGTCAAGCGCTTCGAGCCCCTTGTCGATCAAGTCCTGACTAATTCCCGCCTGCGATAGCCGATTGATCAGATCGGCATCGACGCGGCCGAGCGTGACGTGGGCGATGTCGAGTTCCGTCAGTAGCCCGCTGTCGAACGCGGTATTGAGTTGATCTTCAAGCGGGGTGGTAGCGTAGAGTTCAGCGACATTCTCGCTGATTCGCGGAATGGTGATCGACACGCCGCGCTCGGCCAACTTCTGACTGGTGCCGGCAACGTCGATGTTGGGAGACAGCAGGCCGCCGCGAACACTCAAGCCGGTGACTTCGGCAGCCGCGACGGGCCCGATGCTCGGATCGAGACCGTTGACTTTCACGAAGCCTTGCTCGACGTCGACGACGATTTCGTCGTTCCAATCGGATGTGACCGAAAGATGGCCGTCGACAAACGCCACCGTGACGGTCAAGAGAGCGCGGTCTTCCAAACGTTCGAGTCGAAAGCCACGGCGAATGTTTGACGACAGCCTTTGTCGTTTGCTGCCTGATCGTCGAGAAAGAAGTCCGCGAGCCCGCCGCCAAGGACTGCCCAAGAAGGCCATCGCGATTCCCCCCGCGAGAGTTCAGCGCAATCGAAGCTGCCGCTCGGAATGAAGAGTTGACGCGCCTGCCAGGCAATTGCAAGAAAAAACCGACTGTGGATCGTCAGTCGCCGCTATTGGTCAGGGAGCGGAAACAAAAAAAAGCGAGCCGTAAGAACTGATGATTTGCTCATTACTTTCGTATTGAGCTCACATCTGTTCTCACGGCTCTGATTACGGAGTATGGCAACAAGCGTGCCAACGTATTTTCGGAGCGGGCTTTTGACCGCGATTTGACGCTGAGCCGTGTTAAACGCCGTTTTTGCTCGCCGCGCCCAACCGGAGACCAATCGTCACCAGGCAAACTACAGATCGCGCGGCGCGCAACATGGTCGACTTGGGCGACCACTCTGGTCGCCTGGTGCTCGCCTCGCGTTCGGGGAACCTCGCTTGCCCGCTTCGTGCGTGGTTGTCGGCCCCTGGCCCGCTGCCGTACAATTCGGTTCTCCAGTTTCGCTGCCTGACGCTCCCCGTTCCCTGCCAAACCATGGGCCCCGGATGGCCGCTTCGGATATCGTCATCAAAGGCGCCCGCGAGCATAACCTGCGGGATGTCTCGCTCGTTCTTCCCCGCAATCAACTCATTTGTCTGACCGGAGTTAGCGGGTCGGGCAAAAGCTCGCTGGCCTTCGACACCCTGTATGCCGAAGGGCAGCGCCGCTACGTCGAAAGCCTGAGTACTTTCGCCCGGCAGTTTGTCGGGCAGATGCCCAAGCCTGACGTCGACTTTATCTCGGGGCTCAGCCCGGCGATCTCGATCTCGCAGAAGTCGAGCGGCCAGAATCCGCGCTCGACCGTCGGCACGATCACCGAAATCTACGACTATTTGCGGGTGCTGTTCGCCCGCGTGGGGCTCGGGCATTGCCCCAAGTGCCAGCGGCCGATCACGGCCCAGAGCCGCGAGCAGATCATCGACCGCATCGAGACGTTGCCGGCCGGCACGCGGTTCATGGTGCTGGCGCCGCAGGCCAAGTTGCAGAAGGGTGAGTTCCGCGACCTGTTCGCCGATCTGCGGAAGCAGGGTTTCGCCCGGGCCCGCGTCGATGGCCGCGTAGTCGCCTTGAGCGACGACTTGCGGCTTGATCGCCAGATGCGGCACACGATCGAAGCGGTCGTCGATCGGCTCGTGGCGGGCAACGTCTCGCGCAGCCGTTTGGCCGAAGCGGTCGAAACCGCGCTCAACCTCGGCAAGGGCAATCTCGTCGTCGCGCTCGACGTCGAGCCGCGACGCACGACCGATCTCGATCCACCGCCGGCGCGGCAGAAGTCGCGCGGGCGTGATCTCGGAGTCGACGAACAACATTCCAGTTCGGCACTGTCGGACGAGCCAGCAATGTCACCCGACTCCGAGGGGGACGAGGCGTCGCCCCCCCCCGTTGCCGATTTGCAGCTCTCGGCCCACTACGCCTGCACGCATTGCGGCCTGAGCTTCGAGCCTCCCAGCCCGCAGTTGTTCAGCTTCAACAGCCCGCAAGGGATGTGCCCGATGTGCGACGGGCTGGGCGAGCTGTACAGCTTTGATCCCGAGGCGCTCATTCCCGATCCGGCGCTGTCGTTCGAGCGTGGGGCGGTCGAGTTGATCGGGCCGTGGAAGGATCTCGGCCGCTGGAAGCGTCACTTGTACGACGGCGTCTTCGAAACGCTCGAACGCACCGAAGGGCTCGAGCCGGGCTCGATCTTGCGCACGCCGTGGCAAGACCTCGATCCGCGGCTGCAACACCTGGTGCTCTACGGCACCGGCGACCTGCACGTCACCTACACCTGGAAGCACGGCCATGGCGCGCACAAGTACGGCGGGCGCTACGAGGGACTGATCCCCGAGCTGCTGACGAAGTACCGTTCGTCGAAGAGCGGCATGCAGCGCCGGCAGCTCGAAGGCTACATGAGCGTGATCGACTGCGAGGCCTGCGGCGGCCAGCGGCTCAATCCGCAGTCGCGCTCGGTCACGGTGACGACGCGGCACGCGAAGTTCGCCGCGCAACCGTCGGCCACGTTGCCGCAAGTGTGCCAGTTGGCGGTGTCGGACGCGGTCGAGTTTTTCGCCGAGCTCGAGCTCGATCGCACCGGCCAGTTGATCGCCGCCGAAGTGCTCAAGGAGATTCGCGCCCGACTCGGCTTTCTGCTGAACGTCGGGCTCGATTACCTGGCCCTCGATCGCTCGGCCCCGACGCTGTCGGGGGGCGAATCGCAACGCATTCGCCTGGCCAGCCAGATCGGCAGCGGGCTGGTCGGCGTGCTGTACATTCTCGACGAGCCGTCGATCGGCTTGCACCCGCGCGACAACGATCGCTTGCTGGCGACGCTCACCCGGCTGCGCGACTTGGGCAACACGGTCGTGGTCGTCGAGCACGACGAAGACACGATGCGGGCCGCCGACACGATCATCGACTTTGGCCCCGGGCCAGGCGTGCGCGGCGGACACGTGGTGGCCAGCGGTCCGCTGGCGACGATCTGCGGCGAGGCGCGGAGCGTCACCGGCAAGTTCCTCTCGGGCGATCGCGAGATCGCCGTGCCGGCCGAGCGCCGCACGGGCAACGGCAACTTTCTGCGCGTGCTGGGAGCGACGCACAATAATTTGCGCGACGTCGACGCGGAGTTGCCGCTGGGCAAGTTTATCTGCGTCACGGGTGTCAGCGGCAGCGGCAAAAGCTCGCTGGTCAACGACATCCTCGTCGAGGCCCTGCATCGCGACTTGAACAAGGGGCACGGCGAGCCGGGCGAATACCGCGAAATCGAAGGACTCGAGCAGCTCGACAAATTGATCGCCATCGATCAGTCGCCGATCGGCCGCACGCCGCGCTCGAATCCGTCGACGTATATCAAGTTGTTCGACGACATCCGCGCGCTCTACGTGCAACTGCCCGACGCCAAAGCCCGCGGCTACAAGGCGGGGCGGTTCAGCTTCAACGTCAAGGGGGGGCGTTGCGAAGCCTGCGAGGGGAACGGCTCGAACCGGCTGGAGATGGATTTTCTGGCCGACATCTGGGTCACCTGCCCGGTCTGTTCGGGGCACCGCTTCAATCGCGAAACCTTGCAGGTGCGCTTCAAGGGGAAGTCGATCGCCGACGTGCTCGAGATGGACGTGCAAGAAGCGCTCTCGCACTTCGAGAACGTGCCGCACGTGCGACATAAGCTGCAAACCTTGCACGACGTGGGGCTCGACTACCTGAAGCTCGGCCAGCCGTCGCCGACGTTGTCGGGGGGCGAGGCGCAACGCGTCAAGCTCGCCCGCGAACTGGTCAAGAAGAGCACGGGGCGCACGCTCTACCTGCTCGACGAGCCGACGACCGGCCTGCACTTTGCCGACGTCGAAATGTTGCTGAGCGTGTTGCAGAACTTCGTCGAGGCGGGCAACACCGTGCTGGTGGTCGAACACAATCTCGACGTCATCAAAACGGCCGACTGGATCATCGACCTGGGGCCCGAAGGGGGCGCCGCCGGCGGACAGATCATCGCTGCCGGCACGCCCGAGGAAGTCGCCATGGTCGACGGCTCGCACACCGGCGCCGTGTTGCGGCCGATCCTCGAGCGGGCCGGGCGGATCGCCTCGCCGGCGAGAGCCGCCAAGAACGGCAAGACCAAGTCGCCGGACAAAACGGCCGCCGCCATTGCCCCGCGCCAGCACGACGGCGCCCTGTTGGCCCGCAGCATCCGCGTGCAAGGGGCTCGCCAGCACAATCTCAAGGGGATCGACGTCGACATCCCCCGCGATCAGCTCACCGTCTGCTGCGGCTTGTCGGGCTCGGGCAAGAGCTCGCTGGCGCTCGACACCGTGTACGCCGAAGGGCAGCGGCGCTACGTCGAAAGCCTCAGCTCCTACGCGCGGCAGTTCGTCGACCAGATGCAGAAGCCGCTGGTCGATCACATCAGCGGGCTGTCGCCGGCGATCGCCATCGAGCAGAAGAACATGGGGAACACCCCGCGCTCGACGGTCGGCACGGTGACCGAGATTTACGACTACTTGCGGATTCTGTTCGCGCGGTTGGGCAAACCGTATTGCCCGGCCTGCGAAAAGCCGATCGGCACGCAGACCGCCGACGAGATCATCGACAAGCTGTTGGCGTATCCGGCCGGCACGCGGCTCTTCTTGATGGCGCCGTTGGAAGTGCAGGTCGGCGACAAGTACGAGGCGCTGTGGCAAGAGATTCGCGCGGCGGGCTACGTGCGGATGCGCGTCGACGGCACGACGTATTCGATCGACGAGCCGCCGACGATCGATCGCCGCCGCAAACATCGCGTCGAAGTGGTCGTCGATCGCGCGGTGGCCCGCCCCGACGCCCGCGGCCGCATTGCCGATAGCGTCGAAGCGGCGCTGTCGCTGGGCAAAGGGGTGCTGCACGTGGCCGTGGTCGACGAGTCGCAGCCGGAAACGAAGTGGACCGTCGACATTCACAGCCAGCATTTCGCCTGCGACCGCTGCGGCCGCAGCTTCGAGCCGCTGTCGCCGCACAACTTTTCGTTCAATAGCTGGCTCGGCTGGTGCCCCGACTGCGAAGGGCTGGGGACCGAGCAGGGGGCCAACCTCTCGGCCATCGTCCCCGATGCCCAGCGCACCTTGCGCGACGGGGCAATCGAGTTGTGGCCCGATCTGGCGCTGCCGATCTCGCAAGCGATGCTCGCCGGGCTGTCGGCACACACCGGCCTGCCGCTCGACGTGCCGTTCCATCGGCTCAATCCCCGGCATCGGCGCGCGCTGTTGTATGGGACCGGCGACGAGTGGATCGCTGTGCCGCGCCCAGCGCCGATCAGCAGCAAGCCGGCCGGCACTCGCGCGCGGCGCGCGGCGGCGGCCACCGAAGCGGCGCCGGTCGCGACCGAAACCTGGTTCCGCTTCCAGTTCAAAGGGCTCTACCCGGCGTTGGACGAAGCCTCGAGGCTCAGCCCCAGCTTGCGGGCGCGGCTCGAGCACCTGGTCGACGAAGTCGAATGTTCGGCCTGCGGCGGCAGCCGGCTGCGCGACGACGCTTCGGCCGTGCGGTTTCGCGACCGCACGCTCTACGAGTTGTGCGTCTCGCCGTTGGCCGAGCTCAGCGCGTGGTTCTCGGCCTGGAAGCCGACCGGCAGCGATCGCAAGATCGCCGGCGAGATCATCCGCGAGATCAAGCATCGCCTCGAGTTTCTGGTCGATGTCGGGCTCGATTACCTCACGCTCGCGCGCCCCGCGCCGACGCTCTCCGGCGGCGAAGCACAACGAATCCGGCTGGCCAGTCAGGTCGGCAGCGGGCTGGTCGGCGTGCTGTATGTGCTCGACGAGCCGACGATCGGCTTGCACCCGCGCGACAATCGCCGGTTGCTCAGCGCGCTGCACAAGCTGCGCGACTTGGGGAACACGCTGCTGGTGGTCGAGCACGATCGCGAGGTGCTCGCCAGTGCCGATCAACTGCTCGATTTCGGCCCGGGGGCCGGCGAACATGGCGGGCAAGTAGTTGCCCGCGGCACGCCGGCCGAACTGGCGGCCGCCCGCTCGTCGATCACGGGTCCGTATCTGTCGGGTCGCAAGGCGATCGGCATTCCGAAGAATCGCCGCATCGGCAGCCGATTTGCCGAAGCGAAGTCGGCGACGGCCGGCGCGGCAGACAACGAGTCGAATGGCAAGGCGCGCGACAAGGCGAAACCCGCGCTGCGCGGCGCCGCCAAGCGCGCCAAGAAGAGCGAATCGCGCCGCGGCGCCGCGGTCGACAACTCGATGGGTGCGATCAACCTGGCGCTGGCCGATCTTCCCGACGCGCCAGCCGGCTGGTTGGAGATCGTCGGTGCAAGGCATAACAATCTCAAGCACCTCGACGTGGCGATTCCACTCGGCACGCTCACCGCGGTGACCGGCGTGAGCGGCAGCGGTAAAAGCTCGCTGGTCGAAGATGTGCTCTACAACGCCTTGGCGCGGCTCTTGCACCGGGCGGCGACAATCCCCGGAGCGTTCACCGGGCTGCGCGGCGTCGAGCAGATCAACAAGGTGATCCGCGTCGATCAGCAGCCGCTGGGGAACACCCCGACGTCGAACCCGGCCACGTACACCGGCGCGTTCGATCAAATCCGCGCGTTGTTCGCCCAACTGCCCGACTCGAAGGTCCGCGGCTATACGGCGCGGCGCTTCAGCTTCAACGTTCCCGGCGGCCGCTGCGAAAGTTGCGAAGGCAACGGCCAGCGCTGCGTCGAAATGCACTTCCTGCCCGACGTGTGGGTCGAGTGCGACACCTGCCACGGCAAGCGCTACAACCCCGAAACGCTCGACGTCAAATTCCGCGGGCACAGCATCGCCGACGTGCTCGAGATGCCGTGCGGCCGGGCGGTCGAGCTGTTCGAGAACATTCCGGGCATCCGCCGCATCTTGCAAACGTTGTGCGACGTGGGGCTCGACTACATCACGCTCGGGCAGTCGGCCCCCACGCTATCGGGTGGCGAAGCGCAGCGCGTCAAGCTGGCGGCCGAGCTATCGCGCCCCGACACCGGCCGCACTCTGTACTTGCTCGACGAGCCGACGACCGGCCTGCACTTCGACGACCTGGCCAAGCTGCTCGACGTGCTCGGCCGGCTGGTCGACCTGGGGAACACCGTGGTGGTGATCGAGCACAATCTCGACGTGATTAAGACGGCCGACTGGATCATCGACATCGGTCCCGAGGCGGGGGCCGGCGGAGGTTACATCGTCGCGGCCGGCACGCCCGAAGACCTGGTCGAGCACGCGCGGCGCGTCTCGTTGGGGGCCGCCGGCAACGGAGCAGCGAAACCGGCGCGGGCATCGAAGACCAACAGCAAGCCAGCGGCCGGCAAGTCGAAAAGTAAGCAGGCGCCAGGCGATGCTGACGAAACCGCCGCCGGCGACGCACCGCTGCACTTCAGCCACACCGGGCAATTGCTGGCCGACGTGCTGGCGGCCGGGCCGTACGTCGAGCGGCGCGCGTTCGACTTTGCCGCCGCCGAAGCCCGCCGGTCGGACGACGTCACCCCCGAGGAACTGGGACGCGACGCCCGCATGCCGTGGGAAGAAGACGGCCGGCGCTGGCACACCGAATCGCGAATCGGCCGCAACGGCGAACCTTGCCGGTGGGACGGCGAGATTCTTTCGCGCGTGGTCGATCGCATCCAGGATTCGGGGCACTTCGCCGAAAGCAACTGGAGCAACCGCACGGTCGTCGAAATCTGCGGCGAAAAGAAAAGCGACGGCTGGTTCTTCCACGCGCTCACGGGGCACGAGTGGCTGCTGACGCTCAAGTTCCGCGTCGCCAAGCGGACCTTCAAGCGCGACGACTTGATCGCCGCGCTCGATCTCAAACCGCTCAACGAAATCCCCGACTTGCCGGTCTACGGCTCCGAGCCGCGGGTGAAGTGCAAGCAACTGCGCGGCCCCTGGCAGGAAGTGCAGGTGATCGTGCACTCGCTGGCCGAGGTCGATCGCCCCGCGTTCTGGAAGTTCGTCGACGCGGCGGTCGCCGGCTTCGTGCAGTTCGCTGAGCGCGTCAAGCAAGACCCCGAAGACGTGATGCCCTGGAAAGTGCTGGGGCAGAAATGGCACTTCTCGCGCAAGGGCTTTCCGCCTGGCAAGAAGGTCGCCTGGGAAACCGAAGTGCTCGAAGAGCTGTGCGAGCGGTTGGCGGCCGTCGCCCCCGAAGGGCAATTCCTGTGGAACAACCAGCAGGTGGTCCACCTTCGCGTGCCGGGACAGGACGAACCGTGGGCGACCGTTCACACCAAGCGCCGCGCGGCAGTCGAGCTGACGCTCACCGGACCGAAGGGGCGCTTCGCGCTGGGACGCATCGCCGGCCTGGCCGCCGCGCGCGACTTCGACGCCGCGCGGCGAGACAAAGACCTGGTCAAGCTCGGCTTCGTCACGCTGGGCGATCTGGCCCGCGGCAACCTCGACGAATTCTTGCGCGAGCACCTGGCGGAGCTGGCCAGCGCCGCCGCGCGGTGAGGCGGTTGGTTATCGATCGCACTGGGCGTCTATTCTTCGCTGCGCTGGAGCTGCGCCGCAGAGCTTCTCTAACCGGCAGACTCGCCAGCGCCGTCGCTAAAATCCGCGCCGCGCACCGTGCGTTTTTCTGGTCGAGCGCGGTAAGATTAGCTCAAGTAGATGCGCGCCGCCGCCGAATTGCCGGCCGCGCCAACTGGTTCGTGACGCCTGGAGCTTGACGCGTGACGCGGCTGCGAATGCTGGTGCTCGTCGTCGGGCCGATTCCGATCGTGCTCGGCTCGTTCGGTTTGTCGCGGCTCTTGAAGCCGGCCGCGGCGCCGCGCGCTGAGCAGAACCACGTCGTCGCGCATCACGACGAGCTGTTGCCGATGCTGGCCGAAGGACTCACGGCCAACAGCTCCGGCATCGAACCGGTCGCCGCGCCCGGCGGCAATCGCCCGCGATTCGTGCTGGCCGATCCCTTGCAAGGCGCGTGCGAGCGCGAGGCCCGCGCCTGGCGCAAACTGCTTGGCGACGATTGCCAGGTAGTGGTCCGCCCGCCGTTCGTTGTTGCCGGCGACCTCGCGGAGGAACAGCTCGCCGCCTGGCATCAACACACGATCGAGCCGGCCGCCCGGGCCATGGCCCACGCTTACTTTCCCAAGCAGCCGACCGCCCCCATCACGGTGCTGCTTTTCTCGGGCGAGCAAAGCTACGAGCATTACGCCAAAACGTTGTTCGCCGACACCGGCGTGTCGATCTACGGCTATTACAAGCGCGGCCAGCGCGTGCTGGTAATGAACATCGCCACCGGCGGCGGCACGCTCGTGCACGAGCTGACGCATGCCCTGGCCGACTTCGACTGTCCGCAGATTCCCGATTGGCTGAACGAAGGGCTCGCTTCACTGCACGAGCAATGCCGGTTTCGGGCCGACGGCACCGGCATCGACGGGCTGGTGAACTGGAGGCTCCCCAAGCTGCAAGAAGCGATCCGCCACGACCGCTTGCGATCGCTGGCATCGCTGGTCGGCGACGACGACTTCCGCGAGGACGACATCGGGCTCAACTACGCGCAGGCCCGCTACTTCTGCTTGTATCTCGACAGCCGTGGCGAGCTGCAAGATTTCTTCCGCCACTGGCGCGCGGCGCGCAAGACCGATCCATTGGGGGTGAAAGCCGTGCGGGCGTCGTTCGATGGTCTGGAGTGGGACGACATCGATCGCGAGTTTCGCGCGTGGGTGCTGACGTTGTCGTGGCCCACCGCTCCGCCGCCGCCGGTCGAGTGACGGCTGCAGTGACCGCCGCCGAAACACTGTAGCCGGCCTCTGCGAGGCCTGTGATCGCTGCCGAGATACTGTGGCCGGCCTCATCAAGGCCGGAGTCTTGCCTGGTTGCCGGGGTTCGAAGCACCCCCGGATAGAATCGACAGGCCATCGGCTATTGCGGCGAAGCTTCGGCCGATTTCCTCAGCTCGGCCAGCCGGGCCGGAATGCGGGCGTCAGCCGCGCGGTACAGGCGATAGTGACCGACCACCTCGAACGGCGCGCTCTCCAGCCGCAGATCGCGCTCGCCGCGGCGTGCCTTGGCCCGCGGCACCGCCAGCAGGCAATCGCTGGGCAGGTCGGTCAGCCCATCCCAGTGCGAGAACTTGCAAGCGACGATCTGTTCGTCGCGCAACTGCCGGCGGAAGTCGGGTCGCAGATAGAACAGGATCGAGCCGATCCGCTCGTCGGCGATGATCAACTTCGCAGGCAATCGATCTCGGCGATTGAGATGCTCGGCGAGCGTGCGCGCCGACATGGCTTCGGCCACCGGCGGGACCAACACCGTCATGATCACTATGAAAGTGAGCGCCAGCGAGGTCCCCCCTTTGACCAGCGTGAGCGCCAGCCGGCGCGGATCGTAGTTCCACAGCGGCAACCACGAGCTGGCGGCGGCGATGGCGGTCAACGCGATCGCCGGCCACGAATAACGGACGTCGAAGCGGTCGGCCGTGGCCCACAGCGCGATCGGCAAGACCAACGGCCCCGTGGCGGCCGCGAAGCAGAACGACTGGCTGACGTGCTGCGCGATGCCGGCGCTCAACTCTCCGCGCGACCACCGCGCCCAGACCGTGGCGGCCAGCAGCGAAACGGCCGGAAACATCGGCAGGATGTAGGTCGCCAGCTTGCTGCGCGCGACGCACAAGAAAAGCGTTCCGCCCAGCAGCCAGACCCAACACAACAATCGCGGATCGGCCCAGGGATCGGCGGTCGCGCCCGCTTCGCACCTGGCAGTGCGGCGGCGCTGGTAGCCGTCGTAGGCCGCAGCCGGCAGATAGCCCAGCCACGGCAAGCCACCCCCCAACAGAATCGGCGCGTAGTACCACTTTGGTTGGTCGCCATGCACCTGCGACGCGGTCAGAAAGCCCATCAAGTGCCGCTCGACGAAGTAGTAGTACAAGTAGTTCGGATCGCGCAGGCTCATCAACACGTACCACGGCGATGCCACTAGCACGGCGATCGCCAGCGCGATCAGTCCACAGGCGATCAGCGGCACGTCGATCTGCCGCTTCAGCAGGCGGTATCCGCCGAGCACGATCGCCACCAGTGCTAACCCCAGCAGACCTTTGGTGAGCAGAGCAGCTCCGAGCACGATGCCGAGCGTCGCCGTCCAGCCGAACCAGGCTCGCCGCGATCCGGACCGCTCGACGCGCCAGAAGGTCAACAATGCCAGGTTGACGCACGGCACCAACAGCACGTCGTGCACGGCGACTTGCGCCAGCGCGACCGGCAAAACCATCGTCGCTTGAAAGAACGCGGCCACGGCCGCGGTACGGCGATCGAACAGCTCGGCTGCCAGCCAGGCGGTGGTCAGCGCGCCCAATAGCCCGCACAGCAGACCCGGCAAACGAATGCCCACTTCGTTGGCGCCCAGCACATTGACCGACAGGCATTGCAGCCAGAAGAACAACGGAGGTTTGTCGCGAAACAATTCGCCACGGTAGCGCGGCATCAAGTATTCGCCCGTCTCGCACATCTCCTGCACGATCGATGCATGCACCGCCTCGGAGCCGTCCATCAGCGGCAGATCGAGCGCGAGCGGCATTGCGTAGAGCACCGCCGCTAGCGTGCAGCCCGCCAGCAAGAGGGCCACCGGTCGCTCGAGCAACTGCGGCGCGCTGGGCATGGGGCGAGGATCCATGTGCAAAGCTTGGGCGAAGGACAGATGCGGATTGCGTTAAGCGCCGCCGGGGGTGGCGGATCGTATCCGATTCTGCCGCCGGGCAACAAGCTCAGCAGGGGAATCCGCTGCCGACCGCCGCTGCCGAAAAGTGCGGCTCGAGTGCCCGTCGCATTGGGTTGCCAGCTTCGAGGTGCTAGCGGGGGACGAGGCGCGCTGCTCATTGCAGCCCCGCCCTTAAAGGGAAACCGCTGGCGTCGGGCGGTCGCGCGAGAGGATCGGCGCGCAAAAAAAGCGCGGCGAGCGTCGCCTGGCCCCGGCCTGCAAGGTAGGCCGTCTGGCCCTCGACCCGGCGATGCTCGCCGCGCTGGCAACAGTTGACCTGGCAGGTCGCCCAACACGCCTGGCCTAACTGTGACCGAGGAACGGTCGCTAGTGTCGTTCCCTATCTCTCTAAGACGATTTTGCCAGCAGAAGCGGACACGTTTTCACCAAGATTTCTCAAAATAGTTGATTCGCCCATTCGCGCTGATTCTGTCTAAAGGCCAAGTGCGCGGTGCTAACTCCTTCTAGCGTATTTGCTTGCGATAAGGAATTGGGGAAACCCGCCAGCGATGCACTCCAACACCGCGCCGCGCACCAACAAGACTGACTTCGGCGGCCAGTCGTGCCCGTCCGCGTGATCGGGCCACAAATGCAGAGGTCAGGCCCCAGCGCATTAGGACTCTATCTCAACGCTCGCGGCGCAGATACAGGTACGTCCAAACGACAATCAGCGCCCCGACGATCGACAGAATCCACCCGGCGCCGCGGAACGGTCCAGCTTCGGGATCAAAGCCGAGCATCCACGAAATGAAGCCTCCGACCAGCGAGCCGGCCACCCCCAGGCCGATCGTGCCCAGGCAGCCGGCCGCCTGCCGCCCGGGATAGACGGCCCGCGCGATCAGGCCCACCACGAGGCCAAAGAACATCCACGACACGATGCTGCCCAAGGTTCCCATGCGCCGACTCCTTCTTCTCTACATTCTAGGTCAAATCCGCGCCCACACCGGTTCACGCGTCCGCGCAAGGCTGGGCATATCTCGTGCCGCCAGACGCCGATCGCACGATCGTCGGCTATGCGGGCGGGGCCGGATCGTCGCGGTTGCCACCGTTTTCATCCTGGGGTGCGACGTCGCCCCCCAGTTCGGTCCAGCCGACGTCGACGAACACTCCCTTGAGCTCGTCGCAGTGTCGGCCGGTGGCGGTGTGAATGACCACAGCCTGGTTCTTTCCCGCGCTGTAGATCTTGCGCACGCCATGCCCGTACCCCTTGAGCCGTCGGCGCACGGCCGAGGCCCCCAGGTTCACCAATAACTTGAATCCCTTGGGATCAGGCATGCACTCGATTGATTCCGCTGAGCCGCACTCGATTGGTTCTTGCCGTGCCGGTACCGGTGTTGTCTGTCGGGATTATTGTTTGACCGACCGGTTCACGCCTTGGTAGCGTACCGAGGTCGAGAGATTGGGGAAACACACGCGGCCAGTATCACGACAGATTGTCAGACGCGCATCCATCCGGGGCTGGGAGAACCGCTAATGAAGACGAGCACCCTGCGATGCTCTCTATTTGTCGTCGCGCTCGCAGCGCTGGCGCACGGCCCTCGGGCCCAGGCTGCAACGGTGAGCTATAGCGAGGCCTTTTCGATTCCCGTGCCGGGATCGCACACGGTTACTCTGCCGCAATGGGATCCCGCCCTGTTCCCTGACCAGAAACTCACGGGCGTGAAGTTGGTGCTCGATGCCACGGCCGGCGCGCACATCACTCAAGAAAACAACACAGCCGAAGTGGGGCTGATGGGCGTTATCTTGTACTCCGAACTGAAGGTTTCCGCATTAACGATCAACTTCTCTGATGATTTCGGGGCCCAAAGCGCCTTTGCCTTCAGTGAGCCATCGGATGGAACTCCCGGTTCTGGTCCTGACCTCGTCGACTTCGGAATTGTTTCGGATAGCGAGACCTCGGGGGGCACAGTGTTCACTCGCGACCCCTTCATCGGCAACGGGAGTTTCCCAGTCAGTGTCTCCTCTCGCAATACAATACTTCGCGCAAGGGATGCTCAGCAGGAGGATTCGACGATCACCGTAACGGACTACATGGCAAGCGGGACGCTGACGATGGTCTACACCTACAGCCCGGTGCCCGAACCGACGGCACTCGCCATGCTAACGATCGGCTGTGCCGGGCTGGCGGCGGTCGCCTGGCGCCGGCGCGTGGGCGCTGGTCTCACGACGGTCGATTCGGTGCTCGACGCCCACTCGCCACGCACCCCTCCGCAGTAGCCGAGGCGGGACTCGAACCCGCACGGGGGTTACCCCCCAAGGGATTTTAAGTCCCTTGCGTCTGCCATTCCGCCACTCGGCCCGTTGCGCCCGCCCAGCGAACAAACGATTTCCGCGCGCAGCGCAGAAAATCGCGCGTCACGGTCGCCGGCAGGTTGCCGCCATCCTATCGCCGGCACCGCCGTGAGACCATCGCCGTCGATCACGATCCCAGGGCGCGCGCCACCATACAGCGCGCTCGCGTCCGCACAAAACTCCGACAACCGAGCGGCGACGATCGGTTCGCGCCGCTCCCTGGCGGTGCGGCACGGCCCGGCCGCCTGCGGCGTGAGGTCGCACGCCATTTTCGCCCGACCGCGTGTCGGTTAGAATCCGCCGCCAGACGATCGCACTTCTTGCTGCGGCGAAGGACGCAATGGACCCACCGGCTGGCGGATTTGATGGCTTCCTCGGCACGCGTGCCTCGCTGATGCTCGACGTCGTCGTCGTGGCGATGGCGGTCGTGTTGCCGCTGTTGGGCGCGAGCTTCTTCATGGTGCGCTATCGCCGGCGATTCGTCTGGCATAAGCGGATGCAACTCGTGCTCGGCGGGCTGCTGGCCGTTGCGGTCACGCTCTTCGAACTTGAAATGCGCTGGCACGGCTGGCAAGCGCGGGCCAAACCCAGCCCCTACTTCGGCAGCGACGGCGAGGGGGGCCTGGTCTTTCCCGTGCTCTACGTGCACCTGGTCTTTTCGGTCAGCACGGCGGTCCTCTGGATTGTCGTGACCGTGCGGGCCTTGCGGAATTTTCCGACTCCACCCCAACCCGGTCGGCATAGCGACGCCCACGTGCGCTGGGGGCGGCTGGCCATGTGGGATATGGTGGCAACGGTCGTAACGGGTTGGATCTTCTACTATCTGGCCTTTGTCGCCAGCGTCTAAACGTCGCCCAGGGAACTAGTCGATCTGTCCCTGAGGGCGTGCTGGCGCCGGTGGCGCGCGCCGATTCCGTGCTTTTTTGGCGTGCGAACTCTAAGCTATCCTTCTGAAGCTTTCTTCAGCTTGTCAAAGGATTCACGGCCATGAAGACGCGTCTGATTCGTAGCGGGCTATTGCTGTGCGGGGCGATCGTCGCGATCGCCGGTTACGACGTTTGGGCGACCGCTCAAGAAGAGCCCACCACGACCGACGCTGCGCCCAGCGCCAGCGCCGACGATTCCGACGCCAGCAAGAAGGAAGACCTGCAGATCCAGTTCGCCCAGGCCCACGTGCGCTTGATGCAATTGGAAATCCAGAAAGCCGACGAAGCCAACTCGCGCGTGCCGGGGACGATTCCCCGCTTCATGATGGAGCAGTTGCGCGGCGAACTGGGATATGCCCAAGGGCGCCTGAATCAGGCCAAGGGACTGCACGACGAGCATTCGAACCCCTACCGCGAGCTGGCTCTGTCGAAGCTGCGGCTGGGTGAAGAGAACCTTCGCAAGGCCGAGTTGGCCAATCGCATGAACGCCAACACGGTTAGCCCCACCGAAGTCGCCCGCCGCCGGGCGATCGTCGAGATTGAGCGGCTACGGGTCGAGCTGGCCGACAAGCTCGATCTGACCGATCCCTCGGCCGTGATGCAGTGGGAGCTCGACGAACTGCACGACGAGATGACCTATCTGCGGATCATCACCGCACGGCTCATCGACCGTAACTAGTTCGCTAGTTGCCGGCCGCTTCGCCGCCCGTGGCCGTCGCCTCGTCCGCGGCAGCGGCTCCCGGCAAGTGGTTGAGCGTGTAGTAGGCGTCGTGATTCACTAGCGCGCGCCCCTCCGCCGAACGCACGCCGGCCATACGCAGGTGATACACGCGCCCGAGTTCGCGCGGTTCGCGCAAAACGAGCTGCACCTGCCCCGGCTGCTCGGCCGAGTGGCTGACGTCGAACTCGTGCTGCTGG
This sequence comes from Pirellulales bacterium, assembly GCA_050184475.1. Taxonomy (GTDB): domain Bacteria; phylum Planctomycetota; class Planctomycetia; order Pirellulales; family JAEUIK01; genus JAIESQ01. The sequence continues at coordinate 167,928 of JBFXAH010000012.1, read as the reverse complement.
CGATTGATCTCGGGCGAACCGTACTTCGCCCAATAGTGGTACGTATACGACTCGACGAGGTAATTCTCGGGATCGATCGCGCGCTCGGCATCGACCGGCGCGGTGAAGCGCAATTGCCAACCGCGCTCGGTCACGGGCAGCGAGTGCAACTCGAAGGGCTCGCGGCCGGTGAATACCAGGCGTTCGATGCCGAATGTCTGCCCGCCGAGCGAACCCCAGCCGCGGTTGGTTTCGCCCACCAGCAAGCTGCCGTCGGGCGCCTGCGCGAGGCGATTGACGCCGCTGGCGAACCCCCGGCGAAACGGCAGGCTCGCACCTTGCAACCGCCCGTCGACCTCTTCCAAGAAGACTCGCAAGACGAGCGAGTTGGTCAACTCGCCTACGAAGCACTGCCCGGCGAACGGGCCGAAGCGCCCCTGACTGGTGTCCCACAGCGGCTCGGTCGCCGAACGGCACATACCGAACGGAAACCACAGCGTCGGCGGTATGTACTCGGGCTTGTTCGACTCCGAGAATTCCGGCCAGTAGCGCAGCCCTTCGGGGTTGCCGTAGAATTCACCTCGCCGCACTTCTTGCAACTTGCAGGCGGCGATCCATTCTCCCTGGTTATCGGTAAAGAACAGTCGACCCTGTGGATCGAACGCCAGACCGTTGGGGCTGCGCAACCCCGAGGCCCAGGGGGTCACCGCGCCGTCGGCGCCGATTCGCAACAGCGAGCCCCGATACGGCGCCTTGGCGTGCCCGCCGCTGCCGAAGCCCAGGTTCAGCGAGATATAAAGGTTGCCGTCGCGATCGCGGGCCGGGCCATACAAAAACTCGTGATAGTCTCCCGAGATGCCGAACTGGTCGCAAACCGTGGTGAACTCGTCGGCTTCGTCGTCGCCGTCGACGTCGCGCAGCAGCGTCACTTCGGGGCGCTGGCCGGCCAGCACTTCGTGCGGACCGACGACGCACAGCCCCAGCACTTCGTGCAGGCCGCTGGCGAACCGCTGCCAGGTGATGTCGGCCACGTCGTCCGACGTGGGATTCGACACCAGCCAGACGTCGCCGCGGCGCGTGGCCACATACAGCTTGCCGTCGGGGCGAAACGCCAGCGCGCCGACTTCGATCACTTCGTCGTCGGGCATGGGCAACGGATCGATGCGGTAGAACTCTCCTTCGCCCGACGTCGGGAAGTCGCGCTCCAACTGTCGATCGAGCGCGACCAGCAAGCGATGGGGGAGCGTCGGCTCAAAGTAGAAGCCCCAGAGCCCCTTGCCGTTGATCACCTTGATCAACAGGTCGTTGGCGCCCGCGTGCAGGTCGAGCGTGACGAAGTCTTGATTCGGCAGCGCCGCGATCCGGCCTTCTTCGACGCGGTACAGCTCCCGGCCGTTGAGCCAGACGACGAGCCCTTCGTCGCATCCCATCGAGACGCGCACGCGTAGGGCGGACGGCACTTCGACCCGTCGATACAAATAGCAGACGACGTTTTCGTTGCGCTTGAACCGCCGCAAGCTATTGACGCGGCCGTCGGCCAGCCGCAACTCGCGCCAAGTGGCCGGTTCGCCAGCCCCTTCGTATTGCGCCGACAGGTCGATATGCGCCGGATCTTGCTCGGGCGGATGCGCGAAGCCCAGGCCGTGCCCGTTGTCGGTGGCGAACGGGCCGATGACGTGCCATTTGTCGGCCAGCTTCAGCGGTCGACTGGCTTCGAGCGAGGCCTCGCGCGTGCTGCGGCGGCTGTCCTTCTTGACGTAGACGAGCTGCGGCGTGTCGCTCTCGTCGCCGCGAGCCAGTGTGGAACAGACCAGCGCGATGCAAGTGAAAACTATCCATCGACTCATTCGGACCTCCTCCGCGCACTCGTTTCCACTTCGATCAGTCGCTCGAGCCCCGAGGGCGAATCATCCTTGGGACGCAGCATCGCCAAGACGAGCCGCGCGGCGCCGTCCGCGGCGTCGAGCGGAATCGCCAGCACGATGCGCTTGTCACCTGCGCTAGTTTGCCAACTCGTCTTCGCCGGCGACTCGCGCACCGCAAGCAACTCGGTCCCCAGTTGATCTTGGCACGACACCAAGGGGGGGAGCGCCGCGACTGTCGACTCGCCGTGCTGCCTGCTCGCCTGCGCCGATTCAGCACAGTTCAACATCGCGATCGCGCCCGGCGGTCCGGTGATTTCGATCTCGCGCAACAGCCCGACGGAGTCGTCGGTCTCCAGCGGGCTAACGGTTTCGGCGAACGTTGCCTGCTCGCCGGTGGGCAATTTGAACTGGTAGCGGAACGTCGGGCCGGCGAGGGCCGCGGCATCGCGCGGCGGCAGTCGATAACCGAGAAAGTGCAATCGCCGCACCGGCTGCCCTTCCGTGGGCGGCGCCGGAGCGCCTAGTTCGATGTCGGTCGCGCGGGCGGCAAAGTCGGGGGGCGCGTCCTCGCCATCGAGCGCGATCGCCCAGGGGAAACCCGGTGGCGATTTCCAGAACACCTTGCCCAACAGCGCCGCTTCGCGCCCGCCGCGATGCGTCCAACTCGCCGCCAGATCGACAAACCCGCCCTGCCAGGCGTAGGCCAGGCGACAGTTCTGCGCGTCGAAGGCCGCATGCACGTCGCAACCGAAGTGTACCGCAATGCTCCGCGGCGAAAGCTCGGGCAAGAACGTGCGCAGCACCCAGGGGCGCCCGGGCGCCATCGGCCCGGCACTCGTCACCACGTCGGGAGATTCGATCCCCTCGGGGAGCGCCAACTCCTCGCCGGCCGACAGGTAGACCCACATCGCCAGTCGCTGCCGGTCCGGGTCGCCGTCGAGCACGTCGGTGTACGGCGACTTGCCCGACAAGAACACCGTGGGCATCCGCGTGCCTGGCTCGAGTCGCTGCGGATCGGTCATCCAATGATTGAACCAATCGTGCCGCACGCGCCGCGTCACTCGTGCCAGATCGGGCCCGCGGGTGCCGCCGCTGGGGATTCCGCGCACATCATGACACTTGATGCAGCCGAAGCCGCGCGAGCCGATTAAGGTGCGTCCGGCCTCGGCAAGTGCCGAATCGTTCGTGTCGATTGCTGCCGGGGGCGCCGTCACGTCGTCGGACCGCGTGCCATCGGTCACGGTCAACTGACCGACGAGCGCCTGCATCTCCGGCTTGGTGAAGTGGGGCATCCGCAGCGCCATCCAGGGGCGCGATCGCTCGTCTCCCGCGAGCACGCCGGCCAGCGCCGCGGTTTTCAGCTTGCGCGCCACCCCCGTGAGCGACGGTGGGCGGACCAATTCGGCTTCGGCCTCGGTTTGATTGGTGGTCAGCAGCGCGTAGAGGTCGTCGCTCAAGCCACCGCGCCCGTCGCGCTCGTGACAGGCCGTGCAGCGGAATCGCGCGATTGCCAGCCGCGCTTGCTGGGCCGGGTCGGGCGTGCCGGGGGCAGCGACAGCTTCGTGCAAGAAGCTCTGCGCCGCCTGGCGATCGAGACTCGCACCGAATCGCGGCGCCGCGCCGCCGGCAACGTTAGTCGCCAGGCAACCACCGCCCGGCGCATGGGCGATCTGGGCGAACGACTTCTCGGCTGGTCGCGCGGCTAGGCGGGCCCTGGTGTCGTCCGGTGCACCGTTCGTCAGGCTGGCCGGCAATTCATGGCAGTTCGCGCAGCGCCGCGCGCTGATGACGCGACGACCGAGTTCGGCGAGTTGCTCGTCACCTGAAGCCGGCGACGTGTCGGCAGCATTCGTATCGGTTGCCGGCAGCTTCTCGAGCGCTGCCGCAACTTCGTCGGCCGTCGGCCGAGTCGGCAAGTCGAACGAGCCCGCATCGTCCGCGTCGTGCGCGGTCAGATAAGCGGCCAAGGCCCCGCACTCTTCGGTTGACAGGCCCATGCTCGGCATCCGCGTGCAGGGATCGTTGGCGCTGGGGTCTGCCAGGTACGCGGCCAACGTCTCGACCGATTGCTTCTTGCCGAGATCGTGCAATTTAAGTGGCGCCGTCGCGCCGGCTTCGGGGGCTGCGTCGTGGCAGGCCAGGCAGCCGACGCGTTCGTAGAGTGCTTTGCCGGCTGCTACTTGACCTGGTGCTGATGGCTCTGGCGCTTTTTTCTCAGCCGCCGATTCTCCGGACAGCGCGGCCAACACGCTCGCCACGGCGTACCGTTCGACTTCGCCCGGGCGATCGTCGGAAAACAACTTGGGCATCACCGTTCCGGCGCGCCAAGCCTGTGGATCGCCGAGCCAGTGATAGATCCAGCCGGCGTCGAGCCGCGCGCCTACCGTGCGCAGGTTCGGGCCGCCGCGCTGCGCCAGCAACTTCGCCGCCGGAGCATCGTCCGTCGCTTGATGGCAAGCCAGGCAGCTATGCTCTTCGACCGCCAGGCGACCGGCCAGAAAGTTGTCTGGTTCCCGCTGCACTTTGGGCGAATGCAGAAGCGCGAACCCCGGAATTCGCTCTAGCGCCAGCGTCTCCGACTGCCACAAGATCTCGAGCCCCGCGCCTGGCCCGTCGGGCGTGAAATCGATCGTTATCGGATGGTAGCCAACCTCCAGCTTGGTTCCTGGATCGATTCGCCCGGAGCCGGCGGTGGTCTTCGCTGGACTGGCTGCTTCGAGGACGATATTGCCGTCGACTTCAATGGCGAGCGCGCCGGTCGTTATAGCGGAAAAGTGGTACACGCCCGGCTGCTGCACATCGAGCAGACCTTCCCAGCGGACCGTCCAGCCTTCGGCCGTCAACCGCAGATCGGGCGATTGGCCCGGCTCCAGTGCCAGCGCCGCGGCTGGCTCGAACCGTTCGACGCGCGCGACGCCTTCGACGCGATAGCTGGCCCACAAGCCGGGCAGTGGAAGCGCGACGTCTTCTTCGTCGGCATCGGCGTCGGCATCCGCGTTATCCTCGACCGCTGCGATTGCCGCATCGACTTGGGCAGCCGTCGTTGGATCGCCCGCACGACTCAACTGATCGCCGCGCGCCAACAGAACCCAGATCGCCACGCCGGCAAAAGCAAATCTCTTCAGCTTCAAGATCATGGAATCGTCACGACGTGGCGGGAAGGATGATGGCAGGCGACACCGGAGCGGTCGCCCCATGATAGTTTGCCGCTGCGCGGCTCGAAACCCGCGCCCGGTCACGGCTCCAAAAACCGCCGCAGGCAGTTGGCCGTGATTCGCGACAACGGCTCGTCGCACAGCAGGCCGGTCGCATACGTGATGCTGCCGGCCGAAAACACCGCACCGCCGCCGGGCAGGTCGAAGCAGACCAGGTGCGCGCCGCCGTCGTCGGGGTTCAAGCCGCGGGCGAGCAGCCTGGCTTGCGGCGGCGAGCTCGCACTGATCTTGTCGGTCTCGTGCCCCGAGGCCCCATCGCCGTAGCGCTGGTGCAAGATCTTGGTGCCGAAGCGGTCGCCGCGCCGCAGCCCCGTGCCGGCGAACAGCCAATGCGTCGACTCGATCACTTCGTACGGGGCGACGGTCATCGCGCCGGGATCGGAGTAGACCACGCCCAGCAGGTTCGCCTCCGATTCGACCGCCGTGTGGAACCGGCTTTCGCGCGCGGGGTCCCAGCGGTTGTCGCAGACCATCGTGCCGTCGGCCCGCAAATCGACACGGCAGTTGATGCCGTTGCCGCCGAGATAGACGAGTCGCCCGCCGCGCTCGAAAACCCATTGCTTCACCCGGCGATACATGGCCTCGGTCCAATACTCGGGGTGCACGCTGAGCACGAGCACGCGATAGGCGTCGAGATCGAGCCGGCCCGAATGCAACTGCTCGTCGGCGTACAGGTCGTAGCCGAAGCCTTCGCGCTCCAGCCAGCCCAGCAAGCGCCATTCGGCCGGAGCCAGCGCACACTCCATGCGCCCTTCGATCGGATCGGTGCACTCGTCGCTCTCGGGCACCTGGTTGCGCGGCTCGGGCCGATCGAACGACAGCGGCGCGAACGACTCGGCCTGCCATTCGCCATAGTCGGCCAGGTTATAGCGAGGCAGATCGCTCTTGGCGTTGACGATCGGCGCGTCGAGCATCGCCGAGGCCAGCACGTAATTGCTCCGCCCTCCGAACGGGTTGTACGCGTTCCAGGTGTTCGTCGAAGCCAGCACGGCGATCGGCGCCATGGTAGCGCGCGGCGCCACGACCAGCGGAAACGAGCAGAACGCGCCACTCTCGCCGTGAGCGTGGAAGTAGTACAGGCCACTCGGCTCGGGCGCTGCGATCAGTTGCCGATGAATGCTGCCGGCCCCCGCATCCCAGCGCACGCCGGTCTCGACGAAAAAGCCGTCGGGCACGGTCTGCATCGCGGCCCGCGGACCGTGATTGTCGTACCAGCCGACGTTGCGCACGAACTCTTTCTGGTAGCCGTAGCGCCACAAGCCGAGCTTGTAGGGCTCGACGGCGTGAACGCGAAATTCGACTTCGTCCCCGCTACGGCACCACTTGGGCCAGGCATATCCCAACAACCGATCGGACAACAAGCGGAACTGAAATGGCTGCCGCGCATCGACGACAAACCGCGAGCGCTTCGCACCGAAACCGGGCCGCGCGAGAATCGCTTCGCACGGCCCCGTCGGCACGTCGGCGTAAATCGCGCCACTGGCGGCCGAGCGCACGACGACCGGCGCCGCGCCCTTGGCGGCGGAGCGCAATTCGACGAGCACGTCGGCCAGCGCCGCATAGTATTCGTCGCTGACATAGCCGATGAGCATCGAGTTCACCCGACCTGAAGTTTGCCGATCCGCGGAACGCGCGGCGTGTGCCACGGCCGGCTCGCCCCGCAGTGTAGTCGTCGAGCTCGCGCCGCGAACCGAATTCGCCGCTTTACGCCGCGCGGTCCGGATTGTCAATACACTTTGCCCGCGCGTTACAGCGCCGCGACGTTTTTGTCCTTTACCCGCATTTTCGCCTGGACTATGCTCGACCCCGACGTGGCCAGCCAGCGCGAACGAATCGCGGAACGAAAGAGCCGTGGACAAGGGATGATCCACACGGCGCGCGGCGAGGAATCGTTTGCCGCCCGCCGACAACCGCGCAACGCGGCCAGCGTACGGGAGTGAATGGAGATGGATCTCGAAACGACTATGGCGTCGGGCGTGTTCATCGAGTTTCACGATGCTCGCGGAAACTCGGTTGGGCAAGCGGTCTACTTCGATTGGAGCGGCCAGCCGGTGCCTGGCATCGGCGACGACGTCTGCTGCCGCCTCGGCGGCGGCTCTGCCCACAAGCTACGTGGCCGCGTGCGGTCGCGGTTCTTCGATTTGCAGCGCCAGGACGACGGCGCCCCCTGCGTGTGGGTGCGGCTGGTTGTCGACGTGACGCTCCCCAAATCGCAGACCCAGCGGTTGTCGCGGGTGCGCAGCGCCCCACCACGATTCTCGAATAACTAGCGGCCGGTTGATGCAGAGCCTGTTGATGTAGCGTAGCCGGCCTCTGTGAGCTCACAGAGGCCGGCTACAGTTACCGGTGTATTTCATGCGCAGCGCAAATTATCCACGCGCGGCGCCGTGGCTATTCCTGAATCACTTCTTTGACGAGCTGCACGAAGTGCGGCGTCTTCTGATTGGTCGACAGCTCGTTGGCCTTCTGATCGGCGTGTTTGCGCTGGTTGTATTCGAAGACCGCCACGCGCTTCATCGATTGATTGAAGACTCCCCAGAAGGCCTTCAGGCGAACTTCCTTGGGAGTCTTGGCGCGGCTTTTGCGCTTGGTGGTGCCGGCGGCCGCCTTCTTCTTGGTTTTGGTCCCCTTGGCGGCCTCGGCCCGCTCGGCCGCCTCGACCTCGAGGCGCATTTCTTTGTGGCTGACTGTCTTGCGTGCCATGCAGTGCGGTCTCCGGGAGCTCCGCCGCGCCAGGATCAAGTTCGAGAGCTGTTCGGACGTACTGCCGCCGCGACGGGTGCGAACTTTCGCTCGCACGCCGCTCGAATCGGCCCGAAGCTAGCCCCCCGGCGCCGCGAAACGGCTTAATCTAACCGATTTGGTCGCTAGGAGCTAGGGTGCCGCGGTCATGGAGAAGCCCCTGGCGGGGTAGCCTCAACGCGCAGCGGTGGTTCGCCATAGAGTCGGGCTACGTCGAGTGACCAGTTCCAGTCCTCGGCATAAACACCACGCAGGCGAACGGGGCGAGGAAGCGCCAACGCGACGGCCGCAGGCATCGTCAGCACCCGCTCGATGCCCAGCAAGACCGGTCCGTCGTGCGGATCGCTGGCCAACTTGTCCAGATCGAACCGGCCGACAGCCGGCTCGAAGAGCCCGGCGTAGAGGGCGATCGCCGCCGCTGGCCCCCGGCCGGCGATCGTGACGGGAGTCTCCGGGGCCAGCGTGCCGCGCAGAGCACGCACCGCTCGGCGCACGTCGTTGATTCGCCCTTCATCGACCGTCGTGCCGACGAGCACGAAGCGCCGCGGTAAATGGGTCTGCGTCTTTTCATCCGTCAACCAGGCGTGCGGCCCCCAGCCGCGGGGGGCGATAACCGCCGATATCTCGCCGGTCTCGAGAGTGGGTTGTACAACTTGCTCGTCTTGGGACGAATCGTCGGGCGGCCCAAGAAGCTGAGCAAAGCGTGACGCGTAACGAGCGCGCCACTCCCGCCAGCCGGTGTCGTCGATGACATTCAGGACGACGCTCCGCGGCGCGGCCTCGGTCGATGCAGACGCTGGCGACACAGCGTAAACGGTGCAAGCGAACTCGTGATCGCCTTGGCATTCGATCGCGCGCATTCGCAAGCCGCCGGCCGTGGCATCCGCTGCAACTCGACCGGCGAAATCGCCTGACGGCAGATCGCCGCGGACCGATCGCGCTTGAATCGCATCGAGAAGGGCTTGCCGCCGCGGCTCCCACTCGTCACGGCTCGCGGGGGGCGGTCCGAGCTCGGCCATCGGCACGAACGTCTCGTCGATCGACGTATTACGCTCGTCGGCCGGCAGTTCGGCGAAGACTTTCAACTCGGCGGGCGTAAAGAGCTTTTCGGCGACTTTGCTGACCGGCGAGTCGTCGCCCCGCAAATAGTGGTTCATCCAGCGGAAAACCCCCAGTTGCAGCTCCTGCGTGTCGGCATGCGGCCCGGGACTGATGAACAACCCCAGCTTGTCGGCGGCGCCGTACGAGGCATATAGATCGCGCAGCCGGCCATGAATGCGTTCTACGCCCGAGAGCGGAAAAATCCGGTCGCTATCGGTGTTGCACAGCAAGAGCGGGCGCGGCGCGGCCAGGCAGGCCAGCGTGGCGAAATCCCAGCCGTAGTAGTTCACCATGTACATGCAGTCGCAGTGTCCTTCGATGCAATTGTCGACGACGTGGTTTTGCAGGTCGGTGATGCCGGCCACGGGGGCGATGCAGGCCGGCCGATCGTCGAGTGCGGCCAGCCACCAGCTATAGGCCCCGCCGCCGCTCCGCCCGGTGACCCCTAGCCGCTCGGTGTCGACGTCGGGGCGCGACTCCAGATAGTCGAGCGCGCGAATCGAGTTCCAAGCCTCGACGCCGGCTGGTGTGTAACCGCGCGCGATCCACCACCAACGTCCCAGCCGATAGGTGCCATGATGTTCGCCTTCGAGCTCGCCGAGCTGCACGGTGTCGATCGTCAGGCAATTGTAGCCGTGTTGCGCGAACCAGCAGCCGTGGTGCTGGTAGTTGACCTTGTTACCGTACGAGACGCCGTCGATCTTCGTGCGCCCATGGCCGCAAACGTACAGGATCGTCGGCAGCCGGCCGCCGGCCCCGGCCGGGCGATAGAAGTTGCCGGTCACGTACAAACCGGGAATCGACTGAAAGTGCAGCCGCTCGACGATCACCCCGTCGCGCTCGAGCTGGCCGGTGATGGTGGCCTGCAAATCGCCGCGCGGCGGTCGCGGCGCCAGGCCCAACATGTCGAACAGTTGCTCCCGCAATTGGCCGCGGCGCTGGTCCCACTCTTCGCGCGTTGCCCCGGCGGCCGGCTCATTGGCATGCAGGGTTTCGACCTGCCGGCGAAGCAATTCGCGCATCGTGGCCGTGGCGCCGGTCCGCGCGTCGTCCGTGTTCAGTTCCGCGGCAGTCAGGCAGGCGCAGTTCGCCGCGCAGAAACAAATCCCGGCGACCAGCAACAGACGAAGCATGGCGACGGCGCCTTTCCTGTATAGAAACGACCGTACAACAGGGTGAAACTGCAGACTGTGTTGGTCGATTGTAGCCCACGTCGCCACGTGGTTCACGCAACCGCCGGCGGCCGTCTAACCGGCGGCGCTAACTCCGGCAGGCGTTTGTCCTTTACAATGGGAGGCGCTATTCGGACGTCGCCAATTCATAATCTCGCGAGATAACTGTGGTGGCAGCAATTGAGTTTCGATTTCGCAGCGCCGCAGGTTGCACGGCGCTTTGCGCAGTGCTGGCGTGCTTTTCCGGCGTGGCCACCCGTGCGGCCGAGCCGGTGACCGTCGACGCTGATCATGCCGAGAAAATGGCCCGCGGCCTGGAAGTCTTTCGCGGCCAGGTTCGCGGTCTGCTCAAAACGCATTGCGTCGAGTGCCATGGCGGCGAGCGGATCGAATCGGAGCTCGACATCACCGATCGTGAGCAGCTCTTGAAAGGGGGCGCGCTCGGCCCGGCGGTTGTCCCCGGCAAGTCGGCCGAAAGCCTGCTCTACCAGGTCGTCGCCCACCTGGAAGAGCCTCACATGCCGTTCGAGGAAGAGCAACTCTCCGCCGAGGCGCTGGCGCACATTGCGACGTGGATCGACCTGGGAGCACCATACGACGAGCCGCTGGTCGCCCGCGCCGAATCGGCCGCAAACTGGACCACACGCGTCGTGCCCGACGAATCGCGCCAGCATTGGGCGTTCGGTCCCTTGTCGCGCGTCGAGCCGCCGACGGGCGAGTTACCAGCGGAGTTATCCGCGTGGTGCCGAACGCCGATCGATGCCTTTCTGGCCGCTGAGTTCGCGGCGGGCCGACAAGCGCCGAGTCCACCCGCAACTCGTCAGCAGATGATTCGCCGGTTGTACTTCGATTTGGTTGGCTTGCCGCCGCCAGCCGCCGAGGTCGCGGCGTTCTTGCACGACGAATCGCCCGACGCCTACGCGGCGCTCGTCGATCGACTTTTGGCCAGCCCGCATTACGGCGAGCGCTGGGCGCGGCACTGGCTCGACCTGGCGCGGTTTGGAGAAAGCCACGGCTTTGAGCACGACTACGATCGGCCGAGTGCGTACCCGTACCGCGACTTCGTGATCCAGGCCCTGAACCAGGACCTGCCCTTCGACACCTTCGTGCGCTGGCAGATTGCCGGCGACGAGTTGGCGCCCGACGAAAACCTGGCGTTGATGGCGACCGGTTTTCTGGCGGCCGGGGTGCACAGCACGCAGATCACCAAGAACGAAGTCGAGAAGCACCGCTACGACGAGCTCGACGACATGCTGGCCACGATCGGCACGTCGATGCTCGGGCTGACGATCGGCTGCGCCCGCTGCCACGATCACAAATACGATCCGATTCCGCAGCGCGACTATTACCGGATGTTGTCGGCCTTCACCGCGACGGTCCGCAGCGAGATCGACTTGAATGCCGATCCCAAAGGCTATGCCGCGGCCCGCGCGGCGTTCGACGCCGAGCACGCGCCGTACGTTGTCGCGCGTGAAGAGTGGGAGGCCGAACAGTTGCCCGCCCGTTTCGCTGCCTGGGAAGCCGAGCGCCAAGCTACCGAAGACCTGGCGACCGTCGTTCCCTGGCGAATCGCCGAAGTCGTGGAGAGCAAGAGCGACGGCGGCGCGACTTTCAAGACCCTGAATGACGGCTCGCTGCTGGTCGCAGGCGCCAATGCCGCTAGCGACACGTATTCGCTTACCGTGCGCACGAGTGTTGCCGAGTTGCGCCAGTTGCGGCTCGAGGCGCTCGCCGATCCCTCGCTTGTCAAACAGGGGCCCGGCCGCGCCGAGAACGGGAACTTCGCCTTGAGCGAGATCGCGGTGACGGCGCAACCCGCCGATACGTCAGCGCCGCCGGTCGAAGTGAAGCTCACTAACCCGCATGCGACGTTCGAGCAACAGGGCTTGCCGGCGGCGGCCGCGCTCGACGGTAATCTGAAAACCGGTTGGGCCATCGATCCGCAGTTTGGACGCGATCAGGCCATTGCGTTTCAACTCGCCGAACCGCTGGTGCACGCCGGTGGCTGGCTGCTGACCGTCAAGCTGACGTTTGCGGTCAACACTGGGCACGCGATCGGCCGGCCGCGGCTGGCGGCCTCGTCGCTGGCCGATGCGGTCGATCCTTCGGCAAGCAGCATGCCCAAGGGGGTCGCCGACGCGTTCGAGGTGCTGGCAAGCGAACGAACGGACGATCAACATGCCGCGCTGTTGAATTGGTATCGCACCCTCGATGCCGACTGGCAATCGCTCGACCGCGCTGAGCGCCAACACGCGGCCACGGCCCCGCAACCCAATCTGTTTAAGTGCTTGATCTCGACCGAAGGACTGCCCGCCCTGAGGTTGCACACGCAAGGCGGCGACTTTCTCGAAGAAACCTGCTTTCTGCGGCGCGGTGATCCGAACTTGAAGGATGGAGTCGCCACGCTCGGTTTCCTCCAGGTGCTCAACACCGCGAGCGACGGCGATGCGCACTGGCCCGTTGCACCGCCTGAGGGGGCCCGCAGCTCTTTCCGCCGCGCGGCCTTGGCCAATTGGCTCACTGACACCGAGTGCGGCGCTGGCAACCTGCTGGCCCGCGTGATCGTCAACCGCTTGTGGCAGCACCACTTTGGCCGCGGCATTGTCGCCACGCCGAGCGACTTTGGCACGCGCGGCGCAGCGCCTTCGCATCCCGAGTTGCTCGACTGGCTGGCCAGGCGATTGATCGCCGATTGTTGGCGACTCAAGCCGCTGCACAAGCTGATCGTCGGTAGCGCCGCGTATCGGCAATGTTCGAGCGTCGACGATGCGCGGTTAGCGGCCGACCCCGACAACCATTGGTTCGCTCGCCAGAGCCGCCGTCGGCTCGAGGCCGAGGTCATCCGCGACGCGTTGCTGGCCACGTCCGCAGAGCTCGACACAACGATGTTCGGCCCCGGCACGCTCGATCCGGCCAGCCACCGCCGCAGCATCTACTTCACGGTCAAGCGCAGCCAACTGATGCCGATGATGCAGGTGTTCGACGCCCCCGATGCTTTGCAGGGGATCGGCGAGCGACAAAGCACGACGATCGCTCCCCAAGCTCTCTACCTGCTCAACAATCCCCAGGTCCGCGAGTTGGCCCGGCACTTCGCCGAGCATCTGTTGGTTGCTGCTCGGGCCATGGCCGGTGCCTCGAGCGACGAGGAAGGCGCGCCGGAGATCGCCGACTCGTGGTTGATCGAGCAGGCGTACTTGCAGGCCCTGGCCCGCGAGCCAGTCGCGACAGAGCGTGTAGCCGCGGCCGAGTTCCTGGCAGCGCAGACCGCCCGGCACGGCGCGGCCAGTTCGGCCGACGCGCGGCAACTGGCGCTGGCCGATTTCTGCCAGGCGCTGTTGTGCTTGAACGAATTCGTCTACGTGGAGTAGCGTTGCGATGAAGCTAACCAACCTGTTCGCGCCCCCTCATCCGCGCTTCGAGTCGCGGCGCGAGTTTCTGCGCCATTGCGGCAACGGTTTCGGCCTCATCGGATTGGCCGGCCTGCTCGCCGCCGAGGGGCGCGCGGCAACGACGATCGGCAGCAGCTCGGCGAGCGAGTTGGCCCCCAATCCGTTGTCGCCGCGACCGCCGCACTTCGCCGCGGGGGCACGTGCGGTCATCTGGCTGTTCATGAATGGCGGTCCCAGTCAGGTCGACACCTGGGACCACAAACCCGAGCTGGCGCGTCGCGACGGCCAGGAGTTGCCGGGCTTCGACAAGAATACCGGCTTTTTCACCGAGCAGGTCGGCCCGCTGATGAAGTCGCCGTTCAAATTCACGCGGCGCGGCCAGAGCGGTGCCTGGGTCTCGGAGCTCTTTCCGCATCTCGGCGAGCATGTCGACCGCATGGCCTTCATCCATTCGTGCTGGACCGAGTCGAACAATCACTCGCCGGCTCTGTTCATGATCAACACGGGCATGGCGCGGATGGGCTTTCCGTGCGTGGGCTCGTGGGTCACCTACGGCCTGGGGAGCGAAAGCCAGGATCTGCCGGCCTTCGTCGTGATGTACGACACGCTCAATCGCGGCCTGCCGAAGGGGCAGGCGCTCAACTGGGGCGCCGGCTTTCTGCCCAGCGTGTTTCAAGGGACCGCCCTCAAGCCGCAGGGGCTGCCGATCGACGACCTGGTTCGCCCCGCCGATCTGACCGACGAGCAGCAGCGGGCGCAGCTCGATCTGGTGCGCCAGCTCAACCGTCGACAGTTGAGCGACAGCGCCGCCGATAGCGAACTGGCGGCGCGAATCGAGAGCTTCGAGCTGGCGTACCGCATGCAGATGGCCGCACCCGAAGCGCTCGACGTCGATCGCGAAACCGCCGCGACACACGCGCTATACGGCCTGGACAATGCGAAGAGCGCGCCGTTTGGCCGGCAGTGTCTGGTCGCCCGTCGGCTTGTCGAGCGCGGCGTCCGCTGCGTGCAGATCTACTCCGGGGGGATGGAGAACGAACGCAGTTGGGATGGTCACCAGAACATCGTGGCCAACCACACGGGCTTCGCCGCCGAAACCGAGAAGCCAATTGCCGGCCTGCTGGCCGATCTGGCCGCGCGCGGGCTGCTCGACAGCACGCTGGTGATTTGGGGAGGCGAGTTCGGCCGTTTGCCGATCGTGCAAAAGGGAGGAACGGGGCGCGATCACAACCCGCACGCCTTTACGGTCTGGATGGCCGGGGGTGGCACGCGCGGCGGCGTCCACCACGGCGCGACCGACGAGATCGGACACAAGGCGGTCGAAAACCGCGTGAGCGTGAACGACCTGCACGCCACGATCCTGCACCTGATGGGCTTGGATCACGAGCGGCTGACCTATCGCTACAACGGCCGCGATTTCCGCCTGACCGATGTGGCGGGGAAGGTCGTGCGCGAAGTGCTGGCGTAATGGGTTTACGCCATCCGATGGGCATTGATGGAAGAGAAGTGCGGCGCCCTACCGCTCCCCGTCATCCGGCCGGTAGTCGTACATCCGCCAGGTTTTGGTGTGCTGGGCGCCACCTTTTTCCAGGCCAAGCCGGGCCATCTCGTTCGACTCGAGCACCCAGGAGAACTCCGCCTCGTCGATCCCCAGCTTGACGGCCCGCGGCACCAGCGAACGCATCAGCACCAGCCCCACGCCCAGGCGCTGAAACTCGGGCAAGACGTTGATCGCGATCACGCGCACGCGCCGGATCTCGCGCTTGCGACTGAGCAACTTCAAGAAGCCGAACGGGAAGAGCCGCCCGTCGATTTGCTTGATGCGCGGATTGAAATCGGGGAGACAAAGAATCACGCCGGCCGGCTTGCCCTCGACCGTGGCGATCAAGGCCATATCAGGGTCGATCAAGAACCTTAGCGAGGCGGCCATGTGGCGGATTTCACTGGGCGAGATCGGCACGAAGCCCCAGGTCAGCACCATCGAGGCGTTGTACATCTGCAGGAACGTCTCGACGTCGGCGCGGAACTTGGAACGATCCATGCTGCGGATCTGCACGTCGTAGCGCTCGGCGACCTGGTCGGCGATCTGCCCTAGCCGCCCTTCGAGCTCCGGCATTTGCCGCATGTGACCGCTGTAGGCCAGCATGTCTTGCGCTTTGCGGTAGCCGAAGTTCTCGATCAAGCGGTCGTAGTACAAAGGTGTATGGCTGAGCATGAAAGTCGGGGGAGAGTCGTGCCCTTGGATGAGCACGCCAAATTCGTACGTCAGCGAAGGATTGGCCGGTCCACGCAACACGTGGATGTCGCGCGCGGCGAACCATTCGCGCACGGCCTCGAGGAGGCCGTCGGCGACATCCTGATCGTCAATCGACTCGAAGAAGCCAAAGAAGCCCAGCGGGTCGCTGGGGAACTCCCGATTATGTGCGTGATTGAGAATCGCCGAGACGCGGCCCACGACCTCGCCGCCACGACGGGCAAGAAAGGTCTGGGCCTCGGCGTCGTCGTAAAAGGGGTGATGGCCGTAGCCGATCAGTCCCCAGTTCTCCCCCCGCAACGGCGGAACCCAGTTGGGGTCGTTCTGGTACAGCTTCCACGGAAAGTGAAAGAACTCGCGGCGCTCACGCCAGGTCCGCACGGGCGAAACGGTCACTGTCGACCTGCGGCGCGTTCGAGCAGGCTGCGTGCTCACCGACATGGGATGTTCCGTACCTTTCTCGACCGGGTGCGATCGCCTGGGCGACAGCGCGCGGATTGGCCGCTTCCGCCGTCGGGCGCGCCGCTTGCTATCAGGTCTTGTCGGCAATTCGTGCTCATTGATCTAGGTGCTTAATCGTCAAAGCCCACGAATTGTCACAAGCATCCCGCGTACCGAGCCAATCGGGCCTCAGCCAGATTGCCCAGTTTACCAGCCCGACTGCGCTTAGCGAGTAGTCCCCGCGCCGTTGTCCTGGCCTGATAGTGCTTTTCGAGGGGGCATTATAGGCAGCCGACGCCCCTAAACGGCAGGGGGCGACGGGTAGAAGCGAACAGCCCGAGGCACTGATATGGCTCGCTTTCCAGCAAACGCGGCTGCCACGGAATCGCACACGTGGTTGGTGCATGGTCACGACGGTCGTAAAGCAGCAAACCCGAGCAGGCGACACCGCCAGGGCTAGCGCCCAAGAGGCTCGGGTAGTCGCCGGCGATTGAGCACGTCTCGGAACTTCAAAGTCTGCGCGCCAGCGGCCGTCGCCGCGGTGATTGGCTGGTAGTGAAGCGTCTGCGGAGGTCGCGTACGGCAATCGACCTCGTAGTCGCGTTGGATCGCAAGGAGATTGTCTCGGAGGTTGGTGGCCATTCGATTGAGTCACGTTGCCAGTCGGAAACCGAAAAAGATTTTGACATACAGAATCGGCCGCAGGGCAGTTTGCATGCCGCGCCGCTTTCGCGTCGAGTTGTAACACGCTCAAGTCAAAAAATACTCCTCAGATAGAGTCGGGATCGCGCACCCGCGACGGACATGTTACACGGAAATGCTTGGACGAACTGAATCGGCCCGCGCAGGGTTGGCGGCCTAGGTGAACCCTTGACGATTGCGGGCGCTCCCCTTAGCTTCCGATGCAACCGCGGGCTCGACGAGCTCGCCATTCGATGGTTGTTTTGGTTTATCGCGGGGCACTCACCGACAGCTCACGCCAACAATCACACCAGAACTTTACCTTCCCAGGAGTCGCGTTGCTTCGTGTGAGCGACGCGAAATCGCAACCGCTGGTTGGCGCGTTTGTCGCCACCAGAAGTCGTGCCGTTTGATTAACGGAATGTAGCGGGTGTTCGTCGCGCCGACGGCGCGCCGTTGCTCAGAGTTCCGTTGAGGTGGCACTGCGATTGTTTTTTCGGTTTTGCTTTTTGAGTACGGAGACGATAGATGATCAATGTGTTTGCGATCTGTGTGGCCTTGGCCACTTCGCTCGAGCCGGCGTCGCCGGTAAAGATCGATGCGGCGGCCGAAACAACGCGGCTTGTTTCGGCCCGTAAGGACGCGCGGCTCCGCGCGAAGCTCCCCGAGGTGGAAGACCCCGAGGTGGCGAAGCTGCTCGACGACCCACGGCTGATCCTCTACACGGAAGCCGAGATGCCCCGCGCTTACCAGTTCTGGGATGGCGTCCACCCGGGCGTGCACAGCGCCTACTACAACATTTCGGCCAATGGCAGCGAGCCCTACGGCAATGCTAATCGCGAGTTTCCCTGGGGGCATCCGGCCGGCACTCAGAAAGCCAAGGGGGTCAGTTCGTTCCGGTTCTTGTGGCTGCCGCTGGACGAAAAGGGAAAAACGCTTCCCGTGGTCTGGTATCGCAAACAGTTAAGCGGCGGTGGCCGAAGCGGCTACGCTTGGACCTTTCCGGCTGGGGCCGTGCTAGGCGAAGTGCTGATGCTCGAGAGCCCCGCGGGCGAGGACTACGTCTTCGAGGTGCGCATTCGCCGTCGCGAACTGGACGACTGGGCCGTGGACGTGTTCCGACCGTTCCCAACTGCCGGCGACTTGGCCGCCCGCGTGCGCGAATTGCGCCCCGATTGGGCCAGCCGCGAAAAGCTGGCCACGCTGTGCGACCACTTGGACGAGGCCCGCAAGCTGCCGGTGAGCCTGGTGCGAGATCGTCAGCCGGGCAAGCGGACGTTCTCGCAGCGGATGGGTGTCGACACCTTGCCTTCGGTGGGCGACGACGCGTTGGTTGTCGAACTGTTGACGACCACCCCGTTCCGCTCGGCCATTAGCACGGCCTGGCGCGTGGCGGCCGATGACACCCACACCTGCGCTCCGACCACGAAGGCGCGGTTCCACGTGGTTCCGGCCGGTTACAGCGCGGGACACATCGAAGTGGAACAGGCCAGTTGCCGCCGCTGCCACAACACGGTGAACCATTCCGTCGACGAGTTCGACGGCGGTCGCGACTGGTATGGCCGCGTGCGCGGGTCCGACGGCATCTTTTCCTTCCACCCGTTTTCGCGATCCTCGATCAGCGACAACGGTTTCCCGCGGACCGTCTCGATCCGCAAGGAACTGACGAAGTCGGGTGTCGTGGCGCACTACAACCCAAAGAAGCACTCCGACTCGGTCTATCGCAAGACGAAGCACTTCGAGCCGTAGGCCGCTCGCCACGGCGGGTTTGAGAATCCGTTTGCCCGCCTGGCGCTGGACGCATCCGGCGCCGGCGGGTTTTTTGTTGCGCACGCAACTTAACCTGCGCACGCGAGCGTAGCGCGCATAAGAAAAGTCGCCACAAATTCTGGTGGCGACTCATGGATCATGGGAGGTTGCGCCTACTTCGCGGCTTTGGCCGCGGCGCCTTGCACACCGATACCCTTGACCGCCGCCGTCAGGCGAGACTTGACGCGGGCAGCGGCGTTTTTGTGGATTACGCCGTGGGCGGCTGCCTTGTCGAACCGCGCCTGTGCCGCCTTGAGTGCCTCGGCGGCGGCCGGGCCATCGGCCTCCTTGACGGCGGCTCGAACCTTCTTGACGAGCGACCTCAAGTTCGACTTGGCGGCACGGTTGCGGGCCCGGCGATCAAGGCTCTGACGAAGACGCTTCTTGGCACTCTTGGTATTTGGCATGGCGGCAGTTTAATTGCGGTCTGAAATTCGACGGTCAAAAAAAGTGAATCAAGGATTGTCGCGCATTTTGCGGAGTTTGTCCAGCAGGTCCGCCACGTCCTTGTAGGCAAAATCGAGGCCCGCCACCTCGTTGAGGTAGTTATCGGCCTTGGCCAGGTCCTTGACTACCAGCATGGCAATTTTGCCGGCCATGTAGAGGGCTTTTTTCCGCAATTCCACGTCCAAATCCCCGGCCGTGGCTTCTACTGCCGCCTCGTAGCTGCGCATGGCCAACGGATACTGCGTGATCTTCACGAAGCAGTCACCCAGGCTGACCAACACTTCGCCCCGGCGGCCGGGGTCGGACTGGGCCGCCTGATACAGTGGGATGGCCTCTTTGTGCATGCCGGCGGCCTTCAACCGCATAGCCAGCTCGATCTTGAAGCCATAATTCTGCGGATTGCGCTCCACCCGGCTGCGGAAAATGTCCATCTCCAGGCGGTTGAGCGCCGCGTGCTTTTCCTTGTAGAGCGTGATCGCTTCGGGCGTTTTCTTTTCGCGGGCCAAACGCTCGGCGACCGATAACTGCTCCCGTTCGCGGCGGAGCTGCACGTCTTCGAGCCGCTCGCGGATATTGACGTCGCCGCCTGACGCTTCGAGCGCCTTGGCCAGGATCTTTTCGGCTTCTTCGAACCTTTCCTTCGAGACGTGCAAGTCGGCGAGCTTGAGGTACAAACCCGCGTCGGCCGGGTTCTTGGCGATCTCTTTTTCGAGCTGCCGCTCGGGCGTGATCTGGATTCCCTTGGGAGCTTCGTCTTCTTTGTTTGCCCGCACGTCGCGGGTGCTCTCGGCCTCTTCGTAGCCTCCTTTGCTGATCGTTTTTTCGACGGTCAGATTGGCGATCGCGCGGTTGGCTTCTTCATCCTTGGGGAGCGCTTTAACGACGCGCGTGAAACAGCGGATGGCATCGTCGAACTTGCCTTGCTTGGCCAGGGCGCGGCCCGCCACCCGATTGATCTCAGGGTCGGCCATGTCGGCATCGAGCGCTGCCCGCAGGTAGGCTAGTTGGCAGTCGTCGTAGTTGAGGTTATCGCAAGCGATCGCCAGGTCTTTGAGCGTGCTGGTGTCCCAAGGGTTGACCTTGAGCACTTCGAGGCCGGCCTTGATGACCTCGGGCCATTGCTTCTGCATGACCGACTTTTTGATCGCCGTCTTGGGGCCGGCCACGCGCATGCTGGCAAGTTTGGCCCCCTTTTTGTTGTTGTTGTATTTCTTCTGCAGATTGCCCAGGAAATTACTGACGTAGAGCAAGTTGCCGGGATCGCCCAGCACGCAGGCAGTGAACATCTCGGTGGCGTAATCGAAGTTTCCCGTCGCGGCCATTTTGCCCCCTTGCTGGAACTGGGCCTGCAAGCGGCGGCGGCGACCTTCGTCCATCATGGCCATACACGGAGTCTCGGAGCGTTGACCGAAGGCGTTCTGCTGGCGAATCTTATGCACTGATCTGTTAGATTCCCACTTTAACACACGCTCGGTCGCCGGCAAATTGGCGGCCCTAACAGGCAATTCGAAGAGCACGGGTCGTCCGTCGACCACACGCGATTGGCTTTGTAGTCGAATATGGCAGCTTCAAAGTTTGGCACCGTCTACCTGGTGGGCGCCGGCCCTGGCGACCCGGGCTTGCTTACCCTGCGCGGCGCCCAATGCCTGGGGCGCGCCGATCTCGTGCTGTACGACTACCTCGCGAGCCCGCAATTGCTGGAGCATGCCGCGGAAGCCGCCGAGCTTGTCTGCCTGGGGCACCACGGTCACAGCAGGATCATGTCTCCCGCGGAAGTACAAGCCCGCATGGTCGACGCCGCGCGGCGTGGTCAAACAGTCGTGCGGCTCAAGTCGGGCGATCCGCTGGTCTTTGGCCGCGCTGCCGAGGAAATCGCTGCGCTGCGCGCAGCCGGCATTGCGTTTGAGATCGTTCCCGGTGTCACGGCGGCCATGGCCGCCGCTAGCCACGCGGGCGTGCTGCTCACCCGACGCGATGGCGTGGCGGCCGTCGCGCTGGTCACCGGGCAACTCGAGAAAGGGCCCGCCGACGCCGAGTCGCTCGACTTCAAGGCGCTGGCCGCGTTCCCCGGCACGCTGGTCTTTTACATGGGAGTGACAACGGCCGAATGCTGGACGGGGGAATTGATCGCAGCGGGCTTGCCGGCCGACACTCCGGCGGCCATCGTTCGCCGGGCAAGCTGGCCCGACCAACTCACGAACCGTTGTCGGCTCGATCAAGTGGCAGCCGAGATTAAGGCTCGCAAGCTGCGGCCTCCCGTGGTAGTCATCGTCGGCGATGTCGCCGGAGTCGATGCCGGCATCGATTGGTTCGAGCGGCGGCCCCTCTTCGGTCATTGCGTACTGGTCACGCGAGCCGACTCGCAGTCGTCCGAGCTGGTCCGGCGTTTTGCAGAGTTAGGGGCACAGGTTTTCAGGCAGCCCGCGATCCAGATTGGGCCGCCGGCCGATTGGAGCGCGGTCGACCAGGCGATCGCGACGATCGCGACGTACGACTGGCTCGTGTTTTCGAGCGCCAACGGCGTGCGTTACTTTCTCGATCGATTGCTGACGACCGCCGACGTTCGACGCCTAGGTGGCGTGCGGTTGGCAGCGATTGGCCCCGGATCGGCGGACGAATTGGCTCGCTACAGCTTAAAGGTCGACCTGCAGCCGGCCGAATACCGCGCCGAAGCGCTGGCAGCCGCCCTGGCGCCGCATGCATCGGGTAAGCGATTTCTGTTGGCTCGTGCCAGCCGGGGGCGCGAAGTGTTGGCCCAGGAGCTGCGCGCCATCGGAGCACACGTCGATCAGGTGGTCGTTTACTCGAGCACCGACGTAGCACGGCCAGATCCCGAAGTGCTCGACGCGCTGGCTGCTGGTCGAATCGACTTTACCACGGTTACCTCGAGTGCGATCGCGCGCTCGCTGGTAGCGATGTTCGGCAAGTCATTGCGAAAGACGCGGCTCGTCAGTATCAGCCCCCTTACGAGCGGTGCGTTACGCGATCTGGGACATGAACCGTCCGCCGAGGCCCGCGAATACACCACCGCCGGAGTCCTTGCGGCCACGGTCGAGCTCGCCTCGAAACTTGCCGACCAGGTCAAGCGATCCGGCTAGGACGACTCTGCGGCGTGCGCCTTTGCGCCGAGTCGCGCCAACCGCGACGGCCGCGCATTTCGATCGATCGTTGCGGCTTAAGTCGCGTCGCCCCGCCGGGCCGAATTATCCCAAGCCATCGCCGGGCACCGGCCGAACTCTCAGATGGGCACCCAAGCACGTCAGGGAGGATGCGCATGTCGGCGGCGAAGCGCCAAGCAGCACTCGTCTTGTGGATCGACGTTCCGTCGAATGTCGGCAACGGAACGACATCGCCCGGCGGCGATGCCGCCGATCGGTTTTGGGGGCTACTCAATGCCCGCGAGCTTCCCGCGACGTGGACGTTCGCAGATCTCGCCTCCGGTCGACTCCTCTGGGATCGCCTTCTCGACAATGCGGTGCACGAGGCCGCGATTCGAGCGGTGCCTGCAACTCGTGCCGTGGAAAGTTCGCGCGATGGACAGATCAAGCAGGTGACTCGGCAACTCGCGGCCGCGGCGCGCGAAGGTTGCCCGGCCAGTAGCCTGGTGCTCGCGGGCAACTTTTCGGCCGAAATAGCGGCCGCCTTGCGGCGCGCCGGCGTGCGGTCGATCCGTGTCGAGCGCGCCGTGCCTGCCAAGCCAGCAGGCTGGCGGGCCTGGCTCGGGCAGTTGGCGAAACGTCGTACGGTTCGGGCGGCCAAACCGCGCGTTCCGCAACGCCACGGGCTATGGGAAATGGCGGTTTCTGCCCGCTTGATCGAGGCAGATCAATCGTCGCGGACGTCGTTGACAATCGTTGGCCGCGAAATCGAGCTGGCGGCGCGCGAACGTGGTGTCTGTCACGCTGTGATCGAACTGGCGCAGTGCGAGCAACTTGCGAAACGTGACTGGCGGCGCATCGAGTCGCTCTTCGATGAAATTGCCGAGCGGCGATCGTCGAGCGGTCTGAAAGTGTTGACCGCGGCGCAACTCGCCGCGGAATATGCCGCGGCGACGCGCGGCGTGCCGGCCCGCTCGATCTTGCGTCGGGCCGCGTAGTTCGCGCTACTTTTGCTTGATCGTAAAGTTGATGGTCGCGGCGCTCGTCTTGTGCCCCAGCGCGTCGGTCACGTTCAGGCGTAGAGTGTACGCACCGTCGTCCAACGTCGTGGGCAAGTGGAATTGATAGCGGATGAAAAAGTCGCGGCGTCGATTGCGGCAGACCTCTTCCGTCAGCCCAAACTCACGAACATCGACCGGGTGTCCCTGGCGATCAACGATCTCGTAGTTGCTAGAGAGTGCGGTCCGAAAGCCATTGTTGACCGGTTCGGCCTTGAAGCCGTCGACTTCGGCATAGAGCAGCACTTCCTGTCCCGGTGCAAATATATTGGCGTCGAACGGATTGTAGACACCGAAGCTGGTCACCTCGGTGCAAAAGGCCAGATGGGAGAGCCCGAGCGGCCCAGCGTCACGAAGCTTGCTGGCCGCGGCCTCGAGCGCGAGTGCGGTCGCAGCCTGCGTGCTCGGGCCGGTGGCTGATTCGCCACCAACCAGGGCCGCGATGGCCGTGTCGAGGGGGGCGGCCACGCTCGGCGGACCGGCCGCTGTGAAGTTCGCGGGCGACGCTTGTAGCGCTGCGCTCGACGTGGCGCCCGCCGGCGCGGCCGGCTGCTCTGGCAGCGACTGGGGTGGCGCGATCGTGGGAGGGCCAGTCGCCGTCGCGTTCGGCAATTCGGCCACCACTCCGATTGTCGATGCCGCCGCTGCGGCTGAGTTGCCAGGCGTTTCGTAGACGGCGGATTGCACCGGGCCTTGCCCCGCGGCTTTCGTTTCGCTGGAAGTCAGCGCCGTGGGGACGACGCTCGCGGCGGGGCGAGCCGGCGCAGGCGTTAACGGTTCGACCGGGAGTTGCGCGACTGGGAGTCCTGCGGTCGGAGGAGACTCGGCGGCGGCAAACTGCGCCGGCGTGGCTTCGCCCCGAAGTTTCTGCTGATAGGCAAGAGTCGCCCGCGCGTAGTCGATTACCTGCGGCCAAAGGGCCGGATCGGTGTTCTGCAGATCTTCGAGCAGCCGCTGTCGGGCAGTTTTGTCGATGGCGCCGATGGCATCGAGCTCCGCCAGCGCGGCGGCCAGCCGCGTTCGGGATTTGTCCGATTCGCCAGGGCCACGGCGGGTGGCGTCTGCCAGGTTGCCGTCGAGATCGCTGTTTGATTCCGAGCCGCTCAATTGCGCGATGGCCGCAGCGCGCTCTTCGGTCGTGCCTTCCGCAAGCCCGCCAGCGCGGCGACTAGACGCGCAGCCCAGGCAGATCAACGTTAGCGCAGCCGCCACCGCGGCCTGCACCATCCAGTGGTGGATGGCGCTGTGCGCGGCGCAGTCGTGGTGAGCAAGATGCTTGGACACCGACATCGATGAGTATTACGGGTCCGCGATTCGTACCAGCAGTCGCCCGGATACGGGCGGCGGAGAATAGGCCAATCGCCCTCGCGGGGCAAGGCGAGTACCCGCTGGTGCTAGCAATGGACGAGAGAGGGAGGACGTTACGATCGCGAGCTTGCTAGCTTGAATGCGTTGGCGTGCGTTGCCCCGCGGCCTGTTTCGAAAGCCGCACAATCAACTGTTCGAGAACCAGTCGCGGGGGTGCCGCGCTGGCTCCTTTCAAGGCCAGGTCGGCTTCCAATAGGAGTCGGTAAAGTCGCTCGCCGCGGTGGCGGCCGATCTGTCGCAACTGCCCTTCGGCCTTGCCTAGCAGGAACGGCTTCAGGCCGGCCTGCTCGAGCGCGGCGCGCAGGTTGGGCCGGCGGCCTCGTTGTTCGGCCTCGTTCACCAGTCGCGTGGCGGCGGCGAACCGCCGCAAGCTTGAACTGATTTGAGCCAGGAGGCCGATGGGGTTTTCGCCGCCGAGCAGCAGGCGATCGAGTTGACCGATCGCGCCGGCGGCGTCCCCCGCGGCAGCCGTGTCGAGCATTTCCCAGGTCGTCTTGGCGCGCCAGCCACCCACGAGATCGGCCACCAAATCGGTCGTGATCCGCGTTTCGGCTCCCAGCGAGGCGGTCAATTTCGCCAACTCTTGATCGAGCAGGCCGAGTTCGGGACCGACGAGCTCCAAGAGCAGATCGGCCGCTTCGGCGGCCAGCGACTTGCCATAGGCTTGCTCCGACCAGACGCCTAGCCATTTCTTCAGTCGGGGGAGGGCCGGCACACTGGCTTCGACGATCAGCCCGACGCGCTGCACCGCTTTGTAAATTCGAGTGTTGGCCGCCATGGCCCGCACGACCAAGACGAGCGCGCCGGTCGCATGCGGGCGCTCGACGAAATCCTCGAGCGCCGCCCGGTGCCGGGTGACAAAATCGTCGGCCGTTTCAACGATCACCAGCCGGCGACCGCCGCCGAACAGGGCAACGGTCTGCAATTCGTCAAAGACATCGCTGAGTTGGGCATCGCGGCCGTCGAACGTGGCGAGCGAAAACTCAGCGTCACCCCCCGCCAGCACCTGGTGTTTGATACGCAAGCCAACTTGCCGGGCAAGAAACGGCTCGTCCCCCACCAGGACGACAATCGATGTGGCGGACAAATCGGGAGGGGCGGCGAGAAAATCGAGCGCGTGCAAAGCGGCGGCCATGGGGCGATCTCAGGCGCGATGGCGCGCCGGCTGGGTTTTTTGTGGTCCTCGTACGACTATCTGGCCGCGACACTGCCGTGAATCGGCACTCTCCGCCAATCGGCAGTCGCGCCGTATGATGGGGGCAGGTGCCTCGCGTGCCGCCATTGTAGTGGATTGCCCCTGCCCAGCGAACTTGACGGACAATTCGACATGCCCGAGCAGCCAGGTGACGAGGTTTTTTCGAGTCCTCCCGCGGCGGACGCCAGTTCAACCGAGACGTCGGCCGGGGGCGAGATGGCGCACACCGGCGAGACGTCGCTCCCGGCCGAACGCACCCCCGCCGAACTCGAGCAGGCACGCCGGTACGCACGAGTCGAACTGGCGACCACGCTCGCCGATCAAGCGCTCGACCTACTGTATCTAGGCACGATCGCACTGGTCGTCGCGGCACCGCTTTCGCGCTGGCTGGCGGACTACATCGCCAGCGATACTTTGCGACTGATCGCACTCTACGTGATCACGCTGATGGGACACGAGTTGGTGTCGTTCCCATTGTCGTTTTACGACGGCCACATCGTCGAACATCGATTTGGCTTCAGCAAACTGACGCTCGGGGGCTGGCTCAAGCGTCATTTCTTGTCGCTCGGCCTGGCGGCAGGGCTGGGGATGGCGATGTTCGTTGGCCTGTTCTGGATCATCTGGCTGTGCGGACCGTGGTGGTGGCTGATCGCGGCCGGAGCTTTCTTCGTCGTCAGCGTCTTGTTGAGTCAACTCGTGCCGGTGCTCGTGGTCCCTTTGTTTTACAAGGTCGATCGACTCGACATGCCGGCGTTGTCCGATCGCTTGGCGCGATTGTCGGCCGGCACCGGGCTGTCGATCGAAGGTGTCTATCGCATGAAACTGAGCGAGGAGACGACCAAGGCCAATGCCATGCTCGCCGGGCTCGGGCACACGCGCCGCGTGCTGTTGGGTGACACGCTACTCGACAGTTTCTCGCTCGACGAGTTGGAGGTGATCTTTGCGCACGAGATCGGCCACCACGTGCATCGGCATATTCCCAAGATGCTGGCGACCGGCGTGCTTTACAGCACGGCTGGCTTCTGGTGTTGCGACCGGCTGCTCATCTGGTGGGTGACCGCCAACTACGGCCAGTTCGACTACGCGACCATGCCCGTGGCGGCGCTGCCGCTGCTGATGTTCGCGTTGACTGCGTTTTTCCTGCTGTTAGCGCCCTTGCAGAACACGATCAGCCGGCACTACGAACGGCAATGCGATCGCTATGCTCTGACGCGCACGGGCCTCCGCGAGGCATATCTGTCGGCGTTTCGCAAGCTGGAGCGGTTGAACAAAGGGGATCCCGACCCGCATCCGTTGGAAGTCTTCTGGCTACACAGTCACCCGCCGATTGCCGAGCGTCTGGCGATGGCCAACGGCCCCTGACGACACTTCGCGCGCTGCGCGGATTTCGCTGCACGACCCTAGGAAATTGTGGTTGTGCGGTCCACGGCGTGAGCACGTCGCGCGCGAATGGCTTGGCCGTGCGCGAGCGAAAAGCGAATCAGCTCAGTCACTCGCGCGACATCCGCCGTGGAGACGGCCGTGCCCGTCGGTAGCAGCAGCACGGACTGGCACAACCGCTCGGTCACGGGAAGTTGCGCCTTGGCAGCCGCTTGATACGGCGCTAATCGGTGCACTCCCGGATAGAAGTAGCGGCGGGCCAGCACGTTCTCGGCCGTCAGCACATCGAGCAACTCGTCGCGTGTCAGATTCGCGCGGTCCGCATCGATCTCGACCACAATGTATTGATAGTTGTGATCTTCGCCGTCGGGAAACTCGATCATGCGCACACCGGCAAGACTCGCGAGCTGCGTTTGATAGGCCAGGAAATTCCGGCGGTTGACCTCGACGAATTCGCCCAGGCTTTCCAGATTCGTGAGGCCCATGGCGGCCGAGGCTTCGTGCATCTTGGCATTCGTGCCGATGATCTCGGGGACTTCGCGATTGCCGTAGCCAAAATTGGCGAGCATGCGCAGCCGCCGCGCCAGCGCGTCGTCGTTAGTGCAAATGAGTCCCCCTTCAAATGAATTCACGAACTTCGTCGCATGCAAGCTGAAGACTTCGAGCGCGCCGAAATTGCCGATCGGTCGGCCGTGGTACGAGCAACCTAAGGCATGTGCTGCGTCGAAGAACAACTGCAGACGGTGATCGCGGGCGATTCGGGTCAGTTCGTCTATCGGACACGGCAACCCCCACAAGTGCACGCCCAGGACGGCCGTCGTGCGATCAGTGATCAGCTCGGGGACTCGTTCCGGATCCAAATTGTGAGTTCCGGGCTTGATCGGGCAAAACACGGGTTGCAGACCTTCCCACGCCAGGGCGTGCACCGTGGCCGCAAACGTAAACGAGGGCACGATCACTTCGCCCCTCAGCTGCAAGGCGCGGCAGGCAATTTGCAGCCCCAGCGTGGCATTGGCCACCCCGATCGCATGTCGGCAACCAACCAACGCGGTGATACGCTCTTCGAGCTGAGCAAGATAGGTTCCATGGTTGGACAACCAGCGACGGTTGAGGATATCACGCACACGTTCGATGAAAAGTTCAGCGTCGCCGACGTTGGGTCGGCCGACGTGTAGCCGATCGACAAAGGCCGGCGGTCCGCCGAAGAGCGCCAAGTCGTCAAGTTCCTGCTTCACCGCCGCGGGGCTCGGCGAGGGGAGCTCGCTAGCACGATCGACCGGAGACTCTGCACTCGCATCTCGCCGTCGAGCAGTCATTGGCGTAGCGTGGTTCGTGGACAATCCGGAGCCGGCGACGAAGTTGGAACTGCTTGACATCGGAACCTCGAAATTCGAACCCCGCCGCGAGCGATCGCGACCACATCGCTCCTTACCAAGTACTTTTATTCCTGCTGGCGCCTAGGCCGGTAGCCGCTCGCGCGAAGTTGCCGCTTCAGGTGCCGGCGACGTCGCACGCCAGAGTCGCTCGAGCGCGTCGCAAGCGCATTGCACCGTGTCGGTCTCGCGGCAGCGTGCGGCGTAATACCGGCAGCGCTCGGCAACTTGCGGCGACTCGAGCAGCGACTGGATCGCGGCCGAAAGCGTAGCAGCCGAGTATTTCTGGGGGTGCACGTCGCGCGACACGCAGAGTCGCAGCAACCGTTGCCCGATGTCGACCTGGTCGACGGTTTGCGGCACGGTGACGTGCGGAATGCCGGCGGCTAACGTGTGCGCGACGGTTCCGCTCCCGCCGTGGTGCACGTGTGCCACGGCGCGGGGGAGCAACTTGTCGAGGGGTACAAACGGAAAGGAACAGACGTCCTCGGGCAGAGATGCCGGCAGTTGATTCTGGTGCGGCGCCAGCAGCACGGCCCGGCGATCCAGCCGGCGGGCTACGTCGACCGCAATCTCGAAAAAATGACGCGCGTGCTGCGTATACGACGAGAGCGAAAACACGATCGGTGGCGTTCCGCGTGCAAGAAACGCTTCCAACCGCGGCTCGTCAAAATCGGAATTCGGTATGGCACCCGGCAACCACCCAAGCGCGTGCGTGTGCGGCGGCCAATCGGGCTGCGGAGGGTTGAACCACTCGGGCCACATCCCCAGGACCAGCTGCGGCGAGTTCCACCAGCGTTTGGCCCGTCTGACCGCTGGCAGGCCCAATTCGGCGCGGAAGCGGTTTGTCGGACGCCCCACCCAGCGGTCGAAAAACACGTCGATCACGCGATCGATCAAGATGGGGACCAGTCGTGGGCACCACGAGGCAATCGCCGGCGAATCGTAGGTGCTGGCCAACCACATCGGTTGCAGATGCACCGTGGCCAGCGGCACTCCCAAGTGCTCCTGAGCAATGCGGGCTCCGACGAACGTAGCCTGAGCGGCGACAACCGTCTCGCCAGGTTCATAGCGCTCGGCGATGAACTCGTACACCGGCCGGTTCCAACGCGGAGCCATCGTGGGGAGTGCCGCGATCGGTGCGGGGTCTTTCCACGAGGTGTGCGCGGCGAGAAATCGCGCGTGCTCTTCGGCCGTGGTTAGCGGCACGTAGTCGAGACCGGCGTCGTCGAATAGCCGTCCGTAGTAGCCATTTGCTAGCAGCGTGACGCGATGCCCGCGGTGGGCCAGCGCCTGTCCCCACTGCAGAAACGGCAGCGTATCGCCGAGACTACCATCGGAAATGAGTAACGCGTGCATGCTGCGAGCCCAGCACGTCTTGAACTCGGATCAAACGGCTCGTTGCCCACCCCCCCATACGAGCGGTTCGAGTATCGCACGGGCAGATAGTGAGGTCGAGAAGATTCGGAGAGATTAAAAGAAATTTGGCTTTCAGTCTCCGGGGGTAAGCGGTTCCGGCTCCACTAGTTGGTATTTTTCCAGCAAGCGGTAGAGCGATCGGCGACTGATTCCCAGCGCCCGGGCCGCGCGCGAACGGTTGCCCTGGTGTTCGTCCAAAGCGCGCCGTAGGGCGCTGGCCTCGAGCTCTTTCAAGTTGCAGGTTTCCGGAGATGAGTCGGCGGCGTGGTGCGCAGTCTCGGTTGTAGGAAGCTCGGCGGGCGCACGAAGGACATCCTCGGGCAGGTCGTCGACCGTGATCTGGTAATCCTCCGCTAGAATTTGCCCTCGCTCAAGGACGTTGGCGAGCTCGCGAACATTGCCTGGCCAGCGATATCGCATCAAGGCGGACAAGGCCTCGGGATGGATGGTGGTGCGCGCCTCGCCCAACTGTCGCGTCGCCAGAAAATGTTCGATCAGATCGGGGATGTCCTCGGAATGTTCGCGCAACGGGGGAAGCGAAATGGTGAAGACGTTCAGTCGATAGAACAGGTCTTCGCGAAAGCTGCCGCTGCGCTGCGCTTCTTCGAGCGGCTTGTTCGTGGCCGCGATCACGCGGACCTGGGCGTAGAGATCGTGGGTCCCCCCCAACTTGCGATAATGACCATCTTCGAGCACGCGCAACAGCTTGGCTTGCATGGCCGGCGGCAACTCGCCCACTTCGTCAATGAACAGCGTCCCGCCGGCAGCCACTTCGATGAGCCCCTGTTTGGCGCGATCGGCTCCGGTGAAGGCTCCCTTCTCGTAACCGAAGAGCTCGCTTTCCAACAGGGTCTCTTGCATCGCCGCGCAGTTCACGGTCACCAACGGGCGCGCGCGACGTGCACTATTGAGATGCAAGGCCCGGGCCACGAGCTCCTTGCCGGTGCCACTTTCGCCGCGCACGAGCACCGTGACGTCGGTGCCGGCGACTTTCTCGATGAGCTCCAGCACCCGACGCATGGCGGTGCTGCGGCCGACTAGCTGATATCGCGGCGACTCGAATGCCAGCCGCTCGACGTAGGCGCGGAGCCTTACATTTTCCAGACGCAAGCGTCGCACGTCGACGGCGCGCGCCAAGATCGGCAGCATGATCTGCAAATCGAATGGTTTCAGCACGTAGTCGAACGCGCCGACCTTCATCGCTTCGACGGCCGTCGGCACCGTACCCTGGCCCGTCATGATGATGCCGACCGTTTGCGGATCGCGGGCCAGCATTTCGCGCAGCATGGCGATGCCGTCGATGCCGGGCATCATTAGGTCGCTGAGCACGACGTCGAAATCGCCCTGGCTAAATTTGCGTAAGCCCTCGGTGGCATTCGTGGCGCCGACCGTTTCGTAGCCATGTTCGCTCAGCGTTTCGCAAAGCGCGAGTTGCAGTTCGCGCTCATCGTCGACGATCAGCAGTCGGACCGGTCTGGCGCTCGCCATGTGGACCCCAACAAGTTACTCCGTGAAATGCCGCGGAAGAGTTGATTCTGTTCATCCCCCCGGCGATTGTCCATCGACGAGGCCGGTCGCCAACTCTAAGCGGACAGTAGTTCCTTGACCCGGCTGGCTGTCGATCGCCAGTTGGCCGCCATGCTCCTGAATAATTCGCCGACAGATGGCCAGCCCCAGCCCGGTCCCTTTGCCTTCTTCTTTAGTGGTGAAGAAGGGCTCGAAGACGTTGGGCAAGTGCTTGGCGTCGATGCCATGCCCCGTGTCGCGGACCTCGATGATCACGCCGCGTTGATCATTGCCTAGCTTCGCCGGCGAAACCGCCAGGCGCAACTCCCCCCCGCCAGGCATGGCGTCGGCGGCGTTGGTCAGCAGATTCAAGAAAACCTGCCTGAGCTTCTGCCGATTGGCGGAAATCAGGGGAGCTTGTGGATGGAACTCGTGAGCCACGCGCACGTCCCGTCGCCGCAAATAATGCTCGACGAGCTCCGTGGCTTTGATCAGTTCTTCCGGCACGTTGATCGTCGAACGGGCGTCGTCGCCACGACGCGAGAACTGCAACAGGTTCGAAACCAACTCGCCCATTCGTTTGGCTTCCTGCTGCACGACTTCCAAGGCGCGTCGGCGAGGGTCATCGGTCGGCGTGCGGACCAGGGCCGATTCGATCCGCAGGCAAATGGTCGCCAGCGGGTTGTTCAACTCATGCGCGATGCTGGCCGACAGCTCCCCTACCGAGGCCAGCTTGGCGGCCTGCCAGAGCTGCTGCGTAGTGGCCCGCAA
Source organism: Pirellulales bacterium (assembly GCA_050184475.1). Classification (GTDB taxonomy): domain Bacteria; phylum Planctomycetota; class Planctomycetia; order Pirellulales; family JAEUIK01; genus JAIESQ01. Next base: position 135,665 of record JBFXAH010000012.1, on the reverse strand, counting down.
TTCGGCCGTTCGTTGCTCGACGCGGCGCTCGAGGTCTTCGTGCAATTCGCGCAGGGCGGCTTCGTGGCGGCGGCGCTCGGTGATATCGCGAACGGTAACGGTGAGGATCGTTTCGTCGGCTAACTGCAGGCGCGAGATCGAAGCGTCGATCGGGAATTCCACACCGTCGCGACGCCGCCCATAGACTTCGACGCGTTCGCTCATTCGTCGGGAAGTTCTCCCGCTGCGCGCGTATTCCGAGACGTGGTCGCGGTGTGCGGCGACAAACCGCTCGGGAAGCAATTGGTCGAGCGGCTGCCCGAGCACCTCGCTGGCACGATAAGCGAACAACTTTTCGGCCGCGCGATTGAAGAAGATGATCCGCTGTGCCGCGTCGATCGAAATGATGCCGTCGTCGGCGACTTCGAGAACGCCGGCCGCCCGCGCGTGAATGCGTTGGGCCTCGCGCGCGGCCTTCAGCGACGTTCGACAACGCCAGGCGAGCCATGCCACCAAGGCAAGCGACGCCAGTAAGGCAAGGTTGACGACGAGCAGGCCGTTGTTCATCGCGTGGTACTTCGAATCAACAAGCCCAACCGCTTCTCGTTTGCCGCAAATTCGTTGATTCCGCCCCTGGCACCGCAGAGTCACCACGCGGCAAGGGCCTGGACCCCGTCCGCATGTCCGCGAAGCCCGCTTCGTTCATCGTGCCAAGCCGACACACAGCGTGCGGCCGGGGCGTGCCTTTTCGCACATTGCACCGCACACCCCGGTCGGGTTGTGCGGGATGAGAGGCTCGCCCATGAAGTCAGTCGCCCAACCCCAAATCTTCGTTGAAAGCTGCTTCGACAATGCGGTTTTCGCCTGCTTCGTGGGCCTTGAGTTTTTTAAGTAGCGTCTGCAGTTCGGCGTGTAAACCGCTCCAATCGACCAATTTGGGGTCCCGCGTTTTCGCCAAAAGGGCACGCACCGCCTGCGATAACTCGCCATGCTGCTTGAGCAGCGCCTGGGCCTGGCCGCTGAAACGCGGTGCCAGCGAGAGCGCTTCTTCCATGTAGCCGCCCACTTCTTCCTGGGCGAAGTGCCGCTCGATTTCTTCGCGCAGATCGGTCAAGAGTTTGACTAGCTGCGGAATCGCCTTGGTCGGCCACCCGTTGCCGCGGGCGGCTGCGAACGCATCTTCAAGTTGATGCAGCAATTGCTCAAGGCCGTAGTGCTCGGCCTTAACTTGCTGCACGTAGGCCGCTTCATCTGCCACGGAATCGTCCTCACGCTAGAGTTCGTGGTCTTTTTCTGGTGATACACGAATGACGGAGCAATTTGCAGACCAATTCAGTTGGTTCAATAACGCAGCCGCCCGTGAACTCGGCTATCAAAACTAGCATTGGCAGGCGCGGCACAATTTCTGCAGTCGCGGTGGCTGGGTCGACTGCCTGGCTCCCAGGCGCGCTAAGAGACGGCAGATTATGTCCTTGCTACGGTTCGATCGCACGACCAACGATTGGGTTGTATTCAGCCCCTCAAGGGCATTGCGGCCCCACGACACACGCCCGCAGCTCGCCGGCGATGCTCATTTCGACACCACAACTTGCCCGTTTTGCCCTGGCAACGAGGCACTCACGCCACCGGAGATCTACGCCGTCCGTCCGCCGCGGGGTTTGCGAGGCGACTGGACGGTGCGCGTCGTGGCCAACAAGTTTCCGGCGTTGCGTATCGAGGAAGACCCGAGCCGCCGCGACGACGGTCCGATGTTTCGCTCGATGGGGGGCTGCGGCGCTCACGAGGTAGTCATTGAGTCGCGGGAACACAATTCCATATTGTGTCAACAACCCGTGCCCCAAATCGAGGCGGTGCTCGCCACGCTGCAGCGCCGGCTGTGCGATCTGTTGGGTGACCGCCGCTTTCAGAGCATTATCGTTTTCAAGAACCACGGTGTCAGCGCCGGTACTTCGATTCGGCACCCGCATTGGCAACTGATCGCCACGCCGGTCACACCGCGGCTGCTCCGCTTGAAGCAGATCGAGGCCACGGAGTATTTCGATCAAACCGGCAAATGCCTGTATTGCGTCTTGCTGGAAGACGAGTTGATGGACGGTCGTCGCATCCTGGCACAGAACCAGGATTATGTCGCGTTGTGTCCTTATGCGTCGCACGTTCCCTTCGAAACGTGGATCCTGCCGCGGCTGCGCCAGGCATCGTTCGGTCACGTTGCCGGGGACCGCTTGAAAGCGCTGGCCGACCTGCTGAAGGTGGTGTTGCTCAAGCTCCATACGGCATTGGACAACCCCGACTTCAATCTGACGATCGACACCGCCTCGCGCGGCGCCGAGGACGAAGAGTACTTCGCCTGGCATTTGCGGATCCTGCCGCGCTTGTCGACTCCCGCAGGCTTTGAACTGGGGAGCGGCATGTCGATCAATACGGTGCTGCCTGAAGACGCCGTGGCCTTTCTCAGCGAAGTCGCCGTGACCACAAACCACGTGAGTCCAGAACAAACGGCCGCGGGCGCTGAGCGTCGATAGACTGGTCGACCGGCGACCTTGCACCTCGGTGGGCAGGCCGGTATCGTCGCTGCTACGAGGGCGCAATCCGCGCGCAGGCGGCGCGCGGCATCCGATTGCAACCAGGGGAATCCACGAGTGCGCATTGCTTATCTCGACTGTCTCAGTGGTATCAGCGGCGACATGACGCTGGGGGCACTAGTCGATGCCGGGGCCGACCTGGCGGCGATCCAATCGCTCATCGACTCGCTAGGGTTGCCGAGCTGCCGGCTAGTGGCCACGCCAGTTAAGAAGCACGGCTTCCGTGCCACGCAAATCACCGTCGAGCACGAGCCGGAACATAAGCACCGGCATTTGCACCACATCACCAAGATGATCGACGAGAGCCGCCTTTCGGACCGGCAACGGGAGTTGGCCAAGCGCATTTTCGCACGCCTGGCCGAGGCCGAAGCCAAGGTCCATGGCAGCACGATCGAGAAGGTCCATTTTCACGAAGTCGGCGCGGTCGACTCGATCGCCGATGTTGTCGGCTCGGCGATCGGTTTCGACCTGCTGGGGATCGACCGCGTCGTCTGCTCGCCAGTGCCCACGGGGCATGGCTTCATCACGATCGCGCACGGCCGCGTGAGCGTCCCCGCACCGGCCACGGCCGAGCTGCTGCGCGGCGCGCCATTGGCTCCCTCGAATGTCGAATGCGAGTTGACCACTCCGACCGGGGCGGCGATCGCTACGGCACTCGCCGAGAGCTTCGGTCCGCTGCCTGCTATGAAGATTGGGAACATCGGCTACGGCGCCGGGCAGCGCGAGCTGGCCGAGCAGCCGAACTTGCTGCGACTGGTGGTCGGCGAGGCGGTCGCCGCCGACGGGTCCGCTGACGATACTCGTGACACGATCTTCGTGCTGGAGACGAATCTCGACGATACGACGGGGGAAGTCATTGGGTACGCGACCGCGCGATTGTTCGCGGCTGGGGCGCTCGACGTGTACACCACGGCAATCCAAATGAAGAAGAATCGTCCCGGCGTCAAGCTCAGCGTGCTCTGCGCCAAGAGCGATCTGGAGAGCGTCGAAGGCGTGCTATTTCGCGAGACGACCACCTTGGGGGTGCGACGCTGGGAAGCGCAGCGCCACAAGCTCGAGCGGACCGCGCACTCGGTCGAAACGCCGTTCGGAAAAATCGCCGGCAAGTTGCGCCAGGCGCCCGGGCAGCCTGCGACGTTCGCACCCGAGTACGACGACTGCGCGCGAGCTGCGGCCGAGCACGGCGTGGCCTTGCAGGCAGTCGTCGATGCAGCCCGTCAGGCCTTCGATCCACGCGTGTAATAATGCGAGCCCCCACAATCCGCTCTCGCGGCGATGGACGCCTGGTGGCCGTCGTCGGCGATTTGTATCGCTTCCTGGCGACCGGCGCCGAAACCGGTGGTGCGTACGCGCTCTGGGAAGCCAAGGTGCTGCCCGGCGGTGGACCGCCGCCGCACACCCATAGCCGAGAGGAAGAGTCGTTCTACGTGCTCGACGGGGAAGTGACTTTCTACGTTGGCGACGAGCGGCTTGTCGCCGCGGCGGGGACATTCATCAACATGCCGATCGGCGTGCTGCACGCCTTCCGCAACGAGACGGACCAGCCTGCTCGGATGCTCATTTCGGTCGCGCCGGCGGGTCTGGAAGAGATGTTCTTCGAAGTCGGCCAGGCCGTTGCCGACGGCACGACCAGCGTGGGACCACCGTCGGCCGAAGAGATTGCCCGGCTGCTCGAAGTGGCGCCGCGATACGGCGTAAAGATCCAGTTGCCCAACTGACCTGCAATCTGTGGATTAGGGATCGACTGCAAGTTTTTCGATCGCGAGTTTCTCGATCGTCTGGCGAATGGCCGGCACGCCGTGCACGGGAGCCTGGCAAGCGAAGTCCTGGCAGACGTACAAGCGTGGCTCGGCGGTGTCGCTGGCTTTGCCCGCAAAGATGGCCTCCAAGGCCGGCGCTTGGGCCTCGGTGGTGGCCGGCCGACCGGCCAGCGCGCGGTTTGGCAGAAAGTGATGCCAAAGGTGGGCCACGGCCGCCGCACGCTGCGAATCGCTGCCGCCGACGAACACCAGTTCGGGGGTTGGCCCAACTAGCTCGTCCCAGGCCAGCACCATCTGGCCGCTGGCTGTCGGAGCCCGGCTCAAAATGCGCGCAAAGCAGGCTAGCGTCCCGCGGGCCGCGTCGAGCCAGTCTCCGCGGCCGCATAGCTTGCCGAGCCGCACCAGGGCCGTCGCAGCCAGGGCATTGCCGCTGGGGACGGAAGAATCTTGCGCATCCTTGGTGCGGGCGATCAAGGTCTCGTGATTGTCGGCGGTATAGAAGAACCCACCTGCCTCGACGTCGGCGAAGTTCTCGAGCATGGTTTCGACGAGCGCCACGCTTTCGTCGATCCAGCGCTCGTCGAACGTAGCTTCGTACAACGTTACCAAGGCCGCGGCCAGGGCGGCGTAGTCGTCGAGATAGGCATCAAAACGCGCTCGACCGGCGCGCCACGAGTGCAGTAAGCGCCCGTCGTCGCCGCGCATCGTGGTGAGGACGAAATCGGCCGCCCGCCGCGCCGCATCGACGTATCGCGGCTCGGCCAGCACCGCGCCGGCCATGGCCAGCGCCTCGATTGCCAGGGCGTTCCAACCGGTGAGCACTTTGTCGTCGAGCCCCGGCGGCACGCGTTTCAGGCGAGCGGCCAGTAGCAGCTTGCGCGAATTGTCGATCTCGGCTGCCAGTTCGCCGGGCTCGCGACCGAGAAGTTTGGCCACCTCGTCGAACGACTTCGCGCGGTTGAGGATGTTGTGGCCCTCGAAGTTGCCGGCCGCTGAGACATCGTAGAACGCGGCGAACGCCTTGGCAGGCGCGGGGCCCAAGACTTGTTCGAGCTCGGCGGGCGTCCAGACGTAGAACTTGCCTTCCTCGCCTTCGCTGTCGGCATCTTGCGTGCTGTAGATGCCGCCGGCCCGGTCGGTCATTTCGCGCAGCAGGTAGTCGAGCGTTTCGCGGACGACGGTGGCATATTCGTCGCGGCCGGTCGCTTGAAACGCCTCGAGATAGGCGGGCACCAGGAGCGCGTTGTCGTAGAGCATTTTCTCGAAATGCGGGACCAACCATCGCTCGTCGACCGAATAGCGATGGAAGCCGCCACCCAGGTGATCGTAGATGCCACCGGCTGCCATCTTGTCGAGCGTATGCGTCACCACATTCAACAGCTTGGCCCGTCGCTCGTCGCCGGCCGCCAGGCGGCGCCACGCCCGCAACAACACCCTCAGGTCCATCGGATGCGGGAACTTGGGGGCCTGGCCGAAACCGCCATGCACGGGATCGAAGCTCTTCTCGAGCTCGGCGGCAGCCCGCAAGACGAGATCGTCTGGGACGTCACCGGCCGCTCCGCCGGCCAGTCCGATCTCGCGTAGCTGTGCCGTCAGTTGGCCGGCCTGTTCGACGATTTCCTTGCGACGCGTGCGCCAGGCGTCGGCGACCGCGACGAGGACGCGATCGAAGCCCGGCAGGCCGTGTTTGCTCGTGGGAGGCCAATAGGTGCCGCCGAAAAATGGTTGCAAATCGGGGGTCAGAAACATCGACATCGGCCACCCGCCGCGGCCGGTCATCATCTGCACGGCGTTCATGTAGATCTGATCGAGGTCGGGCCGTTCTTCACGATCGACCTTGATCGGCACGAACTGTTCGTTGATCTGCTTGGCGATTTCGGCGTTCTCGAAGCTCTCGTGCTCCATCACGTGGCACCAATGGCACGCCGAGTAGCCGATCGACAAGAAAATCGGCTTGTCCTCGCGCTTGGCTCGTTCCAATGCCTCGGGGCCCCACGGATACCAATCGACCGGATTATTGGCGTGCTGCAGCAGGTAGGGGCTGGTTTCGTTGGCAAGTCGATTTGGCATGGCGCACCGCCTTCGATTGAGCGAAGCTGCGTTCGAGAAATGGAAGCCGGGCGGACGCGACGCTGGCGTCGGCAGGTTAGCGGAACGTCTGCTCGGGCCCGGGGAACTTGCCGCCGCGCACGTCGTCGCAGTAGTGCTTCACGGCGTCGGTGATCGTGGACTTCAAATCGGCATACGCCCGCACGAATCGCGGCACGTAGCCGCTGGTCATCCCTAACAAGTCGTTGATCACCAGCACTTGACCGTCGGTGCCGGGGCCGGCTCCGATGCCGATCGTCGGTATGCGTACCGAGGCGCTGATCGTCGTCGCCATTTCGGCGGGGATGCATTCGAGTACCATAGCGAAAGCGCCGGCATCTTCGGCGGCTCGCGCGTCGGCCATCAATTGGGCTTCGTCACGCTGGACCTTGTAACCACCCAGCACGTGCACGCTCTGGGGCCGCAGGCCACAGTGAGCCATGACGGGAATGCCGGCGGTGACGAGGGCCTTGATAACGTCGGCCTGGTCGGCCCCTCCTTCGAGCTTCACCGCGTGGCAGCGGGTTTCCTTCAGAATCCGGCCCGCGCTCTCGACCGCTTTGTAGGGCCCGAGATGATTGCTCGGAAACGGCATGTCGACCACGACCAGAGCACGCCGTACCGCGCGCCCCACCATCTCGGCGTGGTAGATCATTTCGTCGAGCGACACCGGGAGCGTGCTGGCGTGCCCTTGCACGGCCATGGCCAGGCTGTCGCCGACCAAGACCGCGTCGACCCCCGCGGCGTCGACCAACTCGGCCGTCGGGTAGTCATATGCAGTAACGACGCAGATCTTGTGCCCTGCCCGCTTGAAGCCCAGGAACTGCGGAACCGTGATTTGCTGATGCTGCGGGGTCATTGTTACTTTCTGCGCGACCGCTGAGTCGCAGGCGGGCGAGAGAATCGCTGCACCCGCATTTTGACCATGGTTGCGCGGACTGGCAACCGTCGAACACCCGGGGCACGCCTGGTCCAGGGCCGAGGTTTTGCTGGTCGCGGGCCTCGCGACGAAGTATGTTGGCGGGAGCCTGGTAACTCGGCCTATTCGTCCTCCGGGACGCTCGGCGCTCGATTCACGGAATTTCGACAAGGGGAACGCGGATGATTTGCCTGCACTTCGTCAATCGGTCGATGGCCTGGTTTGTAGCCGCCCTGACGAGCACTTTGGCTGTTGGTGGCGCGCCGTCGCTAGCGGCCGACAACTTCATTTTCAATCATCTCGAGGGCGAGGTTGTCTCGGTCGAGCCGGGCAAGATCACTTGGACCGACAAGTCGAACGTGCCGCACATCGCCTACGTCACGAGCAAGACCAAAGTGCAGGTGACCGGCGATATCGACGCGTCGGCACTTGCGCCGGGGCAATTTGCCAGATTCACCGTTGAAGTGACCAAGCGCCTGGCTCCCGTCAAAGGGGCCGAAGTCAAAGAGGTCACGCTCTTCCTGCCTAGTGATGGCTATCAGGTCGGTCTGTTGCCCGACAATGCCATCGATCCCAAGCAGATCAGCGTCAATTGCCTGGTGGCGGGTCAAGTCAAGACGTTGAGGAAAGGGCTGTTGACGGTGATGGCCGGCAACAAGCCTTTCAAGGTCAAACTGGCCGATGACGTGAAGGTGCGCGTCGACTTCTCCGACTATTCCGTCGCTCGCAAGGGGGACAACATCGTTCTGACAGGCACCGGCGCGAACCAGCGCGAGATCGAATGCAAAGGCGTTGAGATCAATCTAGCGTCTCCGCTGGACGGCGATGCAGTGAACAAGGCGGACGACGAGAAGAAGCCGCGCCGCGGCGCCAAGCCGACATCGGCACGTCGACCGTAATATCGAGCGCGAGACTCGCACAGCGAGTCTCGCGCGCTCTGAATACGTTTCATTTTGCACCCATCGTTGAGCGGCAGTCCAAGGCGGACCGCTAATCGCCACTGTGCGTACATGACGTTGGGCCCAGACCCGCCGGGAACGAGCTCACCGGTTCGGTAAGCCCGTTGCGAGTCTGCCGCCTCGCGGCCCACCCTGGGCGTGAGTACAATCGCCTGTGGGTTCGCAGCGAGTGCCCAACATTCGACGAGTTGTCAACAGGCAGGAAGTGTTGCCACGTTTCGTGGAACCTTGTGAGCCGGATCCCCGCGAGTGGACATGAAGGATTGCGTCGAAAGTCCGCCGCCCGATCTTTCGCTGGTGGTCCCCTGCTACAACGAGGAGCAGTTGCTGGACAACTCGGTGCGTGATTTGATCGCGGAGTTCGAGCGACATCACGTGCGGATTGAGGTGGTCTTGGTCGACAACGGCTCGCGCGACCGCACCGGGGAGTGCATCGACGAGCTATTGGCGGCCGGCTTGCCTGTGATAAAACGCGTCGTCACAGTCAATCAGGGTTACGGCAACGGTATCCTGGTGGGATTGGCGGCCTGCCAAGGCCGCTGGGTGGGAATCGTTCACGCCGACAGCCAGGTCGAGGCCGCCGACGTCTATAAGATCTACAGCCTGGCCCAGCAGGCACCGCAACCGTGCCTGGTCAAGGCACGGCGGCGCTTTCGCATGGATGGGCTGAAACGCAAGGTCGTGTCGATCTTGTACAACCTGATCATCAACGTTCTCTATCCGGGGCTTGGTTCGATTGACGTGAATAGCAGCCCCAAGCTGCTGCCGCGTCGTTACCTGCGGGCCATGAACCTGGTTTCGCGCGACTGGTTCGTCGACCCCGAGATCATGATCAAGGCGCGGCACTTGGGATTGCCGGTCATCGAAATCAACGTGCTCGCACAGATGCGGCGCGGAGGAAAATCGAACGTGAATGCCCACACCTGCTGGGAGTTTGTCGTAAACTTGTGCCGGTGGCGATTGGGGGGTGTCGGTCACCTGCAGCAACTCGAAGCCGCTGCCGGCGAGCTGGTTGCGGCAAAGGAATCGACATAAGCCAGTCGCCCGCTGGCGGCTCTCTTGGTCGTCAACCCGCGTGCCTGCCAATCGAAGTGCGATGACTGAAGATTTACCGGTGGTGCTGTTGGCCGGCGGGTTTGGCACGCGCCTGATGGAGGAGACGGTCTATCGCCCCAAGCCGATGGTCGAAATCGGGGGTCGCCCGCTCTTGTGGCACGTGATGCACCTTTATGCGCGGCACGGATACCGCCGATTTGTGATCGCCTGCGGTTACAAAGGTGAAATGATCAAAGAGTACTTCGCCAACTTCTTCTTGCACAACAGCGACTTCGAGGTCGATTTGCGTGGCGGTGAAGTGCAGCTCTTGCAGGGGGGGTCGGTCGATTGGCGGGTGGCGGTGATCGATACTGGTCTACAAACTCAAACCGGCGGGCGCATTCGCCGGCTTCGAGCGCGGCTCGACGAGCGCCCCTTCATGGTCACCTATGGTGATGGGCTGGCCGATGTCGACGTGGCGCGGTTGGTCGAATTCCATCGTCGCCACGGCCGGCTGGCCACGGTCACTGCGGTGCGGCCACCGGCGCGGTTCGGAGCATTGGAACTCGACGGCGATCAAGTGCGGGCTTTCACCGAGAAGCTGTCGACCAACGAAAGCTGGATCAACGGCGGGTTCTTCGTGTTCGAGCCGGGGGTCTTCGATTACTTGGCCCATGACGGGACTCTACTGGAACGAGAGCCGCTCGAAGGGCTGGCGCGGGACGGACAGTTGATGGCCTACCGGCACACGGGCTTCTGGCAGCCAGTCGACACGCAGCGCGAACGACTTTATCTCGAATCGTTGTGGAGCAGCGGCAGCCCGCCCTGGATCGGATGAACTCGAGCGATTGGCGCGGGCGGCGTGTCTTTGTAACGGGCGCCACTGGTCTGTTGGGGGCCAGCCTGGTCGAACTGCTGCTGGAGCAGCAGGCCGACGTGATTTGCTTGGTGCGCGATTGGGTGCCCCAGAGCCGACTGTTGGGGACCGACTTGCTTGCGCGAGTGATTCTCGTTCCCGGCGAACTCGAGGACCTGCGTTGCCTGGAACGGGCCTTGCACGAATACCAGGTCGATACGGTGTTCCATCTTGGAGCGCAGACGATCGTCGGCATCGCCGAATCCAGCCCGCTCTCGACCTTTGAATCGAACGTGCGCGGAACTTGGAACCTGTTGGAAGCATGCCGCCGTGTCGGCACAGTACAGAGAATTGTCGTGGCCTCGAGCGACAAGGCCTACGGCGACCAGGATAAGCTCCCCTACACCGAAGAGATGCCGCTGTTGGCGCGCAACCCGTACGACGCCTCGAAAGCCTGTGCCGAGCTGGTTGCCCGCGGTTACGTCGCGTCGCAACAACTGCCCCTGGCGATCACGCGCTGCGGCAACCTGTTTGGTCCCGGCGATCTGAATTTCGATCGGCTCGTGCCAGGGACGATCCGCGCGGCCTTGCACGGCGAGCGGCCGATCGTGCGCAGCGATGGAGAATACGTCCGCGATTACTTTTTCGTGCGCGACGCGGCGCGGGCGTATCTGCTTTTGGCGGCCGCCTTGCCGGCGCCGCGACTGCACGGTGAGGCGTTCAATTTCGGCTATGAGCAACCCGTTTCCGTGCTGGAAATGGTGGGGCGGATCCTAAACGAAATGCAGCGCGCCGATCTGCGTCCTGACGTACGCAATACGGCAACCGACGAAATCCGCCAGCAGTATCTCGACTGCACCAAAGCGCGGCGGCTGCTAGGCTGGAGCCCGGCATTTGATCTCGATACCGGGCTGCGCGAAACGATCGCCTGGTATCGAAAAGTTCTGTCCCCATAGCACGATGGCTAGTAATCCTGATGTGCACCCGCCGAAGCGTCCGCTGGGGATCTTGCTGGTCGCCGGGCCCAAGGACCACGGGCCGGGCGAACACGACTACCCTCGGTGGCAAGCCGCCTGGTCTGCTGCGCTCGGCGCGGCGCCTGACGTGAGCGTGGAGACGGCATTTGTGTGGCCGACCGCCGCACAATGGCGGCAGAACGAGCTGGCCGTGTTTTACCTTCGCAATCGCGACTGGAGCGACGCGCAATACCGTGACCTGGAACGCTACTTGGGGCAGGGAACCGGGATCGCGATGCTCCATTGTGCGATGGTGTCGTCCGAAGACCCAAGCCGCCTGGCCGGCCTGATCGGCATTAGTGGGCGGCGACCTCAACTACAATTTCGCCATGGTGCCGTGCAGCTCGACCTCGACTCGCGGCACGGCATCGTGGCCGGCGCGCAGCGGCTGACACTCGAGGACGAGGCCTACTGGGAATTGACGGCGCCAGCCAACGGGGTCGAAGTTTTGGCGACCTCGGTTGAGGCAGGTGCAGCGAAGCCGCAGATGTGGACGTTTCAGCGGGGTCTCGGACGGGTATTCGGCTCCGTTCCCGGGCACTACATGACCACGTTCGATCTGCCGGAATATCGCCAACTGTTGGCCCGAGGTTTGGCCTGGGCCGCGAGGGTGTCGCCAGTGCAATTCGCCGGAATTGTCGATTCGCCTCGGGTGGCGGTGGGCAACTGATCGCCAATTCGCATCAAGGACACTCTCGGGCTGGCCATCCGGGGTTGGCCTGCGGCACTACAACCCTTTTTTGCCGAAGCAGCCGTACATCACATCTAACAGGGAGTTGAGCAGTCGTAGCGCTCACGCGGAAATTCCTTGACACCCCTGCCCCCCCGTATAGACTGCGAAAGTAGTCAAAACTCGTGAGGGTAAATGGGTAGCGGTGCGCAGCAAACGCGTGCCAAGCAGCCACAATCGGTGGTAGCCGTGCAGAGCAACTAAGTGCACGGCCATCGAGGGAAGTGCTTCATGTCGACGCTCGATTCGCTGCAGGGGCTGACCATCGTCGAGCAGCCCTCGACCAGCGCGGGGCGTCTTCGACATGTGACCTTGGTGCGCCCAGCCATGGTGGCTTCGTCGGGCTCCTGGAACTCGGCACTCACGCCTCCGCTGGGGTTGGCCTATCTGGCCGCGATGTTGCAGGACAACGGTACCGACGTCTCGGTGCTCGACGCTATCGCCGAAGGGGCTGATCAATACATCGAAGAAAACGGCTACCTGTTCCGCGGTCTGACAGTTGACGAAACGCTCGATCGCATCCCGCCGGAGACAGACGTGATCGGCGTCTCCTGCATGTTCACACAGGATTGGCCCTGGATGCGCGAACTGATGCGGGCGATTCGCGCGCGCTTCCCCCACGCCGTGATCGTGGCGGGGGGCGAACACGCCACGGCACTCCCCGAGTACTGTTTACGCGATTGCCAGGACCTTGATTACTGTGTGCTGGGCGAAGGGGAAGAGACGCTCGTCGAATTGGTCAACCGGCTCGACAACCCGGAAAAACTGCGCGACGTGCACGGCCTCGCTTTTCTCGACCATGGGCGCTACGTGCAAACGCGTGCACGCGGGCGGATTCGCAACGTCGACGACCTACCGCTGCCCGCCTGGGACTTGTTTCCCATGGAGGTATACCTTTCGACGCGCAATGCGCACGGTGTTTTTCGCGGTCGCGGGATGGGCATCTTGGCGACGCGCGGTTGCCCTTATAAGTGTACGTTTTGCTCCAATCCCAACATGTACGGCAACCTGTGGATGCCTCGCTCGCCAGCCAGCGTGCTCGACGAAATTGAAATCTACATGGCCAAGTATCAGGCCCAGAACATCGACTTCTACGATCTGACGTTTATCCTTCGCAAAAGTTGGATTCTGGAGTTCTGCCAGGAGATCGAACGCCGTGGATTGGTCTTCACTTGGCAATTGCCTACCGGCACGCGAAGCGAGGTGATCGACGACGAAGTCAGCCGAGCGCTGTACCGCACCGGTTGCCGCAACATCACCTACGCTCCAGAAAGCGGTTCGCCCGAGACGCTCCGGCGCATCAAGAAGCAGGTCGATCTGACCAAGCTCCGCAACTCGATTCGGTCGGCACTGGCGGCCAGGTTGAACGTCAAGGTCAACATGGTGATGGGTTTTCCCGACGACACTCGCAGCGATATGTGGAAGAGTCTGGTCTTCGCCTGGAAGTTGGCCCTGATGGGGACACACGATCTGGCTTTTTTCCTGTTTTCGCCCTATCCCGGCAGCACGCTCTTTGACCAGCTGCGGGCCGAAGGCAAGATCGGCGAGCTTGACAATCGGTACTTCCGTTCGCTGGTCGCGTTCATGGATGTTTTTTCGCCGACCGAGTACTGCCGCAACATCAGCGGCCGCGAACTGGCCTGGTGGCGGTTCTTTGGTATGGCGTCGTTTTTTGCGGTCTCTTATCTCACACGGCCCTGGCGGCTCGTGAAGCTCATCAAGAACCTGATCGCCAACGAAGGCGATACGGTGCTCGAGCAACGGCTCGGGGCGGTGTTGCGTCGCCCCCTGGCGGCGCAGCTCACCACCAAGAAGCAAGTGGCCGCGGCCTCCGTCTAGCGGCCAATTCTAGCCGTATATTGGCGCCCGACTCTTTGGGCGTCGCGCCGCGAGTTTGGAAGTCGGCTATAACGGTCGCGCAACCACAACGCCCGGCATCCTGTCCACGGCACGACGCTGCGAGACAAATTCGCTGCAACCAAACACCCAGGTTAGAATTGCCCTGTCACCTCGGAGTGTGTGTGCGGCGCTGTGTCGCGAGTTAAACTCGATGCCAGGGATTGCTTTCAGACGCCAGGTCGATGTCTCAGCCTGATCAACTCGATCACTGCGGTTCCGTCGCGCCAACACGCTGGCTAGTGCTGGGGGGAGCCGGGTTCGTCGGACGACAGGTGGTCGCCACGCTCGCTCGTTACGGCCATCGAGTCTGGACCTCCGTGCGGCCAGGACAGCAACATGCCTTTGTGGGTCGAGACCGTGTTGACGATCAAGTACTTGAAGCCGACTTGGCAGACGAGGGAGCACTATCAACCGTCTTCAGCGAAGTTCGACCCGATATCACCCTGAATTGTGTTGGCTACGGCATTCAACGTGGTCAGTGCGACGAGCAATTGGCCGAACGCATGAATGGGTGGTTACCGCCCAGGCTCATCGAGATCATTGGTGCTCGCGCCGTCGGGGTGTCGCCGGTAGTGGTTCACTTGGCCAGTGAATTTGAACGCCGCGCGCCACTGAGCCTGTACGGCCGTACCAAGGCGCAGGGCACCGTTCAGTTTGTAGCGGCGTGCCGAACTGGCAATGTGCGGGGAGTTGTTGCCCGGATCTTCACCCTCTACGGACCCTACGAGCAGCCCGGCCGGTTGCTGCCTTCGCTCTGCGAGTTGACGCGTCGCGAGGGGGAGTTGAACCTGACAGCCGGCGCGCAGGTCCGCGATTTCACCTATGTTGAAGATGTAGCGGCCGGGATCATCCGCCTGGCAGAATCAAGGTTTGCGAGTGGGGAGATCATCGACCTGGGGACGGGCCGAAACACCAGCGTCCGTGATTTTTCGCTGGCCGCGGCACAGGAACTGGGAATCGACCCGACGCGCTTGAGGTTCGGCGCTCTGCCCCAGCGTGATGAAGACCTGATAGAGGTTGCGCCGCGGCCGGCCGACGTGACGCGTCTGCGCGAGCTCACGGGCTGGCAACCGACAACGACGATCCGCGATGGCGTGCGGCAAACAGCACGGCAACTGGGCGACCTCGTGCTGCGCCTGGAGAATTCTCGATGACCATCAACTCGATCCGGCAGCGTCCATTCCGTCGTGGGGCGTACCTGCCATAGATGCAGCCCTCATCTTCCTGTATCGCTGCCGCTGGCGGGCGCGGTCTTTTGCAACATGCGATCGGCCTCCGCCAGATTCTGGCGCAACTCGCTAACCTGCGGCGCGAGATCGACCGCGCGGGCGAAAGCCTCGCGCGCCGCCTGCCAATCCTCTTGATTCGCTAGCGCAATGCCCAGAGCGTTGTATGAATCTGGATCGCCCGCATCTAGTGCAATTGCATGGCGCAGCTTGGCGACCGCATCGGCAAATTCTCGGGAGTGCAAGGAGAGCATCCCCAGCCGTTGCCACGGTCCGGCGAGCCGTGGGTCGAGTCGGATCGCCTCGTCGAACGACAGTCGGGCCTTTTGAAGGTCGCCAGCGGCGAGGCAGGCCTCTCCAAAGTAGACCCGCGCCTCAACAGCCTGAGGGCGTAGCGTCGTGGCCGCAGCGAAAGCGGCGGCTCCCTCGCGTGCGCGGCCGATCCGAAGCAACAGCTGACCTCGCAGGATCTGCCCGTCGAAGCTGTCCGCTAGATCGGTCATCTCGATTAGTTCGAGTGCCTCGGCGGGATGATCCGCGCTTAACCAGCGTGCGCGAAGCAACAGGAGCGCTGCGTCGGATTCAGTGTTTATCGTACCGAGCCAGAGATGCTTGAGCAGCCAACTCGTGCGCGACGGCCTGCCATCGGGTAGCAGTCCTGTGCGAAAGATGACCAGTGGCGACTTCTGGCAGTCGTCGTAGAGGAGCTCGTCACCGTTGCCAGCGGACGGGACGGTAATCGCGCCGTGAGCATAGTTTGGGTTGTCAACTCGTATGAACGTGAGCCGCTGCGGCAGGTCGTCGAATAGGCGTGAAACCGGCGGGAACCTCTCTCCCGAAAACAGGTTGATCGAATAACCAGCTAGAGGTCGCGAGACATAGCCCAGTCGCGGATACGAGAGAAAATAGGGAAATGGAAAGCCGGCGACGATCAAATCGTGCGAGTGATTTGCCTCGAGCTCGCGCATGGCCGCGATGTTCGAGCGGTGATCGGCCAGGTATTCGTGGCTCCGTTCAAGCGCGCTGCAATGCCGGCGATAGTCAGTCACGCGCGGGAAGAACAATCCGTACCAATTCGTCAAATTGAATGACACAGCGGCCAGCGTCACCACGACTAGGACACGGCCGGGCAGCCGACGCAACACGGTTACGGCCACGATCGCGTACAGGAACGGCAGGGCGAGCAGCAAATAGCGCACCGAATAGACGCGCACATAAATCACAATCGAAGCAACAGTTGCGGCCACCAGCAACCACGACGCGATAACCAATAACGTACGATCGAGCGCCAAACTGCGCTCCACGTCACGATCAGCGCCAGCATTCGGGGCTCGCAGTCGAATCAGTCCGCCGATCACCGCGGCGACGGTGCCGGCCACGCCGAGTAGAAAGACGAATAGCTGGTCAGGACAAAGTACGATAACCGCGCTGACGTATCCGCTCGCCTGGGCGAGTTCTTGCAGGCGGTCTCCCAAATTACTCCAGCGATAAACTGCGAGTTGCGCGGCGAAGAGTACCGCCGTCCAGAGGGCAGCGGCGGCGATCGACCAAATCGCGCGGGAGCGCCAGCCGATCTGCAGCCAGCACGCGACGAGCAGCAGGAGCTCGTAGGCGACAAGCACGGCGGTGACAATCAAGCCACCAGGCTTGCAGGCGAATGCCGCGGCGGCCGCGACACTGGCGAGCATCAACCGACGTCGTGCCGCTAGCCATATCGTCAGCACGGCGGCCATAGTCATCGGCATATCGATGCTCAACATGTCACATTGCGTGCTGAACAATGGGCTAGTGGCCATGGACAATGCGGCGGCACCAGCTGGCAGCGCGCCCACCAGCGACTTGAGCAGAGCAAACAAGGTGATGATTGCCACGCTTGCGCAAGCCAGAGTACAGAGGTGGCAGACGATCAACACGAATTGTGTCGATGGCGCGGCTTTCATCAGCAATGCCAGCAGCGTCGGCAGCGCGCTGATGAGGTAAGCGCGCGGTCCGCCGTCATTGCATGTCGCCTCGACAAACGCTAGGCGATGGTAATCGAAACCACTATCGGCCAGAAAGTTCGCTTCCGTGAAGAGGCCCAAAGCAAAATCGTAGTACGGGGGCGAAGCCAAGACCTCCCAGCGCGCCACTACGAGTAGGAGAAAAACTACGGTCGCAAGCAGCAACCAACTCACACTTGGGTGCGAGCTCATCAAGCCGCGCAAGCGCGTGATGAACGAAGTTGCCCACATGGGGAGCTACGCGCCCGAAATCGGCACGTTTCGTGGTCATCGGTTTACGCGCAGGCCTTCAGGCCTCCGCATCGTTCAGCCGCCGTGGCGTCTCCAGGCGCCATGAACCAGTCCGTCTCGAACCCATAGCGCTGGACGTCCGGTCGGGCCGCGCCCGGATGGTCCCCGCTTCCGCGATCCTGGATCGAAAATGATGTGGGCCGGGGCAGTTCTCGCAATGTGCGTGCAGACAGCTCGCTCAAGCGATGTCTCAGCACGAGAAAGTATAGGTGGGGAAAGCGCGCGCCTCAAGCGCGCCGACAGGCCCGCTCGATACTGGCGTGGATTAATGGTCGCCCGTCGGTGGAGGCTTCATCTTGGTCGCTTCAAGCTCGTCGAGTCGACGCAGATTGGCCAGGGTCGTTGCGTGGCCTGGAACTACAGCCAAGACGGCTTGAAACTGCTGACGCGCCTCGGCAAGTCGCCCCATTTGGGCCAGCGACACTCCCAGGGCGTTGCGGTGCGTCAGATTGTCAGGATCGTGGCGGACGCACTCTTGCAATAGCTCCGCAGCGCCGCTCGCGTCCTGCTTTTTGAGTAGAAGCATAGCGAGTCGAAAGCGGGCCTCGACAGCTGGTGGGGACGTCTGAATCACTTCGCGGAATAGACGCTCCGCCAAAGTCGTCGAGCCGGAGAGTTCGGCCAACGAGGCTCGTTCGAGTCGGGCCTCGACATGCTGCGGATCGTCGCGCAAAACGGCGTCGAATTGGGCCTTCGCGTCGACGAACTGTCCGGATTGCATGAGCATGCGGCCAAGCTCCAGACGAACCGGCTGGGTCGGCTGGCCAGCGCTCATTTCGAGCCGGAGCAGCATGGCCGCCAGATCCGGCCGCCCGATCGTGGCCAGTAGTTTCGCGCGGAGAACCGACTTGTTGGGATCCGACGGGTCGTACCAGGTGTTCTCGACGATCCAGCGGTCGGCGTCACCGGATTCCCAGGCCGCCTTGGAAAAGTGCTTGCGATAGACAATCAGGGGCGAGGGATCGTCGCTGCGAAACAGAATTTCGTCCCCCTGGGCCGGGGGCGGAATGCGGGCCAGGCCGGAGTGATAGTAGTGGTTCCGCACCGACACAAAGATCAGCGAAGTTGGTTTCTCCTTGAAGGCCCGGTACCAGTTGGGAAAATTCGGGTCCACGAAAGCGTTGATCGAATATCCGCGCTGCGGCTGGCTGACGTAGCCCATCCGCGGCAATGCCAAAAAATAGGTGTAGGGATGGCCCACGACGATTCTCGCGCCGGCGCCGCGAACTTCGATCTCGTGCATGGCGGCCATCGTCGAGCGCTGGTCGCTCAGGTAGGCGCGACTGCGATCGCCACCGCGGCTCCAGGCAGTAACCTCGTCGAGTTTGGGGAAAAACTTACCGTCCCAGTTCCCCAGGTTGAAGAGCACCAGTAGCGCGACCGCCACCGCTCCCCAGCGGGCCGTGCGCACAGGCGTCGACAGCAGCAGCCCCACGCAGACCAGCAAGAACGGCACGATCAGCGTGAAGTAGCGCGGTGGCACAAAGCCATACCGCACGATCGCGGCCATGGTGCCGCAGATCATCAGCCAAGAGAGCGCGATCGCCTGCAGACATTCGCGGTCGGCAGCGCACGACGGAGCGTAGCGCCGCTTCGCGTCGCGAAGGCGACCAACTAATCTGAAAGCCACGAGGGCCGTTCCGACCAGGGCCGCCAGTCCGAGCAGCATCAGGTCGGGGCAGACAATCCACACGCTGTTAAGAACTCTTCTGTCGGTTGCCAGGCCCAGCAGTTTATCGTTGATGCCTCCCCAGCGGTAAATCGCCAGTTCCAACCCAAAGGCGACGACTGCCCCTCCGACCGCGAGCAACGGATAGCGCCAGTTCGCGTCACGCCGTTGTCCTGGCCAAAGTGACCACACGAGCTGCGCGAACAAATAGACGATCGTGGCCACTGTCACGAGCGCTCCGGTTGGCTTCATGGCATAGGCCAACAGCCCGGCGAGAATCGCCGACAGGCACCAACCCTCGAGAAGTAGGAGTGCCGCGACGACGGCGAACGCCGTCATCGGCAGATCCATGCCGAGCATGTCAATTTGAGCGCTGAACAGCGGTGTGGTCGCGAGCGCCGCGGCGCACAGCGCGGCTAGCAGGCGACCACCCCGCGGCTGCACGATCGCGTACGCGCAGGTCAGAACAATCGACGCACAGGCGATGCTGAACAGGTGAAACACTAAGAAAACGTCGCTCGGCCTGGCTGTCGCCCGCATGACCAACGCGATCATCGTTGGCAGCGCGCTCGTCATATAGGCGTACGGGCCTCCTTCGGCGACGTATATTTCGTCGAAGCGCAGCCTGGAATAGTCGAAGTTTGTTTCGGCGAGGAAATTGGCCTCCATGTAGAGCCCCGTGGCGCATTCGAAAAACGGAGGATCGCGCAGCACGTCCCAGCGCCAGGCGGCCAACAAGAGGAATACACACGTCGACCCGAAAGCCCAACGCGAAATGCTGCGCCAAGGAGAGCGGTGCTCGGAGCTTGGCAAGGGTTCCGAGGTCACGGTATCTGAACAGAAGCGCAGGAAAGGGGGCGAGCGAACTCCAGTGTCAGCATACCACGGCCATGGCGGTCGCACAGGTGCTTGCCAAGGCCTCGGTTTGTCCCACGGGCGACCCTTGCGAGGGGGGAAATTCCGTGTCAGAGTGAAGCCTGGGGTAGCGGTCACTTGCACTTCCACGGGCGGGTTATGAATCGACGTTCTCAGTCGGCCGTGTTGCCTTCCCGGGCCGCCAGACAGTCGCCACCTGGTGTCGCGGAAAAACCGGGTAGTGTTGTTTTCGCTGTCGCGCCATTGGGGCCGCGTCAGAAGTTT
Source organism: Pirellulales bacterium (assembly GCA_050184475.1). Classification (GTDB taxonomy): domain Bacteria; phylum Planctomycetota; class Planctomycetia; order Pirellulales; family JAEUIK01; genus JAIESQ01. Next base: position 115,516 of record JBFXAH010000012.1, on the reverse strand, counting down.
CGACCCGCGGCCATGATCCCCTGGTTGGGTGCGTGGCTGGCAGTCTGGCTGGGTCTGACAGCTTGGCGGTGGGATGTGGCGCGCGACCCGCCTTATTGCGACTTTGCGATCGGGCTGTTCGTCGAGGCCGACTGGCTCGACAAGCATGACTTTGATTATGGGCGACTCCGCTACGTCGAACCGCCGGGTAACGATGGCGGTCCGCGCGTCTATATGACGAGCGTCCTGCCAACGCTCGTGGCGATGCTCTTTCGTAGCGGCCTGAGTCAGACCGGAGTGCAAGTGGTGCTGCACCTGGCGAATTTCGCGTGTGCCGCGGCACTACTCGTGATGGCGTATGCCCTGGTGCGGCCCCTGGCCGGAAAATGGGGGAGTCTCGCACTTGTCGCCGCGATCGTGACCACGCCACTGTTCAGCGTGCAGGTCGAAATGATCGGGCTTGACCTGCCAATGGCGACGTTCGCCGTGGCGGCCGCCTTGCTGGCGCTCCGTGGTCACTATGGCTGGGCGGCGCTGGCAGCGCTGGCGAGTTTTGCGATGAAAAACACCGGGTTGGTGGGAAGCATCGCGATTTGGCTGTACGTCGCCGCGGTGCTCGGCGTGGCGCTAGCGAGCCGGCAGCCACGCAATTGGTGGCGCGATGGTCTGGGCTTCGTCGCCTTGAGTGCTTCGCTGACCGCGCAGTGGTTCGTCTTTCGCTGGGGAAATACGGGCGAGCGGCTAACCGATGCGTCGACTATGCCCTTTGAATTCGTCAACTTCGCGAACGTGTTGGTGATCTGCCCCGATCTGGTGTTGTTGACGCTGGTGCTTGCGGCGTGGACGTCGATCGCCGGCGTGCGCCGACTTGCTGGCTGGCGGCGCACGCAAACGACTGGCGACCGCGGTCTGCCGGCTGCGGTAGCGACACTGCTGAACAAGAACGCCGAGCTAATGCTGGCCTGGATCATCGTCGCCGGGGGCGTCGCGGCCGTGGTGCTGGTTGTGCAGTTTCCGGTGCCGCGTTATTTCACGATTGTCGTTCCTTTCTTGTACGTGATCGCTGGCGCTTTGTGGTTTCACGACTCGCGCCGCAGACCCTGGGCGGTGAGTTGCGTCGCCGCACTTGTCGTCCTGAACCTCCTGAATCGAGAGGGGGATTATTTTCCGGAGATTCAGCAGTGGTCGCGGAATGGGCCGGCGCTGGAACGAAGCCACGAGTATCTGGACGACCATCGCGCCACGATCCGCGCGATGCGCGAGGTGGCCGAGAAACTGCGGCCAGACGAAGCGCTGGTGGTCGGCGCGCCCTTCGCGTTCTATCTGGCGTTGCCTCGGCTGGGCTATGTCGAGTCGCCGCTCTCGGGCTATGTCATCAACCCGTTTGCCACCGGCGACTGGCCGCCCGTGGCCCAGTTGTTCAAAGATCATCCGCGCCGGCTGATGTTCGTCGTGACCGACAACATTTACTATGGGCTCGGCCAGATCACGGTGCCGATGCCCGACTTGGACGATGCCGCCGAGCAGATCGAATTCGACGACGGTCGGGAATCCCCGCTTGTCGTCTACCGACGCGACCTGCGTTCCATCGCGACCAGCGACGCCGAACTTGAGGCTTGGTATCTCGATCACTTATGGTACGACGAGACACTCGCCAGGCACGCGTCGATTCCGCTGTTGGCGCGAGCCCAAGCGCTGGTCGGCGAGGGCTTTCAGCCACAGGCCGTGCAGTTGCTGCGTCGCGGGGCTGCGGAGAGTCCGCCGGACCCGGCCATCCAGCTTGAGCTGGCGCGTCTGCTGATCGAGCGCGGCGAGATCGACGAGGGACTGGCTTACGCCCACGAAGTGGCCTGGGCCGATGACGAGAACGCCGTGGCGTTCGATGTTCTGGGGCTCGGGCGAATGCAGCAGAATCAAGTCGACCGGGCGATTGCCGAATTCGAGTCGGCGCTGGAGCGCGAACCCGATCTTGCCTCGGCGCGACTTCACCTAGCGACTGCCTACCTGCGCAAGAACGACGCCGTTAAAGCCGAGGCCGCCCTGCGCGCTTTGCTCGCTCGAGATGCCGACCATGCCGACGCCAGGTATCAACTTGGCATGATCGCGGCTCTGACGGGGAAGTTCGATGACGCCGTGCGCGAGTTCGACGAATTGTTGCGGCGAGCGCCAGAGCGGGCCGACGCCGCCTTCTCCGCCGGCCTGGCGCGCATGCGGCAACAGCGCAACGACGAAGCCGAGCAGTATTTCCGCGACGCGCTCGCCCGGAGGCCAGATTACGTGGAAGCGAAAAACTACCTGGGCCTGATGCTCTTGGGAAAGTCGCAGTTCGAGCCAGCCGAGCGTTTGTTCCGCGAGGCGATCGCCAAACGACCGCAGTATGCCGAGCCGTACAACAACCTGGCGGTTGCTCTGGCCAGAACCGATCGACTGGACGAAGCCGAAACGCAGCTCCGCGCCGCCTTGCAATTGGATCCGAACTACGCCGAGGCGTACAACAATCTAGGCATGCTTTTGGCTCGCCGCGACGAGTGGTCGGCGGCGCGCGATTGTTTCGTCCAAGCACTGCAGATCCGGCCAGATCACGTTCAGGCGCAGCAGAACCTCCAAATTGCACAAGCGAAACTCAGAGGGAGCCTGGATCCGTGAGAGTGCTCGAAGCCTGGTCCGCGGGACGGTTTACTCACGTTCGACGATCGGCAATTCCGTCGAAAGTACCCCCTTGGCAGGTCGCTATCCAAGGGGCCACTTGCTTGGCGCTGTGCGCGTGCTTAATCGGGGCGGCCGCGCAAGACCCACCGGCGGAAGCGCCGCCCGCAGCCGCGACCGCGGAAGCGGGGCCAGCCGGGGATGACGAACCGGACGAGCGGATTGGCCGCCAAATTGCCGACTTTGCGCTCACCGACGTCTCGAACGTGGAGCATCGACTGTCGGCGCTGGCCGACAAGCAGCTGGTTGTCGTGGCGTTCATCGGCGTCGAGTGCCCGTTGGTGCAACTCTACACAGGTCGGTTGCTGGCATTGCACGGGACCTTGGCGCCGCGTGGAGTGGCATTTGTCGCCGTCGATAGCAATCGTCAGGACGATCTCCGCGAAGTCGAACACTATGCCCGGAACTTTGAGATTCCGTTTCCGGTCCTGCGCGATCCCGCTGGCGAGGTCGCCGACCTGTTCGGCGCGACCCGCACTCCCGAAGTGTTCGTGCTCGACGCCGATCGCCGCGTGCGCTACTACGGGCGGATCGATGATCAGTATGGAATCGATCGGGGAGTGAATTTCCAGCGGCCAGAACCGACGCGTCAGGACCTGGCCATCGCGCTGGACGAACTCCTGGCGGGCCAGCCGGTATCCGTACCGACGGCCGCCGCGCCCGGCTGCCTGATCGGCCGACGGCGCCCGGCGGATGCCGATAGCCCGGTGACCTGGTCGAACCAGATTGCGCGAATCTTTCAGCGCCGTTGCCAGGGATGTCATCGGCCGGGAGAGATCGCGCCGTTTCCGTTGTTGACGTACCAAGACGTCATCGGCTGGGACCTGATGATCGATGAAGTTGTGAGCACCGGGCGGATGCCGCCGTGGCACGCGAACCCTGAGCACGGCGAGTTTCTCAACGATTCTCGCTTGAGCGCAGAAGAGAAGGACCTGATTCGGCAGTGGGTCGCGCACGGCGCCCCCGAAGGCGACCCGGCCGAGCTCCCGCCGTCCATCGATTTCGCGGCGGAGGTCGACAGCGCGCCGTGGGATCTAGAGCTGTTTATTCAAGACGAGCCGTTCGTGGTTCCGGCCGAGGGAGTTCTCGATTATCAGTACTTCACCGTCGATCCTGGCTTTACCGAAGACAAGTGGCTTTCGGCCGTGGAGGCGCGCCCCGACTGTCGGGCAGTCGTGCATCACATGGCGGTGTTCACCGCTCCCAAAGGAGATTTCTTCAAGCTGCGTCGGCAGGGCAAGGTCAGCGAGATCGGCGGATACGTGCCAGGGGTCCATTTTTCGAATTATGTGGGCCATCCGGCCGACGCCGAGGAGCTACCCGATCTGAGTGACGAAACCGGCCTGATGCTGGTGCCCGCCGGTTCGCAAATCGTTTTCGAGATGCACTACACGGCCAGCGGACGCCGGCAAGAAGATCGCACGAGTGTCGCCCTGCGATTCGCCGACCCCGAGACAGTCAAAAAGAAGTCGTCGAGCCGCTTTGGCTCGGCGCTGGCCGAGTCGACCGATTTCGCCGTTCCGCCGGGCGCTCCCGACTATCCGGTCGAAGCCTGGTACACGTTTGTCGACGATTCCAAGTTGATCTGGCTTAACGCCCACATGCACTTGCGCGGTAAGTCGATGCGCTTCGAGGCGCACTATCCTAACGGCGAGCGCGAAGTGCTGTTGGACATTCCCCGGTATGATTTCGATTGGCAAACTGTTTATCTGCTGCGCCGTCCGAAGGAGTTGCCCAAGGGTACGCGGCTGCACTGTCTCGCGCACTTCGACAACTCGGCGGACAACCTCCGCAATCCGGACCCCAATCGCATCATCTGTTATGGTCACCAGACCTGGCAGGAAATGATGGCCGGTACCGTGGGATTCGTCGTTAACAAAGAAGCTAAGCCAGACTCGCCGCCGACGGATGCCGCCGCAGCGGTCGATGTATTGGCTGGCTATCTGCCCGTCGATGAAGTGCCGGCCGAGCGGCGCGGCGATTACTTCGTCCAGCGAGCACTGTATCGCGAGCAGCGAGCCGACTCCGCGGGGGCCATTGCCGATCTCGCGCTGGCGATTCAGGAGAATCCCGACTCGGCCGAGCCCTGGTATGAGCGAGGCCGATTGCATCAGCAGACCAACGACAACGCGGCCGCTCTAGCTGATCTCAATGAAGCTGTCGCTCGCAGTCCACGCGATGCCAAGTACCTCGTCGAACGAGGCTGGGCGAAGCACCACCTCCAAGACCCGGCGGGAGCAATTGCCGATTTTGACGAGGCGATTGTTATTGCCCCGCGCAATCATCGCGCCTGGTTCTTCCGCGCCGTGGTCCGCTTGACGCAGCAAGATGTGCCGACGGCCCTAGCCGAGCTCGAGACACTCACCCGCGATATCCATCCTGGTTTCGCCCCCGCACGTTGGGAGCTCGCCAAGCTACTGCTGGCGCTCGGCCGCGAGGCCGAGGCCCGGGCCCAATTCGATGCCGTGGTCGAAATCGAGCCGGATCGGGCCACCGAATGCGAGCTGAAGTATGCTTCGCGGCGCTGGCAGCAAGGGAGATTGGAAGAGGCCACGGCTCATCTCAACACGATCCTCGCATCGGAGCCCGACAACGCCGAGGCCCGCTCGACCTTGGCCATGATCCGCTTCCAACAAGGGGAAAAAGATGCGGGTCTAGAGCAACTCCGCGAATTGGTGCGCTTCCATCCCGACAACCCGGCAAACCGCCTGCAATTGGCCCAGGTGTTGTCGCAATTGGGCGATTCGGCCGAGGCCCTGGCCACTTATCGCGAGGCTCGGCGTGTGGCTCCTGAAAACCTCGACGTCTCCAATGCATTGGCCTGGGAATTAGCGACCTGCTCGAACGATTCGTTGCGATCCGGGGACGACGCCGTGCAGTTGGCCGAGGAGGTTTGCGCTAAGAGCGATCCGCCGCAACCGTCCTATCTCGATACTTTGGCGGCCGCGTATGCCGAAGCGGGGCGTTACGCCGAGGCGATCAAAACGGCCGATCGGGCCGCGAAACTTGCCATCGCCGAGAAGCGGTTTTCGCTAGCCGTCGATATCCAGGAGCGCCGACGCTTGTATCGCCAGAAACGCCCCTTCCACGCGCCTATCGGGCGTTTGGCCGGAAGTTGACCTAGTCGCGGGGCAGCCCTCGCCGCGACCGCTCCGCCCGGTGCTTGCGCGCGACGTCGGCCTCGGGCTCGTCGACCCCCAATGTCTCATGGATGACCCAGAAGGGGCGCCCCTTGACGTTCTCGTAGATGCGCCCGACGTACTCGCCGGTGATTCCCATACAGAGCAGTTGCACCCCGCCGATGAAGAGCACGGCAATGATGACGCTGACCGTGCCCGGTACGGGGCGCATGCCAATGGCCGCAAATGCCGAGGGAAACAAGCCAATGGCCAGTGTGAATACCGCACCGACAAAGGCGATCATCGATACACAGGCTCCCATCCAGGTCGCCAACCGGAGCGGCACCAGCGACGAGCTGAGAATGCCATCGACGGCCAGCCCAATCAATCGCCGGAAGCTGTACTTGGTCTCGCCGGCGGCGCGCGACGCACGATCGTACGGGATCGCGATTTGCCGGAAGCCAACCCACGACCGCAGGCCGCGGATAAAGGGCTTGCGTTCCGGCATTTGCTTGAGCTCGTCAACGATGCGGCGGTCGATCACCGAGAAGTCGCCGGCATCGAGCGGCACGTCGACTTCGGCAAGCATCGACAGCAAGCGATAAAACGAGGCGTAGGCCGTGCGCAGCAGCACATGTTCCTTGCGATTCTGCCGCACGCCGTACACCACGTCGTAGCCTTCGCTCCACTTGGCGAAGAATTGATCGAGGATTTCCGGCGGGTCCTGCAGGTCGCTGTCCAGAACGGCGATCACGTCGCCACTGGCAGCATGCAGCCCGGCCCGCAAGGCCGTTTGATGCCCGAAATTGCGCGCGAAACGGATCAGCTTCCAGCGGGGGTCGCGGCGATGCTGGGCGAGCATCAGATCCCAGGTGCGATCGCGCGACCCGTCGTCGATGAGGATCACCTCGAACGGCGCGCCCCAGGTCTCGGCCACTCGGCTCAACCGGCCGAAGAGTTTCTCGAGCACGGCCTCTTCGTTGAAGCAGGGAATGACCACCGAGATCAGCGTATCGGGGCCGAGACGACGTGCCATCGTAGGCTCGGGCGGGGTAAGCTTCGTGGTCGAGAACGGCGCGGTCGTGGTGCCAAGCTGGGTCAAGGTTGCGTCTCGCGAGCCGATGAATCTGGTCAATCCATCATAATCGAGAGTTTGCCCTGCGCGCATCCAGCCGCTCAGCTACTCCAATTCGGCACGCTCGCGAGCGGCCAGCCAATAGCGGACCGTCACCACGGCCGAGGCCACGAGGTAATAAAGCGGGTAAAAAAGCGATACCGAGGCCAGCCGCTGAGCCCGGTCGCCGTCCAGAGGTTCCGTCCGCGCGCCCCAGAGAATCAGGAGCAACAACACACCCCATACAGCGCCCAGCAGTAGCGACAGCTTGTTTAAGCGGCCTGGCTGCGACGGATACAGATATCTCATCGGCACGAACGTCAGCAGCGAGAACAGCGCCAGGGCCCCGATCGTGAACCAGGGGGGTGGATCGAGCGTGTACAAGTAAAACACGATCAAGTTCCAGTACGACGGAAACCCCAGGAAGAACCCGTCGTCGGTCTTCGCGGATACCTGACAGAATCCGTAGGCGCTGGCCACCAGCGGCACCAGCAGCCAGCCATTTTGGCCGTCGGGCAAGAGCCGCGCCTGATACATCAAGAACAGCGGCAAGAAGACGTAGTTCAAGAAGTCGGTGATGTCGTCGAGCCGGCGGCCATCGAACCCCGGCAGTACTTCCTTGACCCGGGCGCGGCGCGCCAAGAAGCCGTCGGTAGCGTCGATGATCGTGGCGACGAGCATCAACAAAAATGCCAGGCGAAACTTGTCGGGGCGCTCGCCCACTAGCACATACGCGATCGCGCCGGCCACCAGCAAGCCGGAGGCCGTATAGAGATGCACCCCCCAGGCATAGCAGCGTGCCAGGCCATCGAAGCGTTCTTGCTGCAAACCTGCTTTCATGCGCACTGTTCCCAGTTTCTCAAATGAGCGGCTGCGGATCGGCCGACGGAGTAACCCGCTCGAGCGGCCGAGGTGCGTCCCACCGGGCGGTCAGGCGCGACACCACCGGTAGCACGACCAGGCCGGCCGCGGCGGCCAGAAGCTTGAACGGTATCACGCTCGCTCCAGTTTGGCGATCGTACCATTGCTCGGGGCTGCCGGGGAGCGCGGCCGCGAGCCAATCGACGTAGGGGATTAACGTCGGCAACCCCAAGAGCGGCTCGCCACCAGCCAGGCGCAAGACCAGCGATACGGCAAAAGCCGCCATCGAGCCGATCCGATTGGCGCGCCGATCGAACAGCGCCATGACCAACTGCGGGAATAGCAGCACGAACACGAGATCGGCCGTGAAAAACCACAATTCCTGCACGCTGGCTACCCGTAGGGCAAAGACAGCCGCCCCGATCCCCAACACCAGAATCGAGCCGCGAATCACCAGCTTAATCTGCCCGACCGTCGCCGAGGGGACCAGCAGTCGGCGGTAGACGTTCCAGCTCAACATCGAGCCGGCCGAGAGAATCGACGCACTGAAGCTCGAGGTGACCGCGCCGACGATTGCCGCCAGGCCCAAGACTGCCACGATCCGCGGCGTTAGTTCTCGCAACACCCAGGGCAATGTCAGGGCTGGTTCGGCCGCCAGACTCGCAGCTTGGGCCGGTGGCCAGTCGTAGACGCTGGCCGCCATGCCGAGCACCAGCGGAGGCCCGACCAACACGATTGTCAGCACACCGGCGAAGACGGAATGCCAGCGGGCCTTACTGGGCGTCTGGCAAGAGAGGACACGCTGAAAGTAGCAATTCCAAGGGATGCCTCCCATGATGAGCATGGCGGTAGTTTCCCACCAACCGACGATCGTCGGACGTTTCCAGTAGCCGTTGGTTGCCTCGAGCGGCGGAACCAGGCGCGCGGCTTCGCCGTGTGCGGCCTCGTACTGGCTGACGCACGAATCCCAACCGCCGACGCGATCCAGCGCAAAGGGAATGGCGATCAACAACCCCAGGGGGATCAAACCCAGTTGCACGACATCGGTGTAGGCCACGGCCCACATGCCACCCCAGACCGTGTAAAGCGTGACAATCGCCGCCGACAGCAAGATCGAAGTCGTCAGATCAAGGCCCAAGATCACGGCCATGGTCGATCCGATCGCGACCATCAGTTCGGCAGCCCAGATCGTTTCGCCGAAGAGCGCCGGAATCATGAGCACGGCCGCCCAGCCTTTGCCGAATCGCGATTCGAACGGGTCGACCAGCGTGGTGTATTCGAGGCGCCGCATCCGCCGCGCGAAGAAGAGCCCGCCGAGAATCAGGCTGATGCCGAAGCAGAGTCCTCCCTGCACCGCCAGCGCAAGACTTTTTTGAGCCCCTTCGCTGGTGCCGAGCAAATAGCCGCCATCAACCCAAGTAGCGGTCATGGTCAGCGTGGCGACCCATAGCGGCATCGCGCGGCCGGCCACGAGCAGATCGCTCGCCGTGCCGTGGCGCGTCTTGCGAGCGCCGAGCCAGCCGACCACGACGAACGCGCCGTAAAGCGCCACCACGGCCCAGACTCCCGGCCAGTAGATGTCGCTCATGGGCCTGCGTTACCCGCGTGGTTGGGGATCGAAATAAACCTCGTTGCGGGTGATCAATCCGCCGTCGATCTCGACGAGGTCGAGCCCTACCCATTCGATCGTGCCGCTCGGCTGCGGTACGGTCGCTTTCCATTTCAAGCAGCAACCGCGGGGCGTGGGGGCGACTTCGAGTGGCTCCCAAACCCATTGGGGATTGGCCCCCAGCAGCCGCACGAAGTAGGGACGCAACTGTTCATGCCCTTGCAAACCGGCTGGCCGGGCAGGGTCGCGATAGGTGGCATCCTGCGCATAGAAGCCCAACAGCCGCTCGGGCTTGTTGCCCGTCCAGGCGGCCAACCAGCGGCCGACGAACGCCTCGAGTTCATGACGAGACATGCCAGGTTCCCGGATTGACGTGGTCGCGAACCTTCCCCCGCGCGAGACACGGGGAGTATAGCCGAGCGTCGCGCGAGGCAGCAGATCCAAGAGACGATTCTGGTGCGTCCCCGTGTATTCGGCAATTTCAAAAAAATCCGCGCTGGGGGCTAGCCGATCGAGCAACCGCCAACTAATGGTGGAATTATTCGCATCCTGCCGAGGTAAACGATTCTGACAGTTGTGCGGCGCCACAATGTGCCGTGCATCCGAGGAGCGCTACCGCTCGGCAGCTCGTCTTGACTCGTCTGGTTCGATCGTCGATTGCGGGGAGAAGTGAGCGTGATCAAGCAAGTCGCCTGCGCGGCGGTGTTGGTGTTGGTGTCCGCCGGTTCGGCGTCGGCGCAGTGGCAGTATCCGGCCTACAGCGATGGCCGCGTGCAGCCGCGGTTGGAGCAGAAGTATCCGCTGCCCCCCTACGATGGTGGCCGCCCGGCCCGGCTCGACAGCCGTCCGTTCTGGTACATCCCGGCGGGCACAGTGCTGCGGTTTCGTTTCGACCGCTTGATTCTGGCCGATACGTGCATGTACTCGCTGGGCGAAGGCGCGACGATGGCCAATCAGTTCATGTACATCGCGCCCAGCCCGCACGAGCGGCTGCTCTCGCGCGAAACCTCCTGGACGGTCAAGCAAGTCGGGGCTGTCTGGTATCGCGACATCTTCGGCAACCAATTGGGGCATCACGGTGACGTCTACGGCCTGTATCGGCTGCAGAAACGGCATCGCATTTACATGCTGCTGGAGTCGGAAGGTGGTACGCAGATTCAACTGGAGATCTGCCCGGCCGGCGTGACGCCGAGCGTGGCGAATTTTGAAACGGTATTCGACTTGGAACTCCCGCCCGTGGAGTTGATTCCGTAACCGACTCCACAGGCACCCGAGGCCACACCAAAGGGCAGCAAGAGAACTCGAAAAAGCAGAGCACACAACGGCTGTCCCTGCCGCGCTGGCGGCTCGTGACGTGCGATCGAGATGAGCCTTATCGAAGCTTGCCGGGTCCCAGGGGGGACCAGAGAATTCCGACGGCGAGCCGTGCCCCAGGCCTTGTCTCACTGGAGCGCGTCAAACAAGGATGCGAGCACCCTGACGCCTGCCGGCAGGGCGGCCGTTTTCGGTTTGCCCACCGCGCGTAGGCTTGCAACACGTTGCTCGGCGGCGACTTGCACGCAGAGCCTGGTTGGCTGCACCGCACCTGGGGCGCCGGTATAACGGGTTCAGCCTTTCCTTTGGCCGGCCGATTGTATAATTTAGCCAGCAAGGCATGTGAAAAATCGCCGGGAATCCACCCTGCCCCCTACCGCGGAGCATCGAACTGAAATGTCTGTCACGCTGACCGAAAAAGCTGCTCACGAAATCAAGCGGATTATCGACGATCAGAAGCTCGAGGAAGGAACCGTGCTCCGCGTCGGCGTCACCGGCGGCGGCTGCAGCGGTTTTTCCTACAGCCTGGGCTTCGATACCAAGTTCGACGACAAGGCCGACTCCAAGAGTGTCCAGCACGGGATCACCGTCGTTGTCGACAAGAAGAGCGACTTGTACCTAGACGGCACGAAGCTCGACTTCTACGACGGACTCGAGAAGCGCGGCTTCACGTTTGAGAATCCCAACGCGGTGAAGAGCTGCGGCTGCGGCAGCTCGTTCTCTGCCTAGCCAAATCGCGCGGCGACCGCTTTGCCAAACAATCGAGGAGGGATGCCCAAGTGGCGTCCCTCTTTTTTTGCGCTCGCAACGGCACGCGTGTGCCTTGCCACAGATCATGCGTTGGTGCGCGTCGCGGTGCGCCAAAGCTACGACATACTCGCCTGGCCTAGCACCTTGCGCAACGCGGTCATTGCCACTTCGCCAAACTGGCGGGCGGGGATCGTCCAGATTTGCGGATTCAGAAGCTCGACCGAGACGCAGCCCGCGTAGTTCAACGAGCGAAGCGTTTCGCACAGCGGTTCGAGCAGAAAGTCGCCATCGCCGGGAAGCACGCGATCGGCATCGGTGGCCAGCTCGCGCGGTTGGCCGGCCAGATCACAGACCTGTACGTGAAACAACTTGTTGGGGTCGAGCGCTGCCAGGTCTTCGAGCTTGCTCGGCCCGCAGTAATAGTGAAACACGTCGAGGCACAAACCGAGCGCGGGATGCGCGATTTCGTCGAGCAACGCCGCCGCGGTTTGCAGGTTGTTTGCCAGGGTCGCCCGGCATTGAAACTCAAAGGCGACGCGCAAGTTTCGTTCGGCTGCCAGTTCGGCGGCTTGACGTAACGATACCAGCACGCGTTCGAGATCTTGTTGTCCGACAGTTCCTCGAAGGTCGCCGGCGATCACCAGCGTGTCGATGCCGAGTTGCCGGCAAAGGTCGAGGCGTCGCTCGAAGTGCTGCCAATGCTCGAGGCGCGCGTCTCCCTGACTGGTGAGAAGTCCGCCCTGAAAACTGGCGACCGGCGTCTCGATGCCGGCCTCGTCGCGGAGCCGCCGCACGTCGTCGATCGAATGCGCCTCGAGGTAGCTTTCGAGTTTGCCGAGCCACAGCTCGACCGCGTCGCAATGTCCGGCGGCATAATCCGCCAGGTCTTTCTCGAAGGGGCTGGCGAGCGAACAGACCTGGCTCAGGGCGGGCTTCATGCGAATCGAGTTCGGACAGTTTTTGAATCCAAACTTCAGAGCCCCATGCCGAGGTATCCACCGGCGCGGTCGACATCGGCCTCGAGCTTTCTGGCGCGTTCGATCGTCCGCGCGAGGTCGCCGGCCTTGATATAGGCGTCGAACTCCAGCTTGACGACCTGCGGCACGGTTTCGACAAACCACTGCACGATCGGTTCCTTGAGCCAGTCGCATGTTTCGCGGACCAGCGAGACCTCGAGGTCGCACGAGACCGTCTTTTCGTCGCTGGCGTCGGTAAGTGCGGTCCCCTCAAAGCGGAACTCAAGCATGCCCAGCGCCGGGTCGTTGGTGAGATGAAACTTGCAGTTGGCGTTGTACAAGAAGTATGTGTTATGCGAGCCATGCGTCTCGATGGCGTGTTTGATGCGTTCGCACCGGGCGCGATAGGCGGGCGAGGCATCGAGCGGGATGTCCAAGCGGCCCACCGACCGCAAGGGGAGGCAATCGAACTCGATATCCACGTATCGCGGCATCGTCGCAGTCTCCGAGAGTCTCGTCTGCCCGGCTGGGCGCGAAACGGATTCGACACGCCCCCCAGGCGGCAGGATTCGCCCGCCGGCAAGCCAACATCTTACCGCAAGGCGTCGGTTGGCGGGATGCGTGCGCTTCGGGCGGCCCCGCGAAGGCAAAATCGTCGATCGAGCGACAAGGTACGCTGCCTGCTCTGCGCGAACGGTTCAGCCGCGCAGGCGCCCAGCCCGCGCCACGCCGCCAGTCGCGGGCTTGTCGATGAGTTGCCACGAAGCCGAAAGCCAGCCATCGGCTGTGTGCATCTCGTGGAGCTTGAGTTCGCCGGCACCCTGCCAACGCCCAGGCAATTCGAACGGCTCGGCGCCGAGTTCCTTGCGCAGGACATTGCCCATCCGGTTTTCTCGCGTGAGCATGCTGACAAGCGTGGTTTCGCGGAATCCCATACTTGGTCGGCGGCCGCTAATCACGTCCGGTGGTAGCGCCTGGATATCGCCGACGCGGATTGCCCGCGGGCCATCAGGCGATTGCTCGATGCGATAGTCGGCCCACACGACCATCGCGTCGTTGTACGGGCGCTCGGGCTCGAACTCATTGGCTTGCGAGGTAAATCGCCGGCCGCGGATCGTAATGCGAAAGCCGTTGTCGCGGAAGCGGACCTCGATCGGTCCTTGATCGGCAAATGTGATCGACCATTTACCCTTGCGCGGCCGTTCGTCTTCGTCCACTTCTTCGCCGGATTCTTCAGGTGCCGGGACCTTCACGCCGGCCTCGCCGAGCTTGGATTCGACCTCTTCCGATCGAATCGTTTCACCTGCCAAGAGACCTTGCGTCAGGTTGTTCACGGCCGACTCGTGTAGCCGCGCGACCAGATCGCTCGTTTGATGGATAGCCGGCGGCGGAGTCGGCGCGCCCAGTTGCCGCAAACCGGCCGACATGCCGACCAGTTCGACGTGTGTCGCGGTGGTGTGCAGCAGGTCGAGCCGCGGAAACAACCCGCGGGCGACCAGCGGTTGACGGACATTCTTCCAATACTCGCTGTTGGCTTTCGCGAGCTGTTCGCCGGCCCGGCGTTCTAGCCGTACCTCGAGTTTGTCGGCCGCTCGGCCGGCGGCGATCTGCTCGGCTTGCGGTTTGCTGGATGCCGAGCGCCGCCTGGCCACGCGGGTCACGATCCGCCCGCGCAGGCAGGGAGCTGTCGACCAGACACATTGGGTCTGCGAGTCGGTGCAGGCGGTTGCCTCGGCGCAGCCGGCCACGATCCCTTCGGGCGTGAACCGCAGCAACTTGTGCGCTTCGAGCTGCGTATATCCGCGGCTGGAAATGCGAGCCGATCGCTGAGCGGCAACCGTTCGCGAACGATTGATTCCCAGAAACTCGGCGTCGAACAATGCTCGCTTCGGATCGGCCAGCGGATGGACCTGCAATTCACCGACGGTGTGGCCCGTCCCCGACACGCTGGCCCCGAGAATCTGCTCACGCACCGGTTCCTGCATGTCGACTTCTTCGGTGAGTCCGGCGGCAAACAGCGCGGCCGATGCTTGGACGACCATGTTGGGCTCGTCAAACTCGCGGCGAATCGCGGTCGTCAGCCGCGACGCCAGCCCACGCTCTTCGAGCCAGCCGACAGCATCTCCCAGCGCATTGACGGCGTCGACATCTCCGGCCCGCGCCTTGTCCAAGTTAGCGGCGACTTGATCGAGATTCTGACTGTAGGCATCGGCCGCGGCCGGATCCGTGGCCACGCGCAACAATCGCAGATAGCGCTGGAGGGCCGCCGCTGGGGCCCGAAACTGTTTCATTTCTAAGCCGCGGTGACCGCTTGCGAAGCGGCTTGCGATGTCGGCCAGCGGCTTCACCTTGGGCGTGTCGCCTGGCGACACGCTGCCACGAAGCTCGGCCAGTTGCAGGTGCTTTCGCCAACTTGCCCCAGTCTTAAACCGCCGCAGGTAGCCCTCGAGCTTCTCCACCGAGGAAGCGACGTCTCGGCGAGCGGCCTCCAGATCGGCCGGCTCAGGGGGGTGAAACTCGCCCCGGACTTCGTCGAGAAGGTTCGTGGTCGAAAACTCAGCGGGGGTGGCGCTCGGCCCCTCATCCAGGCAGACAAACAATCGATGGCCGGTCTCCGCCAAGACCAATTCGGAGCTCGCCGAGGGAGATACGGGAATTGGATCGCCATCACTACCAATGCAAGCTCTTCCTAAAGCGAGAGTTGCAACGAGAGAGGTCGCGATCACTCGGACCGGGCCGGCTGACATCTGAGGTTCCTTCCGAATCGAGGGGGAGCTCGCAAGTTACGTGCCCTTCGGCACCTGGCGAGACTGCTCCTGGAATCTACTCCGCGGCCAACCAGCAGGAGGGTTGAAGGCCGCCGTTGGGCTTGCTATCAACTAGAGCCCCCCGTGGCAAACTCAGCCCAAACTGGCCAGTCAGTTTAAACACTACAGCCAACCCAGGGCTACCAAAACACCGATCAATCGTCTGGCTTCGAGAATCGAACTCGCAATACAGCGGAACTGATCGGCCCTGCCTTATAGCACCCCCGCTTTCTCCCTCGGAACAGAGCCCCCCCCACACACACCGATTGCCGTCCGCTGGGCGACCATCTCCGACGACTCGGTATTTGGCCGACTTCGGCAGCGACTGCACAGACACCATCCACACCAAGGAGGAGCATCCGCCATGCCTGTAGGTCAATTTCGCTTCGTTTGCTGGGTCGCCTGTTTGGCCGTATTAGCCGCTGGTCGACAGGCTCAGGCCGAAACGAGTCGCCCGCTCGCCTGGCACGACGATTATCCCGCAGCGATTCAATCGGCCAAGGAACAAGGCAAGCTGCTCTTGGTGCATTTCTACGATCCCGATCGACCTGACCTGGTCGAACAGTTCGCCGAGCACTCGCTCAACAAGCCCGAAGTGCAAAAAAGCCTGCTCCGCTTCGAGCGGGTGCGGGTGCCGCTCGACACCAAGATCGTCGTCGACGGCCAGGAGCAGACGGTGCTCAAACGTTCCGGTTACCGAGAGATGCTGGGGCGTGCCGGGATCGCGATCGTCGATTTCAAGTACGCCGGGGCGCGGCATTATCGCCAGGTGGTGAGCACTTTTCCCTTTCCCGCGGGTAAGTACTATGGCCCGCGCACGATGCAAAACGTGCTGACGCTCCCGGCCGGCAGCCTGACGCAGCGGACGATCATTTTCGCTGTTCGTCAACATCCCGAGGCTCCAGCGAGCACGCGCGGCACGCTCCATCCGGCGCTCTCCCACGAGGCCGAGAGTCATTCGCGACACCAGGCCCAGATTCACGTCCAGGGGCATCACTCGTGGGAAACGCGTTTCCATCGGATCAACGCCCGTGTCGGCGAAGGAGCGCTGGCGACCGAAGTGGTGGCCGAAAGCTGGCCCGGCGAGAACCTCGTCGAAGCTGCCATCGAGTGCGTGCACAGTTGGCGGCAGTCGCCGGGTCACTGGAGCGCCGTCCGCTCGCGACACCGCTTCTTCGCCTTCGACATGAAGCGCGGCAGCAACGGTATCTGGTACGCCACGGGCTTGTTCGCCAACCGCCGCCGCTAGCAGGCTCGGAGTTCCGACGCAACCTGCTGTTGCGCGGTTCTTTACCCGCGATTTGACATCCCCGGTCGATCTGACACACTGAACGACAGGGCGCTCTGAAGCAGCGCGCCGGCCTGTCGGCCAACCAGAACTTCGTGGGGAAGTCCGTTCATGCTTTGCAACGATTTAATCGCCGGAGCGGCTCGTGCGACGGGGCGAATGCGGTCGCGGATTGGGTCGTCAGTCGTCCTAGCGGCAGCGGCCATGTGGTGCGTGGTGGCGTCCGATCGGGCGTCGGCCGAACCGATCACCGGCGAGATCGCCATCGAGCCCGAAAAGCCCTTCCCTGAAATCGAGGCCGCCGAAGCGCAATTCCGCGCCGGCGAAATCGACAAGGCGTTGCAATCGCTCGAAACGGCGGTCGTCAAACACGCCGAGCTCCCCCCGGCGCGGCTCTTGCTGGCGCGGCTGTTCATGCGCGCCAACCAACTGCCGAATGCTCGAGCTCAGCTCGAGAAAGTCGCCATGGACCATCCCGAAGATCCCGAGGCCTATGCCGTACTCGGCGATCTGTCTTTCGGCGAGCGACGCATCGTCGAGTCGGGCATGTTGTTCGACAAAGTTGCCGAGTTGGCCGAGAAGATGGACGAAAAGTCGGCCCGCAAGAAGGGGATGTTGATTCGCGCTCAGGCCGGTCAGGCGGCGGTCGCCGAGTTCCGGGGCCAGTGGGTCTTGGCGCGCGACCACCTCGAGGCCTGGAAGAAGCTCGACGACAAGAACCCGGTCCTGCATCGTCGGCTGGGGATGGTGCTCTTCAATCTGCAAAAGCCGAAGGAAGCCTACGCGGAGTTCAAGCTGGCGGCGAAACTAAGCGACCAGATGCCCGTGGCCGAAATCGCCATGGGGCGTCTCTATCACGCGGCCGGCACCGACGAAAAGAACCGCGGCATGGCGGCCGATTGGATGAAGCTGGCCATCTCTGAAGCCCCCGAAGACCCTCGTGCCCGCGCCGGCGTTGCCGAGTGGTTTCTCGAGACCGGCAACTTGGACGAAGCGAAGAAGCAGGCCGACGAAGCGCTCAAGGTGGCTCCCGACTCGCTCGAAGCCAAACTGGTGCTGGGGTTCGTCGCGCGGATGAAAAAGGACTACGCCACGGCCGAAACATTGTTCAGCCAGGCGTATTTGTCGTCGCCCGATAACTTCACCGCCCGCAATCAGCTCGCGCTGGTGCTGGCCGAGCAGGACGACGAAGCGAAACGACGCCGTGGACTGGCGCTGGCCGAGGATAACGCGCAGCGCTTCCAGCAAGCGACCGAAGCGGCCGCCACCTTGGGCTGGCTCTATTTCAAGGCTGGCCAGCTCGACCGTGCCGAGCGGGCGCTGAACATCGCCGCCTCGACCGGCTCGATCACGCCCGACACGGCCTATTACCTGGCCAAGCTGCTGACCGAGCAGAAGAAGAAGGTCGACGCCCGGCATTGGTGCGAACAGGCGGTGAAGTCGCAGGTGCCGTTTTTCTATCGTGAGGCCGCCGAGCAACTCTTGGCTGAATTGCGCAAGCAACTTTAGCCGGCCGGTTGGCCGTCGGCTGGGCATGCGGTCACTCGCCCTCGAACTGGCGAGCGGGGCACGCCAGGGCTCGTTTTCTAGTGCGATGCGTGACTCGCAGCGACCAAGCGTGCCGACTATGCGGGCGCTGCTGGTTGCACAGCCTGCAGATCGTGCTTTCATCGCCGCCGGGCGCGAGTTTTGCCGTGGCAGGCTCGGCGCATCGCAAATCCTTAACCTACGCTTCGATGAGCGCGTCCTCCGGGGCCCGGGTCGCGCTAGCAGAGATGAGCGACAAGACAACAGACGCGGATGCGCGGCGAGGAACGATTCACCATGCTTGCCCTGTGGCGACGAATCAAGCGGTTTGTGCGCAGCAACGACGGACCGACCGCGGTCGAGTACGCCGTCATGTTGGCCCTGATCCTGCTGGTGTGCCTGACCGCGATCCAGACGTTCGGCACCAATACCAAGAGCAGCTTCAGCCGCACCGCGGCGTCGCTTAGCGGGGCTGCGGCCAGCTAACCCATCAGCAATTCATGAGTGGCATTCGCGCCACCTGGCATCGATTCTGGCGCGACTCGGACGGAGTGACCTCAACCGAGTACGCGGTGATGCTTGCGCTGATCTTGGGGGTCTGCACGACCTCGATCAACTGCCTGGGATTGTCGACCCGGCAGACGTTTCAAAGCGCTGGCGACGCGATGCAAACCTCCGGCGGCGAGTCGGACGACGCGGGTAGCTGATGGCGATAACTGTCCGCCTATTTCTTCTTCCCCGGCAAGATGCCTTCGAACTTGGCAATGATTCCCAGCATCACTTCGTCGGCCCCGCCGCCGATCGACAGCAGTCGCGAATCGCGGAAATAACGGGCGATCGGGTATTCTTCCATGTAGCCCATGCCGCCGTGGAACTGCATGCACCAGTCGGCGACCTCGCGCACTAGCCGCCCCGCCTTGAGCTTGGCCATCGAGGCTTCGCGGGTCATGTCTTCACCGGCGACCACTTTGCGGACGCAGTGGTAGCTCATCTGTCGCAAGTGCTCGACCTCGCTGATCAGCTCCGCCAAGCGGAAGTAGATCCACTGGTTCTCGATCAACGGCTGCCCGAATGCCTTGCGCTCGCGCAGGTAGTCGATCGTCAGGCGGATCACCTTTTCGGCGCCGCAGGCGGCCATCAAGGCGCTGACGAGCCGCTCCTTTTGGAACTGCTGCATCTGCAGGATGAAGCCCATCCCTTCCTCGCCGATGCGGTTTGACTTGGGGACCCGCACGTTGTCGAACGATAGTTCGGCCGTGTCGCTCGAGTGGTTGCCCATCTTCTTGAGCTTGCGACTGACGGTGAAGCCCGGCGTCTTGGTCGGCACCACGACCAACGACATGCCGCGGAAACCGGTCCCCGGCTCAGTGCGGGCCAACAGGCAGATCCAGTCGGCCTGCGTGCCGTTGGTGATATAGAGCTTGCTGCCGTTGATGACGTAGTTGTCGCCGTCGGACTCGGCGCGAGTCTGGATCGAGGCCACGTCGGACCCGGCCCCCGGCTCGGTGACCGCGATCGAGCAAACCATCTGGCCGCGCATTGCCGGTTCGAGAAACTTCTTTTTCAGCTCGTGCGAACCGAAATCGTTCAGCGCCGGCGTGGCCATGTCGGTCTGCACGGCCACGGCCATGGGGATGCCGCCACAGTTGACCGCCGCCAGCTCCTCGACGACGACCACGTTGTACCAGTAGTCGAGTCCTTGCCCGCCGTACTCCTCGGGGTACGACACGCCGAAGAAGCCGACTTCGGCCATCTTGGGGAACAGCTCGTGGGCGGGAAAGATCTCGTCTTCTTCCCACTTGTCGACGTGGGGGTTGATCTCTTTCTCGATGAATCGCCGCAGCGTCTGGCGAAATGCCTGATGCTCTTCGGTAAACGGATTAGCCGGCGACGACTGCGCGCTCTGCAACATGACGAATGATCCCCCAACAACCGCATGAAAATGGGACCTAAGACGTGCGTCGTATTCTAACGACCGCGCCTGCGAAAAGCGATTATGGCGGCGACGTCTCTAACTCCCCTCTCTCCTGGCGGGAGAGGGGCCCGCGGCCGAGGGGTGAAGTGCCGGCGCGATGCTACGCTTTCGATGCCATGCTCGCACTACCCAAACCCTCTCGCCGGGTGCCATTGGCGCCGCCAGCGCTACGATCACCGAACGATGCCGTGAAGCGCCGCCTGCTGATCGGAGCCCTGATCGCCGGAATCATCACGCTCGAGCTACTGGCGACGACCGACTCGCTCCTCGCCAGCGGTGGCCAGTTACGGCTGACCGTCACCGACGAGAAGACCGGCGAGCTGCTCCCTTGCCGGCTACATTTGAAGAACCCCGCCGGCCGCTCGCGACCGGTCAAAGGGGGGGCCTATTTCCACGACCACGCGGCGTTCGCCGGCGATATCACCCTTAGGCTTCCCAAGGGGCAATACACCTTTGAGATCGAGCGCGGCCCCGAATACACCACGCAGTCGGGCTACTTCGTCATCGAAGACCATGCCGACGACACCAAGACCGTCACCCTGCGACGTGCCGTCGATATGGCGGCCAAAGGCTGGTGGTCCTCCGATCTGAACGTGAAGCGGCCGCTGCGCGATCTCGAACTGCTGATGCAGGCCGAGGATCTGCACGTCGCCGGCGTCGTCGACTGGCAACTTGGTGATAAGAAAGCTCGCACCACCAAAAGCACGGCCGCGGCGAACAACGGCCACAATGCTGATGCGGTGCCGCTGGGGGGCGGGCGATTTTACATTCCGCTCGTCGGCGAGGACCGCCGCGCCGGCAACGACATTTTGTACCTCAACCTGGCCCGCCCGGCCGAGCTTTCGGCCGATGGCGAAGGGCTGTCGCCGCTGGGGCTATTGCGCCGCGCGCGAGAAAGCGACAAGACCTGGATCGACGTGGCGCATCCCTTTTCCTGGGATTTGCCCGTGGCGCTGGCGCTCGGTTGCGTCGACTCGATCGAGCTGTGCCACGACTATCTCGGTCGCTCGACGACGCAGCCGACCGAAGGGGATGGCCGCCGCCGCGATACCAGGCAGCTCCGCGCTCCCTGGGGCAACGGTTTGTGGACACAACAGATCTACTATCACGTGATCAACGCCGGCTTGCGGATTCCGCCATCGGCAGGTAGCGGGTCGGGCGACGCCCCCAACCCCGTCGGCTACAACCGCATGTACGTATACGCCGGGCGCGACCTGGAACCGGCCGCCTGGTGGGAGGCCTTCCGCGCCGGGCAGGTGATCGTCACCAACGGGCCAGTGATTCGCCTCGATGTGAACGGCAAACCGCCGGGGCACGTTTTCGCTTCGCCAGCGGGCGAGCCGGTACGGCTGGAAGTTTTTCTCACGCTGTCGACGCGCGACCCGATCAGCTATCTGGAGATCGTCAAGAACGGCCAGCTCGACAAGGCGCTGCGGATCGAGGAGTGGGCTAAAGAGGGACGGCTGCCCGACGTGGTCTTCGAGTCGAGCGGCTGGTTTCTGATCCGCGCCGTGACCGACGTCGAAAAGACGTATCGCTTCGCCTCGTCGGCGCCGTACTACGTGTCGATCGGCGCCGAGCCGCAGCGCATCAGCCGGGCGTCGGTGCAGTTCTTCGTCGACTGGCTGGCCGAGCGGCGGGCGATGCTCGATCGCGGCGACGGAGCGTCGAGAACACAACTCAGCGAGACCGACGCGGCGATCTTCGACGTGGCAGAGCAGTTCTGGAACGAGCGGCTCGGCCAGGCCAACGCGCCTTAGCCCGGCACGAATCGCCCCGTTGCTTGCCGCCGCGGTGCGCTACTGGCCCCTCCAGTGCCGGCTACCTAAACTGGTGCGAAACTGCCGCGCGCCGTGCCGCGTGCGATTCTCACCGACGATCTCGCCACGAGTGCCTGCCCGATGATCTTCCGTTTGAGTGCGCTTTTTTTTGTTTGCCTGGGACTGGTATGCGGCGCGTTCGTATCGTCCGCCCGAGCCCAGGACCTGGTCGCCAAGACCGAACCGCTGTCGGCCGTCGAACAGCAGCGGCGGTTTCACCTGCCTCCGGGCTTCGAGATTCAGCTTGTCGCCAGTGAGCCGCAAGTCGTCAAGCCGATGAACTTGAGCTTCGACGATCGCGGCCGGCTGTTCGTTACGCAGTCGATCGAGTATCCGTTTCCGGCCAAAGAGGGGGCGCCGCACCGCGATCGAGTGCTGATTCTCGATGATTTCGCCGCCGACGGCTGGGCCAATCGCGTGCGCACCTTCACCGCTGGGCTCAACATCCCCATCGGGCTGACGAATCTCGCGGGCGGTGTGCTGGTCTACAGCATTCCGAATATCTACTACGCCCCCGATGCCGACGGCGACGACCGGGCCGACTCGCTCGAGCCGTTCTACAAGAGCGTCGGCTTCGCCGACACACACGGCATGAGCAGCAGCTACCGCCCATGGATCGACGGTTGGATCTACGGCTGCCACGGCTTCGCCAACCGCTCGACCATCGCCGGACGCGATGGGCAGGCGATTTCGCTCCACTCGGGCAACACGTACCGCTTGCGCGCCGACGGCTCGCACATCGAGCAATGGACGCACGGCCAGGTCAATCCGTTCGGCATGGCTTTCGATCCGCTGGGCAACATCTACACGGCCGATTGCCACACGATGCCGATCACGCAACTGCTGCGCGGCGCTTACTACGAGAGCTTCGGCAAACCGCACGACGGGCTGGGATTCGGCCCGCGGATGCTCGACCACCTGCACGGATCGACCGGCATTTGTGGCGTGGTCTATTACGCGGCCGAGCAATTCCCTGCCCAGTGGCGCGATACGGTGTTCATTGGCAACCCCGTGACGGGCCGCGTGAATCACGACCAGCTCGAGCAGCGCGGGTCGACCTACTGGTGCCTGGAGCAGCCCGACTTCATTTCGTGCGACGATCCGTGGTTTCGCCCGGTCGATATCAGGCTTGGTCCCGACGGCGCTTTGTGGATTGCCGATTTCTACAGCCGCATCATCGGTCACTACGAGGTGCCGCTCACGCACCCGGGGCGCGAGAACCGTCATGGCCGCATCTGGCGCGTGGTCTGGCGCGGCACCGACGGCCAGGCCCCGCCGCAGCCGATCCGCGACCTGACTCAGCTCTCGCGCGACGAACTTTGGAAGCTATTGAACGATGCCAATCTGACCGTGCGCGTGCAGGCGACGGAGCGGCTGGCGACACTCGCTTCGCCCGCCAACGAAGCCTGGCTCGGTGAACAACTAACGAACACTGAGACTTCTGCCACCCAACGGGCTCACGTGTTGTGGCTCGTCGAACGCTGGGGCTCGCTGCTCGATCCCTTGATTCCGCGGCTGGCCGACGATCCCGATCGGCTGGTGCGCGTCCACCTGATCAAGGCGCTGGCCGAGCGGCACGATTGGACGAGAACCGCGAGCGTCGACATCGCCACTCTCGTGCGCACGAAACTCACCGACGCCGATCCGTTTGTCCGCCGCGCTGCGACCGATGCACTCGGCCGGCATCCGCACGTCGACAACGTCGCGCCGCTCGTGGAACTTTGGAGCGACGCGCCGACGGAAGACACGCACTTGATTCATACGGCCCGGATGGCACTGCGCGATCAGTTGCTGGTGCCTGGCATGTACGCGCAAATTGCCTCGCTGGTGGCCGCTGATCCGGCCGCTCGAGCGAAGATCGCCGAGGTGAGCCTGGGTGTGCGCAACGGCGAATCGGCCGAGTTTCTGCTCTCGCTGTTGCCGGTCGGCGATATTCCGCCGGAGCAGTTGGGCGTCTATCTGCACGATATCGCACGTTATTTGCCCGACGATCGGATGGCCAATCTGTACGCCTTTACCGAATCGTTCGAGGGGGCTGATCAGGCCGTGCAGCGAACGATCGTGCAGGCGCTCTGGCGAGCCGCCAGCGAACGCGGAGCCTTGCTGCCCGATGGGCACGTTCGCTGGGGCCAGCGTCTGGCGACCGACTTGCTGCGGCAGTCGGCGGCCGAGCGGATTCGCGAGGGGCTGGAACTGGTGCGCGAGTTTCGCATCGCCGAGGCCTTCGGTTCGGTCGCGCGCGTGGCCACGGACACTACCGGCAACGTCGACTTGCGACCACTGGCGATCGACACTTGCCTGGCGATCGACGGACCGCGCAGTGTGCCGCTGTTGGGCGAACTACTGGCGTCGGCCGCCGAGCCGCTGCAACTGCGTCAGAAGGCAGCCGCGGCGTTGGGGAGCATTAACAACGACGACTCGCGGGCCGTGTTGATCGGGCAGCTTCCCACGGCGCCCGAGCAACTGGCCGTCGAGATTGCCACGGCCTTGGCGGCCAGCCCCGCGGGCGGGCAGGCGCTTTTGACCGCCGTCGAAACGGGAAAAGCCTCTGCCCGGTTGTTGCAAGAACGAGCCGTCTTCGAGCGATTGCGGCAGGCGGGCATCGCCGACGTCGATAGCACGATCGACAAGCTCACCCGCGACCTGCCGCCGCGCGAAGAGCGCTTGAACCAGTTGATCGACGTACGCCGCGCGGCCTATGCCCAAGCGACGAGCGACGCCGATCGCGGCCGCGCGGTGTTCACCAAGAATTGCGCGGCGTGCCACCGTGTCGGCGGCGAAGGGGCCAAGATCGGCCCCGAGCTCGACGGCGTCGGCGTCCGCGGTCTCGACCGCTTGCTGGAGGACGTGCTCGATCCCAACCGCAACGTCGATCAGGCGTTTCGCAGCACGCAGGTGATCACCAGCGACGGCCGCGTGCTGGCCGGGCTGGCCCTCCGCGAAGAAGGGAACATCCTGGTGCTGGCCGACAACCAGGGAAAGGAAGTTCGCGTGCCGCTCGACGAGATCGACGACCGACAAGTCAACGGCTTATCGCCGATGCCGGCCAACGTGGCGGACATCGTCAGCGAAGAAGACTTCGGTCACCTGCTGGCGTTCTTGTTGTCGCAGCGCAGCAACCCGGTCGAGGAGCCGAAGTAGTTCGTTTTTGAACCACGAATATCACGGATAGCAGGGATGGAAGTGCCGCATCCGCCGCAACGCGGCGAAAGTTTATGGCCAGGTGGCGCAAGCCCCTGGAGGAAACTTCGACCAGCGTCGTCGGCGGGCGAATTCCTCCGCCACGAACGCAACTGTCGCCGTTTAGCTTGCTGGCTGTCGGTCGATTTCCGCCGGCGAAGTGACCCCTCGGCCAAACTCGCATTGCCGCCACGGCGCGTCCGCCGATAATTCTACGTGGGGCCACGGCCCAGTGCCGCCTGGCGTCCGTAGTGCAAGCTAGTTCGTCGGGCGAAGCTCAGCACTGGCAATGCCCTTGGCACCCGGTGCAGTCGTAACGCATAGCAAGTCGAGCGATCGGTTCATTCACCGGCCGCAGGAGATATCCACTCATGGCTTCCGAACTCGAAGCAATTGACGCCGCCAGTCAGCCGCTGGTGTCCGACGCTCCGGTTTTGTCCGGCGTGTCGATCGCCGACTATTTGATTCGCCGCCTGCAAGACTACGGCATTGGCCATGTGTTCGGCATCCCCGGCGACTACGTGCTGGCGTTCTACGCGCAGTTGTGCCGCAGCCCCATCGAAGTGATCGGCTGCACGCGCGAAGACAACGCCGGTTTCGCGGCCGACGCCTACGCCCGCATTCATGGCATGGGGGCGGCCTGCGTTACGTACTGCGTGGGAGGGCTGAGCCTGGCCAACTCGATCGCCGGCGCCTATGCCGAGAAGTCGCCCGTCGTGGTCATCACCGGCTCGCCTGGCATGAGCGAACGGATCAACAATCCGCTCTTGCACCATCGCGTGCGCGACTTCCGCACGCAGCTCGAAGTTTTCGAAAAGCTGTGCGTGGCGGCCACCGAGTTGAGCGATCCGCTGATCGCCTTCCGCGAGATCGATCGCGTGCTGGCGGCGGTCGCCCGCTACAAGCGGCCGGGCTACATCGAGATTCCGCGCGACATGGTCAAGGTCGTGCCCGACGTGCCGTATCGCTATGCCTTTCCACCGCTAACGAGCAACGCCGAGGCCCTGACCGAAGCGGCCGACGAGGCCGCCGCCTGGATCTCGCGGGCGCGCAAACCGGTGATCATCGCCGGGGTGGAGATTCATCGCTTCAACTTGCAGGATCGCCTGCTGGGCCTGGCCGAGCAGGCCAATCTGCCGATCACCGCCACGCTGCTGGGCAAAAGCGTCATCCGCGAGACACATCCGCTGTACGTCGGCCTCTACGAAGGGGCGATGAGCCGCGACGAAGTGACGACGTTCGTCGAGGAAAGCGACTGCGTGATCCTGCTCGGCGAGTTCATGACCGACATCAACCTGGGGATCTACACCGCCAATCTCGATCCCACGCGCTGCATCCTGGCCAATAGCGAGACGCTGCAGATCCGCCATCATCATTTTCACGACGTGCTGCTGGGGGATTTCATCCGCGAGGTCACGGCACGACGACCGACCCCCAGCCGACGGCCGCTGCCGTCGCGCAACTTCACCAACGGCCAGAAATTCTCGGCCAGGCCCGGCGAGCCGCTGACCATTGCCCGGCTGTTTGCCCGGCTCAACGAATCGCTCGACGACAACACGGTGGTGATCGCCGACGTGGGAGACGCGCTGTTCGGGGCCAGCGACCTGGTGATCCGCCAAAAGACCGAGTTCATCAGCCCGGCGTATTACACGTCGATGGGCTTTGCGGCGCCGGCCACGGTGGGGGCGAGTTTTGGGCGGCCAGGCGTGCGCGTGGTGGCCGTCATCGGCGACGGCGCATTTCAGATGACCGGCATGGAGCTGTCGACCGCCGTGCGACATGGCTTCGATCCGATCGTGATCGTGCTCGACAACAAGGGGTATGGGACTGAGCGATTTTTGCACCCAGGGCCGTTCAACGACATCCATCCCTGGAACTACCACAAGCTGCCTGAACTGCTCGGCGGCGGCGTCGGGCACGAAGTCAGCACCGAGGAGGAGTTCGATCGAGCGCTGACGCAAGCCTACAGCACGCGCGGACAGTTGCAGTTGATCCAATGCCATATCGGGCTCGACGATTGCAGCAAAGCCCTTGACCGGCTGGCCGATAATCTTGGCAAGCGGGTGTGATGATTTTGCATCGAGCGCGGCGCCTGCTAGTACCGCAAGACGTAGCGCAGTTGCCAGACGCCGATCGCGCCGAAGATCACGTTCCCCAGCCACACCGAGTAGGGAGGGAGGGTGCCGTTCTTGGCGCCATCGACCCCCAGGGCGAGCATCGGATAGTAGACCACCAGGATCGGCAAGAAGCAGAGAAAGAAACTTGTCAAGAAATCGGCGTTGCGGCGGCGGATGGTGATCGGCGCGCCGACGAGCACAAAGCACAGGCAGCTAAAGCCGTTTGCCCAGCGGCGGTACGGTTCCAGGCGCAGCCGGGCGATGTAGCCGCGCACATCGCGCAGAACCT
Source organism: Pirellulales bacterium (assembly GCA_050184475.1). Lineage (GTDB taxonomy): Bacteria > Planctomycetota > Planctomycetia > Pirellulales > JAEUIK01 > JAIESQ01. Next base: position 88,105 of record JBFXAH010000012.1, on the reverse strand, counting down.
GGTTGTTCCCTTGCGAATGGGCCGAACCGAGCTGGCTGAAATCGCCGGTGAGCATTTCCACTCCGGCGTCGAGCGCCAGTTGTTGTTCGAGTTCGGCTTGTAAAGCGACCTGCTCGCGGATCGTCGAGGGGATCGCACTCAGCGGCATGTACGCTGGCAGCACGCTGGCCTTGCCGCTGCGGCTGGCATCTTCCAGTGGAATCTCGAGCTCGAACGTGCCAGGGTCGGTCAGCGTGGCCTTGCCGCCCGAGTGCACGGTGAAGTTGTGGCACATTACGGTTAGCAGCTTTTTGGCGGTGTCGCTGCGCATCTCGGCCCATTCGGCCATCACGGTCACGGCCGGCCGGTTGCCTGCCGCTTGAAACGACAATGTCGGCCGCACCAATCGCCGCGCTTCGACCCGCTTGACGTTGATTGACAGGTTCGACGTGCTGTAGGTGCGGTGCGTGCGCAGCATGCCGTAGATGATCTCTTCGGCCGCCTCGAGCGCGGTGCGGCGGATGCCGTCGCGGCCCCAGGAGACTGCCACGTCGTTGAACCACACGGTCGCCAGGCTCAATGCTGTCGCCAGCACATAGACCGGCATCAGCACCGCCAGCGGGCTCACCCCGGCGGATTTGAGCGCCACGATCTCGTTCGACGAGCTCATCCGGCCGTAGACGCTCGACGTGGTGAACAAGATGGTCGCCGGTAGCGAGAACCGCAGCGCGTCGGGGAGGATAAACGGCAGCATCCGCAGCACTTGCGCCGGCCCCAACCCTTGGCGATGGGCCTCTTGCACCACGCCGATGATGATCATCATCAACGTCAGGCCCGTGGCCGTGGCGGTGAAGGTTTTGAGCAGTTCGAACAACACGTAACGCGAAATGATGCGCATGGCGGGGCGTAGTCTCGCCGCGACGGGCCGCGCGGGTCAAGGTCAGTGCTGGCGAAAGCGGTGATAGCTCGGCAGGCACGGCAAATTCTGCAATTTCACCTGGGTCTCCCCGCAAAACGCCGCCACGATTCGGCAGGCGGGCGTCGGAGGCACTGCGATTCCGCGCGTCGCCAGACCGAGAACAAACGGGTCGTCGTCGACGCGCGAAACGGTCTGCGCTCGCTCGGCGGCATGTCAACAACCGCGGCTGTAACACGCGACCTCTTCGGCCGTCGTCGCTTTACAGCCTTGGCCAGGATTCGGATACTTAGACCTCCCTTGCAAGACAGGCGGACTCACGGAGCGAGGTTGCATGGCACGGCTGTCGGTGAACGAAGTCACCACTTATCGCTGGTCGTTTGAAGAAGACGTCGCCCACTATGTGCGGGCTGGGATCTCCGCGATGGGGGTCTGGCGGCAGAAAATCTCCGACTTCGGCGACGAACGCGGCGTCGAACTGCTGGCCGATAGCGGTTTGCGCGTCTCGAACCTGCTGTGGGCCGGAGGCTTCACCGGCAGCGACGGCCGCACGTTCCGCGACAGCGTCGACGACGCCAGGGAAGCGATCGAGTTGGCCAGCGCGCTGGGGACCGACTGCCTGGTGGTGTACACCGGCGCCCGCTCGCTGCACACGCACAATCACGCCCGCCGGCTGACGCGCGACGCGATGCAGGCCGTGCTGCCAATGGCCACCGAGTTGGGAATCACCTTGGCGATCGAGCCGATGCACCCGCAATGCGCCGGCGAATGGACGTTTCTGACGACGCTCGACGAAGCGCTGAAGTTCATCGGTCAATTCGAGTCGCCGCGGGTCAAGCTGGCGCTCGACACGTATCACCTGGGGCACGAACCGTCGTTGGTCGAGCGGATCCCCGAGTTCGTCGATTCGATTGCCGTCGTGCATCTGGCCGACGGCCGCCCGCCCGTCACGCTCGAAGAAGACCGCACCCCGCTGGGCAAGGGGGAGGTCCCACTGGCTCCGCTGGTGCGAGCGCTGGAACGCGCCAACTACAGCGGATACTACGATCTGGAACTGACCGGCGAGGAGCTCGAGTCGATCGACTATTGCCGGCTGCTCGACGACTCGAAGCACGAGTTCGCGCAGCTTTGCCGCTGTGGCGGCGCCTAGGCGGGGTGTCGCTGGACGCGTGCGCGATGCACACAGGCGGCGGCGACCAGTTTCGGCTAAACAGTACGCCTCGTTCAGGTGCGTTTCCCGCACCCGACCGCTCCCCGTCACCGCCACACCGACCACGAGACTTACGTCGCGCCGTGCTTTACAATTTACCGCTGACCGACTGCCTCCTCCCTTCGAGTCACCGCCACTAGGATTTCCGCAATGTTTTCGATCGCCACCGTCACTCGACGGACCCGCGCGGCTTTTGCGGCCGCAATGATCGCGTCGCTTTTCTTCGTAACCGCATCGCAGCACGTCAGCGCCGGCGCGCCCGACGCCGAGGCCACCGACCCGCCGAAATTCTCGGTCGGCTTCGCCACGCGCGAGATCACCCCACAGGCTCCGGTGCCGATGTGGGGCTACGCCGATCGCCACGCCGCCCTCTCGGAAGGGACCATGGACCCGCTCTATGCCAAGGCGATCGTCATCGAGGCAGGCGGTGACAAGCTCGCGTTGGTCGGCACCGACATCGGCCGCGGACCCACCACGCCGATGATGGCCAGAATTCGCGAAGCTCTCAAACCGCTGGGGATCGAACACGTCATCATCAGCGGCAGCCATTCGCATCATGGCCCCGTGATCGAGCTCACCGACAAGCCGGGTCGCGGTCGTGGCACGTTTGACGACTCGGTCGCCTACGCCGCGAAGCTCCCCGACATGTTGATCGAAGTGATTCGCGAGGCCGACGCCGCCCGCAAACCTGCCAAGATCGGGCTGGGGACGCGGATGCACAGCCTCAACCGCAACCGCCACACGAAGCGTCCGACGCGGGTGACCGATCCGGTGCTCGGCGTGTTGCGGTTCGACGATCTCGACGGCAATTTGCTGGGGCTGGTCGTCAACTTCGCCGCTCACCCGGTGATGATCGATTCGAAAGTGCTGCTCTTCTCGGCCGATTTCCCCGGTCACATGAAGCGCAAAGTCGAAGGGGCGCTGGGCGGGCAGTGCGTCTTCATGCAAGGCGCCGCCGGCGATATGAGCCCGAATCCGCCGGCCGGCGTCAGCGGTCCACAACAATTCGGCGAAGCGCTCGGCGACGTCGTTATCGACGTGGCCCGCTCGATCGAAACCGCCGTGCCCGAGCAGCCGTCGCTCAAGGGGCGCGTCGATCATTTTCTGTTCGGCTCGCGCGTCGACTTCCGCAATAAGCTGCTGATGATGGTCTATGGCCGGGCATTCTTTCCCGAATTGGCACAGGCTTTCTCCGACGAATGGGCCGACGGCGTGCAGACCGAGCTCAATACCGTGCTGTTGAACGACGAGTACGCCATGGTCTCTGGCTCGGGCGAATTCTTCTCGAACCACGCCAACCGGCTGCGCGAGCGGGCCTACGTCAAGCACGCCTTCTTCTTCGGCTACGCCAATGGCCACAACCTCTACTTCCCGACGATCGAAGCGGCGTCGGAAGGGGGCTACGGCGCCTCGCCCGAGATGTCGCCAGTCGAACTGGGGGCGGGCGAGCGGGTCATGAACCAGTCGCTGTTGAACATCTACGAGTTGCTGGGCAAGCTCTCGATCGAGCCGAAGATGAAGGCCCGCCAGCCGGACGCGGCGTCGGCCAGCGGCGAGCAGGCGGGAAACTAGCGCCGCATCGGTTCTGGCAAGCTGGGCAAGCATCAGCGATTTTTCCGGTTTGGCTGAATATTCGGCCGAAAGCAGCCGATAATGCCGTCGCCGCGCGCTAATGCCGCGCGCCAGCGATCGGAACCTGGTTGAGGCCGGTCGCGAAGCGGGGGGTTGGGAGTCCGATTCGTGACCAGAGCCCCGCTGCTTTCTGTTGCTATCGCGTTTGTGCTGGCAATCTCCGGTCGGCTTTTGGCCGCCGACGCCGAGCTGGTGGCGCCACGCCCGGCCGCCGGCGATGCCACCCCCGAGAGCGAATTGTTGCTGCCGGCCGACGAACGCCTCACGTCGATCGACGCCGACAGCGAGCTGCTCCCCGGCGCGGAAATCATCTCGGACGATTCTTGCGACGCTTGCCCCGTCGCTCCGTCGGCGTGCGACTGTGCCGCGAGCTCGTTGAGTGCGATTCCCATTTATATCCCGATGCTCACGCCGGGTTGGCAAACCTATGCCGGGCTGCTGATGCTGCAGCCGAGCGCCGACAACCTGGGCTACGCGGTGATCACCAACGAGCTCAACCTTGCGTCGCCGGTGCCAATCGTGCAGCCGTACTGGGACGTGCAAGCGCTCAAGCCGACCTATCAGCCGGGCTTCGAAGTCGGCGGCCGCTACGTGCTGGCCAACTCGGGGGTCGACATGCACCTCAATTGGCAGCACCTGCGGACCACGAACTCGCATCAATCAGCCGCCACGCAATCGACCGGCCAATGGATCTCGCCCTTCTCGCAAACCGGTCCGCCAACCGCGGCCTCGTTCAGCAACATCTCCGAGTTTCTCGGCGTCGATAAGCTGCGGGCTGCCGAGGCCCGCGTGAACTTTGCCTACGACGCGCTGAACTTCGATTTCGGGCAGTATGTGGCGATCGGCCGGGCCTCGATGTTCCGCCTGTTCGCCGGCCTGGGCTACGCGCGGCTGGAAGAACGCCTGGTCTCGAACTTCCATGGCTTGCCGCCGGCGCCCGACGCTCCGTTTCCCGCCAACACGCCGCTGTGGCTGTCGCTCGACAATCGCTCGCTGTTTTGGGGCGTTGGTCCGCGATTCGGCTTCGACACCAACTTCGCGCTGCGGGCAGGCTTTCGCGTCAATGGCGAACTGGGTGGTGCGCTATTGGTTGGGCAAACGACTCCGGCACAGTACTTGTTCACGGCCACGTCTCCAGAATTGGCAGCCGTTGGCGTCGCGGTCAATAGCGAGCACGTCTCCAGTTCGAGCTTCGCGCACGTGGTCTACAACGCCAACGCCCGGCTGGGATTCGGCTGGGCGCATATGTTCCGCAACGGCCTGGGCATTTCGTGCGACGTGGGGTACCTGGCGACGTTCTATGCCAATCCCTTCTCGGGTTACGAGACGAACAACAACATCCTGGGGCTGCAGACCGGTTCGCTGTCGACCGCCAGCGTGCGGCACACGTTGAGCAACTTCACCGCCCACGGCTTCTATCTCGACGCCGGCATCAAGTGGTGAGCTGGCAGATCGCAGGCGGAGCACGTCGTCGCCGCAGGACGGACACCGGCGCGCACCTTTCACGTCGCTCTCCGCTCCGGCCCTGACAAATGATCGCGCTTGATCTCGAAGCCCCTGGGGGAGATGCGTGCTGATCGAGGAAGTCGGCGCGGTCAGCGGGATTTGGTTCTCCTTACGGTGAACATGGATCTCGCGCAAAGGCGCGAAGGCGCAAAGTAATGCAGCTTGCGGTCCGCAGATTTCGCCGATTAACGCAGATTGAGGAAGCGGCCAGGTCAGCGAGCTCTTGATCTGTGTCATACGTGTTATCCGTGGTCTACGAATTCCCGCCTTATCTCTCTCTCCATGTGCCGAAATTTTGCGTCCAAACCGTCCAAAGCCGATGTTACCGGCAGTTAAGCCGTTGCAGCGCATCGACTTATTCTTGGACGCAAATCGAATCGGTTTGCGTCCAACTTGCGTCCAAAGCTCCGTTTTGCGTCCAAAGACGAGTGATCTCGCGCATCGCCGTGAAGGCAACAAGCAACGCAGCTTTGTGGTCCGCAGATTTCGCCGATTAACGCAGATTGCGCAAACGGTCAGTTCAACGAGCTCTTGATCTGTGTAATCCGTGCTATCCGTGGTTGAACAAATTCCTGGCTAAAGCCGCGGGCGAAGCAGTTTGGCTCTTACCCCTTCTCTCTCTTCACTGCCGAAATTTTGCGTCCTTACCGTCCTAAGCCACGTTGCAGGGAGCGAAGTAGTTGCCAGGAAAGAATTTATTTTAGGACGCAAATCCAAACGTTTGCGTCCTGCTTGCGTCCTCAGCGGCCGTTTTGCGTCCTACGACGAGTGATCTCGCGCAAAGGCGCTCAGCCGCCAGGCAATGCCGCTTGGTGGTCCGCAGCCGATCGACGCAGATTGCGAACGCGGGCGGGTCCGTCAGCGGCCTATCTGCGCAATCTGTGAAATCTGTGAACAAGTGAATTCATCCCACGACAAGCGAGGGCAGGCCACCCATTGCGCTGTTGTGGTCCGCGGCCCGAAAGGCTCCGCCTCAGCGCAGGAAGAAGCCCGCAGGGGTTCGCAGGCTGGCAGTCTGTCTCGATCTGCGGGCTCTGGTGGATACCCGGTCGGCGGATGGCGGTTGAATCGGCCGCCGAATTCAATCTAGCAAGACCGCGGACCGCAGCAATGTATTTATGACCACTTTTTTAATATGTTTTTGTGGCCGCAATCGCCAATATCGCCATTTGTCGCAAGCGCAGCCTTTGTTGGCCTCGGCTACAGATACGTATTGATCAGATTCTCGATCATTTCTTGCCGGCCGCTGCGGTTGGGGGTGATCTCCCCCTTGTCGAGCATGTACTTCTCAAGCGAGGCGAAGCTCGCCTTGCCCCCTTCGATCTCCGCCCCCACGCCCGAGTCCCACGAGCCATAACGCTCGCGAACGATCTTCTCCAGCGCGCCGTCGGCCCGCATCGCCGCGGCGATCTTCAGCCCGCGGGCGAAAGCGTCCATGCCGCCGATGTGGGCGTGGAACAAGTCGACCGGTTCGAAGCTCTCGCGGCGCACCTTGGCGTCGAAGTTCACGCCTCCCGGTTTCAGCCCGCCGAACTTGAGAATCGAGAGCATGCACTGCGTGGTGAGGTAGATGTCGGTGGGGAACTGGTCAGTGTCCCAGCCCAGCAGCAGGTCGCCGGTGTTGGCGTCGATCGACCCCAAAAAGCCCTGGATGCCGGCGTACTCCAGCTCGTGATGCATGGTGTGGCCGGCCAACGTGGCGTGGTTGGTCTCGAGGTTGAGCTTGAAGTGGTCGGCCAGGTCGTACGCCCGCAAAAAGTTGATGCAGGCGGCGGCGTCGAAATCGTACTGATGCTTGGTCGGCTCCTTGGGCTTGGGCTCGAGCAGGAACTGCCCTGTGAAACCGATCGCCTTGGCATGGTCGACTGCCATGTGCAAGAAGCGGGCGAGGTGGTCGAGCTCGCGCTTCAGGTCGGTGTTCCAGAGGTTCTGGTACCCTTCGCGACCACCCCAGAAGACATAGTTCTCGCCGCCGAGCTCGTGCGTCACCTCGATCGCTTTCTTCACCTGGGCCGCGGCATAGGCAAAGGCATCGGCGTTTGGGCTGGTCGCCGCGCCGTGCATGTAGCGCGGATTGCTGAACAAGTTGGCGGTGCCCCAGAGCAGGCGCACGCCGGTCCGCTGTTGCTCGGCCTTGAGCACGCGGACGATGGCGTCGAGATTACGATTGCTCTCGGCGAGCGAGCTGCCTTCGGGGGCGACGTCGCGATCGTGGAAGCAATAAAAGCCGGCGCCGAGCTTTTCCATGAACTCGAAAGCGACCCGCACCCGGTTGGTGGCGTTTTCGACGTTGTCGACCGCCCCTTCCCAAGGTCGCAGCGCCGTGCCGGGGCCGAACGGGTCGCTACCCGCGCCGCGGAAGGTGTGCCAGTAGGCGACGCTAAAGCGGAAATGGTCGCGCATCGGCAGCCCTTCGACCACCTCGTCGGCGTTGTAGTGGTGGAAGGCCAGCGGGTTTTTCGACTTGGGACCCTCGAAGGCGATCTTGCTGATTTCGGGGAAGGCGGCGGTCATGGTTCGATCCTCTACGGAGCCGGCGGAAAGCGACGTTGTCGCGGGCTATCGTTGCAAACCGCCGCGGCGTCGGCAATGGGGCCGTTGCGTGTCCGAGCGCCGTTTCTTAGCCTGGGGCCTGACGTTGCGAACCACACCGTTCATCCTGATCCCCAACATGAAGCGCAAACGCGGTCCCCAGCCTGGCAAATCGCGATCAGGCAAGCGCGCACCCGCCGGCGCGCGGCAGGGGAGCGAGCGCCGCCCGACCAAAGGCAAGGGCCGCAAGCAGAGCGAAGTCGCCACGGCCAGGCCGGCACGCCGCATCATCGGCGCGGACGAATTTGCCGCAGCCGCGCCGAGCGAAGGGGCCGCGAGCCCTGCCGGCAGCAAAAATCGCGATCGTTCGGTTGGATCGACCAAGCCGGGATCTCCGCCGCGGCGCCGTCCGCGCAAACGGTTTGGCCGCCCACCGAAGCAAGCCGAAAGCGCGCCGACGGAGACCGGCACGGTAACGAAATCTGCCGCGCCAATCCCGATCGCGACCGGTCCGCAGCGCTTGCAGAAGGTGCTGGCCGCGGCCGGCATCGGCAGCCGTCGCCGCTGCGAGGAGTTGATCGTCGACGGTCGGGTCGAGGTCGATCGCCAGGTGGTCGATCAATTGGGCTCGCGCGTTGATCCCGACACCCAAGAGATCAGCGTCGACGGCGTCGCGCTGCCGCGCACTAAGCGCGTCTACTACCTGGTCAACAAACCGGTCGGCGTGGTTTCGACCAACTACGATCCGGCCGGCCGCTCGCGCGTGATCGATCTCGTGCATGCCGGTGGACAGCGCGTCTATACCGTCGGCCGCTTGGATCGCACCAGCGAAGGCTTGATCCTGGTGACCAACGACGGCGAATTGGCCAACCGCCTGATGCATCCGCGGTATGGAGTCGAAAAGACCTATCTCGCCCGCGTGGCGGGAACGCCGAGCGACGAGGTGCTCGAACAATTGACCACGGGCGTGCGACTCGCCGAAGGGATCGCGCGGGCAGAGCAGGTGACGGTGCGCTCCACCCAGGCGAAGAGCACGCTATTGGAGATCGTGTTGCGCGAAGGGCGCAATCGCGAAGTACGGCGCATCTTGGCGCGCGTGGGGCACAAGGTGCTCGAGCTCAAACGGATCGCGCTGGGACCGCTGCGGCTGAAAGATCTCAAGCCGGGGGAAGTCCGCCGGCTCACCACGGCCGAGCTCCGCGACGTTCGCCGCGCGGCGCGGCTGGGGGGAAAGGACGCTTGACCTTGGTGCACGACGACGGTTGCCATTTCGCCGATCACGCCTGGCACGGTCCGGTCGAAGTGATCGACAACGTGCGGCTCGCTCGCGATACCTTCCGCGTGCGCTTCGATTGCCCCGAGCTGGCACGCAGCATCACGCCGGGGCAGTTCGTAATGCTGCGCTTGGCCGGCGGCGACGATCCACTGTTGGGGCGCCCGCTGGCGTTGTACGACACGGTGCTCGACGCGGCGGGCAACCCCGTCGGTATCGACGTCGTCTATCTGGTCGTCGGCAAGTTGACCGCCCGGCTGGCGACGCTGCGACCCGGCGCGCGGTTGGAGGTGTGGGGACCGCTGGGGAACGGCTTTCCGGTCTACGACGCCGCGCATCTGATTATGGTGGCCGGCGGCATTGGTCAGACGCCATTTTTGGCGCTGGCTCGCGAGCAGCGCGGCCTGCGCGCGTATGGCAGAACGCCGCGCAATGCGCCGGGCACCGCACCCGATTCGACGCGCCGCGTCACGTTCTGCTACGGCGCGCGATCGAAGGACTATTTGGCCGGGGTCGACGACTTCGCGGCGCTGGGGATCGACGTGCGCACCAGCACCGACGACGGCTCGGCCGGCCATCACGGCTTCGTCACCGAGCTGTTGGCCGAGCTACTCGAGCAGCCAGCGCCCGACGTCGGCGGCGCTCAACATGCTCGCCAGGTGGTTTGCTGCGGCCCCGAGCCGATGATGGCCGCCGTCGCCCGGCTGGCGGACCGCGCCGGCGTGCCGTGCGACGTGTCGCTCGAAACGCCCATGGCGTGCGGCATGGGAATCTGCTTTAGCTGCGTGGTCCGCGTGCGCACGGGCGAGGCCGCCGATGACAGCGCTTGGGATTACCGCCGGTCGTGCGTCGAAGGACCGGTGTTCGACGCCGCGCGGATCGTCTTTTGATTTGCGGACGATCGCGCGACGACCTCGCGACGAGGACGTCACGGTAGCTCGCGGATTCGCAGCCCGCGGAATTCGACCGGCGAGCCTTCCGACTCCAAACACAAATAGCCGGTCCGCGGCTGGCAATCGGTCCCCCCCGAAACTTCTTCGCCATTGACCCACAGTCGCACTTCGCCATTGATGGCTCGCACGTAATAGTGGTTCCACTCTCCGACCCCCTTGCTCAAGTTCTTGGTCGGAAAGCTGCGGCGACCATCGGGGGCGACCGGCGGAAAGGGCTTCATCGTCGACTCGCCGACCGGGAAGACGTCGCCGTGGGTGGTGAACCAGTCGGCCTTCTTGCCCGAGTTCTTCTCGTACTGCTCGGTGTAACCCAGGTCGAGCACCTGGACTTCGATGCCGTGTGGCAAACCGGGGCCCTTGAGCGAATCGAGCGATTTCTTGGTTGTCCAGAGGAAGATGCCCGAGTTGCCCGCCGACTTGAGATGACGCCACTGGGCCACGAGCTCGAAATTGGCGATTGGCTCTTTGGAGCGCAGCACGCCGACGGGCTGGCCGGTGCAGTGGAGCGTCCCCTCTTTCCAGCTCCAGGTGCTGGGGTCGCAATTCACGTTGGTGAAGTCGGCCTCGGTCAAGTCGCGGAAGCCGGGGGCGGTGCCATCGATGAGGGCCTGGGGTGTTACCGAAACTTCCTCCGCGGCGCTCGGCCCCGCAGCCAGCGAGAACGTAACGGCAACAAACAGACAACCGACGGCAAACAGCGGGCAACGCGGCGCGGCGAATCTCATGCAATGAACCTCGCGAATCGAGAAGCTGGCGGACACGGCCCCAAGGTTAACGCGAGGGGAGACGTCAAGCCAGATACCCCGGCCGCTTTTCGCCGCCGCTAGACGGCCACGGCGCGTGTCGCAGATGCGGCCTATTGCGCCGTTTCTTTCATCGCCGCCAGCGCGTCCAAGGCGCGATTGCGGGCGGCCGAGTGCTCGACGATCGGCCGGGGGTAGGTCGCGCCGAGCTCGACGCCAGCCGCCGCGAGAGACTCGGTCGATGCCTGCCAGGGGGCATGAATCTCGTCGTCGGCCAGCCCTGCCAACTCCGGCACCCAGCGACGCACGTAGCCGCCGCCGGAGTCGAATCGCGCGGACTGCGTGACCGGATTGAAGATGCGGAAATAGGGCGCGGCATCCGCTCCGCAGCCGGCCACCCATTGCCAGCCGAGGGTGTTATTCGCCAGGTCGGCGTCGACCAGCGTGTCCCAGAACCATTCGGCGCCGCGCTGCCAGGGAATCAGCAGATGCTTGACCAGAAACGACGCCACGACCATCCGCACGCGATTGTGCATCCAACCGGTTGTCCAAAGTTGCCGCATGCCGGCGTCGACCAGTGGATAACCGGTTTGGCCGCGTTGCCAGGCGCGGAGGGCCTTGGGATCGTCTTCGGCCGGAAAGTGCGCAAACTCGCCGCGCAGCGGTTCCTCGACCGTGGCGGGGAAGTGATACAGCAAGTGGTGCGCGAACTCGCGCCACACGAGTTGGCGAAGATAGGCCTCGGCTCCGTCGTTCGGCTGCGCGTGCGCACCTCCGCGCGGCTTGCGACGTGGCGACGTGCTGGCGGTCGAGCTTTCCACTTCGCGGATCGCCTGCCAGACGCGGCGGGGGCTGATCTCACCCCAGTGCAAATGCGGTGACAGTTGCGACGTGCCAGACTGACCGGGAAAATCGCGGCGTCGCGGGTATTCGGAGACGGCCGCGGAGACGAACTTCGCGAGCCGCGCATGAGCGCCAGCTTCGCCGGGCTGCCACTCGGCGCGCAGACCCGCGGCCCAATCGATGCGCGGCTCCAGCTTGAGTTCTGCCAACGGCAGCGAGTCGGGCCAGGCGGTCGGACTTTGCCATCGCTCGGCTGCTCGACTGGGCGGACGGAGTTCATTCTTCGCCAGGCAAGCGCGGTAGAAGGGGGTGAAGACTCGAAATGGTTGGCCAGCCTGATTGAGCACGACGGCCGGGTCCCAAAGCAGATTGCCGTCGGCGATGCCGACGTGCAGACCGTCGTTTCGCAACTCCGACGATACCTGCTCGTCGCGCGCCAGTGACGCTGGTTCGACGCGCCGATTCCAGAACACGGCGCTCGCGCCCGTTTCGGCGATCACCTGCTTGAGGGCGTGGAGTGAATCGCCCTGGCGAAGAATCAGTCGCGAGCCCCGCGTCGCCAGCGAGTCGGCGAGCCGCTCGAGCGACTGATGCAGCCACCACTGCGCCGCCGCGCCGGGAGGCCAAGGCCCTTCTTCTTGTGGCGCGTGAATAAAGATGGGAATAACCGGCCCGCCCGACGCCACGGCGGCGTCGAGCGCCGGGTTGTCGTCGAGCCGCAGGTCTTGCCGAAACCAGACAATGGCCGGGGTTTCACTCATCGGTCTAGGCCATGCGGAACTGTGGTACTTTTCCAGGCGCTTCTACATCTCCAGCGGCTCCAGTCCATATTCGACAGCCAGCGTTTGCAGACGCGCCAACGCCCGCAGCAGCAACTGCCGGCTCCGCTCTTTGCAGACTCCGAGGCGTACCGCGATCTGCTGCAACGTCTGCGGATGTTCGCCGGCATCGAAGCCGAACCGCGCCGAGACAACCAGCCGTTCGCGATCGGGAAGCCGGTCGAGCAACCGCCCAAGCGCCTGGCGAATGGCATCGGCATTCCGCGGCGAGATCGTCGCTGGCTGCGCGGGTGCCTCGGCCAGCAATCCCTCGTCGACAGTCACGAATCGCATGCGATCGCGATGGCGCCGCGTGATCGCCCGATGATAGTTCTTGCGAAGCGCCCAGGTCGCATAGGTGCTGAAACGGAATCCGCGCGAAACGTCGAAGCATTCGATGGCCCGCAGCAACGAGACATTGCCGTCGCTGACCAGATCTTGAAAGCTGTTCTCGGCGTTGACGTAGCGCTTGGCGACCGACACGACCAGTCGCAGGTTGGCGCGCCAAATGTGATTGCGGACACGATCGGCTTCGGCGAGCAGCAGTTCGATGTCGTCCATTAGCGGCACATCGGGTTGGCTGGGATCTAGGGTGTCCCGCAACTCGGCCGCCCGGTGTTTGACAAAGTTGAGCCGGCGGAAGAGCGACGCCTCGTCGTCTCGCGACAAAAGGGGCGTCGTGTACAGGCTAGCGAAGTAGCTGCTCGCGCCCGGAGGCTTCGCGATCTCCGCCGGATTGCTATCTTGGCCGGCCGATTGCGGTACGAGATCGACAATGCGGCTGGCGGCTTCAGGCTCTGCGAAAGAGTCGCCGACGAATTCGATCTTGAGGTCGAGCAGTCGCTGGGCGCGACTCTTCTCCCGCTCGCACTCCGCCCCCCGAGGCGTGCGTGGGCCACGCTTCGAGTTTTTCGAGCGATGCTGAGCCGATCGAGTCGATTTTGACGCGGAGGGGGCGCTTAGAGTCGCAACCATGCTCGAGTTCCTACCGAAGGCCTGATTCAAATCGTCCAAATCGTTCATATGAATGTTATGCCGGCGGATTCGATCCGTCAACAAAATACTCTCGATTATTGGCAGAATCAGGCAATTACCAACATCTTTTGGATAGTGGACTTTTGCCCGGTGGCGCGCTACAATTCATCCATATCGTTCTATTGATCTGGTTCGCTTATGGCAAAGCATTTCACACCCAAGCAAGTCGCCCAGGCGATCGGCGTTAGCGAGTCGTCGTTGAAACGCTGGTGCGACAAGGGCTTGCTGCGCATCGATAAGACGGCCGGCGGGCATCGCCGCCTGTCGCTCGAGTCGATCGTGCAGTTCGTGCGCGCGACAGGTCAGCAACTGCGGCGGCCGGAGCTGATCGGGCTGACGGCCGGGGAGGGAGGCCGGTTTGCCACGCACGACACCACCGGCGATCTGCTCGATTCTCTCGTGCGCGGCGACGAGCCTGCCCTGCGGCACATTGTGCTCGGGCTGTATCTGAAAGGAGAGTCGCTGGTTGATCTTTGCGACCGCCGGCTGGCGCCGGCCTTCGCGAAAATCGGCCATGGCTGGGAGGCCGGGCAAGTCGCCGTCTACCAAGAGCGGCGCGCTGTCGAAATCTGCCAACGCCTGTTGTTCGAGTTGTCGACGCTGATTTTGGAACCGCCGCAGGGCGCGCCGGTAGCCATCGGCGGCACTCTGTCTGGCGATCCCTATCAGCTCGCGACTTCGATGGTCGAGCTGGCCTTGCGAGAAGCTGGCTGGCAGGCACAGTCGTTCGGTGTCGGACTGCCGAGCGACACCGTTGTCGCCGCAATCGACACCCTGCGCCCGCGACTGTGCTGGCTGAGTATCTCGACGATTGAATCGCGTGAGAGCTTCGCGGCAGCGTTCGTTCCAATTTCGCAGGCCGCCGCGCGATGCGGAACGGCGCTGGTTGTCGGCGGTCGCGCACTGATCGAGCCAGTGCGCCGTGACCTGACCTTTGCGGCCTACGGCGACAATCTTCGCCATCTGCTGGGATTTGCGCAATCTTTGGTTGCCGCGCCCGCACCAATGGCCGTCGCTCCGCACTGATCGCCGCACAATTCTCTCGCCGGGCACCAGTCGTCAGTCGCCAGGGGATGGCTATACTTCCTCCGCGCTCGGGCAGTCCGGGCCGCAACTGATAGCAATTGCCCAAGGAACGAACGCGTGAGCGCGCGGGTTGTGATCGTCGGCGCTGGGCCCGGTGGGCTGGCTTCGGCGATGTTGTTGGCGGCCGCCGGCGTCGAAGTCGACATCCTCGAAAAAGCGCCGCAGGTTGGTGGTCGCACTGCAGCGCTCGAGGCCGACGGGTTTCGCTTCGATCTTGGCCCGACGTTCTTCCTCTATCCTCGCGTGCTCGAAGAAATCTTCGCGGCGGCCGGCTATCGGCTGCGCGACGAAGTGCCGATGATGCGCCTCGATCCGCAATACCGGCTGATTTTCGGTGGCGGCGGGCAGCTCGATGCCACCAACGACGTGCCAAGGATGGTCGAGGCGGTTGCCGCGATCTCGCCAGCCGATGCCGCGCAGGTGCCCAGGTTTCTGGCGGCCAATCGGGAGAAATTTGCTCGCTTTCGCCCGATCCTCGAACGGGCCTGCCAAAGCTGGCGCGATTTGCTGACGCCGGCGAGCGTCGGGCTGTTGCCGCTGTTGGCGCCCTGGCGATCGCTCGACGGAGAGCTGCGCCGCTACTTTCGCGACCCGCGCGTGCGGCTGGCCTTTACGTTTCAGTCGAAGTACCTCGGCATGTCGCCCCTCAAATGCCCAAGCCTGTTCTCGATTCTGTCGTTTCTCGAATACGAATACGGCGTGTGGCACCCACTGGGTGGCTGCAGCCAGGTGACCGAAACCATGGCGCGCCTGGCGCGTAGGCTCGGCGTGCGCATTCATGTCGATGAGCCGGTTAAGGAGATCTTGTTTGCGGGACGGCGTGCCATCGGCGTGCGCACGGCGGCCGACGACTATCTGGCCGATGCCCTGGTGATCAATGCCGATTTCGCCCGCGCCATGACGCGCCTGGTCCCCAACCGGCTGCGGCGCCGCTGGAGCGACGAGCAGATCGATCGCAAGCGCTTTAGTTGCTCGACGTTCATGATGTATCTGGGGCTCGAAGGCAGTCAGGAACAGCTCGCGCATCACACGGTCTACCTGGCCGAAGATTATCGCCGCAACCTGAGCGATATCGAAGAACGTCACGCGCTCTCGGAAGATCCATCGTTCTACGTGCAGAACGCCTGCGTGACCGATCCTGGGCTCGCCGCGCCTGGTCACAGCACTTTGTACGTGCTGGTGCCGGTCACCCATCAGCATCCGCACGTCGATTGGGCTCGCGAGGGGCCGCGGTTTCGGCAACGAGTTCTGCGACAGCTCCGCCACATCGGGCTGGACGACGTCGAGCGGCGAATACGCTTCGAGCGCGTGATCACCCCCGCCGATTGGGAGCGAGACTTCGAGATTTACCGCGGTGCCACGTTCAATCTTGCCCACACATTCGGCCAGATGCTGCACCTGCGGCCCCGCAATCGGTTCGATGAGCTCGATGCCGTTTACCTGGTCGGCGGCGGTACGCACCCCGGCAGCGGGCTGCCGGTGATTTTCGAATCGGCGCGAATCAGCGCTGGCTTGCTACTCGACGACCTGGGCATCGCGCGACCTAGCGGTTCGTTGACGCGCCGACATTTAGAGCCGGCGCTTGTGAATTACGAACTCGCGCAGCAAGCGACCGCCGACGTGCTCGAGCCGGTCGCACAACTCACGGAGCTATCGAGTGGCTGAGTTCGCGCACGACCGCGTTGGAGTTATCGGGGCCGGCCTGGGAGGGCTGGCCGCGGCCTGCACCTTGGCGGCGCGCGGATACCGGGTGGTCCTTTTCGAGCAACGCCCGGCCCTCGGCGGCAAGGCCGCGGTGCTCGAAGACGCGGGCTATCGGTTCGACATGGGGCCGACCATTCTGACTTTGCCGGCCCTGCTTCGCCGCATCTTTGCGGAAGCTGACCGCGACCTGGCCGATTACCTCGACCTGGTGCCGCTCGATCCGCAGTGGCGCTCGTTCTTCGCCGACGGCACGACGCTCGACTTGTTGGCCGACCCCGACGAGATGTCGGCGGCCCTCGATCGCTTCGCGGTGGCCAGCCTACCGAAAGCGCCGTCGATGGCCGCCAGCTATCGCAGCTTCTTGCGACTGTCGCAACGGATGCATGAAGTGTCCGAGCGATATTTCTTCTCGCGGCCGATCGACTCGATCGTCGACATGTTTCAGGCTGGCAAGCTGTGGCGCCCGTCGACCCTAAGCGATGTTTTGACGCTCTGCCCTGGGCGCAGCGTGGCCGGCACGGTCCGCAGCCATGTCGGCGATCCACGCGTCGCGCAGATGCTCGACCATTTCACGCAGTATGTCGGCAGCGCGCCCGATCAGTCGCCGGCCGTACTCTGTGGCATCGCACACATGCAGACGTCGCAGGGAGTGTGGTACCCGCGAGGTGGAATCGGCACGGTCCCCCAGGCACTCGAACGCCTGGCGCGTGATCTAGGAGTCGAGGTGCGTCGCGGCACGGCGATCGAGCGGATCGTGACCGGGCAGGGAGCGGTTCGCGGTGTTACCACCGACGATGGTCGAACCGTGCCGCTCGCGGCCGTGGTTTCAAACTCCGATTCGGTGCGTACGCACCGCGAGTTGCTGGCCGATACATCGGCCGCACGCGCGTTCTCGCGTCGCCGTCGCTACGAGCCAGCTTGTTCGGGGGTGGTGCTTTACCTGGGTCTGAAGCGCCGCTACGAGCACTTGTTGCACCACAATTTCGTCTTTTCGCGCGATGCCGAAGTCGAGTTCGACGAAATCTATCGCCGTGGCACGCCGGCCAACGATCCTACCTGCTATGTCTGCGCGCCGGCCGCGACCGATGCCGACGTGGCTCCCCCCGGCGGCGAAGCGCTCTATGTGCTGGTCCACACGCCCTACCTGCGACCGGGGCACGACTGGCGCGAGATGTTTCCACACTATCGTCAGGTCATCTTACGCAAGCTCGCCGAAGGGGCCGGGCTGGTCGATCTCGAGCAGCGCATCGTCTGCGAACATGCCCTGACGCCACAAGATATCCACGATCGCTACCGTGTGCTCGACGGCGCGATCTACGGGTTGTCGAGCCATGGGCGATTCACCGGCGCGTTCAAGCCCGGCAACCGCAGCCGCGATCTGCGCGGTTTGTATCTGGCCGGCGGAGCCGCGCATCCTGGGCCCGGCATGCCGCTGGTGTTGCTCTCCGGATGGCTGGCCGCCGACGCGCTCGATCGAGACGAGATGGCGCGGCGCGGCTCGACTGGTCGCTCGCCGGCGAAGACCACTCTGCGCGAAGCGGTGCCGACATGAAACGCGACGCGGCGCCAACTCGCGCGCCAGAAAGTGTTCCGCTGCCACGAATCTCGCGATGGCTGTTCCGCTGGTTTGCCAAATACGCGGAGCGCTACTTGCGACGCCATGTGCATGCCGTGCGCGTTTCGCGATCCGGGCCACCCCCCGCGCTCGGCGATCGATCGGCCGTGCTCTACCTCAATCATCCGAGCTGGTGGGATCCGCTGGTGGGCCTGTTTTTGGCGACGCGCTTCTGGCCCGAGCGGGCGCACTATGCGGCCATCGATGCAGCGGCGTTGCAGCGGTACCGCTTCTTCGAGCGGATCGGCTTCTTCGGCATCGAGCCGGGGAGCGTGCGCGGTGCGCGGCGCCTGCTGTCGATCGGCCAGGGAGTGTTGGCGGCCGACCACGCCATGTTATGGATCACCGCGCAAGGGGAATTTGCCGATTGCCGGGCGCGACCGCTCGAACTGCGCCGCGGACTATCGCACGTGGCGGCTCGTGCGGCCCGCGGGCTGATCGTTCCCCTGGCCATCGAATACACATTCTGGCAGGAGCGATTTCCCGAAGTGCTCGTGCGATTTGGCGAGCCGATTGACCTGGAAGCTGAGTCGGCGGTCGGCCGCTTGGCGCGCGACGCCGAGCAGTGGCAAGCTCTGCTGGCGGTGCGACTCGAAGCGACGCAAGACGCGTTGGCTCGTGAGGCGATCGCGCGGCGCGCCGCCGATTTTACAACGCTACTAAGTGGTAGGGCGGGAGTTGGCGGCGTCTATCAACATTGGTTGAAGGTTCGCTCGCGATGGCGCGGTGAGACTTTTCGGCCCGAGCATGGCGACGAAGACGCGTCGAGGGAGCCGTGAGCGGACAACTTTATCTAGCGCTGGGTTTCCTGGCGGTGTTGCTGGCCGCACCACCAGCCGCGATGTTCACCGCGAACCTGCGCCGCTATCGAACCGCGCCGCGGTTGGCCGACAACAAGCTGGCGCGTCCCGCGGTTTCCGTGATCATCCCTGCTCGCAACGAAGAACAGTCGCTGCCAGCGGCTCTGGGCGCCGTGCTCGCCAGTCGCGGCGTGGAACTCGAGGCGATCGTCGTCGACGATCATTCGAGCGACCGCACCGCGGCGATCGCACGTGGATTCGCCGACCGCGATTCGCGCGTCCGATTGGTCACGGCGCCAACGCTACCGTCCGGCTGGTGCGGCAAGCAGCACGCTTGCTACGTGGGTGCCAGCCAGGCGAGCTTCGAACGACTTCTGTTTGTCGACGCCGACGTGCGCCTGGCCAGCGACGCGCTGGCGAGGATGTGCGCCGAGCTCCAGCGGAGCGGCGCAGCGCTCCTCAGTGGCTTCCCGCGGCAGGTGACCGTCACCTGGCTCGAGCGATTGCTGTTGCCTTTGATGCACTTCTTGTTGTTGGGGTATCTCCCCCTGCGGCGGATGCGCGCCAGCACGCACCCCATGTATGGCGCCGCCTGCGGGCAGTTGATCCTGGTGCGGCGAGGAGCGTATCAGCATGTTGGCGGGCATGCCGCCGTCCGCTCATCATTGCACGATGGTTTGAAGCTGCCGCGCGCGCTGCGTGCCGCCGGGCTGACCACCGATTTGTTCGATGCCACGGACCTGGCCAGTTGCCGCATGTATCGCTCGGCCGGCCAGGTGTGGCGCGGCTTGGGCAAGAACGCCACCGAAGGAATGGCCGCGCCGGCGGCAATTGTGCCTTGGACGGTAATCCTCCTGGGAGGGCAAGTGCTGGGGCCGGCCCTGCTGCTAGTGTTGCTCGCGGCTGCGGCCTGGGCGCCGAATTCGGTCACGTTCACGTTCGATCAGCCGAGTCGCGTCGCGCTTGTGCTGGCGAGCGTCGCGACGCTGTTGGCCTACTGGCCACGATTGCTGGCCGCCGCGCGGTTCCATCAGAGCTGGCTCGGCGCAGCGCTGCATCCACTGGGCGTGCTGCTGCTCGTGATCGTGCAATGGCAAGCGCTGGTGCGCTGCCTGGCAGGCGGAGCCGCTGTCTGGAAGGATCGCGCTTATCCCGTCGAGCGATCGGCTTCGACAGCTTCGTAGCGCGCGAGGCGGTATAATCGCCTCGCCGGCTACGAACGCGCGGCATTCCTTTTCGCCTCTGGGTTCCCGGCATGTTGCTCGGATGCCGAAGGACTTGCGCTTTGACAGCGACGTGGACAAACTGGTCGGGCTCGGTCACCTGCCATCCGCGCCAGATCGCGCGCCCGGCGAGCGAAGCGCAACTCTGCGAGCTGATCGCGGCGGCTAACGAGGCTCAGCGTACGGTTCGCGTCGCTGGCACGGGGCATTCCTTTACGCCGTTGTGCGCGACCGACGACCTGCTGATCTCGCTCGACGATCTGCAGGGTCTGATCTCGGTCGATGCGGCCGGGTCGACCGCCACGTTGTGGGCCGGCACGAAAATCGCCCGCGCCACCGAACTGTTGCTCGAGCGTGGATGGTCGCTCGAAAACCAAGGAGATGTCGACGTGCAGTCGCTGGCCGGCGCCGTCTCGACCGGCACGCACGGCACCGGCCCTAGCTTGGGGAACCTCTCCACCCTGCTTGCGGGCCTGCGGATCGTGACGGCCGATGGTCAGTGCAGCGACCTATCGTTGGCCAACGACGGCGCCGCTTTTCGCACGGCGCAAGTATCGCTTGGCATGCTGGGCGTGATCAGCGCCGTTACCCTTCGCGTGATGCCGGCCTACCGACTGCACGAACGATTGTGGCAAGTGCCGATCGAGCAGTGCCTGGCCGAGTTGCCGGCGCACATCGCCGCGCATCGGCACTTCGAGTTCTTCTGGTACCCAACGACCGACCTGTCTCACATGAAGGCGCTGGACATCACCGACGAAGAGCCGGCGGCGGTCGCCGGTCGGGCAGGCCAGCGAATCGACTTCAGCGGCCGAATTTTCCCCACCCTGCGCGAGCGACGCTTCAATGAGATTGAATATGCCATTCCCGCGGCGGCAGGCTTGGATTGTTTCGCCGAGATCCGTCGCTTGATGCGCGACGAGTTCCCCGACGTGACCTGGCCCGTCGAGTATCGCACGCTGGCGGCCGATGAACTGTGGTTAGGCCCGGCTTACCAGCGCGACACGGTGACACTCTCGATGCACGACGACGCCTCGCGGCCGTTTGCCGATTTCTTCGCGGCGGTCGAACGTGTCTGCCGGCGTTTTGAGGGGCGCCCGCATTGGGGCAAAATCCACACGCTCGCGGCCGAGCAACTGCAGCCGCTTTATCCGCGCTGGCACGACGCCACGGCGGTGCGCCAGCGCTTCGATCCGGACGGGCGATTCTTGAACGAACATCTGCGGAGAATCGTCGGCCAAGTGTAGGTAGATCGTCGGCGAGGGGTAGCCGAGGCTCTGCCGATCGGCCGTTACGTCTGGCCCGCGAAGGCGTCGCCCGTGCGCACGTGCTCGGGCCGCGCGCCGATCCCGATCAAGCGGGCCGGGATGCGCCGCAGTACCGGAAACCAACTCAAGAGCCGCACCGGCCACGGCGTGGTCAACGGCCCTTGTCTCGACAGCGCGCCGCCGATCACGCGGTCTTGAATGAACAACTGCAATCGCTGCGTGACGCGGGTGGGCCACTCGCGGCGCTGCTGCACGCGGGCCAGATCCTCGTCGCTGACACTCCCCCGCAGAAGTGGTTCGGCCAGGAGATTGGCCGTGGCCACGGCGTCTTGTATTGCCAGATTGATGCCGACTCCGCCCACGGGCGACATGGCGTGCGCCGAGTCGCCGATGCACAGCAGCCCGGGGCGCCACCATTTCTTGAGGTGATCGACCCGGACGGTCAGCAAATGGACGTCATCCCAGCTCTGCAGCGCTTCGACGCGGTCGGCCATCCAGGGGACCAGCTCGGCGATGGCGGCCCGCAGCGCATCGAGGCCAGCCGCGTGCAGTTGGGCCTCGCTCCCTTTGGCGATGACGTATCCGCATTGCCAGTATTCGTCGCGATTGAGCAAGACAAACACGCGGCCGCGATCGAATCGCCCCAGTGGCGTGTAGGGGTCATCTTGGTGACGCGGCAGTTTGAGCCAGAGCACGTCGATCGGCGCTCCGAGATTTTCGACTTCGAGCCCGGCGCGTTGGCGCACCGTCGAGCCGCGGCCGTCGGCGCCGACAACCAGGTCGGCCCGGACTTCGTGGGGGCCGCTCGACGTATCGACTTGCAGCCCAACGACGCGACCGGCCGCCTCGACTAGTCCGGTCACTTCGGCCTGCATCCGCAGATGAAACGTAGGGTAGCGCGCGCCGTGCCGCGACAGAAACTCGAGAAAATCCCATTGCGGCATAAAGGCCAGGAACTTGCAATGCGTCGGCAGATGCGAGAAATCGCCGACGGTCAGCGTCTCGTCGCCGATTTGCCCACGAACCTGGGTGACCTGCTGATGCGGCAACTTGAGAAAGTCTTCGAGCCAACCGAGCTCATGCATCAGCTCGAGCGTCGACGGATGAATGGTGTCGCCGCGGAAGTCGCGCAAGAAGTCGCGGTGCTTTTCCAGCACGAGCACCTCGACGCCGGCCCGCGCCAAAAGCACGCCGAGCATCATGCCGGCCGGTCCGCCGCCGGCGATGGCGCAGCGAACCGACTGGGGGAGCTCGTGGGGCGACGCTTCCATTGTCGGGGGCATGTCGGCAGAATCTCCCTATCGCCCGGAGGGTCGAGAACTTCGCCGCGTGCAATCGTACCGTCGTGGGCTCGCCGTGGCACCACGAGTTTGATCGTGGGTTGTCGAACAGCTCGTCGATAGCTGCGTAGTGCGGCGAATTGAAGTCGTTTGCGAGTTGAAACAAGGATCGGGGCACCGGTCGCGGCAGACGTGCTCAAGGACAATGCGATGAGTGCCCGCAGCGCGCTGGAATTTCTGTGCGAAAAGTACCGGCATCGCAAGTTCGCATCCGATGCGATTGACTGGGCTGTCGCTGAATTGATCGCCGGGAGCGACTCGGAATCGCTTCGCCGCTTGGCAGCGACGGTCAGGCCGTCGGACTGGTGGGAAGTCGAGCCGCTATTGCATGCCAGCTTCGCGGAGTTGGGCTACCGGTGGCTCGACGAAGACGATTGCTATTGGGCCTGCGCCGAGGCAGCCGCGCGAGACATCGTCGAAGATCGCATCTCGCCAAGTGAAGGCTGCGCGAGAATGTACGAACTCGCCGACGCCTTAGGATTCCCAGGCGAGCTCACCGCGTGGTGCAAATGGGAAGTTCTTTTGGACCCGAACGAATCGATGAACCTCTTGTCGAAACCGGCGCAGGAACTAACCGCAATGGTCAAGTCCGACGCCTCGGCCTGGCTCCAGACGCGCTCACGCGCGTCGGAGTAGCCAGGCGGCAATCCCGGTTCACTCAAACTCTCGGTCTTAACCTCTCGCCTGCGAAAAGCCGGGCGCTCGCGGGGGTCCTTCCCCACCATCCTTACGAGCAGCCCATGCTGTTTCCGCAGTTGTGACACAAATAGCAATTGCCGTTGCGGACGGTGATCGCTCCGCAGTTGTCGCACGCCGGGGCGTCGAGCTGGAAGCTGGCGAACTGCTCGTTGCGATTGGTGTCGTCACGCAGCAGATCGCGCTTGAGCGCTACGCCAGCCCGCCGCAAACGTTCTTCGACTTCGGCAGCCGAACCGGCTTTGGTCCCCGGTGCGCTCGCCAGCGCGGTGGCGCCGTTGGAGTGCCCGTTGCTATGACCGTTCGTGTGTCCGTTGCTGTGACCATTGGCCTGACCGTTGGCGCCCTTGGCAACGCCAGCCTTGGCTGCCGGCTTGTTGGCTGCCACTTTGCTGGCCTGGCTCGGCTTTGCCTGGCCGCCGGTCTTCGCCACGCTGCTTTGCGGCTGTCCTGCCGCGGGCTTAAGCCCGCCAGCCGTCTTGGCGGCGGGCACCGGCTCTGAGTCACTGTCCTCAGAATCGCTGTCCTCGGCTGTCGACTCGACCATCTTGCCCGCCGAGTCGTCTTGCCGATCGGGCTGATGGGCCTCGCGATATCCTGGTATGAACGTCATCCCCATCCAGCGGAAGATGTAATCGACGATGCTCTTGGCCATTGGCACATCGGGGTTCGTCGTCCAGCCCATCGGCTCGAAGCGGGTGAACGAGAACTTCTTGATGTAGACCTCGAGCGGCACACCATATTGCAGGCTCATCGAGACGGCCGTGCCGAAGCAATCCATCAAGCCGCCGATGGTGCTCCCTTCCTTGGCCATGGTGATGAACAACTCGCCAGGGCGGCCGTCGTCGTACAGGCCGACCGTCAGGTAGCCTTCGTGACCCGCCACGTTGAACTTGTGGGTGATCGACTGGCGGGTGTCGGGCAAGCGCTCGCGGCGCGGCACGGCGGCTTGCTTGGCGGCCGCTTTGTCGCTCTCGCTCGACGTCGACAGCGGCTGGCTCTCTTTCGAGCCATCGCGGTAAACAGCCAGCGCCTTCAGGCCCAAACGCCAGCCCTCGATGTACGCGCCGGCGATGTCCTGGGGTGTCGTCTCCCGCGGCATATTGACCGTCTTGGAGATCGCGCCCGACAAGAACGGCTGCGCCGCGGCCATCATCTTGACGTGGGCGTCCCAGGGGATCGACCGCGTGCCGTTGCGCGGAGCGAAAGCACAGTCGAACACGCTGAGGTGCTCGGGCTGCAGATTCGGCGCCCCCTCGATCGTGTCGTGCTTGTCGATGTAGCTCTTGATGGCCTCGATCTCGAGCTCGTCGTAGCCGAGATTCTCCAGCGCCGGCGGCACCGTCTGGTTGATGATCTTGAGCATGCCGCCGCCGGCCAACTGCTTGTACTTGACCAACGCGATGTCGGGCTCGATGCCGGTCGTGTCGCAGTCCATCAAGAAGCTGATCGTGCCGGTCGGCGCCAACACGGTCGCCTGAGCATTGCGGAAGCCATGCTCCGCGCCAGCTTCGAGCACCTCGTCCCACAAGTCGCGTGCGTAGTCGGTGAGATATTGAGGGCAGGCCGGGTCGATCTCGTCGACCGCGTCGCGATGCATCTGCATCACCTGGAGCATCGGTTCGCGGTTTTCGTCAAAGGCCTCGAACGGCCCGACCACCGCCGCCATCTCGGCGCTCGTCAGGTTGCCCGTGCCATGCAAGATGGCCGTGATCGCGCCGCACAGCCCGCGGGCGCCGTCGCTGTCGTAGGCCAGGCCGGCCGACATGATGACGCTGCCCAGATTCGAGTAACCCAACCCCAGCGGGCGGAAGAAGTGGCTGTTGCGGGCGATCCGCCGCGTGGGATAGCTGGCGTGATCGACCAGAATCTCCTGCGCGATGAAGAAGATGCGGCAGGCCGCCTGGAATCGCTCGGCGTCGAACGTGCCGTCGGCCTGACGGAACTTCATCAGATTGACGCTCGACAGGTTGCAGGCCGTGTCGTCGAGGAACATGTACTCCGAGCAGGGATTCGAGGCGTTGATCGGCCCCGAGTTCGGGCAGGTGTGCCAGCGATTGATCGTCGTGTCGTACTGCACGCCGGGATCGCCGCACTGCCAGGCGCACTCGGCCATGCGCGTCATCATGTCGCTGGCCTGGTAGGTGTCTCCCTCGCGCTCGGCGTCGGTTACCCAGTGGGTGGTCCAGGGGCGATCGTCGACCACGGCCTGCATGAAGTCGTCGGTCACGCGCACCGACAAGTTCGCGTTCTGGAACAACACCGAGCTGTAGGCCTCGCCGTTGAAGTTCGACTCGTAGCCGCCCTTCTCGATCAGCACGCGGGCCTTGAGCTCTTCCTTGGCCTTGCACTCGATGAACTCGAGGATGTCGGGGTGCGACACCTTGAGCGACTGCATCTTGGCGGCGCGGCGCGTTTTGCCACCACTTTTGACCACCGCGGCGATCTGGTCGTACACCCGCATGAACGACAGCGGCCCCGAGGGCTTGCCGCCGCCGGAGAGCTTCTCGCGGTGCGACCGCAACGTCGACAAGTCGGTGCCGGTCCCCGAACCAAACTTGAACAACATGGCCTCGCTACGGGCGAGCTCCATGATGTCTTCCATGTTGTCTTTGACGCTTTGGATGAAGCAGGCCGAGGCTTGCGGATACTCGTAAGGGTTGTCGGGTTGCTTGGCATCTCGCGTTTCGGGGTCCCACTGCCAGTTGCACTGGGCACCCTTCACGCCATAGACGTGATACAGCCCGACGTTGAACCAAACTGGTGAGTTGAACGCGCCGTGCTGATGCAAGCAGAGCCAGGTGAGCTCGCGATAGAAGCGTTCGCCATCGTCCTTGCTGGCGAAATAGCCGTCGGCCGTCCCCCAATCGGCGATGGTGCGGGTGACGCGATGGATCAACTGCCGCACGCTGCTCTCGCGGTGCTCGGTGCCAACCTCGCCGTAGAAGTACTTGCTGACGACGACGTTCGTGGCCAGTTGCGTCCAGTGTTTGGGGACCTCGCAATTGGGTTGCTCGAAGAGAACTTCCCCCGATTCACCCTTGATCGCGGCGGTCCGCTGGTCCCACTCCACGGTGTTGAACGGATCGGCGACGTCGGTCGGACAGAAGCGAGGCTCGATCACCATGCCCGCCGAGGCAGCCGAACCATTGGCCACCGAGCCATCGGTCGGTCGACCAACCGCGCCGCGCCGGCGACCAGAAGTCTGCTTCGGCTGGCTGGCGGGCTTCTGAGACTTGCGAGCCACGCGAACACCAACACTAGCCATGAGAGTGACCTCCATGTCCTGTGGAAACGACGCCCAAGCTGCTCCTGGGCGATACTATACGTTAGTATACTTCACGATAAACGAATCGGGCGTTTGAGCCAAGTTTCCGCAGCCAAAAGTCGCCCGACAGATACCCCCACCGAGCGGTGCAACTGCAATGCCATACAACTAGATATTGTATCGACTTCCCATCTTAACACAATAGATGGTGCTGCGGACCGGGGCACAGTCTAACCGCTAGCATGCGACTGTCAACCAACTTTTTGAAGATAGCATGAAGCCCTTGGCGGGATTCGGGTTGGGGCCGGGAGAATGTCAACCGCCAGGGAGCGAGTGGCTCGGCGAGTAGTCGCGGTAACCCTGTGTCAACAAACCAATCCGCCGCCAAGGGGCACGAACCGTCCCCTCGATAAGGACCTTCAGGACTCGATGTCGGCGGAAATGACGGGCGCTTGTCCCGGACCGCGAACGCTGAGAATACGCACCTCCTGCTCGTTCACGCTGTACAAAATCCGATAGATGTGCCCCCGCCGCGTACGGAAAAACCGCTCTCGGATGGGCTGCGCGAGTTCCCGACTTTCGGCGCCAGAGCGTGACGAAACGGATCGTGAGCTAGGCCGTTGGTGGCATCCTCGAATGCCGCCAACCAAGCCTTGGCCCCTGTCGACGAGCGCGCCGCGATCCACCCCAGAATGGCGTCGATATTCGCGGCCGCACGGGGAAATACCAAGACATTGTACAGCGTCACGAGGCCGACCAGCGGTGCCGCTCGCGGTGCTCGCGAACGAAGTCCTCCACCGGCACTCCTTGGACGCCCGCGTCGACTTCGGCCAACGCTTCGCGCAGCGCCGCCACGGACTCGTCGAAGTCGTCCGGTTGCGGGTGTTCGATTCGGAACAAATCGAGCGCCTCTTCCGGCGAAATGCTCCGTCCGGTTTGCACCTGCAGCTTGATAAACTGCTCGAACTGGGCGAGCTCAGAATTCGAATCGGCAGCCATGGCAATCGCTCCTCTAGCAACTATGCTAACACGCCGCTGGTAAGCATCAATACATCGACATTGGCAGCGCGCATGCTCATTTCACCCCCGCGTTTAGAGCAATTGGTTCATGACATTTTCGCCGCTGCCGGCTGCCGCGATCGCGAGCCGCAGCAAATCGCCAGCCGGTTGGTCGGCGCGAATCTCGTCGGGCACGATTCGCACGGTGTGATCCGCGTGCCCGACTACATCCAGTGGCTGCGCGACGGCAAGGTGATCGCCAACCGCCAGGCCGAGACGGTTTTCGACAGCGAGGTTTTCGCCGTGCTCGACGGCGGATTCGGCTTCGGCCAAGCGCTCGGCGAACAGGCGATGCAATTGGCGCTGGAGCGCGTCGCCAGGCACGGCGTCGCCGTCGTCGGCTTGCGCAATGCCGGACACTTGGGGCGCATCGGCGACTGGGCCGAGATGGCGGCAACCGCCGGCTATGTTTCGCTGCATTTTGTGAACACCTCGGGGGGCGGTATTCTCGTCGCGCCGTTTGGCGGCATCGACCGCCGCTTGTCGGCCGACCCGATCGCCGCCGGCGTGCCGTTGGCCAACGGGCGTTCGCTGATCCTCGACATCTCTTGCGCGATCATTGCCGAAGGGAAGCTCAAGGTCGCCCGCAATAAAGGGGTGAACGTGGCCGAGGGCCTGATCCTCGACCCCGACGGGCAGTCGACGACCGATCCGCTGAAGTTCTACGGCCCGCCGCGCGGCGCGATTCTCCCCTTCGGCGGTCACAAGGGCTACGCGCTGGGGATGGTGGTCGAGATCATGGCTGGCGCTTTGTGTGGCGGCTGGTGCAGCAATCCCGAAGTCAAGCAGGTCGCCAACAACATGTTGTCGATCGTCGTCGATCCGGCCCGGATGCAGCCGCGGCAGGCTTTTGTCGCCGAAGTCGAGCGGTTCATCGCCGAGGTAAAGACGTCGCGGACGGTGACCCCCGAGGGAGAGATCCTGTATCCCGGCGAGCCCGAGGCGCGCTGTCGCGCGCAGCGCCAGGCCGAAGGAATTCCGCTCGACGAAACGACCTGGTCGAACCTGGCGGCCGTGGCGGCGCAGTTTGACGTGCCGGTATCCGACTGACGCGCGGACGTCCGGCACTTTCGCCGCCGCGCGCCGGCAGTATACTTGACGTTTCGTTCGTGGCAGGCGCGCGTTCCGCGAGCGTGCAGCACGTTTTCAGCTACAGAAGGCAAAGGTCTTCGACAGATGGCCGATCAGTTCGATCCATATCGCGAAGCACTGGTGATCGAGACCGACACCGTGTGGCCGCCCGAATTGGCCGATGTGCCGGCCGCCGAACGCTCGGCGATCGAGCAGCGTTTGCACGCCCAGCCCGCCGACGCCGCGAACCTCGAATACGTGCGGCTGCACACGGGCTTTTGCCGCACGATTCACGTCACGCCCGACGACGTCGCCCGCGTCGGCTGAATTCTCCCCCTGGCATCACGGTGAGCACGCCCCTCAAGACCGTTCGTGTTTCGCTCGCCGAACGAGCTTACGAAATTGAGATCGGCGCCGGCACGCTGAGCGAGGCGGCCACCTTCATCGGTCGCCACGCACCGGCCCGGCACGCACCGGCCCGGCACGCTGTCATCGTCACCGATCGTCACGTTGCCGAGCCGTATGCCGAGCGGGTCGCCACGAGCCTTCGTACCGGCGGACTGAAGGTCGACGTCGAGATTCTCGAGCCGGGTGAAGCCACCAAGTCGATCGCCACGGCGGAACGACTCTGGAAGCGGTTGCTGGAGCTCGGCGCCGATCGCCGCACGTTGATCGTGGCCGTCGGCGGCGGTGTGATCGGCGACGCCGCTGGTTTTGCCGCGGCAACGTTCGCACGCGGGCTGGCCTTCGTGCAGGTGCCGACGACGCTGCTGGCGCAGGTCGATAGCTCGGTGGGCGGCAAGGTCGGCATCAATCTGCCCGGCGCCAAAAACATGGTGGGCGCGTTCTGGCAGCCTCAGGGGGTGCTGATCGACACGGCCGTGCTCGAGACGCTGCCGGCCAACGAGTACCGCGCCGGCCTGGCCGAAGTGGTCAAGTACGGCGTGGCGCTCGATGCGCGGTTCTTCGACTGGCTCGAGCGCCACGTGGTGGAACTGAACGCCCGCGACGCGGCGACCTTGGCGCATGTCGTCGAGCGGTCGTGCCGCTTGAAGGCCGACGTCGTCGAAGCCGATGAGCGCGAGCTGACCGGCCGCCGCGCCGTGCTCAACTACGGCCACACGTTCGCGCACGCCATCGAAGCGGTGTCGCAATACGCGGGCTGGCTGCATGGCGAAGCCGTGGCGGTCGGTATGGAGTGCGCCGCGCGATTGGCGCAGCGACTGGGACGCATCGATGCCAACCTGGTGCGCCGCCAGCACGAGTTGCTGGCCGCGTTGGGACTGCCCGTCGAATTGCCGGCGCTGGGGTCGGAAAAACTCTTGGCGGCCATGAGCCGCGACAAGAAGGTCGAATCGGGGAAGTTGCGGTTTGTGCTCCCCACGCGGCTGGGTCATGCCGAGTTGGTCGACGACGTCCCCGTCAGCGAGGTCGAGGCCGTGCTGGCAGACTCGGGTGCGTGAGCTGCAGGCATCGTCGGTTCCCCTCTCACGCAAGGTGAGAGGGGAGTTTGTCGAACAAGCCGCTCACGCCGCTCGCATTCCCCCTATTCCTTGCTCAAACCTCACGCCTTAAGCCTCACCCCTCGCTTGCTAAACCTCGTACTCGATTCGTCCGTGGCGTTCGCTGCGCGAGATGTGATCGGTGGCGTGCAAGCCGGCCAGCACGAACTCGACGCAACTGGCCCGCATCGCGGCGTCGCTCGAGGCATGCACTTCGAACGCTTTTTCCCACGCGGGGGGAACTCGCTTCAGCCGCTCGGCGTACTGGTCGCTGGGAAGCAAGTCGCCGACTTCGATCTTGACCCCTTCGGCGAAGATGCGGGCAATCTCCTCGAGCCCATGCCGCTCGATATACTCCTCGAAGACGATCTTCACGGCGTCGCCCAACAAAGCGTCTAGCACTTGCCGCTCGCTGAGCTGGTGGCTGCTCATCAAGTCCAGCTCCAACTTGCCCAGGCTCGACGCATAGAGATGCCCCAGGTCGCTCATGCGGGCGACGGCCGGCCGTTCGCCCAGGCGAATGCCGCGCTGCCGGGCGCTGGCGACCATCGTGCGATAGTTGGCAATGGACAATCGCGCGCTCACGCCCGACTGTTGATCGATGAACTTGCTGCGCCGCGCGATGCGGCTGATCTCTTCGACCACCTCGCGCATGAAGTACGGCACCACGACGGGATACTCACCGTCGAGGTCGAGCGCCGCTTCCTGCTCCATGATCTGAATGCCCAGGTCGCGCTCGCGCGGGTAGTGGGTGTGAATCAGCGAGCCGATGCGGTCCTTAAGCTGTGGAATGACCTTGCCCGAGCGGTTGTACGTCGCCGGGTTGGCCGAGAAGAGGATCAGCACGTCGATGTCGAACTTGACCGGGTAGCCGCGAATCTGCACGTCGCGCTCTTCGAGGATGTTGAACAGGCCCACCTGCACCAGTTCGTCGAGCTCGGGCAGCTCGTTCATGGCGAAGATGCCGCGGTGCATGCGCGGGATAAGCCCGAAGTGCAGCGCCTCTTCGGCGGCCATGCTGGTGCCGGCGGCCAGCTTGGCCGGGTCGATCTCGCCGATGATGTCGGCGAACTTGGTGCCGGGAGCCAAACGCTCGGCGTATCGCTCGGCGCGCGGCCACCAGCCGATCGGCACGTGTTCTTCGGAGGTGTTGGCCAGGAATCGCTTGACCACGCCGCTGATTGGCCGCAACGGATCGTCGTGAAAGGGGGCTTCGGGAATGTCGACATAGGGGATTTCTTCGTCGAGCAGCCGCACCAGCGCACGCATCAACCGGCTCTTGGCCTGCCCCTTTTCGCCCAGAAAGAGCATGTCGTGCTGGGCCAACAGGGCGATGTTGATCTCGGGGATTACGGTATCTTCGTAACCGATGATGCCGGGGAACAATTCGTCGCCACGAGCCAGGGCAGCCACGAAATTATCGTGGATTTCGCGCTTGACCGTTTTTGATATCCAGCCGCTTTCGCGCAGCTCTCGCAAATTCGTGGGGCGCGTCAGCGTGGCCATGAAATCTCCGTCAGGGTGGGGGGGCGGCAGGATAGGCGTGCGGCAATTCGCGGGGGCTCGACCCTGTCGATTATAGCGCGACCGGGGGGCCGGCCAAGCGCGGCGGCCGACGAATTCGGCCGATGCGATGACCAGGAAATCGCGGTGGCAAGAGCATCGTGCTCCCGCAGCTAACGACCGATGCTATGGCGACTTAGCTGGCAATTCGGCACAGACGAGCTCCTGATCGTCGCGGGCAAAAGCGCGATTGCCTGCGTAGGCCGGGTGGGCCCAGGTGGGGCCAATCAGTTTGGCGCGCGATTGCTCGACGTACCCCTCGCGCGTGAAGCGGGCGAGGATTAGCTCGCCATCGGCATTGAGCACCAGCACGCGATCGCCGTTGCCGGTCCAGACCATCGTGGCCTGAGGGTTGCGGCCGCGCGGCGTCATGCGATTGCCGTCGTTCCACAACACGCGGCCGGTGGCCAGCTCAAAGCAGGTCAGGCCGTTGGTCTTGTCGAGCGAGTAGACGAGGCCCTCGCGCACGAGCGGCTGCGACATCAGTCCGCGAAGATAGCGGTTCTCTTCCCACAGCAATTGGGCGTCGGCCGGAGCGGTGCCGAGCTTGATTGCTTTCGATCCTTCCCAGTATCCGCTGACGAAGACCATGTTGTCGACGCAGATCGGCGTGGCGATCGACACGCCGTAGGTGACCTTGTACGGCACGCTCCAGAGGATGCGTCCGCTGTCGACGGCCAGCCCCAGCACATGCTCGGGCGTCCAGGCGACGACTTCGCGGCGGCCGCCGCGCTCGATGACGATCGGCGTTGCGTAGCCGGCCGGATCGTCGCCCGAGCGCCATACTTCTTTTCCGGTCCGGCGATCGAGCGCCACGAAGCAACCGCCCGGCTTGCTCCCGGGGTGAAAGATCACCAGTTCGCGATCGACGACAGGCGAAGCGGCCAGGCCCCACTCGGGCAGCAGTTCCTTGGGCAACGGTTCGTCGGGCCGGCGCTCGGCGGCGAAGAAGTCGTGCGTCCAGATCACGCTCCCCGATTGCGCGTCGAGGCAACAGGCGTGCCCCAGCGCGCCGAGAGTATAGATGCGGCCATCGTGAACGGTCGGCGCGGCGCGGGGGCCATTGCCGTAGTCGAGCTGGCCGTAGCGGACCGAGTATTCGTACGTCCACAGCGGTCGGCCGTCAGCGGCGGCGAAGCAGAGGATGCGTTCGCGTTCGCCGGGTGCCGAAGAACCTGCGCCGTCTTGCTCGGCCGTGCGGCGATCGTAGACATACACGCGCGGGCCGACGGCCACTACGCCGGCGTAGCCGCCGCCGATCGACTGCCGCCACTTGATCGGCAATTGCGCGGAGGGCCAGCGCTCGGGCAAGGCCGGGGCGTGCCAGGACCCATCACCGTGCGGCCCGCGCCAACGCGGCCAATCTTCGGCCGAGACATGAGTGCAGCCATGGAGACCGCAGAACACTACAAAGACTGTAGATATTCGAGTAAGCCGACGCAAGCGAAGAATCCGGTTCACACTCATGATCGCAAGAATCAGTAGCTTGAACGGATGCGCCGTCGCAAATTATCAACGTGCGGCGATAGCGCATGCATGCTGATCTTGCGTTCGACAGAGATCTCACGAAGTCGGTCGTCCGACACCACGTTTCCCTGCTCGTCGAGCAGTTCGACCATAGGTAATAATAGCTCGACGGCAAAGGCGTTGGCGCGCATTTCAAAAAGCCTATCGCCGTCGGCAAATCTCCCCTCGAAACGTGCGAGCCCTCGCATTCGCGATCGATCGAATAGTAGATGACAAAACTCGTGTGCCAGCGTAATGCGTCGTCCACTCTGACCATGCGCATGAGGGCAGTTCGTGTTGACGACGATTAGCGGTTTGTATTGCGGCGCACCGACGCACGCGCCGCGCACTTCGCTGTCCGCTAGCGGCAAATCTACAACATCAACCCCGCTATCATTTACGAGGCGATCCACATCGACTTCCATGCCGGAAAGGAGGTGCAACTTTTCGCGAATCTGACGTGCCAACACGTAACCAGATTCCCACGGCTCTTTCGGGTCAATTGTCGCATCGAGCCCGCCTGCAAGAAGGCGAAGTCCTGCATAGGAATTCGACTGTGCGCTAGACAGGTGTTCGATGATGCCCTGGATATCGCACAGTTCCAGCCCACTGTTCCGGCTGCTTCGCAACAATCCCACGACAGGGTGTCGGGAGGTGCCGACCGTGGCGAACTGCGCTGAATCCGACTCTTGAAATCCCACGGAATCGAGCCAATTTCTGGAAATGTCGTCGGCAGCACGATAGGAGCGCAGAATCCTAAGTCCTGCCTGAGAGTTATAGCCACGGGGTCCGAAGGGGTAGCGGTCACGGCCGTTACCGCGATTGCTGCAATGCAGCATCATCAGATTTCGCAAGCCGGGTACGGCATACTCCGCAGCAATCGAGACGACCCCCGCTCCGATTGAGAAGCGCGCATCGGTCGACTCGGTAGAATCCCACGAAATCAGGATTTCGTCTTCTTGCCGCTCGAAAAAGAGATTCGGCAGTCTTGCGTCTGCGGCCCGCACGGCGTGTCGCGACCACCACCGCTCGAGTGCCTCTCTCCCATCGTTGTCATGCCGCGTGCGATCCAATCCAATCGCGTAGGCCTTGCAGGCCGACGGATTGGTTTCGAGGATTGATAATGGTCGGACATCGGTACCAAACGCGATCGGTTCCCAATTCGATCTTATCCAATCGGCCAAGTGTTCCAGGCCGTCGAGCGGAAACCCAAGGGTGAGCGATCGCGTATTGGCATGCCTGGAGGAAAGGGGTCTGCCGCCAGACACGATACTCCAGCTCGACTTACCAATTTCAATGTCGAACTCGTGGTGAGGACCGACCTGAATTCGTTGCTGACCGTTGGTTGCGTGGTCGACGTCAAAATCCACTTGCTCAGGCAAGTGTGGCTCTTCGACGAGAGCGTCAAGTTGGTATCCTGTTCCCCGATCGATTATCCAGAGCTTAAGCACTTTTAAAAAGTGTGCCACGCGCTTTTCGTCTGGAACCGCTGATTCGTAACGGACGATTCTGGGGCCGACTTCTTCACCCACATCCCACACACCCCAAACGACGCCTTCGTCGCCACTAGCGCCTACCGGAATCAGGCGTTGCTTAAGAGTGACGGCGCGATCGCCCTCGGGAGCTCGCCAAACGACGCTCCCCATTGCTCTAGTGGCAGGGCTAGGAAGTTTGTAGCCCAGCGCACGAGCCTTGTTAATCACTGCCGAGTACCAATTACTGGCATTCGCCACACTTGACCTCATTCGCTCTCGTCGTCGAACTCAGACAATTCCACCCCTTCGACGCGGCCCTCGATAAGCCACTCTTGTTCGTCATCGCAGCCCGGAAACAATCGCGCGACATCGATCGTCTCGACGCGCACGCGAAAGACAATGACGCCACCACGAAGACCCTCTTGCTCGATCGTCAGTCGCGCCATGTATTCGGCAATCGCGCGTTCCGCGGACCAACTCGTATAGGCCGTGTCAGTAAAGCCAAGCAGGTGCTGCTGTCGGTGCCATTCGCTCCTGAGGTCTGGGCGTGGTGGTGATATCTCGCCCGTCGCTCGAACATCTTGCACTTCAGGGGATTCGGCTGGCACGCCGCGGTACAGCCATTCGGGCAAATCGTCCGCCTGATGGTAATCATACGGCGCCATCGTGCGGACCTCTACTTGTCAGTCGGAGGCGGCGCAAGATTCGCGATAAAATCGTTGCTGGCACCTAATCGGAAAAGACTGCACCGAGAAACCGCCACGGCTTATTCGCCGGCGCCGGCGGCGGTTTCCTCGCCGGCATCGTTGACCGGCACGGCAGCGAGCGTTTCGCCGCGCGGTATCAAGACGTCGAACCAGCCGATCATCATTTCTTCCCAGGTCTGGTCCCCCCAACGCACCGTCTCGGTCGGGTCGGGATTGGCCGGGTTGTCGGCCGAATTGTCGAAGTGCGCCGTGCAGCGGAGCGTGCTCCCCTGCGGCACCAGGCGCGGCTCGCTCAACAGAAAATGATTCTGCCAGTTAAAGTCGTACCGCGGCACGTCGAGCAGGATCTCGCGCGAGCCATCGGCCGCTTCCAGTTCGTAACGGAACGCCTTGCCGCGCAAATGCATGTGCGGAAAGAACGACAACAGCAGCGTGTCTTTGTCGAAGCGTCGGGCCGAGCGCACTTCGTGACTGTCGGCGCCCGCCGGAATCGCAAAGCTGTGATTGCTGGCGGCCGTGGTGACTACTTCCTGCGTGATCGTGGCCGGATCGTCGACAAACACCAACCCCACGCTGCTGCGATCCTTTTGCGGCGTGCCGATCGGTGTGTAGTGCAGTTGGAAAATCAGCTTCGAGCCGGCCGGAATCCGCTTGGCCGCATGTTCGGGCGCGACCATCGGCCGCGTGCCCGGCGCGTAACCGACCAGGAAGTTGAAGCCCCGGCGATCGGCGCTCTTGCTGATATCCGGAGGTCGAACGAAGACGATGATGTGGTGGACCACGGCCCGATTGTCGGGCAGGCACTCGGCCACGCGCACCCACTTGTCTTCGGTGAAGCCGGGATCGGTGACGAAATACTTGTAGGCCACGGTCCCCTCGGCCGGCACGTCGAACGGTTCGTCTTGCATCGGCACGATCAAATCGGGCGTTTGCGGCATCAGCCAGCCTTCGACAAAGTCGGGAGCCGGCGGCAACTCGGCCTCATCGCCACGCGGCGCGCCGGCGGCCACCCAGGCATAGATCAGCTCGCGCTCTTCGTCGGTCA
This sequence comes from Pirellulales bacterium, assembly GCA_050184475.1. Taxonomy (GTDB): domain Bacteria; phylum Planctomycetota; class Planctomycetia; order Pirellulales; family JAEUIK01; genus JAIESQ01. The sequence continues at coordinate 51,740 of JBFXAH010000012.1, read as the reverse complement.
GCCGGGCGTCGTTGCTGAAATGGCCGTACTTGGGATCGGCGTGCCAAGGGGGCATGCGGTTCTCGCGAACCACTTCGGCGATCATGTCCGACCAGCCGGCCGCCTCGTCGTAGCTGGTGAGCGCAAAGGGACCGATTTGCCCTTCCCGATGGCACTCGACGCAGCGCTGGTTGAAGATTCTCGCGATCTGGTTGGAGAACGTGACCGTGGCCTCCTCATCGGCAGGCCGCGCGCGACCGATCAGGCAACCGGTGCTCGTGGTGTGGGCCACTTCGACCGGCTCGCCAGCGAGCACTTGCTCGATGGCCACGGCCAGGTCGCGGCGCGTCGGCTGTGGGCGTTGGAAGCTCCCCCCCCGCTCGATGCCATATTGGTCGTCGATGCGACCCGCGTAGCGCACGCGGCGCTCGGCGTCGAGCAAGAAGACCTCGGGCGTGCGCGTGGCGCCGACGGCGTCGGCCACTTGTTGATTCAGGTCTTTGAGCAGCGGCAATTCGATCGAATACTGCCGGGCGAAGTGGGCCAGCTCGGTGATCGAATCTTGCCGGTTGGCATCGATAACCAGAAACGCGACATCCTTCGAGGCGAACTCTTTCGCCAGCTCAACGACGCGCGGAGCGTACGAGCGGGCCAACGGGCATTCGACTCCCAGAAAGGCCAGCACCACGGCTTTAGCGTCTTTGAAATCGGCCAGCCGCACTTCCTTGCCGCGGTAATCGGACAGGGCGAAGTCATCGACTTGCCGCCCCAACGCGGCGGCCGAACTGGCCACGGAGTCGTTAGTTGCCTCAACCGCGGGCGCTGGCCGAGCAGCGAGCGTCAGCGCGGCAACGAGAACCAGAGAAGTCATCAACGACGAGCCAGCGACGAGCCGTGTCATCACCACACCTCGCAGGATTAGTTTGAAGTCCGCCACCGAGTGCAAAGAGAAATAAAGAGAAATGCTGTTTGCCACAGAGGGCACGGAGATCGCAGAGGAAATACCGAGCAGACCAGGTCAAATTGAATTGTCTCGAAGGCACTTGTATTTGTTAGCCGGACCACAGGTTTTCGTCAGACGATGGGGACATGACGCGCGCTTGCGCTTCGTTTTTCCCCCTCTGTGTTCTCTGAGCCCTCTGTGGCTGAATCCCCCCGCTCGGTGGCCCCCCGGCCCGGTGCGATTCTACCGCGCCGTAGGAAACTACTCGAACAATTCTCCCTGCGGATCGGGCTCGGGTTGGGGCGCGCTGGTCCCCAAATGGCGGTAGCCAGCCTCGGTGAGCCGCCGCCCGCGGGGGGTGCGGACGATCAATTCCGCCCGCAACAAGTAAGGCTCGAGCTCGTCGCTGAGTGTGTCGACGGCGGTATTCATGGTGTGGGCGACCGCCTCGACACCGGCCGGTCCACCACCAAAAACCCGCAACAGCGTTTCGAGGTACTTGCGATCCTGGGCGTCGAGCCCCAGCGGATCGACCCCCTGCATGTCGAGCGCGGCTTCGGCCACGGGGCGGGTGATCTGGCCATCGGCACGACTCGTGGCATAGTCGCGAACCCAGCGCAGCCGGTTGTTGGCGATCCGCGGCGTGCTGCGGCTGCGGCCGGCGACCAGCGAGCAAGCGTCGTCGGTGATCTTCACTCGCAGCTTGGCGGCACTGCGGCGGACGATTTCGGCGAGCTCTTCGAGGGCATAAAAATCGAGATGCTCACGCATGTGGAAGCGGTCTCGTAGCGGCGCCGACAGCAAACCGGTGCGCGTCGTGGCACCGATCAGCGTAAACGGCTTCAGCGGCATGTTGATCGTGCGGGCGTTCACCCCTTCGCCCAGCGCGATATCGATGCGAAAGTCCTCCATCGCGGGATAAAGAAACTCCTCGACCGCCTTGGGCAAGCGATGGATCTCGTCGATGAACAGCACCGAGCCTTCGCTGGCGTTGGTAAGGTACGGGATTAAATCCTTGGGGGCCGACAGCGCCGCGCCGCTGGCGATCTGCAGCGAGACCCCCATCTCACGCGGGATCACCGTGGCAAAAGTGGTTTTGCCCAAGCCTGGGGGCCCGTCGAAGAGAATGTGTCCGAGCGGTTCCCCGCGTTTACGGGCAGCATCAACCGCGATTTCGATCCGCGCGTAAACGTCGCGCTGACCGACCATTTCGGTCAACCGCTGCGGCCGCAGGAAGCGATCTTCCTCCGCAACGACGGGGGTATCTTGTTTGAGGATCGTTTCGCGAGCCATCTTGAAGCGGCAAATTGGTGTGCGGCGAAACCATCTAGCCGGGGTCAGTGACGTCCGTGACCCCGGAGCGGCCTCGCTGAGACCGGCTACAGCTTTCCGCTGGTGAACACTTGTAGACTGCCGGCGGTCAATATATCAGATTGATATGTCGCGGCGGGAGACGAACAACAAGAACCCGGGACGGGTCGAATTCGCACGTCGACCCGACAGCCAGGAAGTAATCTCATGCGCTCGAGCCGTTTGTCGTTTCGGTGTTTGCTGGCTGCCTGGTTCTTCATCGCGGCGGCGATCGTCCCCGCTCGGGCCGATGAGCCGCCGGCCGCGCCGACAGGTCCAGCGCCGGCGGGGGCGCTGCAGGATTTCGACGAGCGCGTCGACAAGCTGCTAAAACCCCTGTTCGACGAGCAAGTGATCGCGGCCCTGGCCGTCGGCGTTATCGACGGCCGAGCCTCGTTGCCGGGCGCCGGCTCCGCGGCAGGGCTTCCGCCGGCGGCCGAGGATCGCGACCCGGCGCGGATGGCGCGGTTCGGTGGAGCGGCCACACGCTGGTTTTTCTACGGTCACGTGGATGACGCCGGCCAACGGGTGCCCGACCGCCAGACGCTCTTCGAGATCGGTTCGGTCAGCAAGACCTTCACGGCGCTGCTCTTGGCCGACATGGTCGTGCGCGGCGAACTGTCGCTCGACGATCCGGTGCAGAAGTTTCTGCCGGCCGATGTGCCGATGAAGTCGCGCGACGGCCAGCCAATCACGCTCGTGCAACTGGCGACGCACACCTCGGGCTTGCCGCGGATGCCGAGCAATTTTTCGCCGGCCGATCTCGCCAATCCGTACGCCGACTACGACGAGCAGCACCTGTACGAGTACTTCCGCAAGGCCCGCCGTCTCCGCGAACCGGGTGGCAAGCCGGTTTATAGCAACCTGGGAATGGGTCTCTTGGGGCATGCTTTGGCACAGGCGGCTGGCAAATCGTACGAGGAAATGATCGAGGAGCGCATTTGCAAACCGCTGGCTATGACGCGCACGCGTGTCACGCTCGACAATGCGCTGCGGGCCGACCTGGCCCAACCGCACGACGGCGACGGCGCCGCGGTTAAGCCGTGGGACCTCAACGCGCTGGCCGGCGCGGGTGGAATCCGCAGCGACGTCGACGACATGCTCGCCTACACGGCTGCGCATTTGGGGCTCGTAGAAACGCCGCTCAAGGCCGCGATCGAGCTCGTGCTGACGCCGCGCATTAAATACGACACCGGGGGCGGCATCGCACTGGCCTGGCACATCCTGCCCAACGACAAGGTGATCATGCACAACGGGCAGACGGGGGGATTCCACTCGATCGTGGCTCTGCGCCCCGATTTGAAATTGGGCGTGGTCGTGTTGGCGTCGACCGCCTGGCAGGGGGTCGATGTCATCGGCTATGGATTGCTGTCGATGCTCGAAGGGCGGCAGCCAGGCGCGTTGCCGTTCCGCCACGCGGCGAAACTCGCGACCCCGGCGCTCGAGCGGTTCGTCGGCAAATACCGGATGACAGGCATTCCGGCGACGATGACGATTCGCCGCGATGGCACGCGACTGTTCGCACAGCTCACCGGTCAGCCCGAGGTGCGCGTTTATCCCGCGTCGGATACGGAGCTGTTTTATCGCGTGGTCGAAGCGCGGATGGAGTTCGCCAGCAGCTCGGAAAACAATGCCGACGGACCTGCGGCGACCACCAAGGCAGGCGATGCCCCCTATGGAGGGTTTGTGCTGTTTCAAAACGGACAGGAAGTGCCGGCTAAGCGGATCGAGGACCAGGCGCCCGACGCGAGCGCCGAATGAGACTTCTGAAACGAAGCATTTGCGCGTGGACTAGTCCACCGCGCAGGCAACTATCGAGCAAGGCTCCGATGCCCAACTCCGTGTCCAATTACACCTGGTCGACGACTAGCCGATGGCTGGCGCTTTTTTGGTTGGTGTTGGCGGTGCGCCCCTGCTGGGCCGCGCCCGAGGTCAACTATTTCTATCCCCCCGGCGGTCAGCGCGGTCAGACGGTTGAAGTGACCGCCGCCGGTAAGTTCCCCGCCTGGCCGGCGAAATGCTGGGTCGATCGGCCGGGGCTCGAGGCGACCGCTCAGGAGAAGAATGGCGTGCTCTCGGTGCATATCGCCTCCGACGCCGCGCCCGACGTTTATTGGATTCGCCTTGTCGACGAAAGCGGGGCCGCGACGCCGCAGCCGTTTGTGGTCGGCCTGGTGCCTGAGCGCGGCGAAGCCGAGCCGAACGACGCGCTCGACACGGCGCAGCCGATCGACATCGGCGATGCGCCCCAGCGGGCGGTCGTTGTCAACGGCCGCTTGAACAAGGGGGGGGACGTCGATCTGTATCGCGTGTCGGTCGAGGCAGGCCAGACGCTGGTCGCCGATCTCGACGCCCAGGCGCAGTTGGATTCGCCGGTCGATGCCTCGCTGCAGGTTGTTTCGGCCGATGGCTTCGTGCTGGCGCAGAACGACGATCAACTGGGGCTCGATCCGCGCTTGGCGGTCACGATCCCCCAGACAGGCCAGTGGCTGGTGCGCGTGTTCGGGTTTCCGGCGGTCGCCAATCAATCGATTTCACTGGCCGGCAGTGACTCGTTCGTTTATCGGTTGACGCTTTGCACGGGGCCGGTCGTCGATTACTCGCTGCCGCTGGCGCTGTCGCGCGAAGGGACGCAGAAGTTGGAACTGCGTGGCTGGAATCTGCCGCCTGAAATGTCGCAGTTGAACGTCGCTCCGCAGGAAAGTGGCCTGCATCTACTCGAGCAGCCAGGGATTGCCAACGTGTTGCGGCTGCCGGTCGTGGATGGTGTGAACATTGTCGCTGTTGCGGAACAAGCACCCACGGCGGCGAGCTCTGCCAACTGGCCGGTGTCGCTCCCCTTCACGGCGACCGGCCGCATTGATGAGCGCCGGCAGCGCGACGTCTATCGGTTCGCCGCCAAACAAGGCGAGATCGTCGTCGCCAAGGTGGAAAGCCGGGCGCTCGGGTTCGATCTCGACCCGGTGCTCGAACTCCTCGACGCCGGCGGCAAACAGCTCGCCAAGCTCGACGACACCGGCGCGTCGCGCGACGCCGAGCTGGCGCAGACCGCAGCGGCTGACGGCGACTTGCAATTGGCCGTCTCCGATCTGCACGCTGGCGCTGGGCCGCGCTACGTTTATCGGTTATCGGTCCAGCGCGGCAGGCCCGACTTCGCTCTATCGCTCGACGCTCACCAACTGGTTGTCGCCACTGGCGCGACGGTCGAGCTGCCGGTGAACATCGAACGCCGCCACGGATTGGCCGATCCGATCGCGATCACCGTCGAAGGTTTGCCGACCGGGGTGCAGGTCGAGGAAGTCAGCTCGCAGGGGACCGACGACTCGGCCAAAAAGGTGACGCTTAAACTCACGGCCGACGCGTCCGCGGCCCAGGCCTCGGTGCCCGTGCGTGTGGTTGGTCGCGTGGGCGAAGGCGCGCCGCAGGCGAGCACGATCGCGGCCGGAACGCATGGCCAGCAGCCGCTCGAACTGTGGCTGACGGTGGCGGCCGCGGAAGCGAAGCAATAAGACCGCTGTTCCGCGATCGATCAGGCGGTGATCCCCTTGGTCAGCGCCATGAAGGCGGATTCGAGGTTCAGCTCTTCCTCGCGGAACAAGGTCAGCCGGTAGCCCGCCTCGATCAGGCGCGTCGGCAGTTCGCTGTAGTCGTCGATGCCGTCGTGCAATGTCACGCGCAGCCGACCATCCTCGGGCACCACCGTGGCCACGATCGACTGGCTCTCGAGCAGCTTCTGTGCTGCCCCCTGGTTTTCGCGCACCGCCACGTGCAGCACTCCCTGGCGGCGCACCAGCTTCATGACTTCCGAAACGTCGCCGTTGACGAACAATTCGCCCCGCTCGATGATGCCGATCTTGTTGCAGATGTCGGCCAGCTCCGGCAGGATGTGGCTCGAAATCATGATCGTCTTGCCCATCTTGCGGAGCTCTTTGAGCAGGCCGCGAATCTCGATGCGGGCCCGCGGATCGAGACCGCTGGCTGGTTCGTCCAAGAGCAGCACTTGCGGATCGTGCAACAGCACGCGGGCCAGGCCGAGCCGCTGCGTCATGCCGCGCGACAGGCTCGTGACCAGCGCCTCGCGCTTGTACGTGAGGTCGACCAGCTCGAGCACTTCGTCGCAGATTTTCTTGCGCTGCGGGCCCTTGATGCGGTAGGCCGCCGCGAAGAACTCCAGGTATTCGTAGACCTTCATGTCGTCGTACACGCCGAAGAAGTCGGGCATGTAGCCGATCACGCGGCGAATTTCCTTGGGGTGGGTGTAAATCGAATATCCGCAGACATACGCTTCGCCAACCGTGGGGTTCAACAGCGTGGCCAACATCCGCATGGTGGTCGTCTTGCCGGCGCCGTTAGGGCCGATGAAGCCGAACACGTCCCCTTTGTCGAGCTTCAGCTCGAGGCATTTCACGGCGTGCAGCGTGCCGTACGTCTTGGTGAGTCCGCGCGTTTCGATCACGTGAGCAGGCTTCGCTAGAGAGTTGGGTAGTCGAGTGTTGGAACCTGAGATTAGTGGCCAGTAGCTGCCGAGCTCTACTGGCCGGTCGCCGGCTCGACCGGCAGAAACCACCGCCGGAACGTCCAGTACTGATTGCGGGGCCCGGCGGCCGGCTGGCCATCGAGCATCACGGTGACCGCGGGCTGCGCAACGCGCCCCAGCAGAATCGCCTGCCCCGCCTGCAAGTGCGAGCTGCCGTCGAGCCGCGACTCGCTGAGATTGCTAAGCTGCGCCCAATTGGGCCCACCCCCCGCCTGATAGAAAGCCAGCCGGTCGATGATCGGCGAGATCGGCAACTCGACCGTCACGGAGAAACGACGAAAGCCCACGTGATGGCCGTACCTGGGGCCCTCGCCGCCGTGCCGTTGGGCGAGCTCCGAAGCCAGGTCGCGGCGTTTGCCTGGATCGAGCTGGAACTCTTTCCCCGGTTCCAAGCGGCCGACCGGATAGGCCGTGCCGCGATAAGCCAGCAGGCAATCGTCGAGCGGCTCGTCGAGCAGGTTGGTTACCGAGCCCTCGAGCAATTCGCCGGCCCGAGCCTGCAGGTCGCACGCCAGGCCCGGCGATTGGGTCACGGCGTGCAGACGTGCGGTGAACGGCTTGCTCGACCAGTTGGGGATCGGCACGCCATCGATCGCCGATAAATTCGGGGCGAATTGATAGGGCCAATCGAGCACCGGGGCTTCGCTTCGCCCCATGCCGCCGAGCCCCATGCCGGGTTGCCCCATCCAACATACCAGCGCTTGGCAATCGGCCGGCTCCACGCCGAGCGACTCGCCCGTGACTGTCACGTTATAAGTGCTGCGGCTGGGGCTGAAGACGTTGAACCACGTCGTCCCGCGCACCAGCGGAGTGTTCGCGCTGAAATCGGGCCCGCCGCGCTGTTTTGCGCCGGCGGCCGCGGGCGACGACGCCGCGCCCGCCCGCGCCAAGTCGACATCGATCAGATCGATCTGGTTGACGATCAGTTCGTTTCCCTTCATCCAGTTGGCAAGAAAGTAGGCCCCCGCGCTAACGGCGATGACCACCGCCGGAAACGTCACCCAGGTGAGCTCCATGCGGCGCAGGACTCGCTTGACGAGCAGGTAGTCGATCGGCCCGATCAGTAGCAGATATCCCAGCACCAGGCTGGCCACGAACCAGAACGGCGCGATGCGCACTCCCAGGAACTGATCGAGCGCTCCGCGGAGCGACGTCGCCAGGTCGGCGTAGCCGAAGTTGTAAGCATTCTGCTGCTCATCATCGCTTTCGACGACGACGTACCCCAACAATCGCGCCATCAAGCGCCCGCGGTCGCGCCACGAAACGAACGGCGGCCGATCGAGATCAACGGCCACGAACAACACTTCGCCGAAGCCCAGCGGCGCGCGAATCACCAGGGGGAGATCGGCCCCTTCGCGGATTTCGACCTGTCCGCGCGGCTCTTCGATTTGCGCGACCAGCAACGGATTGTCGAGCGTGCCACCTTCGGCTAGCGGTTCGTTGGCGCTGGCGAACGTTTCGAACGCTTGCAACTGCCGCAGCGGTACGGTGCGCGTGAAACGACCGGGCACGAACTGCGCCAAGGCCGAACCGGGCGCGAGCAACAGGTCGGCCTGGCTGCCGGCGACCAGCACCAGCCGACCGCCGAATTCGACCCACTGCCGTAGCGCGACGATCTGCGGGCTGGCGGCCGAAAGCGTCTGGTAGATGTCGGCATCGCTGGTCGAGAGCACCACGGTCTCGACGCCGTCGTAGCCGTACCACTCGCCGGGCAGGCGCTTCAGATCGGCGACGCGGACGTGTGTGACGATCCCGCCGCCGCGCGACTTGGCGTTGAAGTCGTGAGCCGCCAGTTCGATGCCGATCGGGCCTCCTACGCCCACGATGAGTTGCTCGCGATCCGACAGCGCCGGACCTTGACGATACGGTTGGTTCGACAGCGTGGTCTCGAACGTGGCCTTGGCGATCGCGCGCCCGAGTTCGCCGGCGGCATTGACCTCGACGAACCGAACGCCGATCTCCGGCATTTCTCGCCCCGGCTTGACGTACACTCGCACGGCCGCCGGCGCGCCGGCCAAGACCGCCAGCGGAGCCGAGACGACTTCGGCCGGCACGCCGTCGCCATCGGGGACGGTGACGACGGCGACCCCTTGGCGATTCTCGGGCCCGCCGCGGAACAGCACGTCGAGCGGCGCCCAGCAGCCGACTTTGTATTGTCCGGCAATGCCCGCCTGCACGCCGACGATCTCGAGCCGCTTGGGGGGCTGCGGCGCGGCAGCCGGCTTTTCATCGGCGGCGCGCAACGGCGCGAGCCAAACCAGCGCCAGCGCGGCGCAAGCGCGCGATGCCCACCGCGCGAAGCGCGACTGTGTTGGCATGCTACCCCTCATGGCTTCTCACTGTCGGCGCAAGTGCAGACGAACTTGCCGCAACCGGGACAGCCCGCGCCGTATTTGCGCGCGATGGCCGCCGTCAGGTCGATGTCGGCCACGTTGGCGATCGTGGCCAGCCAGGCCAGCACGTCGGCGAACTCCGCCTCGCGCTCGGCTTGGGTGCCGCTGCGCAGGGCGGCCGCCAGTTCGCCAACCTCTTCCATCAACCACATGAACGTGCCGTCGATGCCGCGGGCCAGGTCCTTTTCCAAATACATGCGGCGGATCAAGCCTTGAAACTCGGCCAGCGAAATCGTCGGGCTGGTCGCGGATTGGTCCGCGGTTGGCGATGACTCGGTCACGGTGCGCCCTGCTCCCGTCCATTATTCGAGGGTGTCGAGCAATTCTTGCGCGGCGGCATGCTGCGGATGGCGTTTCAACAGTTCTTCAAGCGTGGCCCGGGCCTTGTCCTTGTCGGGCAATTGCAGATACGCGTCGGCCAGGGCATAGCGCAAATCAGGATCTTCAGGCGCCAGCTCGACGGCCACGAGGTATTCGTCGATCGCCGCGGCCGTCTCCTTGATCTCCAATAAGGCCGCCGCCAGGCGACGGTGTATCTGCGGGTCGGTCACGTCGATGTGCAGCGCCTTGCGCGACCATTCGGCTGCCGCTTCGTACTGGCGCGCCTGAAACTTGAGATCGGCCAACTTCTTGCGATAGGCAATGTCGTCGCCATCCCAGCGAGCGAGCTGATCGAGAACTTCGCCGAGGGCCTCCTCCTGCTTCGACAACAGAAACAACCGGGCCAGCGCCTTCGGCCAACGCTGATCGTGCGGCTGGTTTTCGGCCAACGTGCGATAAAGCTGTTCGGCGCCCGCATAATCCTTGGCCTTGAGCTTCAGGCCGGCCAGCAGGTTGGCCAGCGTCGCGTTCGGGTGCTCGGCGTCGTGGGCCGCTTCGAGCACTTCGACCGCTTCGTCGTCGTCGCCGACCAGCAAATGCAACCGGGCGATGACGTAGGCCGCCCGCGGCTCGCGCGGCGCAAGCTCGGCAGCGCGTCGCGCCTGGCGACGTGCCTCGGGGTACGCCTTCCGCGCCAGGTGCGCAACCGCCAGTCGAGACAACAAGGCGGGGTTGTCGGGATCGCCCTCGACGGCGCGTTCCAACTCGGCCAGCGTATCGGGCAGATCTTCGCCGCCGCCGTCGTCGCCGTCCGATGTCAACTCGGCGACCACCTTGGCGACATATTGCTGGTAACCTTCTTCGAAGTCCGGCTGCTCGACATCGAGGGCTTGCCGCAACACCTCGCGAGTATCTTGGCTATCGGCGTAGGCCGTTAGCAGTTTGGCGATCGCATCGGGGCCGAACCGCTCTTGGATGTACTCGGCGTACAACTCCGCCTGGCAGTAGGCCATTTGCCAGTCGTCGCCCGACTGCGGCCGGATGAACCCGTAGTTGATCGTGTCGAGGTTGAAGACCTCCCCCTTGGGGACACGCTTCAACAGCAGTTCATTCCACTCCGGCGGGCGGGGATAGCCCTCGCGCACCACGGCCAGCGCTTCGGTGAACCAGTGCGGAATGTTGTAGCGCGTCTGCTGCAAATTGATGACGTGCACAAACTCGTGCTCGAGCACCCGCGCCCAGTTGAAGGGGCGCGGGCCATCGTTCGGCGAAGTGAGCGCCACCATCTTGCCGGCACAAGCGCCGACCGTGCCGATGTACGGCAGCCCGACCATCCGCGCGCTGAACCAACCGTGACCGTCGGTGTTGCGGGCCCGGCTGAAGATCTCGAACAGCGATTTGCCGCGCGGCTGGTAGCCGAGCCAGCCGCACAGCTCGGGATAAATCTGTTCGAGATGCCGGGCCGTGTACTGCGCCAGCAGCTTGTCGCGCTCGGGATCGAACCTGATGACGAAGTGCTCGGTCTCGAGCGTCTCGTAGGTGTCGAGCACTTCGAGAACCTTGAGCATATTGCTGACACGGACGTGAAATGGATCGGCCTCGAAGGCCTGCTCCAAGAGCCGCTGAGCCTCGTCTTCTTCCCCCAACCGCATGTACATCAGCCCCAAGGCCGCCTGCGGCCCGACGAGTTGCGGCATCCGCTCCAGCGCCTCGTGAAAGCAGAGCTCGGCCAGCGGAAACTGCCGCCGTTCTTCGAGCCGCGTCGCCAGCGTGTAATAGAACACGCCCGCGTGCGGGTTGCGGGCGTTGACTTCGGCCAGCAACTTGCCGGCGCGGCTGTCGCCGAGCGTGGCAGCCAGGTCGGGCTCACGATCGTCGGCGATTTGCGGCACGCCGTCGGCAATCAGGTAGGCGGTCGCCAGGCGGCCGAGCGTTTCTTCGTCGAGCGGATTGAGCTTTCGCGCGTCTTCAAGGGCTTGCACGGCCTCGGCCACTTCGAAGTTCGCCAGCAGCAGGTCGGCCTTGGCGCGGCGGGCTGCCAGGCAGTTCGGATTGATCTCCAGCGCGCGGGCGACCGCCGCTTTGGCCTGATCGAAGTCGAAGCGCTGCAGGGCCAGCGCGGCCAGGGTGGCGTAGACTTCGGCCGCGCGCGAATTCAGCTTGAGCGCGGCTTGCAGCTCCTTGGTCGCTTCGGCCTCGTTGTACTTCTCGACGAACAGCCGGGCCGATTCGAGCCGCGCCGGCCAGTAGCCAGGCTCCAGCTCCAAAGCCTGCGGATACAGCTCGTTGATCAAGAACTGGAACTGGTCGGCGAGTTTCTTCCAGCGGGCGTATTCGGCGGCGGCCAGTCCGATAACCCGTAGTTCGTCGGCGTCGGTGATTTCGTGAGCGTTGTAATAGTCGACGAACCACTTGCAGGCGGCTTCTGCCTCGGCGAGCTGGCCTGTATCGCGCAGTCGCTGGGCGTCGACCCAGCGGGCGAGCAAGTTGTCGTCTGCGAGCTGGCGAGCGGCGGTTGCGCGCTGGGTGGCTTGCTCCAGGTCGCCGCGCTCGAAAGCCAGCCGGGCGAGCTCGGCCTCGAGGCCGGCCTTTTGTTTCGCGTTCGCGTCGGCTGGCGCGGCGGCGTCGGGCGAAAGTTCTTCGAGCGCTTTTTCGATGAGCTGGCGGGCTTCGGCCGCCTTGCCGACGCTCTCGCGGCAGCGTGCCAGGGCAAGCGCCGCCTCGGCGCCGCGCGACTCGAGCAACGGTTCGAGCGCTTCCTCGGCTTCTTCGTACTTGCCGGCCAGCCAAAGCGTATGCACGGCCAGCAGCGGATCGCCGGCTTCGGTAGGTTCGTCGGCCGGATCTTCCGCGCGGGTCGTTGCTACCCCGCCTAGCAGCAACAGCAGCGCAAACGCCCACGGCTTGAACCAGGTGCGGACGCCGAGCGGACGATCGAGAAGCCAAGGCACGCTGAACCCGCGCTCCTTCCGTGGCAAACTGTTGCTGCCCACACAGTTTACGGTATCGCGAGGGCCTGCGGGCGGCAAGTTTCGTTACCCCGCGGCCCGGCGAACGGCAAAGACAGACGCGAGGGGGACAGGTCCATGTTTTCGGCCCGCGCGTACCGGCCAGGTTACAAGCTGGCGAGCGAAAAATGGACCAGTCCCCGACTTTGCTCGTACCGCGCGGCGAATCGCCTGTCCCTGATTCACTCGGTAGTCGGCAATCAGCTACATTGACCCTAGCGCCACGCAACCCCAGTCAAGGAGAATCTTCGATGGGCACTCGCCGACAGCCAGCGTTAGCGGGTTTGTGTCAATTCGGGCGAGTCGTGACCTCGGCTGCGGCCATCGCAGTCGTGTTGTTCTGCCACCTGGTGGAAGCCCCCTGCCGCGCGGCCGACGACGATGCCGACACAACGCAACCGGCCGCGGAGAAAGGGCCCCGCACGCTCGGCGTGGTGCTCTATCCCGGATTCGAACTGCTCGACGTTTACGGACCGGTCGAAATCTTCGGCAATCTCGGCAGCCGCATGAAGGTGGTGATGATCGCCGAAAAGGCGGGCTCGGTCCGCAGCGCGCAAGGGCCGCAAGTCGTCGCCGATCACAGTTTCGAAGACGCTCCGCCGCTCGATTTGTTGTTGGTCCCCGGCGGCTTCGGCACGCTGCAACAAGTCAAAAACACTAAACTCCTCGAGTGGCTGCGCGACCGCGCCGCCCAGGCCGAGATCACGCTGTCGGTCTGCTCGGGCTCGGCGATTCTGGCCAAGGCCGGGCTGCTCGACGGCCGCCGCGCGACCTCGAACAAGCGTTACTTCAAACTGGCGGTCGACAACGGCCCCAAGGTCAACTGGGTCGAAGAGGCGCGGTGGGTCGACGACGGCGACCGAGTGACGTCGTCGGGCGTGTCGGCCGGCATCGACATGGCACTACACGTTGTCGAGCGGTTGTACGGCACGGCGGCGGCCGAGAATTTGGCCGACGCCACCGAGTATCAATGGCACCGCGACGCCGATGTCGATCCGTTCTATAGGCCGAAGAAGTAGTGGCGGCCGCGTTGACGATCGAACCGCTCGCGCTACACTGTGCTGGGCTTGGTGGCTGACTGGCCCGCTACAATGGTTGCGACGGCTTCGGCCGCGATGGTTATGGGCCGGTCACAGATTCCGGTTAGCACACGGGGGGATCGTCATGAAAACGCTCGTCACTGGCGCCACCGGTTTCATCGGCCCCAAGCTGCTCGCCGCCCTGGGCGATTGCCATGTGCTGTCGCGGAATCCCGATCGCGCGCGGGCGGCGCTGCCGGGTGCGACGGCGTTTCGTTGGAACGCCGAGAAAGAATTGCCGCCAGCCGCCGCCTTCGACGGCGTCGACACGGTCGTGCACCTGGCCGGCGAGCCGGTCGCCGAAGGACGCTGGACCGCCGCCAAGAAGCAACGCATCCGCGACAGCCGCCGAGTCGGCACGCGCAACCTGGTGGCTGCCATCGAAGGGCTGAGCGACAAGCCCAAGGTGCTCGTCAGTGCCTCGGCCGTGGGCTATTACGGCGATCGCGGCGATGAGCTGCTCGATGAAAGCTCGACGTCGGGCGACGACTTTCTGGCCGACGTTTGCCGCCAGTGGGAAGAAGCGGCTGAGCGCGCGGCCGACTTCGGGGTGCGCGTCGTCATGCCGCGCATCGGCATCGTGCTGGGGGACGATGGCGGCGCTTTGGCGAAAATGCTGCCGCTCTTCAAGCTGGGGCTCGGCGGGCGACTGGGGGGCGGTCAGCAATGGATGCCCTGGGTGCACGTCGACGACATCGTGGGGCTGGTGCGGCACGCGATCGCCCACCACGAACTGCGCGGGCCGATGAACGCCGTCGCGCCCAACCCGGTGCGCAACGAAGAATTCACCCGCGAGATGGCTAAGGTGCTGCACCGGCCAGCCGTGCTGCCGGCGCCGGGCTTTGGTCTGCGGCTGATGGTCGGCGAATTCGCCGGCATCCTGTTGGCCAGCCAGCACGTGCTGCCGAAGGTCGCCGAGCAATCGGGTTATCAGTTCCATTACCCCGATCTGCACGCCGCACTCGAAGAGGCGATCGGCGGCGGCTCGGCACCGCATGGTGCCGCGACGAAGCACGGTGCCGAGCAGGCAGCCCATCATTGAGCCCACGTCGCGACAGGCACCGGGCGCGCAGCGTGCGACAATTCGGTACAATGGCAGCACGCACGTCTTCGATCCGGCGAACCAACGGGGGTCTCAATGGCCACGACCACGACCGGCAAGCGCGGTTATGAGATTGTCGATTTCGATCAGGTTGCCGGGGTGGCCTGCCCTTGCGGCATCGCCCGCCGCGGCCTGGCCGAGGCGCACGATGTGCCGTATACGGTGCATCGCGTGGAGATCTCGGCCGACGCCCAGCGGCATTACCATCGTCGCCAGACCGAGACTTATTACATCCTGGAGTGCGAGCCAGACGCGGCGATCGAGCTCGATGAGGAGCGGGTGCCCGTCCATCCAGGCATGTGCGTGCTGATTCGGCCGGGGACGCGGCACCGCGGACTGGGGCGCATGACGATTCTTAATGTCGTCTGGCCGAAGTTTGACCCCGCCGACGAGTGGTACGACTGAAGCGCGACGGCTCCCAGCGTTTTAGTGTCCAGTTGCCGCGACGCAATTGTTTTGGCCCTCAGTGCTTAACGCGGCTTCGACGTCGCGGCGCCGCGCGCCCGGCCGCTTGCCTGTGCCGGTTCAACCACTTAGATTTATGAGGTGCTTCCGCGGCTTGAACCCTAGCGTGCGGGCAGGCACGAGCCGTTCGTTTGCGATACCAGGCCAGGTCGTCGCACGCCCTCCATACCACCCTTTCCCCATTGAACCAGGTGCCATGATCTCAACCTTCCGCGCCGGGTTGTCCAAGCTATTTGTCACGCTGACCATCGCCACGCTGCTCGCCGGGGCAGTCACGGCCGCCGATTCCGCCGCCGAAGCGGCCCCGCTGGGCAAAGCCGCCGACCCGATGGATTGGCCGAGTTGGCGCGGACCCGAGCAAAACGGCATCTCGCGCGAGACGGGCCTGCCCGATTCGCTCGACGTCGACGATCCCGAGGTGTTTCGCTGGAAGAATCCCGAAGCGGCCACGATCTCGACCCCGATCGTGATGGGAGACAAGCTCTACGTGCTGGCCCGCGCCGAGCCCGGCACCCCGCGCGAACAAGAAGCCGTGTTGTGTCTCGACACGGCGACCGGGAAGAAGCTGTGGGAGAATCGCTTCAACATCTTCCTCTCCGACGTGCCGGCGGAGCGCGTCGCCTGGTCGAGTTGCGTCGGCGATCCGGCGACGGGGCGCGTCTACGCGATGGGCGTCTGCGGCTACTTTCAATGTCTCGACGGCGAGACCGGCAAGACAATCTGGTCGCGCTCGCTGACCGAAGAGTTCGGCCTGCTGCACACCTACGGTGGCCGCACCAATGTGCCGGTGCTGTTTGATGATTTGGTGATCACCAGCGGCGTGTTGATCAACTGGGACGAACTGGCCCGTCCTGCCCATCGCTTCATCGCCATGAACAAGAACACGGGCGAAGTGGTCTGGCTCGCCGGCACGCGCCCGTTGCCCGAAGACACCACGTACAGCACGCCGTTTTTGGCCGTGGTCGGTGGGCAGGCACAAATGATTTTCGGCTCTAGCGACGGCGCGGTGCACGGTTTCCAGCCGCGGACCGGCAAGGAGATCTGGAAGAACGTGCTCTCGCCGCGCGGCACCAATACCTCGCCAATCGTCGACGGAAGCACCGTTTATATCGGCCAGAGCGAAGAGAACATCGGCGAAGCCACGATGGGCGCGGTGCTGGCCTTCGATGCCAATCAAACGGGAGACATCACCGGCAAGAATCTCTGGCTCCACAAAGAGGTGATGGTCGGCAAGAGCTCGCCGCTGCTGCTCGACGGGCGACTGTACTGCGTCGACGATTCGGCGTCGCTGCACATTTTCGATCCGCAGACCGGCAAACCGATCGGCCGCAAGCAGAAGTTCGGCACGATCATGAAGTCGAGCCTGACCAGCGGCGACGGCAAGATCTATCTCACGTCGGCCACCACCTGGTCGGTGCTCAAGCCCAACGACCGCGGCGTGCAAAAACTCAAGCAAGGGCGCTTCGAATCCCAGGAAGATTGCCAAGGCTCGCCAGTGATTTCGCACGGTCGGGTGTTCGTGCCGACGACCGACGCGTTGTATTGCTTCGGGCTGGCCGACGCCAAGCCGGCCGTCACGGCCCGTCCTTCGCTGCCGGAGGAAACGCCGGTGGCCGACGATCCGCATCCGGCCTGGCTGCAAATCGTGCCGTGCGACGTGCTGATCAAGCCCGGCGACGAACAGCAATTCGCCGTGCGGTTGTTCAACGCGCGTGGGCAACTCGTCAAAGAAGAGCCTGCCACGTTTGCAGTCACCGAGGGGGGCTCGATCGATTCGACGGGCAAACTGACCACGGCCGGCGCGAAGCCGCACACGGCGCTCATGGTCACGGCCAAAGTGGGCGACCTCAGCGGCACCGCCCGAGTGCGACTGGTGCCCGCTCTGCCTTGGAAGTTCGACTTCGCCGACAAGCAAGTGCCGATCACCTGGATTGGCGCCCGCCATCGCCATATCGTTCGCGAGGTCGACGGCCGCCCGCTGATGGTCAAGGTGACCACGATCCCCAAGGGGACGCGCAGCAGTTGCTGGATGGGGCAGCCCGATTTGCACGACTACACGATTGAAGCCGACGTGCTGGGGAACGCCAACGGCGACAAGGTGCCCGACATCGGCCTGATCGCCCAGCGCTACACGCTGGCCATGATGGGGGCCAAGCAACAGTTGCAGATTCGCAGTTGGACTTCGGAACTCAAGCGGATGAGCGTCACGGTGCCGTTCGATTGGAAGGCCGACACCTGGTATACGATCAAGTTCCGCGCTGCCAACGAGGGGGGCAAGGCGGTGCTTAAGGGTAAGGTCTGGCCCAAGGACTCGACCGAGCCCAGCGATTGGCAGATCACGGCAGTCGACGAAACGCCCAGCACCGTGGGGAGCCCGGGCCTGTTTGGCAACGCCGGGAACGCGGAGATTTTTATCAGCCGCGTGAGCGTGACTCCCAACGAAGAAGCGGTCTCGCAGAAGTAATCAATCGGTCGCGAGCGCGAACCGACGAACGGAAGCAGTCATTCATTCATTCATTTCACTGGTTCGTCCAGAATCGAGCTGATCTTATGAAAATGCGATTTGCCGGCGGGGCGCGGTTTGTTTGCGTAATGGGTTGTCTGGGCCTGTTGGCGGTCTTGGCTGGCTGCGGCCAATCGAGGCCGGCGGCCACCGACGGCAGCGCGGCGACCAGCACGAGCTCCGCGGCGACCGACGTGGCAGCCAGCAACGAAACAGTGGTGCCCGAACAGGCGACCGATCCGGCGACCGACGCCGAAACCCCCGCCGAACCGCCGGCAGACGACACGACCGACACGCTCGGCAAGACCAAAGTGGTCGACGCGGTCGACGCCACGGCCGCCGCAGCCGTGGCCGATGCCGAGGCCCAGAAAGCGCGCGACGAAGAAGCTGCCGAGAGTGCCGCGACCGAGCCGGCTACCGAAGGGGACGAAGCTACGCCAGGCGAAGCCGAAGTTGAAGTCGCCCAGGAGGAAGTCCTGGGGCGCGTCGGCGCCGGGCCTGGCGATTGGAATCAATGGGGGGGATCGGCCAGCCGTAACAACACTCCGGAAGGGACAAACATTCCCACCGATTGGGACGTGGGCCAGTTCGAAGAAAACGGCGAATGGGTCAAGGGTTCGGGCAAGAACATCAAGTGGGCGGCCCGCCTGGGATCGCAGAGCTATGGCAACCCGGTGATTGCCAACGGCCACGTCTACGTCGGCACGAACAACGGCGCCGGCTGGTTGCCGCGCTATCCGGCCGAGGGCGACAAGGCGGTCGATCTGGGCTGCCTGCTCTGTTTCGACGTCCCGAGCGGCAAATTCCTCTGGCAGCACTCGAGCGAGAAGCTGCCACAGGGGCGCGTCAACGACTGGCCCTATCAGGGCATCTGCTGCGCTCCGCTGGTCGAGGGGAACCGGCTGTGGTTCGTGACCAGCCGCGGCGAAGTCCGCTGCCTGGATACTGAGGGCTTCCTCGACGACGAGAACGACGGCCCCTACACAGAAGAACCGAACAACAACAAGGACGAGGCCGACGTCGTGTGGGTCTTCAACATGATGGAGAGGCTCGGCACGCATCAGCACAACATGTGCAGTTGCTCTGTGCTGTCGGTGGGCGAACTGCTGTTCGTCAACACGTCGAACGGCGTGGACGAAGCCCACAACCTGCTGCCGGCTCCCGACGCCCCCAGCTTCGTCTGCATGAACAAGCACACGGGCGAAGTGATCTGGACCGACAAATCGCCTGGCGAGAACATTTTGCACGGTCAGTGGTCGAGCCCGGCCTTTGCCATTTTCGACGGGGTGCCGCAAGTGTTGTTCGGTGCCGGCGACGGCTGGCTCTACAGCTTCCGCGGCGAACGCACGGCCGACGGCAAGGCCGAGCTGCTCTGGAAATTCGACTGCAATCCCAAGGAGTCGAAGTGGGCCCTGGGGACCAAGGCCACGCGTAACGAGATCATCGGCACGCCCGTGGTCTACGACGGGCTGGTCTATGTCGCCGTCGGCGAAGACCCGGAGCACGGCGAGGGGGATGGCCACTTGTGGTGCATCGATCCCACCAAGCGCGGCGACGTCAGCCCGACGCAGATCTTCAGCCTCAAAGACCCGAACACGCCGTTGCCGCCGCGGCGCGAGCAGAACCTCGACATCGATAACGGCGAGGTTGCCCGCGACAATCCGAACTCGGCCGCCGTCTGGCACTACGCCCAGTACGACTCCAACGGCAACGGCAAGATGGAGTTCGAAGAGACAATGCACCGCACGATCGGCACCTGCGCGATCAAGGACGGGCTGTTGTTCATCGCCGATTTCAGCGGCTTGTTCCATTGCCTCGACGCCAAGACCGGCAAGCCGCACTGGACGCACGACATGTTGGCCGCCTCGTGGGGCTCGCCGCTGATCGTCGACGGCAAGGTCTACATCGGCGACGAAGACGGCGACGTGACCATTGCCGAGCTTTCGCCCGAGTTGAACGTCATCGCCGAGCTCAACATGGGCAACTCGGTCTACAGCACGCCGGTCGTGGCCAACAACGTGTTGTACATCGGCAACCGCACGCACCTATTCGCCATTGAGAACATGGGGGACGAAGCGGACGCCGAAGAGCAGTAGCTCGCCCCCCACGGGGCGTCGCGAAACACGGACGAGAAGCAAAGGCGGTATCATGACCCAACAGGCGTCGTCGTCGAAACGGGTGTTGGATGTCGGCAACTGTGTCCCCGATCATGCGGCCATTCGCCGGCTGCTCGAAGGGACGTTCGACGCCGAGGTGGTGCAGGCCCACGATCTGCGCGGCACGCTGGCCGAGTTGCGCACCGCCACCTTCGACCTGGTGCTGGTCAATCGCAAGCTTGATCAGGACTACTCCGACGGATTGGAGATCATTCGCCATCTGAAGCGGGAGCAGCAATGGGCTGGGCTGCCGGTGATGCTGATCACCAACTACCCCGAGCATCAGCAGGCAGCCGTCGACGCCGGAGCGCTGCCCGGCTTTGGTAAGCTGGAACTGTCGAGCCCCCTGACGCGAGCGCGCCTTGCAGCGGCACTCGGTCTGGCTGCCGAATCGGCCGCCGCGAAGTGACGGGCAGCCATTCGTGGTCCAAACGTTGTCGTACGCGCGCTTGAGATAGCGCGCGTCTCAGAGCAGCGGTGGCGCGCCCGCAAAGTTTTCGCAGTTCACCCAGTGCGCCAGACTGACGGCCACTGCTAGCGGTCGCTGCAAGCATTTTCAAGACGCTCGCGTTCGGCAGTCGATGCAAACTGGGGCGGAATGGCTACCGGCAGGAACCGCGTAGTTTTCACCCGACGGTGTCTAGCGGCCTGCCGAACCCGGTTGGTGTAGAGGCACCACCGACGAGTCCCTATAATCCTGCCCCCCGTCGGCTGCGCGGTGGGCCGCCGTCTACGCGGACGGCGAGTTAGCACTTACAGGGCGGTCAAGCGAGCCTTGGGAAACGGCGCATGAACTGGGTACTTCGCGCGAGTCTGGTTGGCCTGTTGCTCGGCGGCGCGGTCGGCTGCGCGGGGCGGAGCCCCACCCAGCAAGCCACGTTTGGTCTGCCCAAGGTGTTCGCGGGGCCCTCGCAGATTCAGCGCGAGCGGGCGACGCAGTTCGACCCGTATCCCGACCAGGATATGGGCCCCGAAGTCGTTGGCGGTCGGCCGCTCGACTACAACCGGCAGATCCCCGAGGTGGAACGGTCGCGCTTCGTCGGACGCTCGAACCAACCTGTGTCACAGGAGATGGAGCGCTGGCGTCCCAACAACATCCGAATGGTACCCCGATTGCCCGCCGGCCAACCGGGCGAGGTCGTCGTGCCGCAACCTGGTGTCGTGCCGGGCGCCGGTATCCCGCCTGGTTCGGCGATGGGAGCCGGTGCGCCCGGACCGTACTGAGCCGCGGGCCGCTGCGTCGGCCGGGTGACGTTGCCTTTTCGCCACGTTGATGCCGTGGCAGTGCAACCCGAACGGGTCGCTGGTCGGCTCTTCCATCCGTCCCGATGGCGCTGTTGAGGCCGACGCCAAGTTCTCGCGGCGCAAGGCGCTGCGTCGCTGCGGAGCGATCGGGCGCTGGAGTTCTCGCCGCCCGGGATCGGGTCGCGGCACTTCGGTTGCGTGCTATATCCAGGTATGCAACTCACGCCCGCGCAACCGCCGTCCAAGCCGACACATCGCTTGCTGGAACTCGACGCTTTGCGCGGCCTGGCCGCCGTGGCGGTGATGCTGTTTCACTATACGTACGGTTACGACAAGTTTGTCGCTTCGCGCCCCGACTTGCCTTACCACGTGCTGTATGGCGACCGCGGCGTGTTCTTGTTCTTCGTTCTGAGCGGCTTTGTGATTTCGTTGACGCTCGCCCGCACCCGGCGCGCGGCGGACTTTGTCGTCGGCCGCTTCTCACGGTTGTATCCGGCTTTTTGGGCCGCGGTGCCGCTCACCTACGTCATCGTGGCCGCCAGTGATCTGACGCAGTTGCAGGTCTCGCCGCGCGATGCCCTGGTGAATTTGACGATGGTCCCCAACATGCTGGGAGCTGAGTCGGTCGACGGCGCGTACTGGTCGCTGCAGGCCGAGCTGTGCTTTTACGCGGTGGCGCTGGGTCTGTGGTTGGCCGGCGCTTGGCGCCGCCCCCTGGTGGTGCTCGCCGCCTGGCTTGCGTTGGCCGCCGGCTGGGGCCTCGCGCTCCATTTCAACGTGCTCCCCGAGGGGCGCGTGGCCGGCATTGCCGGCAAGCTGGCGACCGCCTGCAACTTGGAATTCATCTCGCTGTTCGGCATCGGCATCTGCTTCTATCAGTGGCGCGAGCGCGGCGGGCCGAGTCGAGCCATCTGGGGCCTGCTGGCGGTCTGCCTGGCTGTCGAGTGGTTGCTCAAAGGGTGGCAAGAATGCCTGATCACCGCGGGGCTGGCCGTAGGCTTCTATGCCGCGGTCGCTGGCTGGCTGCCGATGTTGTCGGCTCGGCCGCTGGTGTTTCTCGGCGGCTTGTCGTACACGTTCTACCTCGTGCACCAGAACATCGGCTACGTGATCATCGCGCAGTGCGAAAGGGCGGGGCTGCACGCGTGGGCCGGCATCACGGTTGCCGCGGCGGCTTCGATCGGTTTGGCCGTCGTGCTCAGCTACGGAGTCGAACGCCCTGCGATGGCGTGGATTCGCATGCGGTACCGCAACAGCAAGCTGTTCGTCACCACCGACACGCTGCTGGCCGCCATGGCCACCGCAGCCGCCACCGGCGATAAGCCAAAGCCGAGCACCGGCACAAGCACCCCGGCAGCCACGGGCACGAGCAGCACGTTGTAGATCAGGGCCCAGCCCAGGTTCTGGTGAATCGTGCGGAGCGTGGCCCGCGCCAAGCGCACCGCTTGAGCAACCTGCCGCAAGTCGGAGCGCACGAGCACCACGTCGGCCGCTTCGATGGCGACGTCGGCCCCCGAGCCGATGGCGATTCCCAGGTCGGCCGCGGCCAGCGCCGGCGCGTCGTTGATACCGTCGCCGACCATGGCCACGACATTTCCGGCGTCGCGCAAGCGGCGCACTTCGGCGTCTTTGTCGGCCGGCAGCACTTCGGCCATAACCTGGTCGATGCCGACCGCGGCCGCCACGGCTTCGACCGTGCGGCGATGATCGCCCGACAGCAATCGCACTTCGAGCCCCAGCGCCTTGAGATCGGCAACGGCCTCGGCGCTCGTGGGAGCGATCACGTCGGCCACGGCCACCAGCCCCAAGAGCGCGCCGCCGCGCGCGACAAAGAGCGGCGTTTGGCCGTCGCCACGCAAGCGTTCGATTTCGTTGGCCAGCGGCGCGGCGTCGATGCCGAGCTCGGCCAGCAGCCGCTCGTTGCCCACGACGATGCGCTGGCCGTCGACGTCGGCTTCGACTCCTTCGCCGGGGCGGACCACCAGATTCTCGGCCGCGGGAAGCGACAACTGTTTGCTTTGGGCGGCGGCTACGATCGGCGCGGCCAACGGATGCTGACTGAGTTGTTCGACGGCGGCCGCCAGCGCCAAGAGTTCATCGGCGTTGCCGTCGCCGACCGGCGTGACCGCCGTGAGCCGCGGCTTGCCTTCGGTGATCGTCCCGGTCTTGTCGAGCACGACGGTCGTCAAGCGGCCGGCCGTTTCGAGAGCTTGTGCTTCCTTGATCAGAATGCCGTGTTCGCCACCCCAGCCGCTGGCCACGAGCACCGCCGTGGGAGTCGCGAGCCCTAGGGCGCAAGGGCAAGCTACGACGAGCACCGCCACGGCAGCACTGGCCGCGCGCCACCAATCGCCCGTCGTGCTGACCCAGGCCACGACGGTCAGGGCCGCGACGACCAGCACCACGGGCACAAAGTAGGCCACGACCTTGTCGGCGACACGTTCGACCTGGGCTTTCGATTCCTGCGCGCGGCGCACCAGCTCGATCACTTGCGCCAGCGCCGTTTGGCCTGCAGTGCGAACGACGCGGGCCGTTAACGACCCCGTCAAATTCACCGTGCCGGCCAGGATCGTATCGCCGACCGTTTTTTCGACGGGCAACGACTCGCCGCTCAGCCAGGCCTCGTCGGCCGACGAGGTACCGGTTAGCACCTCGGCGTCGAGCGGCACTTTTTCGCCCGGGCGCAACAGCAGCACGTCGTCGATGGCGACCGAGCCGAGCAGAACCTTCTCCGGGTGTTGGCCGCGCAAAACCGTGGCGGTCGGCGGACTGAGGTCGAGCAGCTTGCGGATCGCCGCCGACGCGCGCCCCTTGGCTTGCACCTCGAAGAACTTGCCGAGCGAGATGAAGACCAGGATCATGCCGGCGTCCATGAACTCCATGCCATGGCCAAAGCCGCCGGTGGTCGCGGCGTGGCCCGCCGCCGCCGCGTGGCTCGCGGTGCCGAGTGCCTGCGCGAAGGTGGCGATTCCCGCGCCGTACGCGGCCGTCGTCCCCAGGGCGACGAGCGTGTCCATGTTGGTCGATCCATGTCGCAGCCGTTGCCAGGCACCGACGTAGAATGGCCAGCCGAGATAGACTTGTAGCGTGGTGGCCAGAATCGCCGCCAGCCAGCCGGTCGACAACGATTCGATGCCGAGCAGGTGACCGACCAGGAGCGGAACGAGTAGCAAGGCGCCGACCACGACGCGCGTCAGCCACATGCGGCGCTCGCGCGATTGGCGCTGGCCCAACGACGAGCCGAGCGCTTCGAGATTTGTCGGCGCGGCGTGATATCCAGCGGCCGAGACCGCCCGCTCCAAGTCGGCCAGGCTCGCTTGCGACGGATGGTACACGACCGATGCCTGCTCGGTAGCGAGGTTGGCTCGCGCACGCTCGACCCCCGGTACGCTCGTCAGGGCGTTTTCGACGCGCCCCACGCAGCTCGCGCAATGCATGCCGTCGACATCCAAGAGCAACTCGGTGCGGTCGTCGGCATTTGCGGCGCCGGCTGGTCGCCCGGGTGCTGCGGTCGCCGGCCCCGGCGAAGTGGTTGGTGCGGTAGCCGATCGTGCCGGAGGGTCGATCACCGGCAGGCTTGGGCCGAGCGTGGTGTTCGCCGATGGCGCTGGTCCGCTCGCCGGTCCACTGGACGAAATGACTTGTAGTGTCGGGCCGGAGTGCGTTGCCGGCGACGCGGCAGTGTCGCTCAGTTGGGGCACGTGATACCCGGCGCGCTCGACGGCCGCGGCCAGCTCGGCGCGAATGGTCGGCTCGGTCGACCCGCCGGCGGCGCCATCGGCGAGCTCAACTTCGGCAATGCCGGCCGCCAAATCGACCGTGGCATGCGCGACTCCCGGTACGCCTTCCAAGGCCGACGTCACGCTGCGCACGCAGTGCTGACAAGTCATGCCTTCGATCGGTAGTTGTATGGTCGCCATGGCCTGGCCCTCGAGCGGCGATTGTTGTTCCACCGAATTATAGAACTTCGAGGAAGGGGGGCGTGTCGCCGCCAGCCGGAGATACGGACAGTGCCGCCCGTTGGCTCCGGCCGCCAAGGCTGCGACAATACCTGGCTCCCCGCCCACTCTCGGAGCACGGCAGTCCATGCATGCAGAAGTGATCTCGATCGGCGATGAGCTGACCAGCGGCCAGCGGCTCGACACCAACAGCCAATGGCTCAGCGAACGGCTGGGCGAGCTGGGAGTCCGCGTCTTGTATCACACCACCGTGGCCGACGATCTTGAAGCCAACGTGCGGGTCTTCCGCCAGGCGGTCGAGCGGGCGGACATCATCGTCGCTTCGGGGGGGCTGGGCCCCACGGCCGACGATCTGACGCGCGACGCCCTGGCAGCCGTCAGCGGTCAGCCGCTCGAAATGCGAAGTGAAATCGTCGATCACATCCGCAGTCTGTTCGCCTTGCTGGGGCGCGACATGCCGGAGCGCAATACCATGCAGGCGATGTTCCCACGCGGCAGCAGGGTGATTCCCAATCCGCACGGTACGGCGCCGGGCATCGATCTCGAAGTGCCGCGCGCGGGCAACCGACCAGCTCGCATCTTCGCCTTGCCAGGCGTGCCGGCCGAGTTGTTCGAAATGTGGCGCCAGACCGTCGAAAGCGCGATCGCCGAATGGATCGGCATTCGTCGCGTCATTCGACACCGTCGGCTTAAGTGCTTCGGCGCGGGGGAGAGCCACGTCGAACAGATGCTGCCCGACTTGATCCGCCGCGGGCGCGATCCGTCGGTCGGCATTACCGTGAGCGGGGCGGTGATCACGCTGCGCATTACGGCGGCCGGCGACACACCCGAGGCCTGCTTTGCGGCCATGGAGCCGACCGTGGACACGATTCGCGAGTGCCTGAAGGACCTCGTTTACGGCGAAGAAGAGGACGAGCTCGAGCATGCCGTGTTGCGGCAACTCGACGAGCAGCAACTGACGCTTGCCACGATCGAATGGGGCACCGGCGGACAAGTTGCCGACTGGCTGAACAACGTGCCCAGCGATGCGGCGCGGTTTGCCGGCGGGCTCGTCGTTACGAATGAAGCGGCGCTCGAGAAGCTGCTGGACCTGCCCAGCGCCGTCGTCGCCGAGCAGGGCGCGTGCAGCGGCAAAGTGGTCGAAGAGATGGCCGCGCGGGGACGCGTGCGCTTCGGTACCGATCTGGCGCTGGCCACGAGCGCCGTGCCGCGACTCGACAAGCTCGATGCCGACGGGCCGCGGATTTACTTCGCTTTGGCATCGAGCCAGGGCGTGATCGTGCGCTCGACGCGGTACGCCGCGCACCCGTCGATTCTGCGCGTCCGCGCCGCGCGGCAGGCGCTCAATATGGTTCGACTGGCGCTGTTGCGCGGCCTGGCGAGCGAAGCCTAAAGCAGGCGATGAGCCGCCAGCCGTGCCGTGGCGCGCCGCTAAGACCGCTAGCGCGGCGCAGGCTTGTCCTGCTGCGAGCCGGCATCGCCTCCTTCGCCGGAGCGCTGTAGGGGACCGCGGAGCGCGGCGTGCCCTGAGTCGAATCGCCATCGACGAGGGGCGGTCGGAACTACATCGGCCTGCCGCTGGGCAACTGTCTGGCGAGGCTTTTCCATCCCTGGATTTCCTCAAGCGGTGGGTTTTGAGCGAATCGACGAGCGCTGCGATCGTGTCGAATCGCAGCATCGTAGGTCGACGCGATCCTACCGACAAGCCGAATTCGCCGTACGGACACTGGTCAAGCCCGAAACCGCGATCGCCGATTGTACGAGGGGCGGCAGCACGCCAAGATAGGGAATCGCGATTCAGCTAGGGGCAAATTGCCGAATGACCGCTCGGTAGCTGGCGCGCGCTTACAAGCTTTTAGCATCGGCTCTTGACGACTGGCGTTATGGCGGCCCGCGACGTAGTAATCACCGGAATTGGAGTCGTCAGCCCGATTGGCATTGGTCGCGAGACGTTCTGGGCTTCGTTGGTGGCAGGCCGCAGCGGAGTCGGCCCGATCAGCAGTTTCGATGCCAGCGGCCTGCCGGTCCGCATCGCCGCCGAAGTGCGCGACTTTGACCCCAAGCAGTACGTCAAACCGCGCAAGAGTCTGAAGGTGATGTCGCGCGATTCGCAGTTTGCGGTCACGGCGGCCGATCTGGCCTGGAGCGACGCCGGCCTAGGCGACGCCACGCTCGATCCGGAGCGCGTCGGGGTTGTCATCGGCGCAGAGCGCGTGCGCAACGAGTTCAGCGATATTGAGGGGACCTTTCGCGCGTGCCGCGTCGATGGCCGTTTCGAGCCGGGGCTGTGGCCGACTGTCGGCGCGGCCGAAGCCTATCCACTGATGCTGCTCAAGAATCTCCCCAACATGCTGGGGAGTTTCATCTCGATCCTCAAAGACGCGCGCGGCCCCAACAACACCTTATGTCAGGCCGAGGCGGGGAGCTTGCAGGCGGTTGGCGAAGCGGCCGCGTGCCTCGAGCGCGGTGCGGCTGACGTCATGGTTGCTGGCGGCGCGGCCTCACGTTTCCACCCGATCGACTGGGTGCGCAGCGAAATGTCCGGGGATCTGTCGCACGAAAATGACAACCCGGCCGCAGCCTCGCGACCGTTCGACGCTCGTCGCAGCGGACAAGTGCGCGGCGAAGGTGGCGCACTGTTCGTGCTCGAAACGCGGGAACACGCCGCGGCTCGGGGCGCGGAAATCCTCGGGCGGGTGCTCAGTTGGACTTCGTCGGCCGCGGTCCCCGCCGCAAGCACGGCGAGCCTTTCAGCCGCCATCGAACGTACGGTTCGCCGGGCACTGGAACTGGCGAACGTCGAGCCGGGCCAACTCGCACACGTTAGCGCACACGGGCTGAGCTCGCGGAGCAGCGACGCGCTGGAAGCACAAGCGCTGCGCGCCACGATCGGGGCGCGGCCCGTTGTCGCGTTTAAAAGCTACTTTGGAAATTCTGGAGCGGCTGGCGGCGCGGTGGAGTTGGCGGCAACCATCTTAGCGCTCAAGGAAGGTCTCTTGCCAGCGACGCTGAATTACGAAATTCCCGACCCCAACTGCCCCATCGAGGTCGTGCACGGCGAACCACGACCTCGCGGCAGCGGGCCGGCGCTGGGGCTGAATTTCACGGCCGCCGGGCAGGTCGCGGCGATCGTCGTCGGCGGGCCTGAATAGCGGCAGCCAGCGGGTCGCGCTACTCTTCGACCAATTCGCAGACGCCGACCTGGCCTTCGCACTCGTCAACCGAAATCCGCACGCGCTGCGGGCGAAAATCATGGCGCGTCCGCAGGTCGTCGAGCAAGCGCCGGCCGATATGCCGCGCCAACAGCTCCGCCGTGGTGTTGGCCACCGGCAGCAACACGCAATCGCCGCGGGGAAATACCCAGCGACGATCTTCGAAGCGCACTTCTACCTCGCGCTCGTCGGCGCGGACCGTGATCTGCTGGTGCTCGGTCGGTAGCAGCATGTGATGATCAAGCTCGAGCACGATCTCGCGGAGCAGATCGCGCAGGGCGATGAAATCGACGACGTAGTGGTTCTCATCGAGCGGGCCCGCAACTTCGGCCGTGACGCGATAGTTGTGCCCGTGCAGCCGTTCGCAAATGCCCCCGGCGAACGTAATGAAATGGCCGGCGCTAAAGACCAGATAATCCTTGGTCAGGCGTACCCAATAAGACTCGGACACGGGCAGGCTTCTACGCGTTAAGCGATCGGGGGCAGAAACGTCAGCGGCAACTCGATTATGCCGTCGCGCAGGGCCGCGAACAAACCGGCGGCCAGCAGATCGGCCGTTGTGCCTGGGTTGCGGCGGTGACCATCCGAGCGTAGCCAGAAATCGAGCTCGGCGACGACTTCTTCGTGCGCTTCACTTCCTGGCGGCCCGGCGGCGAGGGCCGCCTGCGCCAGCGCCGACGCTTGTTCGGCAGTCGGCAGCCCGCACTTACGCGCGATCAGGCTATCGGGGAATGCCGCGAGCAGTCGCAACTGCGCCGCGCGCACCGCTTGCACCAGGCCGAGGTCGCGAGCCATTGCGTCCGCCAGCCACGGCACCACGGAGCCGAGCACTTCGGCGAAGTCGTTGACATATTGTCGGGCGACGAGGTCGCGATCGGCCGCCAAGCGCATGGCCGCGACGAGATCGGCCGGGGGCGCGTTGGCCACGTCGGCTTCCGCGACTTTTCCCAATCCACCCGCTTGAGCCAGACGAATCGCTTCGTAAATGCATCGTGCGTCGGTCGCGTCGAGAGTCGCTAAAACGCCGGGTAGTCCTTCGGCAAGCGGCACGTCGCGCGGCACCCCGGCCAACGGCGCGATGAGCAACAGCGTGCCGAGATTGGTGTTTGTGGCGACCAACCGGCGCGTGAGCGATACAGCGTCTAAAACCGTCTCGCCAACTCCGCGGCCAGGCGCTTGGTCGATCGCCGGGGCGATGACCGCGGCGGCCGCCGCGAAGTGATAGAACGTGACATCCTCGAAATCGGCACCGCGATGGACGTTGCCTGGCTTGGGAATGCTCACTTCCAGCAAGCACGCCAACGACGCACACTGGCCGAGACTCAACGCATGTTTGCTCACAGTGTCTAGCCTGGCTGATCCTCAACAAGCGGCCCTTCGTCAACCAGGCCGCCGACCGGACCAGTATGGCCATCGCACGGTCCGAATCCTAGCGTGGTAGGTTCGGGCGGATCGTGGTCTTCTTCGTGCGCGACCGGCATTCCGTCGAGCAGTCGCTGGATTTCGGCGACCAACACCAGCAGCATGAGCACGATCAGCGAGGGATATGCCGCGCAAACCAAAGGGCTCGTCTCGAGGGCGTCGGACACCAATCCGAGCGTCGTTCCCAGCGCCAGCCAAGGCTGCAATCGCGCTCGCCCGCGTAAAATCGCCGTGTTCGCCATTGCAAATCACCCGCCGCACCCCCTAACCGTTGCCGGATGCTGTTGCGCAACTGCGCTCGGAGTCATCAGCGGCGCGGCAGCAAAAAGCCGCGTGTCGATCTGGGCGGCGAGTCGACACAACCCTACTGGCAGCATGAGTTACGCGTAGCGCGACGTTGCGTCGCCGTGCCTGCGACTTAGAATTACAGCAGACCCCCGCCGGCACTCCACGATTTCTCACGGTACCTGGCCTGTGACCGACGACTCCTATCTGCCCGAACACTTCATCAACCGCGAGTTGAGCTGGCTGGAGTTCAATGCGCGCGTCCTGGAAGAGGCCGAGGACACCGACAACCCGCTCTTGGAGCGGGTCAAGTTTCTCAACATCTTCAGCTCAAATCTCGACGAATTCTTCATGGTTCGCGTGGCGGGTTTGCGCGAACAGGCGTTTGGCGACGGCGCTCCGCAAGATTATGCGGCCGACGGCCTGACGCCGCTGGTGCAGCTCAAGCTGATCCACAAGCGCACACAAGAGCTGGTCGCCGCGCAATACCGCTGCTGGAACGAATCGGTCCGCCCGCAATTGGCCGCCGTGGGGGTGCAGATTGTCTCGCACGACGAGCTCAACGACCGGCAACGCGACGCGCTCGATCGCTTTTTTCGCGAGCGCGCCTTCCCAATCTTGACACCGATGGCGGTCGACCCGAGCCATCCCAATCCGCGGTACCACAATCGCGGGCTCTATCTGGCGGCCATGCTCGAACGGCGGCGCGGCTTGGGTCCGCGGCATCTGTTTGCCGTCGTGCAATTGCCGCAAGTTTTGCCCCGGCTGGTGCCGTTGGGGCAAGGCGAAGAACATGCCTTTATCATGCTCGAAGACGCCGTCGCCGCGCGCTTGCCCGAGCTGTTTGGCGGCTTCGACGTGTTGAGCTCGACGACTTTCCGGATCACGCGCGACAGTGACATCGAGTTGTTGGACCAAGAGTCGGACGACATGCTCCGGCTGGTCGAAGAGCGCATCCGCGCTCGCGAACGCTCGCAGGCCGTGAGGCTCGAGGTGGCCGCCGGTGGCAACGAAGAGCTGACGCGGATGCTCGTCGAAGCCGAGGAACTACGAGCCGACGAGTCGCCCGACGGCTACGCCGAAGTATTTCGCATCCCCGGACCGCTCGATCTGACGGCGCTGGCCTCGCTGGCCGATTTGCCCGGTCGCGACGACTTGCGCTACCCCACGTTCACCGCGGTGCCGCGCCTGGAACTCGGCGAGCGAAGCGGCGAATTGATCTTCAATCGCCTGGCGCAGCGCGACCTGTTGTTGCATCATCCGTTCGACAGCTTCGACACGGTGGTCGAGTTCGTCAGCCGTGCGGCCAACGATCCGAACGTGCTGGCCATCAAGCAAACGCTCTACCGCACGAGCGGCAACTCTCCGATCGTGCGGGCCTTGATGCAGGCCGCCGAAAACGGCAAGCACGTCACGGCGCTGGTCGAGCTCAAGGCCCGCTTCGACGAGGCGGCCAATGTCAGTTGGGCGCGGCAGCTCGAACGTAGTGGCGTGCACGTGGTCTTCGGCTTTCTCGATCTGAAGACCCATTGCAAGGTGTCGTTGATCGTTCGCCAGGA
Organism: Pirellulales bacterium; assembly: GCA_050184475.1. Taxonomy (GTDB): domain Bacteria; phylum Planctomycetota; class Planctomycetia; order Pirellulales; family JAEUIK01; genus JAIESQ01. The sequence goes on along the minus strand of JBFXAH010000012.1, from coordinate 20,222 downwards.
AGGAGACCAGCTCCGCCGCTACGTGCACCTGGGGACGGGCAACTACAATCCGCAGACCGCGCTCTTATACACCGACCTGGCTCTGTTGACTGCCAACGAAGACATCACGGCCGATTGTTCGGCACTGTTCAACCTGCTGACCGGCTATTCGCAGGGGCACACCTGGCGCAAGCTCGTGGTCGCTCCCAGCGACATGCATCGCCGCACGATCGAATTGATCAACGAACAGGCCGAAGCTGCCCGCCGCGGCGAGCCGTCGCGGATCATTGCCAAGCTTAACTCGCTGGTCGACCATCGGGTGATCGAGGCGCTGTACCGCGCCAGCTCGGCCGGCGTGCCGATCGATCTGGTGGCCCGCGGCATCTGTTGTTTGCGGCCCGGGTTGCCGGGGATCTCGGAGAATATCCGCGTTCGCAGCGTGGTCGATCGCTTCTTGGAGCACAGCCGGATCTATGTCTTCGGCCCTGATGACGACGCCCAGGTGTGGCTGTCGAGCGCCGACTGGATGCCACGGAACTTCTATCGCCGCGTCGAGGTGATGTTTCCGATCGAGTCGGCGGTCCTCAAGCAACGAGTGTTGCAGGAGATTCTGCCGGCTTACCTCCGCGACAACGTCAAGGCACGCGTATTGTGTCCCGACGGCAGCTACGCGCGCGTCGAGCCCGCGCCGGGCGAGGCACCGTACCGCGTGCAAGAAGAACTGCTGAAACTGCGGCGCCCCGCGCCGACAGCCTTGCACGGCGTGGCGGCCAGCGCCGGCAATGGGGCAGCGGATGGCGAGGCCCTGATCGCTGCCCAGCCACAAGAGGGCAACGGCAACGGCGATGGTGTGTCGGTTGCCGAGGGTAACGTGGCCGCGTCGCACTGATCGCCGGGTAGAAAGGCCGCGCCCCCCGCTCGCGAGCTCCCGACTGGAATCGACTTTATGGGGCGGACACTACCGCGCTGGTTCGTCGGGCTGATCGCCGCGCCATTGGCGATCGCCGTCGCGTACCACGAGTTTCTCGCCCAGCGAAGCGACTATCTCGGTCACTATCTGGCGGGCTGCGGCGGTACGTTGCTGTTGCTGGTCGCGGCGGTAGCGACGTTTACGACCGATCGTTTCGCGCGGTGGGCGCCGCTGACAATCGTGGGGTTGGCGTCGATCGCCATCGCCATCGGCGGCGTTTTCGAAGCGACGATCTACCGCATCGCCAAGTTCGACGAAGTCGACTTCTGCAATCAAAGCCTGGGGGCGGTGATCGCCGCGCTGGGCGTACTATTCGTCACGGTCGGGCCGAAACCACCGTTGGTCGCGTGGTTGCTCGCGGGATTGCTGGCCGTGGCCTATCTGGCAGCGGGGTACCATTATGCTTTCCTATGAACGCCCGGCGGCCATCGCGCTGGCGGTGCTTGGCATATTGCTGTTGGCGGGCAACCTGTGGGTGACGGCGGCGCGCTCCACAATCCCGCTAGCGATCGACGGTCGCGTCACGGCCCTCGAAGTGCGACACGAAAAGCACCCAGGCGCCGACGATGTCTGCTTCGTGACGCTCGACAACGGCTCGGTCTTGCATGTCGACACGGAGGTCTTTCGGGCGATCCAAAAAGGCGAGCACCTGCACAAGTCGGTCTGGCAGCGCACGCTCGATCATGGCGACGCGATCGTGTCGCTCGACTGCTCGGCCGACGCGCGCGGCATGTGGCGCGTGATGAGCGTGGCCCTCGCCGCGATCGTAGTGGTCTGTGTTTGGGCGTGCGTGCGGTCAGTTGAGAGCCGGCGCTAAACTGCGCGCACACGAGTTCAGCGTCGCACATGTCAACGACGTAAATGCTCGATGACCAGGTCCGCCAATTCCTCGGCGGGCATCGTCTTGTCCTTGTTGTTCGACAAGTTGGTCATCGTGATCACGGTGCAGTCGAGATCGTCCAGATAGCGGGCCGCGACATTGAAACCAGGCACGTCGCCATTGTGGCCGGCCGAGCCCTTGATCTTGCCGAGGCAGAAGCCGTATTCGAGATTCGGCCGCCCCGTTTCGACCCAGGCGCTCAGCTCTTCGCGGCCAGCGTCCGAAATCAGCTCTCCCTTGACGAGCGGCCGGATCGCGCGGCCCAGGTCGTCGAGTGTGGAGTACATCTCGCCGGCCGGGCCCGTCCACGAAGCGCTGTAATTCGAGACGTTGTAGAACGTGTCGCCGTAGCCGATGACCTTGTCGGGATACCCGTTGCGGTATGCCGAGGGATGCGGATCGGGGAGCAGGCCCCGTTTGGCGGGCACTCCTGTGTGCTGCAATTTGAGTGGCCGGCAGATGCGCTGGTCGATCGCCTCGGCCCATGACTCGCCCGTCACTTTTTCGATGGCCATCCCCAACAGCACGGCGTTAGTGTTCGAGTAGCGCCACCGCGCGCCGGGTTCGGCATAAGAATCGTGGGCAAACGCGTAATCGAGGATCTCGCCCAGCGGCCAGTCTTTTTCGGGGGCAGCCATGATCGCCCGTTGAAAGTCTTTGTTCTCGATCGAGTTGAACAAGCCGCTGGTGTTGTTGCCCAACTGGCGAAGCGTAATCCGGTCGCCCGCCGGAACGCCCTCGACGTACTTGGCGATCGGGTCGTCCAGGGCGAGCTTCCCTTCGTCGACCAGTTGCAGCACGACGGCGGCCAGGAACATCTTGGTGACGCTGGCGATCCGCATGTGCATGTCGAGGGTCATGGGTGCTTTCGAATCGAGATCGGCGACGCCCAGGGCGTAGCGCTCGGCGGCACCGTCGCGCGGGAAAATGCCGACCAGCGCGCCGGGACATTCCATGGCGATCAATCGCTCGTTGAGCTGCTGCTCGAGCGGTGACTCGGCGTGCGCGACCTGGCTGCCGACGAGCAGCGCTAAGCTCGCCGCCCAAGCACCGATTGCGCATGGCCTCTCGTGACGCGAGACCCTCCAAGTGCCGTCTGGAAGCAGTTTCAAAACCCGGCCCCTGTGCCATTGCTGGCTTGCCCAGCAGTGAAAAGCTCGACAGAGCACTGCTAGACCAGCTAGCAGTGGCACCCGACATCGGTTCAATGCAGGCTTTGAAACCGCTTCTGGCATCATGTGGGCTCCTATTGGTTATTCAGGGTAAACACCGCGGCGCTGCGCCGCGTTCAAAGCGTGTCGGGAGCCCCTTCGAAATAGCAATACATGGCGCCGACGATGCGCACGTCGGTCTCTTCGGCCAAAAAATGCGTGCTGCCATCGCATAGCACCACGCAGACGCCGTGGGGGTGAAAGCTGTAGGGGCCCGCGTCGTACATGTTGATGCAGTTGATCGTGCAGCTCGGCTCGCCGATCAGCGCGCCCTGCCAGGCGGGGCCCATGCCGCTCAATGCCCGGCCCGCCCAGCCGCCGTCGGTGTTGAACCAGATTTGCGGAATGCGGGCGAACTCGCAGCCGCCGCGCGTGTAATGCTGTTTGCCCCCCACCGACTCGACGATCAAAAAGGTGTTCGACAGTCCGTCGCGAATGGCGGCCGAGCCGATGCAGCGGCGGCTCACCACGCCGTCGAGCCAGTTCACCCGTTTCCAATGCGCGAATGCCGCGTCGCTGGCGTTCACGCTCTGGCAACCCTTGTAGTCGATCGTGCCGAACAGTTGCTCGCTTCCCGAGCTGCCATAGGTGTATACGTTGTCGCTGAGGGCAGACGGACATTTGAAGACAGAAATGGGACGAGCCGCCAACGGCAAATTCGCGGCAGTGAGGAAATCCCCTTTCCGGTTCCAGGCGTCGGCCAATGGCTTTTGATCGAGAAACGGCAGCAGCTTGAAGCCCCAGGTCCACGATTCCCACGTGCCGGTGCTGGCCGGAAAGCGGCCGTGCGTGTTGTGACAGAGCTGCGCGGCGGCGCCGATCTGCTTCAAGTTGCCGAGGCACGTCGTCCGCCGCCCCGCCTCGCGCGCATGTTGCACGGCCGGCAACAGCAGCGCCAGCAAGACGCCGATGATGCCAATCACGACCAGCAGTTCGACCAGCGTGAAGGCTGGCCGAACTGCTCGGTGATGATGTCCTGCATGGCAGCCGTGCCTGGTGATCATCGCGACGCGCCTTGGTTAGCGAGCGGTTGCGGCGAGTGCCGAACCCGATGTTGGGCGCCGCAACCTGGCCCCGGCGCGTCGTCCGATCGTCATCGCCGCCAATCCGCTGGTCGATAGCACCGCCAGCCACCAGGTGCTTGGTTCGGGCACGCTGGTTATTAGCGTCTCCGGCGCGAAATTGTCGGCCCAGACGATGTAGTCGTCGCCGTTGACGATGCCGTTGAAATCGAAGTCGCCGCCGAACGGCCCGTCGGGTGTCGCCTGATTGAAGTTGTCTGCCCAGGCGATGTAGTCATCGCCGTCGACGATGCGGTTGTTGTCGGCATCGCCCGGCACCGCCAGCGCCGACAGGAACCCGGTGAAGTCCCACTTCATGTGGAACTCGGTCCCCTCGGGCTGGAAGATCGGATCGATGAACGGCTGACCCTCGACCAACAGGCTAAAGATCGTGCGTTCGACCGCGAACGAGCCGAAGTACTCCCCTACGATGGTCGAGCCCAGGATATTCGCGCCGTAGAGTTTGACGCCGGCGTTGAGATCGATCGCCACGGGCACGTTGTTGTAGAAGCGGATGCTCGGTGTCGCCGAGCTGTTGCCGGCCACCGACGTGACGTCGGTAGCGAGACTGAAGCGGGCGAAGTTCTGATACGAAGGATCTGACGGGTCGGCATAGACGCCGAGGGTCACGCCGGTGATCGTCGCCAGGCCGGTCCCCGAAATCAGCGTGCTGTCGTCGTACTCCAACGAGCCGAATTGCATCAGCTCGTCGTGGGGAAAAGTGTCGAGGGCACCGTAGAAGATCGCCGGATCGGTGATATTGTGCATCCGCTGGCGAAACTCGTTCGGCGGCGGGTCACGCAGGTCGATCCGCGAGAAACCGTCTGACCAATACTCGTAGAATGAGCTCGAATCGTCGGCGACCGCGTTGAGATTCAGGCTTTGGATATCGGCCTTCACCGCGCCGGGCCAGGCGCCGGCCGCGACGTAGAACACCAGCAAGCTGGACAACAATTTACGAATCATGGAGGAGGTCCTTCCGCACCGAGAGTGATTTGAATGCCGTTGGGAAACGCCGTGCGTAGAGAGCACTGCTAATGGGCTCGCCTCCGTCGGCGCACCGCCGCGATGCTCAGCAGCGCGCCGCTCGCCAGCAATACGCCGGTCGCCGGCTCGGGCACGGCCAACGTGCCGGATACTTCAAGGCCGTTGGGCACGGTGTAGCGGCTGATCCGGCCCGCATAGTCGACACTTCCCTCGGCAACGATGTGCGCCAGGAGAACCTTCGTGTAGGCGCTTCCGCCTCCCGTGCCGCCGGTGATCGCGAATAGCCCCGGCGTGTCGACGATGCCCGGAGAGGGAAAGTCGCTCCAAGCCGCGCCGATCCAGGTGTCGTTCGGCTTCAGGTAACCGCCGAGCCCATCAAGGCTCGAGGCCTCCGACTCTCTCGACGCCGCCAACGTGCCGAAGGCGAGAATCTGGCGGATGTCGCCGGTGAATTCGAAATCGGTCACGAACCACGCTTTGGCGTCGCTCCCCGGGTCGTCGAGATAGACGTCGTAAGCGCTTAATCCCCCTCCCAAGTCCGTGACGAGCGAAGTGACGATCGGTGCGGCCGCCGCGAGTTGCGACCACCCGACGCCCAGAACCAATGCCAGGCAGATAGTGCTGGTGCGAATCATGTGTAAGAGTTCCCGAGATCTTGGCTTGCAGTGAACGAAGGCCCCCACAACAACTGGCGCGCAGCAGGCCTTGCGGGCGCGGCAACAGCGCGCGCACGAAGTCGGTTGCTGGCAACAGAGAAAGAAACGACGGCGTGCTTTAACCGTCGTGGGCCGCGAGCGGCGGCAGCGGCAACTCTCCCCTAGGCGAGCGCGATCGGAAAAACCGCGGCCGGTTCGTCGTCGTACAGACGTGCCGCGGATCGAGCGCCGACAGGGATCGAAAGCTTAGGCCATTAGCGTTACCTGAGTGTTTTGGCGCGATGCTCATTTCGCGCGATTGATGATTACGCCGCGTACGGGCAAGATGCGCGCCAACTCGTCATTCAGCGCGCGGCGACCGGCATGATCGGATTCGACTGCCGAGCAAAACTCGCCGTGAGATAGCCAATTAGCGGCTGTGAACTATTTATGGGGCGAACGGCCAGATCGCGGATCGCGCGCCCGCCGCGATGGCCAGCGTGGCCAAGATACCGTCGCTGGCGGCGAAAAAGTGTCCTAGCGAATCTTCATGCGGTTTCGTGCGGATCGTTGGTCGGCGGGGGCCGCCGACCGCTTGCAGCCGACGAGGCCAGCTACGACACTAGAACCTGTCGGTCGCTCGCCCCAGGCGGGTTTTGGTTTCGCACGAGCAGCGACGCGGGCACCGCGTAAAACTCTATGCCATCTGGTGTTAAACTGCCTCGACGGCGCCCGTCGCGTGGCAATTCGGAGAAAACCGCGCGCACGAAGCCTGCTGCGCGGGCGCTCTCCGGCCCCGAGGTCCTCGTCCTCGCGGCGATCATCGCTGCCGTCGGCATCGCGGCGATCTGGCCGGCGATGTCCGGCGGCTTCGTCTGGGATGACGTCCTGATTCCCTCGGGGCGCTATGTCTCCGCCCCCGATGGACTGATCAAGTTCTGGACGAGCGCCAAGCAGGCCGACTACTGGCCGGTTGCTTACTCCACGCATTGGTTCGAGTATCGGGCATTCGGCGACTGGGCGACTGGCTACCGCTGCACGAATGTGGTGCTGCACATTGCCAATGCCTTGTTGCTGTGGCGGGCACTTGTCTTGTTGCGCGTGCCGGGAGCGTGGTGGGCGGCCCTGATCTTCGTGGCGCATCCGGTGACGGTCGAGGCCGTCGCCTGGATCTTGCAGCGGAAGACGCTGCTGTCGACCTCTTTTGGCCTCGGCACCTTGATCACTTACCTGCATTATCGCGGCGCGCCTGTCGGACGAGCGAAATGGGGTTGGTACGCCGCCGCCCTGGTTCTCTTTGCGCTGGGGATGCTGAGCAAAACCGCCGTGGTGATGCTGCCGCTGGCGATGGTCTCCTGCGTCTGCCTGCTCGATCGCCGGGTGACCTGGGACGATTGGCGGATGGTTGTGCCGTTGCTCTTGATTTCGCTCGTGCTGGGCGCGGTAGGAATGTCGTTCCAGCAGGAAAACGCGATCGGCCGAGACGTCGTCCGCGATGACACGCTCGTCTCGCGGGTGGCGCTAGCGGGCTGGTCGTTCTGGTTCTACGTCTACAAGGCGCTCTGGCCGCTGAACCTGACGTTCATCTATCCGCGCTGGCCGCTGGGCATCAAGGGTCCGCAGACCTTCGTGCCGCTGCTGGCGCTGGTGGCGCTGACCGCGGGAGTTGTCTATTGGACGGTGGTTCGCTGGCCGCGCGGCGAGCGACGAGATACCGCGGCGCTAGCCGCGCTGGCCTGGTACGGACTGAACCTGGTGCCAGTTGCGGGGCTGGTGAACATCTACTTCATGCGCTATTCGCTGGTGGCCGATCACTGGCAATACCTGTCGTTGCCGGCCCTGATTGCCCTGCTCGTGGCGGGTTTGGTCACGTTAACCGGACAGTGGAAGTATTGGGCGGTTTGGATCACGTCCGCGGGGCTGGGCGCCGTGGTGTTCGTCCTGGCGGCCCTCTCCTGGAATCAGGCCTACATCTATGCTGGCGTCGACAACAAGCCGTTGTGGCGCGACACGATCGCTAAGAACCCCGACGCTTGGGTCGCCCACAACAACTTGGGAAGCTTGTTGAATCACGACGCCGGGATCGCTGCCCAGGAGGCGCAGCGTTTGGCGTCGCAGGGCCATACCGACGAGGCCGAGAGGTTGCGGCGCGCCGCGCAGCGCGACTTCGACGAGGCCGTCAATTGCTTCCGCCGCGCGCTGACGCTCAATCCCAAGTACTCCGACGCCGAACAGAACTGGGGAATGAACCAGTTGGCGCAAGGCCAACACGCCGAAGCCATGCGCCACTTTCAGAAGGCACTCGACATCAGCCCCCCCAAAACCGCCGAGCACGCCAAGGCCCACGTCTACCTGGGAGTCGTACTGCGCACCTTGGGGCATGCCGATCAGGCGCTTCCGCACTTTCAGGCGGCCGTCGACGACCTTCCTCATTACGTGCAGGCGAACGAGGAGTTGGGCCGCGGATTGCTCGAAGCGGGTCGACCGCGCGAGGCAGTCAAATGTCTGGAGACCGCGCTGAAGACCAATCCGAACCTGCCGGCGACGATTGCCCGCCTGGGGGAAGCCTACTTTCAGCTCGGGCGTCACGAAGAGGCGCTCGGCGCTTTCGATCACGCCATCCAACTCGATTCATCTCTGCCCGACGTCCATACCAATTTGGGTGTGTTGCTGGCGATGCGGAGGGCCTTTGAGCCGGCCATGGCGCACTATCGCCAGGAGATTCAGCGCGATCCAGGGCACGTTCGCGCGCATCTCGGTTTGGGCGTCGCCCTGGCCGAGCTCGGCCGCTATGGCGAAGCGATCGTCGAATACCAGAAGGTACTGGCGCTTTCGCCCGAGGCCGCCGACGCCCGCACCAACCTGGCCAACGCGCTGTTGCTGGCCGGTCAGCGAGAAGCAGCACTCGAGCAATATCGCGAAACGCTGTTGCGACACGCCGATTTTTTGCCGGCACGAGTGAATTATGCCGCGGCGCTGGCGGACAATAACCAATGGCGCGAAGCGATTGCCCAGTTCCGCATCGTGCTGCAGCAAGACCCCAACCAGGCGAGCGCCGCGCAACAACTTGCCTGGCTGCTGGCCACGGCGCCCGACGATGCGGCGCGCGACCCCGCCGACGCGGTTCGCCTGGCCGATGAACTGTGCCGCTCGACCGTTTCGCCCGGCGCTCGTCAGCTCGACGTGCTGGCCGCGGCGCTAGCGGCCGCGGGCCGCTACGACGAAGCGATCCAGCATCTCGATCAGGCCATCGCGCTGTTGCAAGCGGCCGGTCGCCAAGAAGTCACCGAGCTCGTCGAGCGCCGCCAGCTCTACGAGGCCAAACAACCTTTTCGCCTTCCCAAGGAATCACCATGACGGATCGGGAACGTTGGACCATCTATCCGCTCTTGGCCTTGTCGCTGGGCATGCAGGTGCGCGACAAGGTGTTGCCCGTCGCCACGGTGCGGGCCAAGACGGTGCACTGCGGAGAGCTCTTGATCGAGGACGCGAACAAGCAAACGCGAGTCAAAGCCGATGCCGCCGGAGTTTTACAACTGTTGGGCGAAGACGGCAAACCTAAAGTCACGCTCGGCTCGGCTCCGAACAACGCCGGCGTCGTGCAAGTGCTCGGCGACAGCGGCCAGGTCCGCACGGCGCTGATGGTCGACGAAGACCAGGACGTGGGCTCGATTTCCACGCTGGGGGCCGATGGACATCCGCGCGTGTTGATCGCCGCAGCCGAAAACGGCGGGGTGATCTCGACCGCCGGACCGGGCAATCACAAACTCGTCGAACTGGGCATCGGTAAGCCGTGGGCGGGGATCGTCACGCCTCCGGTCGCCCAGCCAGACGGAGAAGAACCGCCTGCGGTTGCCGATCCAGCGCCACAACCCGTCGGCGGACAACTCGTGCTGTTTTCGGCCGACGGCAAACCCCAATGGCTGATGACCCACGACGAACGGGGATCGGGCCGGGCACTGGCCTTCGACGGCGAAGGGCGGTTGTACCTGGTGTTGATGGCGACGCTGAACGTCATGCACGGACCACCGGGACGCAAGCTGCCGCAACCAACGCCGGGCGACGCGGCGCCACCGGCCGACGTCGAGGCTATCAACGAGCCAAACACCGAGGCAGACTCAGCGTCAAACGCGGCCGCCATGCCCGATGCCGAGAGCAAGCCCGATTCCGACGTGATGCCCCCGGGTGACCCGCCCGCGACCGACACGCCGCCCGACGAACCCGCGCCACCGCCAGCGGCGGCGCCGAAGGCATCCGAGGGCCGACCCGACACGCCGCCTTCAGCGGACGTCCCGTAGATCTTGGCGAGATCGGCGACGGTGACCTAGATCGGTTTGACAGGCCGCCGACTGCGACTGAAAATTCGGCACGATCCGATTTGGCGACTCTGACACCGGCACCACTCGAGATCCGATTTTACAACCCAGGCGAAAGGAAGAGCCCATGTCCCAACCCGCGATGACTCCCCCACCACCGCCGCCCGCCCCGCCGCGTCGAGTTTGGCCTTGGGTTCTGGGCGCTGGTTGCGGCGTGGTTCTGTTGGTCTGCTGCGGGGTGGCCGGATTATCTGGCTATTTTTTCTCAAAGGTCAAGCAAGGTCTCAGTCAAGATCCGGCCAAAGTACGTGAAGTTGCCGCGTCGATCGTCGAGATCGAACTCCCTCCCGAATTCGCGCCTCAGATGTCGATGGATCTGCCGGTGCCAACCATGCACATGACGTTTGCCGTGTTCGGCAACGGGGCCAATATGGTCATGCTGGGCAACATGCGGGGCGCAGCCTTCGCCCAAGGCAATCCGGAGGCCATGGCCCAGCAGATGGAAACCAGCATGCAGACCAGGCGAAGCGGGCGCGAGTCAATCTCCGCCGAGAACACGGAAACTCGCGACTTCACCATTCGCGACCAGCAGGTCCCATTCACGATCACCGAGGGGACCGGCACCGACTCGCAGAAGCAGCTCATCGAGGCGATCGGCTCCTTCCCGTCGGGCGACGGCTTCATCATCATCGTCATTCAGGTCGACGCCGAACAGTACAGCAAGGAGCGCGTCATCGAGATGATCGAGTCGATCCACTAGACGAGACCTGCGTAATCGCATGCTGTTCTGTATTCCTTGTCACGAGTCGACGAGCGCATGATGATCGAGGAGCATCCGCCGGTTGAGGATGTGTCGGCAGCCCAGTCAATGCCCGACCCGAGCGCCGATTCGGCTCGATCCAAAGGGCGCTGGCGACGGCTCGTGTCGTTGCCGTTCATGGCCTTGGCCATCGTCGGGCTGACGGCCGCTGGCGCCGTCGGGATCTTGGGGGTGATCGCCAATCTGAACCAGCAACGTGCCTACAGCACCGACGCGGAGCTCACGCGCGGCCGGTTGCGGCGGACAGTGTCGCTCGAATTGCCCGACGAGTTCCGCCCGGAATGCAGCGCCGAAATGTTCGGGATGTTCGGCGGCGAGCGAACCTCGATTTGGGCGATGTACCAGTGGCACGACTCAGACAGTTTCGTGCTGGTGGCCCGCTCCCAAAAGAATATCACCAAAGTGGCTCGTCCCGGAGAGCCCGAGCATGAATCGGACGCGGTCGATTTGATCAAGTTTGTCCATGAGCTGCTGTACGGTCGCGGCCGCATCTTCGAGCCATTGCTTTTCGGCGAGCCCGTCGTGCTCGACGATCGCAATCCCGACGGTTCACTCACCGAGCCGCGCAATCGGACCCGGCCGCGCTCCCAGACGGAAGCCGACGAACTATTGCGCAAGCAGCGCGCCAAAGTCGAAGAGATCGAACGGGTGAAGATACTCGGCAAAGCTGTCAACGTCTGGTTTACCGAGGCAACGGGGGCCGTCAACAACGAGCCTTATTGGCAGGTCGTCGCCGGCATTCCGGTTCCCAACGAGGATTCGTCGGGATCGTGGGGGCGGAAGCAAGAACCGGACGTAGGTAGCGTGCTGTTTTACTTGCAGGCCAAGAAATCGGAACTGTCGCGCGAGCAAATCGAGGCGATCGTGCGGTCGATCGGTGAACCTGTGGCAGACACCGTACCCGCGAACACCGTACCCGCAAAGTAAGCCCGAAGGTTCGAATTCTCGGACGGCTCAGGGCGCTCGTGGCGCCGCGAGCAACTCGGCCAGCGCGGCGTCGATCGCCTGCTCGGCCTCGGGTCGCACACGCGAGGCGGTCGGCTCGTAGCCCCCTTCGACAAACGAACGCTCCAGGCACAAGTAGCCCGGTCCTCCGTCGGCATAGCCAGCCACGCACACAAAGTTCTTCGGCGCGAGCTGCTGCGCACGCAACTGGTACTCGACGAACGGCTCGCCGGGCAAATGCACCAGTCGCACCTGGTCGAGCTCCAGCACCGACAACTCGAGCGGCTCATTGGCCCGCGCGCGGAAGCTGGTGTTGAGCGCCGCGCCGAGCCGGGCCGCGGCCGGCGCTTCGACATTGGCCAACGTCGCCCGGGCGTATGGATCGGCAAACGAGCCATCGTCGCGCAGCGGCAGACGCAGCCCCAGTCGCCGCCAGTTGGTCCGCTCGAGTGCTTGGCTCTGACTGGCCGCAATCGATTTCTTCAGACCCGCCACGATCCGCTCGGTCAATTCGCGACGTGCCAGCGGGCTGCCATCGTTGTATTTGCCGGCCGTGACGTTGCCGCCGCAACCGGTGAAGTAAATCTGAAAAACCCCTTCTTCGCGCTCGAGCTGCTCGCGCGCCAACCCCGGCGGATCGCTGCACGCCCGACCGTCGCCGTAATAACTTTGCGGATGCGTGGCGTAGTAGTGCAGCCGTACCAACGGTCGATCACCAGCCAGCAACGACACCGTTCGCACGTCGGGGTCGATCAGCCCTTCGGGCAGCTCGTGCAGACTGGCATCCTGCGTCGAACTGAAGCGGACGCGGATCGAACCGTCGGGCATCAACAACCGGCGTGTGGAGGCCACGCGCTCGATGCGCGCCTTGCCCGTGGCCATCCGATCGAACTCGGTCAAGTTGCTGACCGCCTCGCGGGCGGCGGCAGTCAGCCGTGCGATGGCATCGTGAAACGACGGCAAATCGACCAGCGGCACCGACTTGCCGGTGGCATCGAGCAGCTTCTGCGCGGCTTCGTCCACGATCGGCGCGTTGTGTTGATGCAAGCATTGCACCGCCACGAATTCTGGCTCGGTCCCGGCGGCCGCGGCCAACTGCTCGCGCACCCAGGTATGGCTGCCGTTCAAGAGCTCGCACCAATCGAGAGCGCAGAGCACGTAACGCCGCTGCCCGTCTTCGAGTACCAGCCCCTTGCCCAGCAGCGGATCGTCAACTCCTTCGAGCGGCTTGACCGCGCCGGCACACAGCGGGCTGCCCAGCCGCGGCGTGATATCGACGACAAAGGTGCCGCAGCGAAACGGCTTGGCCTGCAACGAACCGCCCGGCGCGCCCGTGGCAATAATCAGGCAGCAGAGCATCGCGGCACGAAGCACTTGGGCGGAAGCACCGCGGGTGGCCAATCGTCGTGGCACTTTGGTTGGGCGCATGTTCAAGCTCCTTGTTCGTTCGGTAGCCAGAGCGGTTTTTCGAAACGGTCCGGTGCGTCACCCTTGGCATGCGCGCCATTGCCATGGTACGCGTCGGCCCCCTGCTTTACGCGGCGGGCCTTGATGCGCACGTACGGCGGCAGGTAACAAGCTCGATGCGCAAAGGTGCCCAGCTCTGCACCCCGGTCGGCATGCATCGGCTCGGCCAGGTCTTCGATAACGAACCCGGCGTGGCACAACTCGCCCAACAGTTGCTGCCAGCGATGGAGAAACTCGTGCGTGCCGGCTTCGCGAACGCGGCTGGGGCCGGCGGCCGGCAGCGCTCCGTCGCGATAGTACGGCTCGGTCAATTGGTACACACCGCGTGGACTTGGCTCCAGCGACGCCTGCAAGCTCCCCGGTTGTTTGTGCTGACTGACGTACAGCCCGCCGATCGCCAGCACCCGCGCGACCTGGCGATACACACGCGCCACATCGGGCACGTAGCAGGTGCTGACCGGCTGATAGACGATGTCGAAACTCGCGGCCGGCAGCGCCGCCAGATCGTCCATCGAGGCTTCGACCGTTTCCAGCACCAGCCGGCGCTCGGCGGCCACTTGGCGATCGAGCGCGAGCATCGCCGGGCTGAGGTCGACGACGGTCACGCGGGCGCCGGCCGCGGCGAACAACGGGCCTTGCCGCCCGCCCCCTGAAGCCAGACAAAGCACGTTGCGCCCGGCGACACTTCCCCCCAGCCAGCCGCGCGAGTCGAGCACCGCCAACGGGGCGCGAAAATCTTCGTCGCGCGCCGGACGCGTGAACGCCTGGCGACGGTCGACCATCGCGTCCCAGGCGCGGCGATTCGCATTGTGGGCGTCGGTTGTCATGCCGTGGGCCGTTATCCCCCGGTGCGCTGGCAGGCGTCAAGCGTTCGCCGAGCGCTCGGGTTGCGAAACGGGTGAACTCGATGTCAGCGTCGCCCGGTGTCCAGCGGTCTGCTTCTTGCCCACCTGAAATTGCGGTATGATCCTGTGGTTCGACACACCGGGGGGGCGACCGCGCGACGGTCGCCGCTGGTGCTCATCAATTCCATGCGGAGATTGTCATTATGGATAGCCGCGCCGCGCTCAAGCTAGGTATCAATGGCGCCGGAAACGTCGCCGAGCAGTACCTGTCCGATTTGTCCGACGCCGATCTGCTCGTGCGCCCCGTGCCGGGGGCCAATCACATCGCCTGGCAACTTGGCCATTTGATTCAGGCCGAGAACTGGATGATGAATCTGCTGCGCCCCGGCTCGATGCCCGACCTGCCGGTCGGCTTCGCCAAGCAACACGACAAAGAGACTGCCGCCAGCGACGATCCCAAGGCGTTCCGCACCAAGGACGAATACCTCAAGCTGATGAAGGAGCAGCGGGCCGCGACCCTCAAGCTGCTCGACACTTTGAGCGATGCCGAGCTCGATCAGCCCTCGCATGAGAAACTGCGGCATTTTATCCCGACGGTCGGTTCGGTCTTTTCGATGCAGGGGACGCACTGGATGATGCATGCCGGCCAATGGTCGGTCGTGCGGCGCAAGCTGGGGCGTCCGCCGTTGTTTTAGGCTGCTGCTTGCACTCGCAGCGCCTAAGGTCGCAGGCGACTGGCGCAGACCGCCTGTACGAACTTACACGGAGAGCTCTCCGGTGACTGCCTCGAACGAAATCATGCTCGCCGTCGACGGCGAAGTCGCCGCGCCGCTGCGGCTTTCGTTTGGCGATCTGGCGGCGCTTGCCGACCAGGTGCCCGACGTCAGCCAACGCGTGCCGGGCAAGAACGGGGGCGGTGTCGCGTTGACTGCTGTGCTCGGCGCTGCTGGCATCAAACCGAGCGCCGCCTGGATCACGCTGCATGCGTCGGCCGACGATTTCCACGCCAGCATCCCCTTGGAATCGGTGCGCGATCAGGCCATCCTGGTCTATCGACTGGGGGACGAACCTTTGCCCGCAGCGTCTGGCGGTCCCGTGCGGTTTCTGATTCCCGACGTCGCCGCCTGCCACACTCACGAAGTCGACGAGTGTGCGAACGTCAAGTTCGTCGATCGGCTCGAACTCTCGGCGGCGCGCGGCGTCGACAACCGTCCGGAAGACGAACGGGCGCACGCCGCCCTGCATCGCCGCGCCGAGAAGTAAGGGGAGCAGGCTGCGATGCCCGACGTCGTCCGGATCGGCATTCTTGGCGCCGCCCGCATCGTACCCGAGGCCCTGCTCAAGCCGGCCCGGCAACTGACCGACGTGGTCGAAATCTCGGCCATCGCTGCCCGCGATCGCTCGCGCGCCGAGGCCTACGCCGCCAAGCACGGCATCGGCCGCGTCTGCGGTTCGTATGCCGAGTTGCTGGCCGATCGGGCGATTGCCGCCGTCTACATTCCGCTCCCCAACAGCTTGCACGCCGAGTGGAGCATTCGGGCCTTGGAAGCGGGCAAGCATGTCCTCTGCGAAAAGCCGATCGCCGCCAACGCCATCGAGGCCGCGCAAATGGCCGCCACGGCCGAGCGCACCGGCCGCTTGCTGGTCGAAGCCATGCACTGGCGCTACCATCCGCTGGCCGCACGCATCCGCGAAATCATCGACAGCGGTGTGCTGGGCCCGATCAAACGGATCGACGCCTGGGCTTGCGTGCCGATCTTCGGCCGGCGCGATATCCGCTATCGCTACGAGTTGGGAGGTGGCGCGCTGATGGACTTGGGCTGCTACGCCACGAGCGCACTGCGGTTTGCCGCCGCCGCCGAGCCACAGGTGACCGGCGCCGACGTGCGGCTGGCGGCTCCCCAGGTCGATCGCTGGTTACAGGCCGAAATGCAGTTCGCCGACGGCCGCCGGGGACGCATCACCTGCTCGATGTGGTCGAGCGATTTTCTCCGCGGTGAACTGGTGGTCAAAGGCGAGTCGGGGACGTTGCGGGTCGGCAATCCGTACGCGCCGCACTTGCTGCACAACATCGTCATTAAAACCGCCGCCGGCAAGAAGACCGACAAGCTGCGCGGCCTGCCGACTACGTACTTCTACCAGTTGAAGGCTTTCGCCGAGGCGGTGCGCGACGGAACCCCGCCGTTGACCGGCGCGGCCGAAGCACTGGCCAACATGCGCGTGATCGACGCCTGCTATCAGGCGGCCGGCCTGCCGGTGCGCGGCGGGGTGAGTGCTCCGCTACCCTAGTTGGGTGCCGCTGGTGGCTCGATACAGTACCTAAGATGACCGATCCGGTGCGTTGATTGTGATGAAGAAGAAAGCTGCGCCGCTTGAATCGGTCGACGAGTACATCGCCGGCTTTCCGAGAAAGGTTCAGGCGATCCTTGGCAAGATTCGCGCAACCATTCGTAAGGCAGCGCCCCAGGCCGAGGAGCGAATCTCGTATCGCATGCCCGGCTATTTTCAGGGGGGCATCTTGATCTACTTTGCCGGCTACGAGCAGCATGTCGGCCTGTACCCCGCCCCGCGTGGCGTCGAAGAATTCGCCGCCGAGCTGTCCGCGTACGAAGGCGGCAAGGGAACGATCCGTTTGCCCCTCGACAAGCCGATTCCCTATGGACTGATCAGCCGGATCGTGAAATACCGCCTCGCCAGCAACCAGTCCAAGGCGTCGGCCAAGGCGAAGTCCAAACGCCAGAAGACCGCCAAGCGCGCAGCACCGCCGCCGCGCAAAGCAACCACCAGACGCGGGGCCGCGGCGCAGCGAGCTCGGCCAACGAAGCGCAACTAGCGGCTCGCACCATTCTTCATGAACTCGACCGCGACTTTCGCCGGGTGCCACTGGCCCCGCGAATCAGCGACCATTTGAGTACGCGAGATTCGCCGTTGGCTTCAAACGGTATCACGACCCTCGCCACTCGCTTGCTTGCTGCTTATCGCGGCGCGGCGTAGTATGGCCGACGAATCGCACGGTCACTCGAATACCCGCTGCTACCCCCTGAGACCCCCGCCATGGCTCGACCTGCCACAAGCTCGCCGCCAAGCTCTGTCGATCGCATCGGTCGTCGTCGCTTCTTGCAACGATCGGCGGCCTCGCTCGCCGCCGGCACGATCGGTGCCTCGCTCGGTGGCTCGTTGCTGACGCGCCGCGCTCGAGCACGCGAACTGGGCCCGAACGAGCGGATCCGCGTCGGCGCGATCGGCGTCGGCGGCCGGGCGTCGCTGCTACTGGATCAATTGCCCGAGGCCGGCGAGATCGTCGCCTTGGCCGACTGCAACGTTCCCAGGGCCGAGGCCTTCAAAGCCCAGCGCAATGGCGACTGGCCGGTCTATCAAGACTATCGCCGTATTCTCGATCGTGACGATATCGACGCCGTGATCGTGGCCACCGGCGATTTCCAGCGCGTCCTCCCCTGCATTCACGCCTGCCAGGCGGGCAAGGATATCTACGCCGAAAAGCCCCTTACGCTCTACATCCGCGAAGGACGCGCGCTGGTCGACGCGGTGCGCAAGCACAAGCGCATTTTGCAAGTCGGCTCGCAGCAGCGCTCGATGGCCATGAACCGCGTCGCCTGCGAGCTGGTGCGCTCCGGTGGGCTCGGCAAGGTCGTCGAAGTGCGGGCGATCAACTATACCGGCCCCCAGGACTCGCCCAATCCCTATCCCGACGGCCAGCCCGTGCCCGCGGGGCTCGACTGGAACGTGTGGCTCAACCAGGCGGCCGATCGGCCCTTCCACCCCGACTGGATGGGCTGGATGCGGTGGCGCGATTTCTCCGGCGGCGAGATGACCAACTGGGGCGCCCACGGCGTCGACCAGATCCAGTGGGCCTTGGGCACCGATGGCACCGGCCCGGTCGAGATCAAACCGCTCTCCGGCGGCCCCAACGGCGAAGTGGCGATGAAGTACGCCACCGGCGTGCCGGTTAACTTCGTCATTCAGCCGGGGCGCGGGCCAATGGGGGGCGCGATCTTCGTCTGCGAAAAAGGTAAGCTCGAGATCAACCGCAACAAGTTCACCTCCAATCCTCCGGAGATCGCCGCCGAGCTGAACAAACAGGTCGACGTCGCCGAAGAGGAGCGCAAATGGAGCGACGAGCTGGCGCTCTGGCAAGCGCGCTGGCACATGCAGAACTGGCTCGACTGCATGCGCAGCCGCGAGCTGCCGGTGGCCGACGTCGAGATCGGGCATCGCTCGGTCTCGATCTGCCACCTGGCGAACATCGCGCGGCGGGTTGGCCGGCCGCTGAAATGGGACCCGGCCCGCGAGCAATTCGACGGGGACGATTCACCGCGAAGGCGCGAAGGTCGCGAAGTGTAGTAGCGCGCACGAAACGCACCCGTGACGCGCGGGTCGTCAACACCAACCCACGGCGCCAGCAAGGGTGCTTCGTCGTTGCGTCGACACTTGACAACAGCCGGCGATGGTGCGGCTTGCGCGCCACCGCTGGATTGGCCCGCGGTGGTCAGCTCGTAATCTAACGGACAGCGCTGCGCAGGCACCATGTCGTCGTAAAAGGACTCTCAGGCCTGGGGTAAGCGCCGAAATGACAGAATCTCGACTCGAACACCAGACCGTCAAAGTGAGGGATCTTGTCGAAGACTACCGCATGGGCAGGATCGTCATTCCGGAGTTTCAGCGGGATTACGTTTGGAAGAAGAGCAAAGCGCCGAAGCTAATTGATTCCCTCTATCGCGGTTTTCCGATTTCATCGCTCCTGCTGTGGCGGAGCGCCGAAGAGACGCGGTCACGCAGGCGGGATCCTCGGCCGACTCGTGCGGCGGTGATGAGTTGGCTCATCGATGGTCAGCAGCGAGTCATTACGCTGGCTCGAACCATGAGTGGTGATCAAGGCATCGAAGTAGTCTTCAATCCCGAAGAAGACCAATTCCGCTTGGCAAATGCCGCCACTCGAAAGGATGCAAACTGGGTCCGCCTAGCAGATCTCTGGGATGACGAACTTTACCGCAATATGAGGAGGCGGCTCGACGGTAGTAGGACTTCGGATAAGCGGGAAGCGGCGTTTGAGAAAGTTCGCCGCATCCTAGACTACGAAGTTCCGCTCGTTCGGATGGTCGATCACAGCTTCAAAGACGCGGTTCGTGCCTTCGAGCGAATCAACACACTGGGAGTCAAGCTTAAGAAAGAGGACATCGAAAGCGCAAATATTGCCGCTCGACATTCTGGGTTCATTGCTGATGAGGTTGCGCCATTTCTTCAGCGACTTCGTCACGAAGGATTCAATCGGCTCAACATCATGCATCTCTTCCGTGCGTGCGCATTCGTGGCACAACCAGACGGCCGCAACCGTACCCCCCTGCATGAGCTTGAAAAGCGCGAGGTTCTGAACGCCTGGAAGCGGACGGAGCGCGCGACCGAGCACGCGATTGGGTTGATTCGTAGCGAATTGGGCCTCGTCAACATGGACATCCTTTGGTCAGGATCGCTAATTGTTCCAGTAATCGCACTTTGCGCGGTTACATCACCCAGGAATCGTGATTCCAGAGCGCTGATGGGCTGGCTCGCTCTCGCAGCACTACTCCATCGCTACAGTGGGTCCGCTGACACCGCGCTTGAGCAGGACTTGCGTGCCTGCCGCGACGGCGATCCGATTGGTGCGTTGCTGCGAAATCTACGACAACTTCGCACGGTGCTTGCGGCAGAATCTACTGATTTCTCGGGAGCACTGGCGGACCGGAGTGGGCTTTTGGCGCTATATATCTCGTGCATGCATCGCGGGATTCTCGACTTCTTCACCGGCGCGAAGGTTCTGCTTCAGAATAATGTCGATCGACACCATATACTCCCCCGTGGTCAGTTTGCAGAATCCGCACGGCCAAGGGCAGATAATGTGGCAAACATTGCGTTCATTGTCGGCGACGTGAACAAGGCGATTGGCCAATCCGGTCCCGAGGTGTACCTCAAGAAGGTCAGTCCTCGTGTCTTGGTTCAGCGTGAATCGGAATTAGCGGTTTGAGGTTTAGCGAGTTACGGGGTTGTTGGTTTCGCCCTCGGCGAGTGGGTTAGGTGGTCATCGTCGCTGGCTCGGGCGACCAGGTGGCCT
>JBFXAH010000011.1:0-206813 GCA_050184475.1 Pirellulales bacterium | reverse complement strand
CGGCCAGCGGACGCAGGACCACCACGGCCACCCCTTCGCTGGGGACGAAGCCGTCGGCCCGCTGGTCGAAGGCCCGGCAACGCCCCCCCCGGGCCAGCGCGCCCATCGCCTGGAAGGCCGCGAAGTTGGCCAGCCGCAGATTCAGGTGCACGCCGCCGGCCACCGCGAACTGGCAGCCCCCGGCGCGCAGGCTCTCCATCGCCAGCTGCACCGCCACCAGCGAACTCGAACAGGCCGTGTCGACCGGCACCGCCGGCCCCCGCAAGTCCAGGAAGTACGCCAACCGACTCGCCAAAGTTGCCGGCGACGCACCTGTCGCCCAATACTCGCCAAGTTCTCGACTGGAGCGGTCGTTGAGATAGTCTTCGGGACCGCAACCTACAAACGTTCCGCAACGCGAGTCGCGCAGGGCGGTGCCGCCGTAGCCGGCCTGCTCCAGGGCGTGGTAGGCCGTCTGCAGGAACAACCGCTGGCGAGGATCGAGGAACGCTGCCTCACGGGGCGAGATGTGGAAGAAGAGCGGATCAAAGCCAGACACGTCCGGCAAGAAGCCCCCCTGCAAATCGAGGTCAGCACCCAGCAGAGCTTCCCGCGATTCGTCGTAACGCAGAGTCTGCGCAAGACCGACTCGGTTGGCAGCAAGTGATCGCACAGCGCTCGCGCTGTTGCAGAGAAGGCGCCAGAAGGCTACTGCGTTGTCGGCGCCTGGCAGCCGGCAGGCGTACCCGACAACCGCAATCGGTTCCGCAATGTTCGCGCGGCCGGCAGAGTATACAAAGGGCGAGGGCAGACGCTTTTCTCGTTCTGGACGCTCAGACTGCGTGTGGCCCCGAACTTCGATTTGATACCGCTCGGGTGGACCGAATCGCGCCAGGAGCGCTGCCGCCAGGTCAACGAGGGTTGGATGCTCGAAGAAAAACGACGGGCTGACTTCGGCGATGTCATGATTGCAGCGGAGCACTTCGATCACCTCGAGCACCATCAACGAGTCGAGGCCTTGCTCGTGGAAGGGGCGATGCAAGGCGAGTTCCGCGATAGGCAACTCCAGGATTTCGCTTAATATGCGTTGCAAGGGCTCGAGCCAGCTTGGCTGATCCGTCCGGTCTGGCGAATCCGAGCGGCCAGCGAAATCAGCGCGTTTGTTAGCTAATTCACTGGACACTGATGGCGACGACAACTCATTTGACCGCGAACACGCTATCGACATCGCACTGCGGGCGACAAAAAGATGATGATCGAACGTACCGTGCAGGTCTTCGGTTGCTGGAATTGCCGAGGCAGGATCGAATCCGTGGCTTTGCAAAGCGGCCACCCAGTGCCCCGGCGGGAGAAGTGGGCCGTTGGAACGGCGTGGATCTCCCTGAAACCGCCACCAGCCCTCTGTCAATCCGAAAGTGAGCTGCGAGAAGCGTACGATGCGCGTGGCTTCAAGAAGCAAGAGCAAACCACCGGGGACCAATAGCCTGGCAAGCTGCCCCAGAGAGCCGTCAATTCGCGACGTCGCATGCACGACGTCGGCCGCGACAATTACATCGAAGGTGTGTTCGCCGAGCCCCTGCTCGGCAAGGGGACGCTCGAGATCGAAGAGCGTGAATCGGAATTCGGGCCTATTGAAAAGTCTCTGTGCGTCGCGAACCAGGCGAGGCGAGACGTCGGAGAAGGTATAACGGAAGGTGCCGGGCGTTAACTGCGCCAGCAGATGGGCAGTGGTGCTTCCTGTGCCGGCGCCGACTTCCAAAATCCGAAAAGGCTGCTCCGAAGTCGAGTAACTCGCAGCCGCGGCAAGAATCCGAGCCAGCGCACGTTGGAGCGGCGCGGTCCACGGCGAGGCGGAATAAACCGAATGCAACTCGTGACGATGGCCCGGTGCAAAGAGCAACTGAAGCACGCTGCGGCGTCCGGCAAGGATATCGCCGAGCGCGTCGCCGCACCTCTTCAACAAGCCGAGTGATGCCGCGACAGCCGGGTATTGGGAACCAAGTTTGTCCAGTGCCAAATCGGGAGTGCGCACCTGCATCGCTCGTACCGCGCGATAGCCTGAATCTGTGCGCACCACCGCTTTGTCGTCGACAAGAATGTCTAAAAGGCCAGGCAAGGTCGCAACGAGCGGGGCGGCGATCATCAGGCGGTCTGCAATTTCCGCCGCCGCTGCGGTGTCTCCAGCGGCGCCGAATAAGCCAGCGTCAGCCAACAATGATTCGACATAATCCGCGCAACATCGATCGATGACAGCCCCCGCATCGATGGGGATGCTCTCGGCGAAGTGAGGCCGTTCATGCTCAACAACCGCGGCCGCTGCAGCGGCTTGCCAACGCAGTTCGCAAATGGTTCCGTCGCCATGCACATCGTCAATGGCGGCGGCGAGCTTCTCGCGCTGCGCTGCATGCAGGTTTATTACAGCCAACTGAGGCTCGGTCGCCCGAAGTGCATGACGCAACGCGGCAAGTGCGAGCGCGGGGTCAAGATCCGCTGCGTTGCGACGAGCCATCAAGCGGCGATATCCGCTCGACGACGCGGCACGCGCGCCAGCCCAAGGGCCCCAGTTCACTACGCTGCACGCGAACCCCTGTTGTCGAAGCCGCGCGCCGACGGCGTCGAGATAGGCGTTGGCGGCGGCGTAGGCGGCGTGCCCTGGTTCGGCATTGAGCGAGGCCATTGAGGAGCAGAAGTGTATCCAGTCGAGTTGGCGACCAGCGATGGCGCTAGAGATCGCCTCGACACCCCAGGCCTTCGGGCGAAGAACATTGATCAGGTCTGTGTCCGAGCGTGTACAAATTAGCCCGTCACTAAGCACGCCCGCCGCATGAATTATCCCGCCCAATCTCCGCGGGCGTCGGTCCAACTCATCTATCAAGCGACGAACAAACGCGAAATCGGCCACATCTCCCGCAATAACTCGAACATCCGCACCGGAGGCGCGAAGGTCTCGCAAGGCATGGAGTTTGGCGAGCGACTCTTCGTCCGGACCACGCGTCACCGCATGAAGATCGGGCATCGTTTCCTCGGTGGCACCAGTACGTGATACCAGCACCAACGAGCGCGCACCGTCCTCGATCAAGGCTCGAGCATATTGGAGCCCAATGAACCCCAGGCCACCTGTAATCAGATAGGTGGCGCGAGGGTCAATGATACCTTTAGCGTTCGGGTTCGCAGGCGGGTTGTATGGCACCAGCGCGGGCGAATAACGCCGCAGGAGCGAACTATCTGCGGCGACGCCTGACGCGCTAACGTCAGACGGCACTTCACGCAGCGCAGATTCGGCAGCGCCTGATGGCTCCAAGGCAACAGAATACGATGTTCGCTGGCTGGAAAGCTCGCGCCAGACGGCGCCGGCTAACTCATCAGCCGGAACGGCATCGACCGGCAAACCAACTTGGCGCACCGATAAGGTAGGGTACTCCAGGTCCAGCACTTCTCCGTAAGCACGGAGTGCGGCCGCCTGCGGATCTGCGATGTGGAATTCGGATCCCGCACGGCGTTCAGGTCCGGCGGTCAAGAGCCAAAGCTCCAGTGTTTGGTTCCGGTCAGGTGTCGCGACGGCCGTCGTCGAGTCTTTGACGGCGCCTGCCAGCTCGACCGACTGGGGGCTGTCAGCGACAACTGCCCCGCCCACTATTCGAGCCAGGGCAAACAACGAGCCAGGTCCCTTGGCAACCAGGTCGGCGAGCCGTTTTTCAGACAGCCCGCTTTTCGACGCCATCCCCGAATTGCTCAACAACCATGCATGTATCACACCGGCAAGCTTGAGCCCCTGAGCGGCAAGCGCCGCCATGAGGCGCCGGAAGTCAGCTAGACTACCCGGGTCGACCGACGCATGAAAAAATTGCCCAGTCGAATCACCCGCCATCAGGCCATGGAAGCGGCCGGCCGACCTTACGCAAATGACTCTTTCGCCGTGTTGGTTGAGGATCGCACCGATCTGATCGGCGATGCCGAAGTCGTCGACCAAGAGGAGCCACGCTCCCGAGGGTACCTGGCGCTCGGTGCCCAGCGCTGATTCGACCCAGCGTTGCACGTAACAGCACTGCGCTACTTGAGCTGCCAGTGGCGAAACCGATTCTCCGCTGGGCTCTGGAGAAAAATGCACGTCGTTGGTTTGCGAGTAAGGTGCACTTTGTTGTGCGCGTATCGCCTGTTTAGCCCGTGGTTCGAGTGAACTTGTCGCTGCGGTGATCGCACGGTGATCGACCCTGGTTGGTGGCTCGAACCAATAACGACTGCGCTGGAAAGGATAAGTCGGCAACGGGACGCGTCGTCGCGACTCGCCGGCAAAGAGTGCATCCCAGTCAAGATCAACGCCAGCCGCGAACAAGGCGCCGACCACGAGCAGCAACTCTCGACGAAATCTCGCCGGGACTTGCATCGCGCTATTCACATCGATGGTAGCTACCGACGAGGCGAATCGCTCAGCCCACACCGCGCCGCGCGCTAATCTGACGATCGTAGCGACCACCTCCGGCGGCGAAACATCTAGTTGCCGTCGGGCATTCTCGAGCAACGCGTCGGAAGGAATGCCATCGACAGCCACGCTAAGGATCCAATTGGCCCCAAGCTGAACACCAGATTCATCAGGTGCTCGAAAGCCTGGCGAGGCTAGCGCCTGAAGCAACTCCTCTGGGCCATTGCCAACGATCGCCAATCGATAGGGCAAATGCGAGCGCCCAGTCAGCAGCGTAAAGCAAGTGTCGGCTAGGTCCGCTGCACAACTAGACGAGCCAACTTTAGAGCACAGCGAAGCGCGCATGGCCTCGCCATGGCGAGCGGCAAGCTGCTCTAGCGCCAATCGTGAACAAGCGGAAAGCGCGAACAATTCCGGTCGTGGCGCGATTGGATCATCCGCGGAGGTGATTGCTAGAGCTTCCTCCAAGACCAGATGCGCATTCGTGCCGCCGAAACCGAACGCACTGACTCCAGCGCGCCGGGCCGCGCCAACCGGCGAACGCCACTGGGTAGGTTGGTCAATAACATAGAATGGCGTTTCTTCGAAGCGAATATGTTCGTTAGGAGCAGCCAAATGCAGGTTCGGCGGCAGCTTTCTGTGCTTCAAGGCAAGGGTTACTTTGATGAGAGAAGCGATCCCTGCCGCAGCTTCCAGATGACCGAGATTCGTTTTGAGGGATCCAAGTCCGCATTGCTGTCGACGGCCGGCGGCACCAAAAACTGCACTCGCCGCGGCAACTTCAATCGGATCGCCGAGTGAGGTGCCCGTGCCATGGGCCTCGAGGTAGGAAATCGTGTCGACCGACAAGTCACTCGATCCATAGATTCTATGCAGCAATTTCGTCTGAGCTGTTCCGTTGGGCACAGTTAATCCGCTCGTGCGCCCGTCCTGGTTGACGCCGGTCGCGCGGATCACCGCATGAACCGTGTCACCCGCGGCAACGGCGAGGGCCAGCGGCTTAAGCAGAACGAGCCCCACGCCTTCGGAACGCACATAACCATCGGCCCGCTGGTCGAACGTCTTGCAACGGCCGTCCGCGGACAGCATTCGCGCTTGGCTACAGTTGACGTACATCTCCGGCGACAACAGAACATTGACGCCGCCGGCCACGGCAACCTGGCATTCGCCATTGGCCAGGCTTTGACATGCCAGGTGCACGGCCACCAGCGAACTCGAGCACGCGGTGTCGATTGTCAGACTCGGTCCTTTGAAGTCGAACTGAAACGACAACCGGTTGGCGATCATCGACATCGCGTTGCCCGAGCCGAGATAGCGCTCAACACATTCAGGCTGGCCAAGAAAGCGGTGCAGATACTCGTTTGCGCTTGCGCCCACGAATACCCCGACGCTCAGATCAGCAAGAGCACGGCCGCCGTAGCCAGCATGCTCGAGCACTTCCCAACAAGTTTCGAGTAGCAGGCGATGTTGCGGATCCATGTACTGCGCTTCGCGCGGTGCCACTCCAAAGAGACCGGCGTCGAATTGTTCGACGCCCTCCAGCAGCCCCGACCAACGGCTGTTGGTCTTGCCACGGATAGCCGGACGGGGGTCGTAGTACCGATCGGTCGACCAGCGTGAGGACGGAATCTCGCAAATCGGGTCGTGGCCCTCGGCAAGCACCTTCCAAAGCTGATCGATAGAATCTGCGCCCGGAAAGCGGCCAGCCATGCCGATGATCGCGATGTCGAAACCCCGGTCGACCATCGTGGTGTGGAGTTCGGGAATTCTCGGACCACCACCGGCAAACAACCCCGTCGGTTGGCGTGGGGATTCATCGGCAGGCGCCATCGAAGTAATCGGTGAATCGAAATGCGCCTCGATCTCGGCGCGCTCCGTCGGCGCAAGAGGAGCACTCCCCTCGACTTCCATCTGCATGCCGTTCGCGAGCCGAATCAGCCAGGCCATGTAAGGCCCCTGGAAGCTAAGAGCTTTATACTGCGACCCGATTGCAATTCTAGGACACCCTCGTCGTGCGGTTCATGGCCGTGTCCGTTGGCGGCCGGCTGCGAGGCGAGATCCAGGGGTCCTAGCCAGGCTGCGGTGGCCGAGTCGGGCAAGCTAGTTTCCAAGTGCAATGCCAACAGCTCGATGCTGGCAAAGTCGAACGGCATTGTCGCTGACAAGCGCTGCCCAGTAGCTTGCGACAGCCGGCGCATCAGCCGAACAGCCAACAGGGAATCGAGCCCCAAATCTGGTAGCGACTGCCGTGATTTAATGCGGTCAACTGGCAGGCCCAGCGTGGCGGCGACCTCGTCGCGCAATGCGCGACGCAAGCGCACGCCCAGTTCAGCCCTTGTTGCGGGCGCCGCGGTGCCCAAGGGAAGCTCGACGCGCGGCTCGATCTGCCCGCGATGGGTCGTGGGAGCGGCGTCGACCGGGGTCGTGATTTCGGCGGACACGGCGTCGCCAATGTTGCCTGTCGGGGCCCTGACGACGACTTCGGCACAATCCAATGACAGGATCCGTTCGACTGCCGCCAGGGCAACTTGCGGATCGAGGCCAGGTTGTCCGCGCTGGCTGGCCAGCGCGGCCATACCGCGACCCATACCCGTATCGCGCCACAGATCCCACGCGATCGATTGCACAGGCAAGCCGTCGGCGCGTGCGCTCGCCGCCAGCGCATCGAGGGTTCGATTCGCCGCCGAGTATTCGGCCTGAAATACGTTGCCGTCGACGCCGGCGATTGAGGAGAAAAAGAGCACGAAATCGAACTTGTCACGACGAGCCAATTCGATCAAGGCCTGGCCGCCGCGAACTTTGGCGTGCAGCGCGTCGGAAAGCGATGCTGCGGTAACGTCACGCAGTGAACGCTTCTGCACTATTCCTGCTGCGTGAAATACCCCATTGATTTCCTGAAAACGAGTCCGCGCCAGGTACCCCGCCCGACTCAGTGTCTCGGTTGCGGCAACATCTCCGCGAACGACGATTACCTCGCTTCCTGACGCTTCGAGCTGCATCAGCTTCTGAAGCTTGTCTCGCAACCGACGATCAGTGCGATCGGTCGCAAGCAGCGCGGGCCAGGATCGGCGAGGTGGTAGCGGCGTCCGTGACACCAGCACCAATCTGGCTTGGAAATCCTCGGCCAACCAACTAGCGAGCGCCAGCCCGATGCCACCCAAGCCCCCGGTAATCAGGTACGTGCCGTGCATGCGGAGCGGCGAGCACTCCATTGGTCCTGTGTCGTTGGGCAATCTGCGCGTCAAGACGAACCGATGCGAATCTCGATAGGCCATTTCGATGGCCGGCGTGCGCCGCGAAAACTCGCTCACGAGTTGGGCCGCCAAGGCCTCAGGCTGGAATTGGGCTTCGTCGGCCGATACGTCCACCGCGCGCGTGCTCAATTGTGGGCATTCGCGAGGGATCACGCGTGCCAGGCCCCACTGCGCCGCATCCAGCGGCGAAACGCAATCGCTTCCGCCGGTCACGGCCTGAGCGCCGGCAGTCACGATCCAGAACTGAATGGCCGCTGGCGGATCACCGCTTTGAACGGTCTGAACCAGACGTACCAGGTCCAGGACATGAGTTGCCGGGGATGCGGAAAGGTTATTCGAGGTATTACTTCCATCCCTAACGCTCAGGTGCACAATACCGGCGAAACCACCACCGTGAACGACGTAACGGCTAATGGTGTTTCGGGAACTCCGCTCATCAGGAGCTTCGGCGAGATCAAGATCGCGCTCCTCCCTAGTCAAGTCGACAACTTCGCATCCGCTGGTCTGCAGCAGACCGGCGAGATGCCCGGCCAAAGCAGAGCGGACTCCCGCGATCAGCCACCGCCCGGACACTTTGTTTTTGACAGATTTAGAATCGTCGCAGCGTGTCCAGGCAGGTACCGAAAGCAACGCGTCTACCGAGTGGCGAGCGGAGCCGGGGCTCGCTGCCGCAGTGTCGATTGCCGGCACTGTGACGTCGCCAGCATCGCTCGCGTCGGTTGGGTGTAGCGCCAACCAGTATCTCTCGTCGCGAAATGGATAAAGTGGCAGCGCCACGCGGCGCGCCGAACCATAGTCGTCGATTTGCGACCAGTCGACGATGGCCCCGAGAACGTAGAGCAATGCGGCGGCGCGATGCACTGCGCCCTCACGATCGCCATCAAGATCGGATGCCGTCCGCGCGTCTTGCGCTTGTTGCGTGAGGTATTCATCTGCGACTTTTCCGCGGCAAGCGGATTTTAGTCGCCGCAATTCCCTTTCTTTAAGCGTGATAAAAAGAGCATCAAGAGTCCTCCGATGCAGAGATGCGGTCGCGTCACTAGGGGCGACAACCAGAGTCGGCGATGATCGTCCCCCTGGATCGAGCGAAACTGCCTGGGTCGTCTCGCAGTTCCCGGCTGTTAGCTCGTCGAGCGCAATCGCGCAATCGCCCGGTGTATTAGCAACGATTGCCGCACGGTCGGACAAATGCGCTCGACCGGTGTTGGCGGTGAAACATACGTCCACAAGCTCGATTTGCGGATTCGCTCGCAAATACCTGGCGTAGTCAGCGGCCAGTTTGCGCAGCGTCGGTTGATCAAGCGCCGACAGAGTCAGAACGTGCTTGCCGCCCTGGATCGCTCGTTGCCCCGTGGCTGGGGGCTCTTCAAGAACCACGTGTGCATTCGTCCCCGTGAATCCGAACGAACTGACACCCGCCCTACGGGGCAACGCTTCGCCGTCAAGAGTAGTCGGCTCCCAGGTGCGCACACGATCCATGAGCATGAGGGATGAATGCTCTAGCTCGAATCTGGGGTTCGGTTCGGATAGCCCGCAAGTAGCGCCCAGCTCACGACGCGAGAATCCCTGCAAGACTTTGATGACACCTGCCAGTCCGGCAGCCGCGTCGGCATGACCGATGTTCGACTTCACGCTTCCGATGCCGGCGAATTGACGACGTGTGGACACGCCGCGTAGCGCTTCATCGATCGCACTCCATTCCATCGGGTCGCCCAGGGGTGTGCCCGTGCCGTGCGACTCGAAGTAGGAAATCGTCGCAGGTTCAATCGCGGCGTCCTTCCAGGCGGAGTGGAGCAACTCGATTTGCGCCTGGGGATTGGGAGCCAATAGACCGTTCGAGCGGCCGTCGTTGTTGACGGCGGTGCCGCGAATAACGCCATAAACAGTGTCGCCTGCCGCTTGTGCGTCGGCCAAGGGGCGAATCAACAACACCGCCACACCTTCACCAGGCACGAAACCGTCCGCACGACGATCAAACGGTCGGCACGCCCCGCTGGGCGATAGCGCTCCCATCCGTCGCAGGCAAAGGTACGAATACAATCGTACGTGCAGATGCACGCCGCCCACGAAAGCATATTGGCATTCTCGACGACGAAGGCTGTCGACCGCCTGGTGCAACGCCACAAGCGATGAACTGCAGGCAGTGTCGATCGCTAGCGCGGGTCCGCGCAAATCGAGAAAGTACGCTAACCGACCCGGCAACGCGGCCGCAGTTCCACCGGGCGCGGAATGCTCGCTGAAGTGCGAACTAGCCATGCCTGCGTAGTAGTCTTCACCCCCGGTACCGACGAAAACGCCGCACTTGGCGCCGCGTAACGCCTGGCCGCCATAGCCGGCGTGTTCTGCAGCATGATAGGCAACTTCGAGAAAGAGCCGCTGGCGCGGATCAATCTGTGCCGCCTCGGTCGGCGAAATCCGAAAGAAGACTGGGTCGAAGCGGTCGATATCTCTCAGGAATCCACCAAGCGGTGGTTCATTGTCGAATGCCGTCGCGTAATGGGGATCGAACTGACAAGCAGCTTGCCACCTCGCGGCAGGTATGGGAGCGACGACCGATCGCCCCGCGTGAACCAGCTCGCCAAACGTGGCTGCGTCTCCGGCCCCTGGAAAGCGGCAGGCGAAGCCGATGATCGCAATTTCGTTATCCGCTCTAGCGGATCCAGAGGCGCTTCTCCTCTGTCCTGTCGATTGTCGTTCACTGCAGAATTCGCCGCCTATCGTCGTTGACGAAGTCGAAGCCGATAAGCTCGCGAGATCGTCCGCCTCGCTCGGGTGCGCTAACAGGAATGCATGGCTAGCGTCCAGGTCGGCAAGGCGATCGCCGAACTTTGATTTGAGCCAATTCGCGAGCCGCGCGACCGAGGGCTGCGCAAACAAGTCGCCGATATGCAGTTCCGGCACTTGGAGTTGCTGCCGTAGCCGGCGAACCATCTCGTCCGCCATCAAAGAGTCGAGGCCATGTTCGCGAAACTCTCGTTCGTGATCGATCTGCGCTGCGGAGAGCCGCAGGCAATCGGCTGCAGCCTTGGCAATTATTTGCTCCAGCCCGCGTTGCACAGACGCAATAGCGTTGGGCTCGTCTCCCGGCTGCTCGTCGGGCGAAGCAGCGATCGCAAGCCGTGCATGATCGGAGCCGCGTGCGATGTCGCAAAGGGGTCGGAAAGTGGCTTCTTCTGTTCGAGCAGCACTGTCCGTGGCCAGTTTCTCGGCAAACGCGGCCAATCTCGGTTGCAGGTTGCTCGCGACCAACGTGATAACTCGGCAGCCAAGTCGCGGCGGAATTGGTTCAAGCCCGCGCTGCCGCCAGAACTCGATCGCAGCGGACCGAGGGCCTGCGAGCGGCTCCAAACTCGGCGCAAGCATCTTCGAATTCAGGGTAGTTCCGCTTGCAGCTCGCACTGCCATGCCGGACTCGCCCCAGGGTCCGAGGTCGACGATGCAAATTGGCGCGGACGCGTAACGGCCTCGGATGCTTTCAAGCCAGGCAGCGAAGTAAGAACTGACCGCCGTATACGCGATCTGCCCCGTGTTGCCCACATGTGCGGCCAGCGACGAAATGGCAACGAAGAATTCAAGTGGTTCGGCAGCTATGGCGGCCAATAGGTTCGCAGCGCCAAGGAGCTTCGGCGCCATCACCCTCTCGAAGTCGTCCGGGGTGACGTTCGGTAGCAACCGATCGGCCAAGACTCCGGCAGCGTGCACGATTCCTCGTACAGGGCCTAGTTGATTGCGTACTTCTGCGAAAAGTCGCTCGATCGCATCAGGATCGCGGACGTCAACGCTGGGAGTCCAGATCGTGGCCCCCTGCGCGCGCATCGCCGCAATTGCCGAAAAAGTTGAGTTGGCTCGAGTTTCATCGAGCCCGCGGCGACTAACCAAAACTAGTCGGCGTCCGCCGCGCTCGACGAGCGACTCCGCGACAGCCAGACCAATCGCGCCCAAGCCACCTGTGATGAGGTAGACGCCACTCGGGTCGAATGATGCCGCCTGCCTGTGATCTTTCGCGGGCAGGTATGGTGACATCCCTGGCACCAAGCGTCGCGTTTCGCGCCACACCGACTCGAAGACCGGCGCCGCATCGCACAAGTCATCGAAGATGTTGCGGGCGTCCGACGGGCCAGGATTATCGGTAAGGTCTCGCAACCGCAATTGCAAATCGCCGCGCTCGCGATCTGCCGCGCGGACCAATCCCCACAAGGCCGCCGACACCGGATCCGCCAGTTGCGTCGCATCAACGGCTTGAGCTGCTCGGGTTACAAACCACGTGCCCGACAGTGGCAGTGCATTTGCAGCAGCCATCGCCTGGAGCAATCGCAAGCCGCTATTCACGGCTAACCGCCAGGCTTTGTCGTTGGTAGTAGCTGGCCGTGGAGTTGCAATTCCTCTAATTGAGTTATTGACGCTCCGATGCTGGGACCAAAGATGAATCACGCCGGCCAACGGCTCGCGATTTCCCTGACCCACGGCGGTCAGCAGCCGGTCGTAGGACTCCCGCGAGAGCGGATCGACCTCAGTCGATGCTTCCGTCGACGTGTGCCAGTCGATCTCTCCGCGCGCGTCCTCGGCCCGCGGGCGAACTCGCACGACGCGCGAGCCGGCGGCCTGCAGCTTCTCGGTAAGCTCCGAGCCAACCGCCGATTCGTCGTCGAAAACGAGCCACAAGCCAATCGCTGGCCGTCGACTCGTGCCGCGGGGAGCGGCGCGCCACTGAACTTCGTGCAGCCACGGCAATAGCTGTGCATCGGGCTCATACCAACCTGATACGTCGCTCGACGGAACAGTCGGCCGGACAGTCGCTTCTCCGACCTTGATCGATAAGTCACGCCATAGCCGCTGTCGCTCAAAAGGATAGGTGGGGAGCGGAACTCGCCTGGGCACGACTGATGCGAAGATCCGCTCCCATTGAAGTTCGTGGCCCAGCGCGTAGGCCTCGGCCAGTGCTTCACACAACGATCTCCCGCCGCGCTCGTCGCGCATGATCGAGGCGATCGCCGTCGACTCATCCTGTTCAACGTTCACTGACGCACTGCTGTCATCAAACGTCGGACAGCAAAGCGCGAATGCGCTGCGTTCTTCGGCGGTCGTGCCGTCTAACAGTTGACGCAGCGACGATCGTCGCCTAGCCACGACGCCTGGTTCGGCAGCGCCGATGCGTAGGCCGGCCTCCAGTGAGGGGAGTTGATCACCCGAGACTTTCAGCTCAGTCGCGTTAAGCTGACAATAGGCCCGCAGTTGCCGAGCGGCTGTGTTCGGATCGTCGGCGACCACGGCCAGTCGAGCCGGCCAATGGGGTCTACCAGTTGCAGCAGTCCAGCAGATGTCGACCCACTGTTGGGATGTCGTCTCCAAATGCCGCGCGAACCGCTCGGCGAGTTTTGCGAGAGCATCGACACTCTTAGCTGAGAGCGCCAGCAAGCTCATCGAATGCGCTGGCGTGTTGCGCGTAGCGGCCCTCGACGAAGTCGGGGCCTCCTCCAGAATGACGTGCGCGTTTGAGCCGCCGTATCCGAATGAACTCAAGCCGGCCCTGCGCGGAGTATTGGCCGGCGAACTCCATCTTCGAGCGCGGTCAGCCACGTAGAACGGAGTCGCCTCGAACGAGATGCTCCGATTCGGCTCGTCCACGTGCAGAGTGGGGGGGAGTTCCTGGGCACTAAGCGCCGCGATTAGTTTGATCAATCCGAGAATTCCTGCGGCCGGCTCCAGGTGCCCGATATTCCCCTTGATCGAACCGATCGCGCAAAACTGCGACTTGCCCGTCGCCGAGCGATATGCTTCGAGCAATCCTTGCACTTCAAGTGGGTCACCCAGTGCGGTACCAGTGCCGTGCGCTTCGACAAGCGATATCGAATCGGCCGTGAGTTTGGCGTCGGACAACGCCGCCCGAACGACCTCGGCTTGAGCCGCGGGATTGGGAACCGTCAAGCCAGCGGACTGTCCGCCATGATTGATCGCCGCGCCGCGAATCACCGCGAGCACGTGGTCGCGAGCGGCAATCGCTCGATCGAGCGGCTTGAGCAGCACGACCCCCACGCCTTCTCCCAAGGCATAGCCGTCGGCTCCTTGCGCGAAGGGTCGACAACGCCCGCGAGGCGACAACCCGCCAAACCGCTGCATGAGTTTGAAGTGCAGCGGCGCCAGTCCAGCTTGCGCCCCGGCGACGAGCGCCGCCGCACAGTCGCCCCGCCGCAAGCTCTCGATTGCCAACCATAGTGCCACGAGCGACGAGCTGCACGCCGTGTCGAGTGCCAAGCACGGACCGCGCAGATTCAGCAAATACGAGAGTCGATTTGCGAGTATTGAAAGTGTGTTACCGGTGGCAGCGTACGCACCGAGACGCTCAGGCATTGCCAACAGCCGTGGCAAGTACTCGCTCGCCATTCCGCCGACAAACACCCCTGTGGCGGTGCCCGCGAGTGCTCCGCCGGCATAACCCGCCGACTCCAGCGCTTCCCACGTGGTTTCGAGCAACAAGCGCTGCTGCGGGTCCATTTCTTCCGCTTCCCGAGGTGAAAGGCGAAAGAACTGTGGGTCGAACCAGTCCAGGTCGGGCAGCAGCGCAGCGGCAAATTCACCGGCGGCCACGGCATTGCGCATCTCCTCATCGTTTGCCGACAGCAGTTCCCACCGCTCGCGGGGAACAGCCTTGACCAAATCGCGCTTTGCACGAACCAGCGACCATAGCTCGTTAAGCGTAGTCGCCCCGGGCACGCGTATGCCGACGCCAATGACCGCAATCGGCTCTGCGTTTGCCGGCCCCGCGCTGTCGGCGCTATTTCCTTGCACGATGCCAGATTTCGTCTGTGCTGCTTGGCTCTCCGAGGACATCAATGCAACGCTCGCACCTGTCGCCGGCAGCTCTTTCGGGGTGTTCAGTACGTCCTTGCTGCTTCGGCTAGCGGCCAGCCGTTCGGCCGCATCAGGCTGGGATTGCAGGCGCTCGGCTAGCCCAACGATCGACCCCGCTTCAAACAAGATGGTTGGCGACACAGCCCGGCCCAGCGCGCCCGAAAGCCAACGAGCCAAGTTAACCGCCAAAATGGAATCGACGCCCATCTCGACGACCGGTCGTCGCGGGTCGAGGTTCGACGGCTCAGCCTCGAGCGCATCGGCAAGCAACTCGATCAACTGAGTTATCAGGTCGTACTGTCCGACTCGAGGTTGCGAAGCTCCGGCCGGCCCGCCTGCATCACGATGTTTAATCGGCAACAGGCCCGCGCCGTGGGCTGGGCGGACCGGTAGCTCTGCCTGTCCCGTATACCTTGCACTGTGGTCGATGCCGGACGCCGTATCTAGCCAGAATCGCCGTCGCTCAAAGGGGTACGTCGGCAACAAGACCCGCCGCCCGGACGAGCCCGCGTAAACACGCTTCCAATCGATTTCGGCGCCCCAGACGAACAGTTGCCCCAAATTACACCAGAACGAAACGGCGGCATCTTCGCTGAGGTCCGAGCTCGCAGAGTCGTCGGATTGCGCGACGCTGATTTGTTCGTCAGCGATGGATCGTAGTTGAGCGTCCCACAGCGATCCACTGACGCAGAGTCGCAAAGCCTCTAATACGAAAGGTGCCGTGACAGCGCAGCGAGCGCGCCACGCGTCAACTACGGTTTTGATCTGAGCATCGTGCCCTGAGCCCGATGGTGAGCCTCGACTAGGCACAGCGTAGAAAACTAGCGACCCCTGTAAATGCTCACGCTGGTCCCAGTCGCGCAAACATCGCAGACGATCGGCCAATTGATCTCGGTAGCGAGCAACGATCGCCAACCGGTAGTCCAACGCAGCCCGCCCGCTCTTGGCCGTGAAGCAAAGGTCCGTAAGCGCGGGTCCACCAGGCACATTTAGAAAGTTGAGGTAGCGCTCGATCAAATCGCGCAGCGCCGATTCACTCTTGGCCGAGAGCACGAATAGCTCGGCAGGCCCCTGTGAGACAAGTCGCTGCAGCGAGATATGAGCCGCGGACTGCATCGCACTGACCGCTGGCGCGATGGATTTTCGCGAGGTTGTCGGCGCCGCTTCGAGCACCATGTGCACGTTGGCTCCTCCAAAGCCAAACGCGCTCACGCCGGCCAGTCGTCGCTGCGCGGTCCAAACTCGCGGTCTGTCGAGCAGATGAAACGCAGATGTTGCCCAATCGAATCGTCGATTGGGAACCGCGCAATGCAACGAAGGAGGCAACGTGCGCCAATGAAGAGCCAGAACAGTCTTGATCAGGCCTGCGATTCCAGCCGCCGCTTCCAAGTGACCAACCGAGCTTTTCACCGCGCCCAATGCGCACGACCCGCCCACGCGCCCTGCGCCGCAGACCCTCTGCAAAGCGGTCAGTTCGATTGGGTCGCCGAGGGCCGTGCCGGTGCCGTGTGCCTCCAAATAGGTGATCAAGCAAGGGTCGACATCGGCGTCGGCATATGCTGCACGGAGCAACTCGACTTGCGATTCAACATTGGGGGCAGTCAGTCCTGGCTTGTCGTGACCGTCGTGATTGACGGCAAGCCCCTTGATGACGGCCAGCACCTGGTCACCATCGACGACGGCCTGCGAGAGCGGCTTGAGCAGCACGATGCCCACCCCCTCCCCGCGAACGTATCCGTCGGCTCGGTCGTCAAATGAACAAGACCGTCCCCGCGGCGAGAGCATGCCGCCGCGCGCGAGCGATTCGCTCAGCTCAGAAACGAGGATGAGATTGACCCCTCCGGCTAGTGCCATCTTGCATTCGCCTGCCCGCAAGCTTTGGCAAGCCAGTGCCACGGCCACCAGCGATCCGGAACAGGCCGTGTCAATCGAGATGCTAGGGCCGACAAGATTCAGCAGGTAGGAGGTGCGATTGGCCACCATCGCCAGCGACGTTCCCGCTCCAAAATGCGGATCGACGTTACCCGGTTGGCGGTCCCAGAGTCGCGCGTAGTCACTTGGCGCCACGCCGGCGAACACGCCCACGTGTCGATCGGCCAGCCGCGTGGGGGCATAGCCGGCGCGTTCCAGCGTTTGCCAGGCGCACTCCAGGAACAAACGCTGCTGCGGATCCATGCGTCGCGCTTCGTACGGCGAAAGCGCAAACAAAGCAGGGTCGAATCCAGCAACGTCCTCGAGAAAGCCACCATGGCGCCAGACCGCCGGCAGGTCCGCGTCAAGCTCGCCAGGTAGTCCGGCGTCGTAGTGGCGCGCGTTAGGGAGCGGTCCGACTGCATCGTGCGCCGCCAGCAGATTCTTCCAGAAAACTTCGGGCGAATCGGCACCGGGAAACCGGCACGACAATCCGATTACGGCGATGTCACGCGAGCGAGTCACAGAGTCGATGGCGGCATCACGCTCAACGCTATTGGCAAATTGTGGAACCTCATCGGCTGCGATGGTCCGCGCTCCAGTCAAGTGACCTGGTGCGTGTTGCGCCGCCGGCGCTGTAGGCGGAGAATCTGCGGCCACGGGCGACTCGATGGCATCGCCGTCGTGTGCCGGGATAAGCGCCTGCCACTCGGGCAGCAATGCCAGGTGCATCGCCAGGCGTCCGAGTGTCGGTTGCAAGAAAAACTCGATTGCCTCGAGTTCGACGCCGCTTCGACGCGAAACGGTCGCGGCGGCCTTCGTCGCGAGGATCGAGTTTAGCCCCAACTCCTGAACATTGATCGACAAGCCGACTTCCGAGACTGGCAGCCCGAGGACTTCCCCGACGCAAGACTGCAGCAATCGTTCGATCGTCGTCCGTGTGTGGGCTGTGCTCGGCAGAGCCTCTGCAACATTGTCGAGGGAACTCGTCGGCAGGGGATCGGACGCCCCCTTTCGGTCGGGGCTTTTATCGTCCAGCCAGTAGCGTTGTCGCTCGAAGGGATAGGTTGGCGCCGGAACGCGCCGTCGACTCCGTCCAACGTGCAGCGTCGACCAGTCGACATCGTCGCCCGCCACATAGCGATTGGCGATCGAGCTGCTCTGCACGGCCCCCTCGTGAGTCGCCGGCGGAACAGGCGCAGACGAGGGGGTTGCGGAAGCGCCTTTCGAACCCTCGGCAATGTTCGGCGACGATCGGTAGATTCCTGCCGCGCTCGAATGTGCTGAGTTCTTCGCCACCAAGGACAATTTGTCGCGAAGTTCGTCGACGGTGCGTGCCTCGATCGCCAGGCGATGAGCAAAGTGCGCACGCCCAATTTGCAACGTATAGCACCAGTCAGCCAGTTCCCCTTCGGCGATATCTACCTGGAGAAACCTCTCGACGAGTTTCTGTAGCGCGGTCTCACTCCGCGCCGAAAGTACAAACAGATTCAGTTGCGGTTCGGCATCGCGCTCGTCCGAGGCGAACCGGGGGGCCTGTTCTAAGACGACGTGCGCGTTGGTACCGCCAAATCCAAACGAACTGACTCCCGCTCGCCGTGGCCCGGCGGAATTCGCCCAGGAGCGAACCCGGTCGAGCAAGAAAAAAGGTCCAGACTCCAGAGTGAGATGCCGATTCGGCACCGCCAGGTTGAGTGTCGGCGGCAACTTATCATGTACGATTGCCAATGTCGCCTTGAGCAAACCTGCCGCGCCGGCCGCTGGTTCGAGGTGCCCGATGTTCGGCTTTACAGAACCCAGCGCGCAGAACTGGTCGCGTTGGGCAGCCGAGAAGACTCTGGTGAGTGCCTCGACCTCGATTGGATCGCCCAGTGCCGTGCCCGTGCCATGCGCTTCGATATAACCAATCGACTCGAGAGGAACGCCCGCCGCCAGATAGGCGCGTCGCAACAGATCGGCCTGTGCCGCACCGTTGGGAGCGGTCAAGCCATTGGTGTGCCCGTCTTGATTGACGGCCGTGGCCCGGATGACTGCATGGATAATATGACCATCGCAAAGCGCGTCGGAGAGCCGCTTGAGGACGAACAGCGTCACCCCTTCGCCGCGAACGAAGCCGGTGGCCCGATCGTCGAAGGATCGGCAAAGCCCGTCCGGGGCCAGCATGCCGGCCTGGCTGTAATCGACCCATACGTCGGGGTCGAGCAGCACCTGGGCGCCACCGGCGATGGCCAGCGAACATTCCCCAGCGCGCAACGATTGCACGGCCAAATGAATTGCCACTAAGGACGACGAGCATGCCGTATCGACCGCCAGGCTCGGACCTTTGAGATTCAAGAAGTAACTGAGCCGGTTCGCGGTGATCGACAGGAAGTTGCCGGTCGACGCGTGCCCACCAAGTCGCGATAGGTCGCTGGCGACGCGCCGGAAGTACTCGCTCAAAATGACGCCGACGAATACGCCGGCGTCGGTGCCCGTAACTGCTTTACCCGCCAAACCTGCCTGTTCGAGTGCTTCCCAGGCGACTTCGAGCAGCAATCGCTGCTGCGGATCCATACGCTCCGACTCGTACGGTGAAACGCCAAAGAAGCGGGCGTCGAATTGCTCGATCTGCTCGAGGAACCCGCCCCATTTGGATATCGACTTACCAGGTTGCCTGGGCTGCGGATCGTAGAAATCCCGGCTCGACCAGCGTTCGGCTGGAACTTTGCGTAGTGCGGCTTTGCCGTGACAAAGATTATCCCAAAACTCGCCCGGCGAGTTTGCCCCTGGCAACCGGCAAGCCATTCCGACGATGGCGATTGGCTCGCCGGACGAATTGCTTTGATATTCGATCTTGTCATCCGATAGCGCGCGCCGATCGCCGTCGAGCTCCGGCGGAGGTGATCTTGATTCCCGATCGGAGGCCCAGCCGGCCGTCGAAATCGGCGAATCTCCTGCCAAGTGTGCGGCCAGCGCCGCCGGCGTCGGGTAGGAGTAGACCAAAGTCGGCGACAGTTTCCGCCCCAGCCAGGACTGTAACTGGGAGACAAGCTCGATCACGCCGAGCGAGACAAGGCCATATCGCGCGAACGATTGACGCACGTCGACGGAGTCGGGCGCGAGCCCAACGATCGCAGCAACTTGCTTGCGCAACCAATCGCTAATCTCCTTCGCACATGGAGCTAGGGTCTGGCTGGCGTCGTCGGGCCGAACCAGGCTTCGAGATGGTGCGGCCGATCGACCGCCGTTGGTAGCGCCGGCCGATAAAAAGGAGCCACTAAGATACTGTTGGCGACAGACCGATCGTTGTTTCTTTCCGCTCGAGGTCTTCGGCAGTTCTCCAGGCGCGACAAAAACGATTTCGTGCACAGCCAAATCATGGTGCAGAGCCACCTGTTCGCGAATCGTTGCGGCAATGCCTGCGGCACAATGGGCGTCCGCCTTTGACTCGGCGACGATCACCAATCGTTCTTCGTCTTCCACATCAATCGAGAAAGCGGCCGTTCCTCCGGCACGAAGCGCCGAATGGCATCGCTCAACGGTCTCCTCGATGTCCTGTGGATAGTGGTTAAGGCCGTGGATAATGACCAGATCCTTGATTCGCCCGCATACGAACAACTCCCCGTCAAGCAGGTAGCCCAAGTCACCGGTGCGCAAGAACGGGCCGTCGCCACTGTCGGCTAATCTTGCGTTAAACGTCTCCGAAGTTTCTGCGGCGCGATTCCAGTAACCGACGGCCACACTTGGTCCAGCAACCCAAATCTCTCCTTCCGTTCCCGGACTCCGACGTAGATGTGTCGCGGGATCGACGATTTCGACGCGCAGGTTATCCAGTACTTGACCGCATCCGACCGTTGCCGCACCAATTTGCGGATCGCGCCCAGTCAATGTTGGGGGGCGGTCGGCGCGCTTGTACGAGACAATCAACGTTGCTTCGGCCAGGCCATAGACCGGGCAGAAGGCAGTCGGCCGAAACCCGCACGGCTCGAACGTCTCAATGAATTGTCTAGCCGTTACGGCATGAATCGGCTCGGATCCATTTCCGGCTGCGCGCCAACTGCTTAAATCCAACCCGCGGCGCTCGGCTGCCGTGGTCTTTGCCACTGCCATCGCGAAGGCGAAGTTGGGTGCCTGGCTATGGGTCGCGCGAAAGCGAGAGATGGCAGATAGCCAGCGCAGCGGCCGCTCGACAAAGGCGGCAGGCGAGAAAAACCAAACCGGAAACCCGCTGAACAACGGCTGCAATAGCCCCTCGACCAATCCATAGTCGTGAAAGTACGGCAGCCAAGTCACCGTGCGGCAATCGGCGCCATAGGGAGAGGCCCGCGAGATTGCCATCGAATTGACAATAAGATTGTGATGACCGACCATCACGCCGCGCGGATACGTTGTTGAGCCCGAAGTGTATTGCAGGTAAGCGAGGGCATCGGCCTGCGGCTCGAACGACACATACTCGGTGGCCGCATCCAGTGCGAATCCATCGGTGGCGAGGCGCTCGGCAAACTGTGGCGCCCCCTCGGCCGCGGCAAGCTCCTCGAAGAACGGCAGCGACGAACTCGTCGTTAGAATGAACCTAGCATCCGCATCGTCGGCAATGGCACGCAGCCGATCCAGCGTACGTCGCAGTCGTCCACGCTCAGGGAGCGGAGCCGGGATCGCGATTAGCCCGCTATACAAGCAGCCAAAGAAACTGGCGACGAAGTCCAACCCCTGCGGATAGGTTAGCAATACACGGTCGCCGGGGCGCGTACACCGCTGGAGAACGGCTGCCACGGCACGCGCCGCGCGATCGAGCTGGCCATACGTCAACTGCCCACCAATCGCCTCGCCGTCCTCCAGAAACGTGTATGCCAGTTGATCGGGCTGGCGGGCGGCGCGGTGGCGCAGGATGTCGACGATCGACGCGGCGCTATCAGGATCAAACGCGGAAGTGTTCATGCCGTGGGCGGACGGGCACCGCCCCCTAAACTCTGCGATCGCAGGCGCGGGGATCGCGCCGCAGTGGTGCTAGACTCGCCTGGCCCCGAATACCTGAAATTGACGAGTGCAGCGGCGCGAAACGCGTAATAATCGATGGTACGTGAGCCAAACCAGCGTTGCAATTCGCCACGTTCCAGGGGCTTCCGGCAGTGGGCTCGGTCAGGCTAACTCGTCCCCGTTGTTTGCATTGGAGCGAATGTAGGAGCCTGCGACACTTTGGCCTGACCTCCTGCGGCTGCGACGTCGGAGTCTTGTTTTTTCTTGGCTTTGGGCATCCACCTGATTACGCTAAAGGCAATGGTGGGCCGCTCTTTGCTCGAGCAGGCCACCCAAATGGGAACAGATCGATCGAGGATTTACCGATGAGTTGCCATCGTCGTTCGAACGTCGTCGGATTGGTTCTATTCAGCGCGACAGTGATGCTCACCGCAGGGTCAGTCGCCGCCGAGCGCCGGGCCAAATCGCGCCCCGCGTCGCAGCCAAAGGCCGAGGAAGTCGAGCTATTTGCTGCCATCGAGGAAGGCCAAGTCGATGTTCAGTTCATACCGCGCGACTCACGCGAGGCTCGCGTCCTCATCAAGAACAAGACCAAGAAGCCGCTCAACGTGAGGTTGCCCGAGGCCTTTGCCGCGGCGCCAGTGCTCGCGCAACCTCCGCCAGGACTTGGTGGCGGTCAGAGAGGCGGCGCAGGTGTCGCCGGCGGAGCGCAACCAATGGGGGGCGGCATGGGAGGCATGGGCATGGGGGGCATGGGCATGGGGGGCATGGGCATGGGAATGATGAATGTCCCACCCGAGAAGATCGCCAAGCTCAAAGTTCCGTGCGTCTGCCTGGAGCACGGCAAGCCGGAACCGCGCCCCGCCATTCCCTATGAGATCAAACCGTTCGCCTCGTATAGCGACGATCCGAAGTTGTACGAGTTGATGAAGTTATTTGGTCGCAACGGCGTTTCGCAACGCGCGGCGCAGGCCGCTGCCTGGCATGTATCAAGCGGCATGTCCTGGAATGAACTGGCCGCCAAGGAGATCGAACATATTGCGGCGCCGAACGAGCCGTACTTCTCGCAATTGGAACTTGCAGTCGCAATGAAACTGGTGGATATAGCCAGTCGAGCTGCTCTTGACCACGAACGGCACTCACCTGTCGCCTCGCAGTCCACATCGCCAGCCGCCAATGCGACCGAGATGCCGTAAGCTGCTCAAGCAGTTGCAGATGGCGACGCTCTAGGCCGCCTCTTGTGGTGGGAGTAGCTCTGGCGCCTGCTGAAAGTGGCGCGCCAATCGATTGCGCTCCAAGCTTAGCTGGCCGTGGGCGATGCCGATCTCTTGTTGCAGGTGTTTGAGCGAGCATTCGCGCTCGACGAGCCGCGCCTCGCGGCGTCGGTAATGCGAGGTAATAGCTTCCCGCGCTTCTGCCAAGGCCTGTTGCCAAGCATCGCCAGGCAAACT
This sequence comes from Pirellulales bacterium, assembly GCA_050184475.1. Classification (GTDB taxonomy): domain Bacteria; phylum Planctomycetota; class Planctomycetia; order Pirellulales; family JAEUIK01; genus JAIESQ01. The sequence continues at coordinate 183,993 of JBFXAH010000011.1, read as the reverse complement.
ACCGGCCAGATCGGCCGAGAGCTGTCGAATTGCCAATCGCACCTGCAGTAGCTCCGCTTGCTCCCTGGCAACGACTTCTCGCAGGGATTCGAGTTCGGCGTAGCGCTGTCGGACTGCCATCCGCTGCCGGTCACAATCGCGCCATTGACGTTGCAGTTGCCGGTGCAGTCGCTGATGCCGCTCGTGAAGTCGGCGCCGGGCCGCGCGCAGACGAGCCGCCAACCGCAGTCGCCGTGGCTCGAGCGCGCGCTCGCGCGCGGCCAGACGAGCTTCGGCATCGACGAGATTGACCTCCCAGGCGGCCAAAACGTCGGCATCCAGGCCGCCGACTGAACTCGGTTCGCATGGCTCAAGCTGGGAAGATTCTTCGCGTCGCGCGGGCAACGTGACCGTAGTTTCGCGCTCGGCTACGATCGCTTGCTCGGCGAGTTGTTCTTGACGCGTAGTCACGGCGCGCCGCTGTTCGAGATTCGCGGCGGCCGCAGCCAGAGCGTCGTTTTGATTCCAGAGTCGATGCTGGAGTTCTTCCAGCTGATTTGCCCGATCGACGAGATAATCCTCTCGGTGACTCAGGTCTCGACGAGCCGCTTCCAAATAGGCTTCGCTGGCAGCGACCTGCGAGAGTCGGTCCGCCAGCTCGCGTTCCCGCTCGGCTAGATGTGCTTCGCGCGCCTCGGCGTTTGTCTCGCGCTCGCAGTAAATGAGTCGCTCACGCCGCTGGGCGTTTTCAAGTTCCGCAAGTCGAACGTGCAGTTCGGCCTCGCGATGGTCGAGTCGCTGCTGCTTGGCCGCGAAGCGATTGGCCAACTGACGGGCCTGGCAGCGCAGTTGCTGCCGCAGCGATTGCGGAGCGTCGAGAGGATCGTCGCTGGCAATGCGTAACGGTTCGTTTTCAACATTCCCTGTCGAGATCGATTCGGTGCGCAATTCATGCGGCGGATCGACCCGCCTCGACGGTGAGTACCGCCGCATCGGAACGCGCGACAGGTCGTCCGCCGACTCGGTTGATAAGTTCTGCAACCCGTCTGACGTATCGGCGCCGCTTGGCAATTTATTCGGCGGAACGCTCGGGCTGCTCCCAGGCTTGTTGCGGCCGCGACTCACTATCTTTTTCCCAGCCGGTGAAGTTTACCCGCTGGGAATCATCGGCAGTCCGTTGGTCGAAAGTTGACTGCGGGCGCGCTTCAGCAAGCAGAATGCCGTTAAGCTAGCCGTCCGCGCGAATCTACCGGCGCTTATTGTTAAACCGGGCCAAATAGGACGAGCGTCGCCGTGAATCAGGCTCATGCTTTGGCGGCGTCGAGCGCTTCTTGCAATTGCGCCTTCGGACGCACGCCGACGAATTGATTCACCGGTCGCCCTTCTTTGAAGACGATCAGGGTCGGAATGCTAGCTACGTTGTAGTTCATGGCCGTCCGCTGGTTGTCGTCAACATTTACCTTGCCGACCTTGACCGATCCAGCGTACTCAGTTGCTAACTCTTCGACCAACGGCGCGATCATCCGGCAAGGACCACACCAGGGCGCCCAAAAATCGACAAGCACCGGTTGGCTCGACTTCAGAACTTCATTGTCAAAGTTGCTATCGGTTAGTTCGACGACGTTGGCGGCCATCGCGATGATCTCCTGGCGCTTGCACCGGTGAAACTAGCACGACAGACAACGGTCTCGTGCGTCGATCCGGCGACTAAGTTACCGTGCTTTCGCCCCACTGAATCCCCGAGGCGAGCCGGATCCCGAAGTGCGAACCGGCCGATTGGTTTGGCGAATTATAGGATGACGAGGTAGGCAGTCAACCAACCTGCGCGGGCGCCCAGCCTAAGTGGCTCGTCGTAACGCGTGTCGAGAGCTAGAGCTGCGATGCGAGCACCGCCGGACTTCCAATGCACCTGACACGTCGGGTCGACCGTCGCTACCGATAGGTCATGCCCGGGCGAGCAAAGTAAACTCATCCAAGGTGACTGTGGTCAGCTCTCCGTCGGCGCGCTCGAGCACAATTATGTCGCTGAATACCTTATCGTCTCCATGGCGGCGGAAATGCAATCCATGGCGGCGGCGCTCCAGGCGCACGACCTTGCCAGTCGTCGAAGTCTTCCATGTTTGCTGACCAACTTTCACGTGGTGAGTGATCCGCACGCGGTCACCGGGTTGAAGTTCAGCCAAAAGCTCTCGGCTGGCCGAGTCGGCGGCAGAAACCGGCAACATGCCAATTCACTCCTATAAAATCCTTGCTTGACTGCCGCGACCGCGGTGCGTGACTCAAACTTCCTTGGCATCGATCCAGGTCATCAGTCCGCGCAGCCGTCGTCCCACCTCTTCGATTTCATGCGAGCGCTCACGCCGACGGGTTGCTTTGAACGATGGCGCATTGACCTTATTTTCCAGCAGCCATTCCCGCGCGAACTGCCCACTCTGGATCTCGGTCAGAATGCGCTTCATTTCGGCCTTGGTCTCTTCGGTGACGATCCGCGGCCCACGCGTGTAGTCGCCGTATTCGGCCGTATTCGAGATGCTGTACCGCATGAAATTCAAGCCCCCGCGATACATCAGGTCGACGATCAACTTCAATTCGTGCATGCATTCGAAGTAGGCCATTTCGGGCTGGTAACCGGCCTCGACGAGGGTCTCGAAGCCGGCCTTGACCAGGGCGCTAACCCCGCCGCAAAGCACCGTTTGCTCGCCGAATAAGTCCGTTTCGGTTTCTTCCGCGAACGTGGTTTGAATTACGCCAGCTCGCGTACCGCCGATTCCCTTGGCGTAGGCCATACCCAAGGCGAACGACTCCGGGCGCGCCCCTTCGCTGACCGCAATTAAACAGGGGACGCCCCCGCCTCGCTCAAACTCGGCCCGCACCAAATGCCCTGGTCCTTTGGGCGCGACCAGCACCAGATCGACGTCTCGTGGCGGTTCCACCTGGCCGAAATGAACGTTGAAGCCATGCGAACACATCAGCAAGTTACCCGGCTTGAGTTGCGGCTTGATGTGCTGGCGATAGATGTCCCCTTGCACTTCGTCGGGGATTAGCACGTTGATCAAGTCACCCTGAGCGGCGGCTTCCTCGGCTGAAACCGGCTTGAAGCCGTCCTTAACCGCGGCGTCGTAATTGGCACTACCCGGACGCTGACCGACGATCACCTTGCAGCCGCTATCGCGCAGATTGAGCGCGTGGGCGTGACCCTGCGAGCCATAGCCGATGATGGCGATGGTTTTGTTCTTCAGGAGCCCAAGGTCAGCGTCATTGTCGTAGTAGATTTTGGCGGCCATCGAAAAATCGGTCCTGCGAAGAAACAAGGGCGGGAGAGAACGGTTACGCGTATCAGATTCAAACTAGGTCTCGTTGCTGGCGTGTTCCGCCTGCTGGCGACAATGGCTGCGGACCATCGCGATTCGGCCGGTACGTACTAATTCGACGATGCCGAAGGGGCGCATCAATTCCACGAACGCCGCCACGCGGCGCTCCTGACCGGCAATCTCGACGACGACTTCTTCAATGCCGACGTCGACAATGCGTCCGCGAAAAATCTCCGTGAGCTCTTTGATTTGACTGCGCGGTCCGCCGGCGGGCGCTTTCACACGAATGAGCATCAGATCGCGTTCGACATAGTCTTGCGAGCTGATGTCGTCCACGCGCACGACGGTGACGATCTTGCCCAGTTGCTTGCGCACCTGGTCGAGTTGATTGTCGTCGCCAATCACGACAAAGGTCATTCGCGACAGGTTGGGGTCTTCGGTTTCACCGACCGCGAGGCTGTCGATGTTGTAGCCGCGTGACGCCAGCATGCCTGAGATGTGGGCCAGCACCCCCGGTCTGTTTTGCACCAACGCCGAGAGTAAATGCCGCATAGCCAATTTCCCGCTCCAATCAAGTCGAGCGGGCACGGAAACTGATTGTCGTCGGAAGCGAAGTCTGAGCGTGCCGTCAACCGGGGCATGGGGTAGGGACAGCCAACGCCACTTCGGGGTTCGCGGTCCAGAGCCTGTTCACCGGCCGGCTGTTAGTCGGAATATCAGATAATAGTAACCTCGCTGGCGCGTCACAAGGGTCTCGCGAATTGACCCAGTAGCTACCACCGCGGGGCGCCTTGGTCTGGCAGCCTTCAACGCAAACTTCCGTGCCTGGCGGTCGCGAGTCCACAATTCCGGAACGACATAGAGGATCGTCATGCTCCCAGCGAGCGACCGTGGTATTCTGACAGGCGCGTGACACGTTTCTCGCTCTGCTGCTGACAAAGGTTCGTGCATTACGAATGAAACCTCTCAAAGCCGGCGGCGGCTGGCAAGCCATCTGGTATACCCTGCGCAAAGGTCGCGAAGTCGGCTTCTGGCGACTCTGGAAGGCCATGCGCTCGAAGAACACCTGCAAGACCTGCGCGGTCGGCATGGGAGGCCAAAGCGGTGGCATGGTCAACGAGGCGGGTAGCTTTCCCGAGGTCTGCAAGAAGTCGCTGCAAGCCATGGCTGCCGACTTGCAGGGGGCGATTCGGCCTGACTTCTGGAGCACGTATTCAATTTCGCAGTTACAGGCCTTTTCGCCGCGCGAACTCGAAAGCTGTGGCCGGCTGGTTCAGCCAGTGCTGCTGGAACGCGGTCAGTCTTATTATCGGCCGATCAGTTGGGATGACGCGCTTAGGCGCGTGATCGAGCGGCTGCGCGGCGTGCAACCAGATGAGACCTTCTGGTACGCGAGCGGCCGCAGCTCGAACGAGGCGGCCTTTCTGCTGCAACTCATGGCGCGGCTCTACGGCACCAATAACGTCAACAACTGCAGCTATTACTGCCATCAGGCCAGCGGCGTCGGGCTGACGTCGGCCCTGGGGACAGGCACGGCGACAATCGAACTGGAGGATCTCGAACACGCGGATTTGATCTTTCTGATTGGCGGTAATCCGGCCAGCAATCATCCGCGGCTGATGACCACGTTGATGAGGTGCCGACGGCGCGGTGGCCACGTGATCGTCATTAACCCCGTGGTCGAGACGGGGCTGGTGAACTTTCGCGTCCCCAGCAGCCCAACGAGCATGCTCTTCGGCTCGCCGATTGCCAGTCTTTACGTGCAGCCGCATATCGGCGGCGACCTGGCCTTGTTGACCGGCATCGCCAAGCGACTCGTCGAGCGCAGTGCCGAAAGAGGCGCCCCGACGGACATACTGGACGACGATTTCCTGCGCGAGCATTGCGAAGGTTGGGACGCGCTGCGGGCGGCGCTCGAACAAACGTCTTGGGATGAGATCACGGCCAAGTCCGGCGTATTGCACGATCAGTTAGACGAGATCGCCAGCCACTATGTTGCAGCCCGAAAGGTCGTCTTCGCTTGGACAATGGGAATCACCCATCATGCCCACGGCGTCGAAAACGTGCAGGCGATCGTCAACCTGGCCGCGATGCGTGGCATGCTGGGTCGGCCACATGCCGGTGTGCTGCCAATCCGTGGGCACTCCAATGTGCAGGGGATCGGCTCCGTCGGAGTCACGCCCAAATTGCGCGATGTAATCCTCACGCGGTTGCAATCGCAATTTGGCGTCCGACTGCCGACGAAGCCTGGCCTCGACACGATGGGATGCATGGAAGCTGCTGATGCGGGGCATGTCAAAGTGGGTATGTGCCTGGGTGGGAATCTGTATGGATCGAATCCCGATGCGCGATTTGCGGCCGAGGCCATTGGGCGGCTCGATCTGGTCTGCTACCTCAACACCACCCTGAACACGGGGCACGCGCACGGACTGGCCGCTGAAACGATCATCTTGCCCGTGCTGGCCCGCGACGAAGAGCCGCAGCCCACGACGCAAGAGTCGATGTTCAACTACATTCGGCTCAGCGACGGCGGGCCGAGCCGGCTGGATGGGCCACGGAGCGAAGTCGAGATCGTCTGCACTTTGGCCGAAGGCGTCCTGTCTGCTAATGGCCCGATCGACTGGGAGGCACTTCGTCAGCATCGCAGTATTAGGGAGCTGATTGCAAGAATTGTCCCTGGTTTCGAGTCGATTGCTGACTTGGACCAGACTAAGCAGGAGTTTCACATCGAGGGTCGCGTGTTGCATGAGCCGAAGTTCCCACGCCCAGGCGGCCGCGCCCGACTGCACGTACACCAGTTGCCGGAGTTAGCTGGCGACGATAACGGACATCTGCGGCTGATGACGGTTCGCAGCGAAGGTCAATTCAACACGGTTGTTTACGAAGATTACGACCTCTATCGTGGCCAGGAGCGGCGCGACGTCATTCTGCTTCACCCCGACGACATCGCGCGGCTCGGCCTGGCGGCCAACGAGCGGGCCACGGTTCGATCTGCGGCGGGGCAGCTCGACGCGATAATTGTGCGGCCGTATCCGGCCATTCGTGCTGGTAACGCCTTGATGTACTATCCCGAGGCCAATGTTTTGGTTCCGCGGGTTGTCGATCCGGCTTCGCGAACGCCTGCGTTCAAAAACGTGCCGATCGCCGTGCTGCCATCTTCGACATCCGGTAGTGGCACGAATTCTGGTCGCGTCGGCACGACGACCGATCGCAATTCGGAATCCCCGCCACCGGCGGCAGCAGATCATTCGACGCGCGGCACCATGAAGGCATGCTAGATTTTTCGCCGGCGACGGAAACCTCATCTGGCCTGAAACCTCTCCGCGAACTGCCGCGCTCTTGGTAACATTGCGCTCATGCGACAGATCGGCACCCTATCCGACCCTCAGCAAGCACAGCGCTTTGCCGACTATCTGCTGACGCAAGGGATCACCACCCGGCTCGACCCCCACGACGGCGTGGTCAACGTCTGGGTGCGCGAGGAAGACCAGGTGCCGCGGGCAGTCGCTGAGCTCGCCTCCTTTCAGCGTGAACCAAACGACGATCGTTATCAGGCCGCGGCCCCCGAGGCGCAGGCTCTGCGTCGCGAAGCCCAGCGTCGCGAAAAGCAGTTCCGCCGCAACCTGATCGATGTGCGTCGCCGCTGGAGCGGCGCCGGCGTCAGCGGTCGACGGCCGGTGACCAATGCGTTGATCGGCATCAGCGTGATCGTGGCTGTCCTGACCTACGGCGGCAATGGACTGGCCAGCTACCTCTATATCTCAAACATCATCCCACCTCAGCCAAGCATCGGCACGCTCACCGAAGTTTGGCATGGCCAGTTGTGGCGGTTGGTCACTCCGATCTTCATGCACGGTGATTTCTTGCACTTGATCTTCAACATGCTGTGGCTACACCAGCTAGGACCACAAATCGAAGGGCGCCGTGGATCGGGGCGCTTTCTGGCGCTCGTGCTTGCGATCGCTGTCATATCGAATGTCGCTCAATACCTCGCGCAGGGCCCGGCGCTTCGCGGCATGTCGGGCGTCGTGTTCGGCTTGTTCGGCTACATCTGGATGAAAAGCCGCTTCGAAGCCAGTTCGGGCTTCGTCATGCATCCGCAAACGATTGTCTTCATGCTGTTGTGGGCGGCGCTTTGTATGTCCGGCATGGTGGGTGACATCGCCAATTGGGCGCATGGCGTTGGCCTGGCTGTGGGCATGGCGATGGGCTATGCCCCGGTGGCCTGGCGGAACCTGACGCGGCGTCGGTAACGACCAAACCCGAGTTGTTCAGCGACGGAGCGGACGAACGTGTTGTACGCAGTCATCATGGCCGGCGGAGCCGGCACCAGGTTTTGGCCCGAGAGCCGCGCCGCGCGACCCAAGCAACTGTTGAATCTCGTCGCCCGGCGGACCATGCTGCAGGCGACGTATGATCGCTTATCCGGCCTGGCCCCGCACAACCGTACTTACGTGGCGACGGCCGCACCGCTGGTCGCGGCTACGGCTGAGCAACTTCCCGAGTTATCGGTAACCGCGATCGTTGGCGAGCCCTGCAAACGGGATACGGCTCCCTGCATCGGGTTGATGTCACTCTTGGTCGCGCGCCACGATGCCGAGGCCACGCTATTGGTGGCGCCGGCCGATCACGTGATCGAGCCGGCGGCAGCCTTCGTCAACGCAGTACAACTCGCTGACGATCTCGTGCGCGAACAGCCGTCGAGAATCGTCACTTTCGGCATCAAACCAACGTACGCGGCGGAGTCGTTTGGTTACATCGAGCGCGGCGAATCCTTAGCGACGTCCGGCGCGAAAGGCCCAGCGGACAAGCCCATCGCGCCCGCGTATCGGGTCGCACGGTTTCGCGAGAAGCCCGACGGCGCCACCGCACGCGAGTATCTCGCCTCGGGAAATTTCTTCTGGAACTCGGGTATATTCGTGTGGCGGGCAGCGACGATCGTCGAACATCTTCGCGAACGCGAACCCGACATGGTCGCGCATCTGGAGCGTATCGTGGCGGCTTGGGACACACCGCGACAAGCCGACGTGTTCGCCAGGGAATTCTCCCAAATCAAGCCGATCTCAATCGATTATGCGGTGATGGAGCACGCTCACGACGTGGCCGTGATCGAAGCACCATTCCAGTGGGACGACGTCGGCAGTTGGCTATCATTGGCTCGGCTGCACGGCACCGATGCCGAGGGCAATACGATCGTCGGCCGTCATTTGGGAATCGACACGCGCGACACGATCGTGCGTACCAACGAAGTTCATCTAGTGGCAACCCTCGGCGTCAGCGATCTGTTGATCGTGCACACGCCCGATGCCACGCTCGTGGCCAACAAGCATGACGAAGAAGCCGTGCGGCGTTTGACGAAGTTGCTCGCCGACAAGGGATGGTCCGAGTACTTGTAGCGTTAGATCCCCAGTTCGCCACCTGCCGATCGTAGGGGGCGGAATAACAGGGCACCCAGCGATTCGCGGCGATTGACTAGTTCGGCGGTCAGCGTCATGCCAGGTCGCAGACGCGCGTCGCGGCCGCGCTGTTTTTCGGCAACTCGCGCGAGAAACTCCACGTCGTCGACGCGTACCCGCACGATGTAGACGGGGCGGCGCTTGCGGTCGCCGGCGGTCTGCGGGTCGGCATCCGGAGCGACGTACTCGACGCTTCCCAGCACCGCTCCGTAATCGGCGAACGGAAAGGCGTCGACTTTCACGCGGGCTTTCTGCCCGTTGTGGACGAAGGCGATATCCGCGGCTGGCAGTTCGATCTCGGCGAGCATTCCGATCTCCGGGGGCACTAGTCGGCACACGACGTCCGCGTCGCGTACTTGTTCGCCAGCGGCACGAACGACCAGCGCGTGTACGGTGCCAGCGACAGGAGCCTTGATCGTGGCGCGTTCCAGCTTGAGCTGGGCTTCGGCTAATTGCCGGCGGAGCGTCGCCAGATTGCGGCGGGCTTCGAGTTCGGCCAGTTGATCCTGCAAGGTCTCGACCGCAGCTTCGGTGGCGACACCGTCGACCTTTTGTCGCAGTTGATCGATCGTGAGCCGCGCCTTGGCCATCTGCGAGTCGAGCTGCACTTGTTCGGCCAGCGCGCGATCGGCGTCGGCGACGGTTTTATCTAGCTCTGACTCGGTGACCACCTGCCGTTGAGCGAGCGACTGCTTCTTGGCAAGTTCGCGTGCGTTGCGCTGGCGATCGCGCTGGTTGCGAGCGGCGTCGGCCTCGAGCGATGGCAGTGACGCCTGTTCGACCGCTTGCTCGTTCAAAAGCAGATCGCGCTTCAGGCGATTGACGGCGTCGCGCTCCGCGGCGAGCTCGGTCCGGCGGGCGATCTCCAGTTCGGCGGCAGCCACTTGGGCCGAAAGTGCCTCAACGGCGGCCGTGTCCTCACGATCGTCGAGCCGCACGAGCACATCGCCAGCGGCTACGACCTGTCCTTCGCGTACCAAGATTGCCGCGACGGTGCCCGGCCGGGCCGTTGCTACCTTGACCGAATTCGACGGGGGGACCAGTACGCCACGCCCCTGCACGACACGATTCACTTTCAAAAAGACCAATGCCAAGATCCCCAGCATGGCGAGGATGGTCGCCGTCCACAGAGGAACCATGGCGATGCGCGGGCGAGGACGTTGATCCACGAGATCGAGCTTGTTCATCGAATGGTTACTCGACGCTTAGGTGCCTGGTGACCGAGTTTCTAGCCGCCGATGGTCGCTTCGGCGACCGGAGTGCCAATTGATGCGTCGGCCGAAGCATCGATAAGTTCGCAGCCTTCGGCCAGTAGTTCGTAGGAACGCAGCCGCGACGCGGCATCGGGCGCGACGTCGAGAAACGCGAATTCGCGAACCCCGTAGCGATCGGCCAGCAAGTCCAATTGATCGCGGCATTGCTCGGGGGTGCCCACGATCGAGGGGACGACATATTGATTGCGATGCTCGGCCACGAGTGCGCGGGCGTCGGCCTTGGTTTCGGCGCAAAGGCCGGCCACGGCCAACACCACTTGCGGCGCCGCGGCAGCAGCGGTCGGCCGAAACTGCTGGCGATATATTTCCACGGCCGTCGTGTCATCGCGGCTGAAGTTGTGAAACAACGAGTAACCGAACGACACGCCGCGCTCGGCTGCCAAAGTGGCGCTGCGCGGTCCCGTTCCTAGGCTCCAAATCTCGGGCGTGCCGCCTCGCTCGCGCCAGGGCTCGAGCCCTGTGAAGTGGCTATCGGCGGGCATATCGTCACGCAAGGTATGAATCAGTTGATCGGCCTTGGCAACAAAGACCGCCGGGTCGCGATTGGCGTCAGCGCGCCCTTCGAGCAACGCTTCGGCCCATAGTCCAGATGCGCCACCGCCGCAGAAGCCAGCATCGATGCGGCCGGGAAACAATCGCTCGAGCAGGAGAAAGTCGTTGGCCAGTTGAAAAGCGTTGTGCACCGAGAGACAGACGCCGGCGGTGCCAACCCGCATGCGCTGGGTCAGGCCGGCGATCAAGGCGGCGGCAATCTGCGGGTTCGGTTGCGGCGGGTGCTCGGCGAGCCAGTATCGGCTGTAGCCCAACGATTCCACGAGCGGGGCCAGGCGAAAGGTCACTTCGAGCGGACTCCAGAAGTCCAACACGCCCAGCTTCAACGGGATTGGTTCGTTCGTCGCGGCACGCAGCATGACAAGTTCCCTAATGGCGCTAGACGAGAAGAAGTTGTGCGGGCGATTGGCCGGCATTTGTCGGACAAGCCAGGCAGCTTGGCGTATGCGCCTCCAGCTTTGTTACACGGCGGGATCGAAATGATCCCCGTCGACCTCGCCTTGCGCAATTGCGTTGCATTCGCTACGAGGAGTCTTTCGTTAACATCGATCTTTGGGCTGGTTGAAACGGCGCAAAAAAACCGGCAGGTCGATGTTCGAGAACACCGACCCGCCGGCCAGGAAACCGCGATTCTAGAAAGCGCGCAACTGGTTGAAGGCCGGCAAGATGACGTTGCCGAAATCGCCTTTGGGGCAGCCGCACGTCGAGCAACTCTTCGTGCAGCAGTGATCGCTGCAGTGCATCTTGGCAATGACGCCGAAGGCGACACCGCCGACGACGCCTTGCATTTCGGCGCCCGACAACGTGCGAACGGTATCTTTCTTGAGGTTGAGTTTCTTGGGTGACATGCGAGGTACTCCTTGCCGCCCGAGGGCAGCGTTGGTGTGGTGATTTCATCGCTAACCTTGGGCGATCGCGTTGATCGCCTCTGCATTCCTGGCGAAAAACCAAACGAATTGTTACGCCGAGTTTCTGAAATGCCTGTGGCGTCCGAATCAGCTCCTGGCGAACGCACCTCGCGCAAGCGGCACCGGCGGGTCGGTCGCCTTGGCCGTCCCGCCGGTGATAGCACAGTGACTCAAACAGTTGCTCTACGGTGTGAGCACGACCTTCGTGGGCATGGCGACGTCCAGACAGAACGACGTCGAGGGGCAGCCGCAGGTCGAGCACGACTTCGAACAACAGTTATCACTGCAATGGGCGATGATCGTGGCCTTGAACGCGCCGCCGACGACGCCCTGCATTTCCGACCCCGACAAGGTGCGGATCGCATCCTTTTTGAGGGTGAACTTCTGGTTCCGGGACATAGCATTACACTCCTTGGCTGCCAGGAGCAGCCTCTTCTCTGTGATAGGAAAAAATCTTCCAAGGGAGCGGTTGCCTCTAACCGCCCGCGGGTCATGGCGCACGTTCGCTGAGTTTGCTACGCGCGGAGTAGGCGTCAGCCGAGCTGGCAGCGCCGCCTGCCTGAGCATTTGCGGAGCGAAGCTCGTGCACAAGCCTGGCCACACCAGAGCGTGTTAGCCGGCCAAGAAAGAGATTCCCGTTGGGGTCAGGCACCGTGCCGTTGGGCAAAGTCCAATCGGCAGCGGACCCAGACTAATTTGCGTGTCGGGCGCCGACCGGGTGCACCGGCACGGTCGCGCGGAAGTGACCGCGGGCGATGACCGAGTCGTCGGCGTGCAGGCCAAACCCGACGTCGCCGTGATCGTTCGAGAAGATGTTGTCGTGATAGGTCGCCGGAACGTAATCGCCGTCGGGGCGGCAGCGACAGGTGCTCATGAACTGGGCATGGCCGTCGTCGAAGAGGACGTTCTGGCCCAGGCCGCCGTGATTCGGGCTCTGGCGATCGCCATCGTCGCCGGGCGCGTCGCTCAGCACGGCGAAGTACTCGCGCCCCGCATGACGGACGGGATGGTAAACCTCGTCTTTGATGTAGCCAAGCGTCGTGCGGTAGTCCCCCCCCATCGATTCCTCGAGGCGTGCCAGATCGGCAGCGCTGGCTTGCTCGACCACCCGGAGCGTGGGAATCGTCACCACACCTCCGTTGCGCCGGGCTGCGGCCGGGCAAACGAAGACCTGCGAGTTCTTTACGAAGCCGCGATCGCGCAAAATCGGAGCATAGATGCCAGTCGACGCGACCGACGTGCTCGTCGTGGCGTGCGGAAAGTAGCGATCGTGCAAGTTGCTGTAACTCAGCATCGCGCCGGCCAACTGCCGCAAGCTGTTCTGGCAGCCGGCGATTTCAGCCTGACTGCGACTGTAATTCACGGCCGGAAAGAACAAGAGCGAAGCAGCCACGACCACGCCGGCTGCCGTCACCAAGTCTTGCATTGTCCAGCGACCGGTGGTCGAAGTGGCATAGTCGCGCCACGGCAAGATGGCCCGCCGCTCGGCGACATAATCGCAAGTGGCTTGCACGAGATGCGTCGGCGGCTCGAAGTGCCCGCCGTCGTAGCCGAGCGGCTGCAGATAGCCGCGAAGCTCATGCAAGGCGTCGTGCAGTTGCGGGTCGCGGCGGAGTTGCTCTTCGACAGCAGCCTGCTCGTGCGGTTCCAACGCACCGACGAGATAGCCCACGAGTTCTTCACGCATCGCTATGAATCTCTTCACCGGGGTGGCGGCGGTTCCAGGCTTCGTGCAGCTTGAGCACCGCCGTGTGCATGCGGCTTTTCACGGTGCCGACCGGTATTTTCAATACGTCGGCCGCTTCGCGATATTTCATTCCCTGATAATAAATCAATGTTACGGCGGCGCGCAACTGGTCGGGCAACGCGGCCACGGCGTTGCGGATCCAGTTCGAGCGCTCGGCCGCCTCCAGCTCTCCCGTCGGATCGTTGACGTCGGCTTTGAGCAAATCGGCCAACGCGCCCGCATCCTCCCCTTCGGAGCCGTGCGAGTGCCGCCGATCAAGGCTCATCAGCTTGTGCCGGCGATTGCGCCTTTGGGCGTCGATCGCCTGGTTGGTCGCGATGGTATAAAGCCAGGGCCGAAACCGCCGCCCTTCCTCAAATCGATCGCACTTCAGGTGTACCTGAAGGAACGTCGCCTGAAAGGCGTCCTCGGCCATTTCGGCACTGCCCAAATACCGTCGTAGGTAGCTGTACAGCTCTCGCTCGTAACGTCGCACCAGCTCCGCAAACGCGCGCTCGTCGGCTTCTTCCCTGTAGCGCAACAGCACCGCTTCGTCGCTGCTGCCGGCGAACTCCGGTTCGCCAGCCGGCTGCGAGCTCGCGCGCGGCATGTTGACTGCTAGTTTGCTCATGGTTTCCTACGTCTGCGAGCCCAGGTGGTTCGATGGCAATTCTCCGGACCACCATGTCCGGTCTGCCGTTTCGCTCCTCAAAGGCCCTTCGATTTTACCACGGCCTGCCGATTTGACAGGTTTTCGAACCGTGAACTAGACTTCGGGCCCCCAATTCCGCAATTCCCGTGCCCCCGGAAATCTCGCCTGTGAAGCCGTACCGCTGGGCGACTGCTGGCGACATCAACGCCTTTTTTGGCTTGATGTTGGATAACGTGGCCAATCTCGTCCTCACGATCGGGCTGCTGGCGGGCGGGTTTGGGTTTCCTGCAAATTTTGCCGTTCGTTACATGCTCCCCGGCACCGCGCTGGGGGTCCTGGTGGGAGATCTAGCCTTTAGTTGGATGGCGTTCCGGTTGGCTCGTCGCAGCGGCCGCGACGATGTAACCGCGATGCCGCTGGGGCTCGACACTCCTAGCACGATCGGCATGGTCCTATTCGTCCTGGGCCCCGCCTTCTTGGATGCCCAGCGGCGGGGACTGAGTTCCGACGATGCGGCACGCTTTGCCTGGCAAATTGGCATGGCCGCCATCGTCTCGAGCGGCGTCATCAAATTGATCTGCGCCCTGGGCGCCGGAACGATTCGCCGCGTCATTCCCCGGGCTGGGTTGCTGGGCTCGCTGACCGCGATCGCCCTGGTGCTGATCAGTTTCCTGCCGCTGTTGGATTTGGCCGCGGTCCCCATCGTCGGTTTCCTTTCGCTGGCCGTGATTCTAGTGACGCTCGTTGCCCGCGTGCCGTTGCCCGGTCGAATCCCCGGTGCGTTGGCGGCCACGGCGCTGGGGGTGGTCGTGTTCTATCTGCTGCGGGCCGGCGGCTGGACGCCCGAAGCCGAATCGGCGGCGCTGCTGCAGCCCGAGTTGGCGGTGTTGTTGCCGCGGCCGAATCTCTCCTGGCTGCAGGCGTTCGAAGAGTCGTTCCATTATCTGCCGGTCGTGGTGCCCTTCGCGCTGGCCACGGTCATCGGGGGCATCGACTGCACCGAAAGCGCGGCGGCCGCCGGCGACGAGTACCACACCGGCACCGTCATTGCCGTCGAAGGAATGGCCACGCTCATCGCCGGCATCTGCGGCGGCGTGATTCAAACCACTCCCTACATCGGGCACCCGGCCTACAAGGCGATGGGAGGGCGAGCCCTGTACACACTGGCGGCCGCGTTGTTTGTCGGCGGCGCGGGGATGTTCGGCTACTTCGCTTACCTCTATGTCTGGATTCCCAAGGCGGCCATCTTCCCGATCCTGATCTTCGTGGGGCTCGAAATCACGGCGCAAAGTTTTCATGCCACACCGGTGCGACATTTTCCGGCCGTGGCGTTTGCCTGCGTGCCGGCGCTGGCCTACCTGGTCTCGATCTTCGCCGATCCACTGCTGGCCGAAGCGGGCAAAACGGTCGACACCGTGAGCCGGCCCGAATTCGGCGTACAGTTGCAAACCGTGCGCACCCTGGCCGGCGGCTTCATCATCACGAGTCTGCTCTGGGGATCGACCTTGGCCGCGATCATCGATCGGCGGCTGCGCGCGGCGGGCGGATTCTTGCTGGTCGCCGCCATCGCCACGTTGTTCGGAGCGATCCACTCGCCACTTCCTGGTTCGGCCATGTTCCTGCCTTGGAATATGCCCCAAATGCCGACGGCCGCCGCGGGGCAGACGCCCATCCACGTGGCGCTCGCTTACGGCCTGGCGGCGGCGCTACTGTTGGTGTGGGGCGCCTTTCGACCGACCGATCGCGCGCAGGCGTAAGCGTGCGGTGGTGCCGTGGGACCCCCCACGACTTTCCGTGGTCCGTAATTTTGCGTCCCGACCGTCCCGAGCGGGTGTTACAGGCAGTTAAGTTGCTCCTTCCCAGCGGCTTGCGTCGGGACGCAAAACAAACGGTTTGCGTCCCGCTTGCGTCCCGAATCGGTATTTTGCGTCCCGAGTTGGGGGTAGTGGTCAGGGATTCGTGGTTAGGAAGCAGGGATTGGAGGCCGCGGCCGAAGCCTGGCCACTAGTCACGCCACTAGTCACTGACCACTGACCACTGACCACTCCCTGTCTCTCTCTCTCCATGTCCGAAATTTTGCGTCCGGTGCGTCCGGGTTTTTTGATATTGGACCCGAACTCGAATCGCCGGCACAACTTGGGGCGTGTAACACCTCAAGATTTTGCGTCCGGGTTTGCGTCCGGTTTGCGTCCGGGTGGAGCAATTTGCGTCCGGGTTGTTACAGCAGCGAATCGGCACGTCGACGCGTACCAAAGCCGGGCGAACCTCGCAAGCGGCGCACCATGAGCGCAACTCGGGCGCGGCGCCAGGTTGTTTTGTACACAAATTTGATCAAATTAGCACAGAATTGACCACCCGCCCAGAGCAGGCGGAACGGGGAACTTAAACCGCCAAGTTCCCCGAGGGCACGAAGAGTGTCACCCCGGCCGACCGTCAGCGATGCAACCCGTCGGCGGGCGATGTCTCGCCGATTCGCGGCCTGGCCGATTTACCGTCTCCGCCGCCAGCCGACCACGGTCAACGTCGCCAGCCCGATGGCCGCCAGCCACATCGCCGAAGGCTCGGGGACCAGCGTCCAGCCAATCACGTCGAGCGCGGTGACGTCGAGCGCGGTCACGACACCCAGTTCGGCCTTGCCGAGGTCAGGGTCCATGATCCCGGGAGGCGAACCACCGAGGAACTTGCTGTCCTTCCAGTGTTGGGCCTGGAAGCCATCGCCGAAGAGCGCGCCGGTGGAAAAAGTCGCCAGGCTGGTGCCCCCGCCGTCGATCGAGAAGTAAGGATTGTCGGTGATCGAGCTCGTGCCCGCCGCCCAGTCCAGCACCTTGCCGAAAGGCGGCTGCGTGATGAAGCCGACGCTTTCGGCCGAGTAGCGATAGAGATCCAGCACCGTGAAGATCGTCTCGGTCGAATAGTCGTGCGGAAAATCGGGGCCGACGGTCAGGCCGCCGTCGCTGCTGGCGTAATCGATGTGGTCCACGCCGCTGATGAAGCCCATGCCGTGAGCCATCTCGTGGATCAGGATCGCGGTCATATCAAACAGGCCTGCGCCGATTCCGTCGCTGGGATCAAAATCCATCAGCGGCAGAAAGGTCGAGTTGAGCACAATGGTGCCGTCGGAGCCGATGCCGCCGCCGGTCCCCGGGATCAGCCCCAGCGCTTTCTGGTTGGCGCTGGTCAGCCGCAAGGTCGAGTTGAAGGTCAGCGGCGAAGTATCGGGATAGAAGCTCCGGAGCGTGGGCGCGCTGGTGGTGTCGTTGGTGATCATGCTCAACGCCGGGCCAGGCTGTAGCGCGCTGACTGCCGAGAAGTCTTCGGGCGAGGTGGCGTCGCCGGCCAAGGCGCCCGCCACTTTGGTGTAGCTGTACGGGCTGGTCGTGGGGTCGACGTCGAAGTAGCCCAGCGCGCCCCCCGGCAAGACCGCCGAGGTGATGCTGAACTTCAGCACGACCGGGTCGCTGAAGTAGCTTTCCCAGGTCGCCGTGGCCAGGGCGGCCGACGAGGTCAAGCCGGTCATGATCGGCACGGGCAAGCCCGGCCCAACGTACGGCAGCTCGATCACCACGGCGGCGGCGGGGCGCGATGCGCAGAGGGCCGCCAGAAACGAGAACGCGCCAACAACGAGGCGCAGCCGCGAATTGCTGTTCATTAGCGTTGCTCCCAGGTGCCGCCTTCCCGTTCCCACTCGGCACACTTCACCCGCCAATGGACTCCGCGCAGGCTACTGGGTTTCTCATGAAGCTTCAAGAAAAATCACAGAGAATCTGGCATATTGCGCTTGGGAGCATGGGCCTCCTGGCTCTAAACGGTTAGCGCTTCGTGGTTTGCGCAACGCTGACAGAAGACAGGGTGAAGCGAAAACTGGATTCGCGGATTCTCAAGCCAGGGCTTTACGACCGCCGCGGGGCGCAGAGACTAGCGGTACGCAAACGTCGCACTACTCACTTGTTACCTGGAAAGTCGCGCTACGATGACCAGCAACTTGTTCGACCTGACCAATCGCGTGGCCCTGGTCACTGGCGGCAGCAAAGGGCTCGGCAAAGCGATGGCGCGCGGTTTCGCCGAAGCGGGCGCCAACGTGGTGATTTCCAGCCGTAACGAAGAGGAGCTGCGCGCCGCGGCCGAAGAGATTACCCACGGCACCTCGTCGCGCGCGGCGTATGTGGTGGCCGACGTTTCCCGCCGCGCGGAGGCCGAGCGGCTGGCTCTCGAAGCGTGCCAGCCCTTCGGCCGCGTCGACATTCTGGTTAACAACGCCGGCGGCAACATTCCGCAACGCATCGACGAAATCACCGACGATGAGTGGGATCGGCTGCTCGAATTGAATCTCACCAGTTGCATGGTCCTCACGCGGGCGCTGGCCGCGGGCATGAAAGAGCGGCGCTGGGGGCGCGTGATCCACATCTCGTCGATCATGGGACTGGCCAGCAAGGAAGGGCGCAACGCCTATTCGGCCACCAAGGCGGCCTTGATCGGCATGGCGCGGGCCAGCGCGCTGGAACTGGGGCCGTTCGGCGTGACGGTCAACTGCCTGGCGCCGGGACCGTTTCTCACCGACTTGCCGATGAATCTGCTCGGAGATGAAGAGAAGCAGACGTTCGCCGAGCGGACGGCCTTGGGGCGCTGGGGCGAACCGCGCGAGCTGGCCGGGCCCGCCCTGCTGTTGGCGAGCGACGCGGGGAGCTATATCACCGGCGCGACGATCGTCGTCGATGGCGGTACGTTGGTGAAGACGTTCTAGCGGATCTTGCGAGTTGTAAAGGTCACTAGCATGCTGGGCCAGCGTCCCGATCGAACGCAACCGCTGCTTGGCATCTGGCAATCGCTGCCGTTGCCGGCCATCTCGCGCTATTTGGCGCGCACCGGTTGGCCGGCGGTGATCCTCGACATGCAGCACGGCGCGATGAGCTTCGAGACCGCCTACGAGTGTGTGCACGTGCTGCGCGACGCCGGATGCCAGCCGATGGTGCGCGTGTCGGTCGGCGTGCCGCACGAAGTGCAGCGCGCCCTGGATATCGGCGCCGCGGCGGTCGTGGTGCCGATGGTCAACTCGCTGGCCGAAGCCCAAGCGGTCGCGGCCGCGGCGAAGTACCCGCCACTGGGAGAGCGGTCGTTCGGCAGCGACATGGCAGTCCACGTTGGCGATGACTACGCCGAGCGCGCCAATCACCAGACGTGGCTGTTGGTGCAAATCGAACATGCGGCGGGGCTGGCCGATGTCGAAGCGATCATGGCTGTCGAAGGGGTCGACGGCTGCTTCGTTGGCCCCACCGATCTGGCCCTATCGATGGGACTGTCGCGCCACGACTATGCCGAGCAGGCACAACATCAGTCGGCGATGGCGCGGATCGTGGCCGCCTGCCAGCGGGCCAACAAGATCGCCGGCTGTAACACCTATGGCCTGGCCGATGCCCAGGCGAAGCTGGCCGACGGGTTCGACTTCATCACGCTCAGGTCCGAGGTGGAGTTGTTTCTGGCTGCTTCGAACGACCTTCGCACGCGGTTTCAGAGGCTGGTCGCCGAACGACCAAGGTCGTGAGACGGGCCGATCGGAGCGTGCCAAGTCGGCCGTCGAGCAGCATGCCTAAGTGCCAATGTGAATGAAGCTTCGGTGAAGGTTCGACGACCGCTCGCTTCACGAAGAATTTCGTTGACTCCCATGGCTTTACTGGAGTAGGCTAGCGCCCGTGCCCCACAGGCATGGCCGCCTTCTGGCAGCGGCCGTTCTGGCCAACCGACCAGGGAAGGGGGCCAGAATCTGAGGGTGATTGGGCGACGTCACTTCTGTCCTCCCATTTCAAGTTCGTTTTGGTGCATCGGGCCGGGCGGTGCCGCGGTCTTGTCGACTCACATCAATTGGGCAGGTCAGAAGGCCAATGAAGGGATTCCCCGGCGGAGCGTTTCGCGCGGTTTTGCGTTGTCGATGCGCGCGCGAGGATCGTAGCGTACCGACCACGTTTGCACCTCAACGTTGCTATCGGCTGGCCTGGCTGTCTGGCGGCTGGGTTATCTGGTGCGGACTCGCGGTGCAGGCGGCGGCGCCGACGGCCAACGATTTCGCCAAGATGGGCAACAGCAGCGGCGGGCCGACCGGCGCCGGCGTCAAGGTGACGCAGATCGAAGCGGCGCAGGGCTCGGCCAGTCAATTCTTCATCAACTTGCCGCTGAGCGACTTTGCTGGCAAGACGATAATCGATGCCACGGGGGGTGGCACGACGTCGAATCACGCCACGAATGTCGCCCAGAATTTCTACGGCAACTTCGGGGTCGCACCTGGCGTGACCAACATCAAGGTCTACAACGCCGACGACTGGCTAGGCAACGGCTTTTTGCGGACCCGCACCTCGCAAGCGCCGCGCGTCGAAACCCAGAAGGTGCTCAACAACAGTTGGATCGCCAATTTCACCGACACGTTTGGCAACCCCGATACGGTCCGCGCGATCGACGTCTTGCGGCGGTTGGACTACGTGATTACGCGCGACCAGGTCGTGTCGGTCGTGGGGGTCAACAACGGCACCTATACGACGCTGCCGCAGGTGCTGGCCAACTCGTACAATTCGATCGCGGTGGGGATCGCCAGCGGTAACTCGTCGACCGGAGGCACCACGCTCGAAGGGCTCGGTCGCGCGAAGCCCGACATCGTGGCGCCCGCCGCCGATTTCTTTCCGTCGGTGAGCGTGGCGACGTCGTGGGTGTCGGGGGCCGCGGCGCAACTGCTCGAGGCAGGGGCCGCCAACTCCGATGCGCAGCGCCCCGAGGTGGTCAAGGCGCTGCTGATGGCCGGCGCCGTCAAGACTCCCTTCGATCTCGTCGGCGCGACGGCGTCGACGCTCGATGATTGGTCGCGCACCGCCGCGCAGCCGCTCGATTTGCGCTACGGCGCGGGGCAACTGCACATCGACAACGGCCTGGCAATTTTGGCGGCCGGCCAGCAGGGCCCTGCTGCACTGAGCGAGGTGAACGCGACCGGCTGGAATCACGATACGCTGGGGGCCGGCGCGACGCAGACTTACTACTTCACGGTACCCGCGAATAAGGTGGCTTTCACCTTCTCGCTCGTCGCCGCCTGGAATCGTCAGATTGCGTTTACGCCGGGCGTGGGGATCAATACGGCCACGCTCACGCCGCAAACGCTCGCCAACTTGACGGTGGAGCTCAATAACTCGCTCGGCTTTTCCGGAACCACGCTCGTCGACGAAAGCATTTCCACGATCGATAACGTGCAGCATCTCTACGACCGGGCCCTGCCGGCCGGCCAGTATGAGGTCGTCGTGCACTCGAACCTGGCGACCGATTACGCGCTCGCCTGGCAAAGCAAGCTGGTGACCGTCGGCGATGGCAACGGCGACGGCGCGATCGACGGCCTCGATTACATCTTGTGGGCCGATCACTTCGGGCAGCACGACGTCGGCTATTGGAACGGCGACTACGATCAGAACGGCGTGGTCGACGGCCTCGACTATTTGTTGTGGGCCGACGGTTTCGGCTTCGGCGCCGCCTCGTTTCCGAATCTGGCGCTGAGCACCGTTGCGGCCGTGCCCGAGCCGGCGACTTTGACGTTGGCCCTGATGGGGGCGGCGATCGGGCTGGCCGTGGCCGCGCGACGCCGGCGCGGCAAGCGCCGTTAATGCCGGCGAACAGTCGGCCGTGTGCGAGATCTTGTTTCGCGCTGGACATCTGACGGTTGGCGTGGTGGGCCGCGGAGCGCTGGTCGGCACTTCGCCCTGCTGCGATTGGGCGTTAGACTGCGGTAGCCCACCGACGCCGAAGGCCCCGGTTCATCTCGCCGCCGCGACCCTGCATGGATGACTTGCCCCAGGAGAGCTCGCCCGATTCGTCGGCCCCCGGTCCGCCCATCGTCCCCCCCGACGGCTGGCCGCAAGACGAATCCGGGGCGCCGCCGGAAAACGCCTATGGCGTGGTGAAGCTGCCCAACTTTCGCCGGTACCTGGTCGGCAACTTCGTCGGCGTGTTGGGCATGCAGATGCAGACCTTCGCGCTGGGCTACGAAATCTACGAGCGCACCGAGTCGAAGCTGGCCTTGGGTTTCGTCGGGTTGGCGCAGGTCGCTCCGGTGTTGGCCCTGGCCCTGGTGGCCGGGCATGTCGCCGATCACTTCAGCCGCAAGCGCGTGCTAATGGTCTGTATCACCTGCTTGGGCCTGGTGTCGGCCGCGCTGACGCTGATCTCGCTGGAGCAAGCTCCCGTCCCGCTGATCTACGTCTGCCTGACACTCAACGGCGTGGCGCGGGCCTTCTTGCAGCCGGCCAAGGGATCGATGCTGCCGTTGATCGTGCCGCGGTCGCAGTTCGCGCACGCCGTGACCTGGCACACGGGGGGCTTTCACATGGCGGCCGTGGTGGGGCCGGCGCTCGGCGGTTGGGTCGTCGCCGTCACGCACAAGCCGGCGCTGGTGTACGTGCTCGATCTGCTGTCGTCGCTGTTTTTTCTACTGATGCTGGCGCGGATTTCGATACCGACGAAGGCCGCCGCCAGCGGCGCGCTGTCGTGGCGCACGCTTGCCGCCGGCATCGAGTTCCTGCTGCGCACCCGCATCTTGCTGGCAGCCATTTCGCTCGACATGTTCGCCGTGCTGCTGGGGGGCGCCGTCGCCCTGTTGCCGGTTTACGCCAAAGACATCTTGCAGGTGGGCCCCGAGGGGCTGGGCTGGATGCGCGCGGCCCCCGCCATCGGCGCGCTGGTGACGGCGTTTATGATCGCGCACTTGCCGCCAATGCGAAAAGCCGGACCGATTCTCGTCTGGTCCGTGGCGGGCTTCGGCATCGCGACCGTGGTGTTCGGCCTGTCGCGCTCGTTTGGCTTGTCGCTGGCGATGCTCTTCTTGACCGGCGCGCTCGACAACGTGAGCGTCGTCATCCGCCATACGCTCTTGCAACTGTCGACCCCCAACGAAATGCGCGGCCGCGTCGCCGCGGTGAACGGGCTGTTCATCTCGTCGTCGAACGAGTTGGGGGCGTTCGAGTCGGGGCTCGTCGCCGAATTGACGACCCCCACGATCTCGGTGGTCAGCGGCGGCTTAGGGACGATCGTCGTCGTCGCGGCGATTGCCTGGCTGGCGCCGGAGCTGCGCAAATATGGCCGGCTGGGGAGTTAGCTACTCACCTCGAGTAACGTGCGCCTGTCTGGATCCCGTGGTCTGGCCTCGTTGCTAGCGAATGTGAGCTCGTTGGCTTGCATGCAGAAATCCAGCTAGTGATAATCGGAGCCACGCTGTTCTTGGTGCTTGGCTTTACAAGTTCTGGCGACGAACTCTCACGTTTCAGCACCCCCATCACCGAGCCCTGTTAATGAACCAACTCACAGAATGGCGACACATCGCGTCGACGTGCGGTCGTGCACTCCTATTGACGAGTGCCCTACTCGGTTCAGGGGCGATAGAACCGTGCCGCGGACAACCGGCCGAAACACCATGGCCGATGTATAGCATCGACACCAAGGGCCAACGCCGCAGTCCTTATGCCGGACCGTCGACACCACCCGGTTTGAAATGGAAATTCGACGTTGGCAACTACATGTATGCGACGCCAACCATTGGTCCCGACGGGACGATTTACGCACCAAGTTACAATTCGACTCTCTACGCGATCAATCCAGACGGTACTTTGAAGTGGGATTACGACGCTGGCAGTCTGTTGAGTTCCTCCGTTGCCATTGACGCGAGTGGCACACTCTACCAATTGACCTTCGCCACCGGAAATTCCCATTCCATAAGAAGCAAGACAGTACGATCTACGCCGGTGGCCAGAGCGGCGACTTCTTTGCAATCAATCCTGATGGTTCGCAGAAATGGGTCTACCCAGACATTGGTCCCAACTATACCGCTGCCGCGCTGGGAGAAGATGGCACGATTTACATCGCTGCGCAAAATGGCATTCTCGCAATTGACGACTCCGGAAATGAATTGTGGAGTTATGCCGAAGTGGCCGGAAACCACGGAAGTGTATTCGTCGACGCCAACAACCACATTTTTGCGACTCGCAACAATCGAGTGCTAGCCTTCGACAGCGCTGGCAATGTGCTCTGGCAATTTACAGCTGACGATCAAGTGCTAAGCAGTGTGATACTTGACGATCAGGGGGTATTGTACTTTGGAACCACAGAGTCCTTGTATGCAATCGCGCATATAGTCCCAGAGCCTGCAGGTTATATTTCGATGCTCGCGGGCGTCGCGACCACGGGATTTCTTTTTCTTAGGCGACGATATCGCCTGCGAAGGGTGGGTGGCACCTCAGCTTAGCGCGCGTTGCCTGCGCGTCCCGCTTAACGTACTCCTTTCGCGGCGGATTGTGGCTCCCAGCCCACGGAGCTTGGCTTCAAGGTCTTGGTAACCGCGGTCGAGATGGTGCAGTCGTTCGACCTGCGTGATGCCGCGAGCAGCCAAGCCGGCCAGCACCAGCGCGGCGCTGGCGCGCAAGTCGCCGGCGACGACGCGCGCGCCGCAAAGCGAGCCGACCCCACGCACGACGGCGCCGGCCGGGCTTAGGTCGATGTCGGCGCGCATCCGCCGCAACTGGCGCACGTGATGGAAGCGCTCGGGAAAGACCGCGTCGGCGATGCGGCTTGTCCCGTTGGCCAGGGCTGCCAGCGTCGTGAGTTGCGCTTGCATGTCGGTCGGCACGCCCGGGTAGGGTAGCGCCGTCAACGTGGCCGGACGGAGTGGGCCGCGCCGTTCGACAGTCACGCGATCGTCGGCCACCTCGATCGCGGCCCCCAAGTCAGCAAACACTTCGAGCACCGCGGCCAGATGTTCCGGCACGACGCACTCGACCGTGACCTGGCCGCCGGTCGCCAGGCCGGCTGCCAACAACGTGGCGGCCTCGATCCGGTCGGCGATCAACTCGTGCGTTCCGCCGGACAGTTGATCGACGCCGCACACTGCGATCGTCGCCGTGCCGAGCCCCTCGATTCGCGCACCCAGCGATTGCAGAAACCCGCCGAGATCGACGATCTCCGGCTCGGTCGCTGCTCCCTCGATCACGGTCGTGCCGCGGGCGAGCACCGCCGCGCAAAGCACGTTGGCCGTCCCGGTCACGGTGCTGCCGTGCGGGCCGGTCAGCGAAACGCGCGCGCCGCGCAGGCGGTTCGCCCGCGCGATCACCAGTCCGTCGACGACTTGAATCTCGGCGCCCAGCGCCGCCAGACCGCGGAGATGCAGGTCGACGGGGCGCGGACCGATGCGGCAACCGCCAGGTAAAGCGACGGCCGCGCGACCGCGGCGCGCCAAGAGTGGGCCGAGCACGCAGAAGCTCGCCCGCATGCGGCGAACAAAGTGCTGCGGCGGCGCGGCGCTGGCGAGCGTGCGCGGGTCGATCGAGACAGAAAAAGGGACGGGGATCATTTCCGGCGCGAACGGGACCGGAGTCCTTCGGCGGGAATCTTTGTCGCTGCCGGCCGACGCACTCCGCGAAACGACTCCCGTCCCCGAGTCGACGCGAACACCGAGCGACCGAAGCAGCCGCAACATCGTGGCGACGTCACTCAATCGCGGCAGTCGCGTAACGGTAACCGGCTCGCTCGCCAGAATGCTGGCGGCCAGGATCGGCAGGGCCGCGTTCTTCGAGCCACTGGCGACAACGCTCCCTAGCAGCGGCCGACCACCATGGATCTTCAGGCGTTGCATCCGTGCAATCCGTTCTAACAGAGTGCAATTCTGGTGCGCACGGGGTGCGTACTCTATACATGCTGCCTTACGATTTGCGCTTCGCTTGCACGACGCGGGCCAGGCCAGCCAGGTCCTTGATGACTTTGACCTCGTCGAACACGCCGGCCGCCGCAACGAGTTGCCCGACCTCGTCTGCCAGTTGCGGGCTGATCTCACACAGCAGCCGGCCCCCCGGCTTGAGTCGCTCGGCAGCCGTGGCGACGACGCGCTCGATGATCTCAGTGCCGCGCGGCCCTGCCTCGAGCGCCGCGCGAGGCTCGAACTCGGCCACGCCTGGTCCCAGCGAGGCCATCTCCGACGATTTGATATAGGGTGGATTCGAGAGGATGTAGTCGAAGCGCCGCTCGGGCGCGAGCTTCGCGAGCAGATCGCTTTCGACAAACTCGATCCGCTCGGCGACCTGGTGCGCGGCGGCATTCTCGCGCGCCACGGCCAGCGCCGCCGGGCTGATGTCGGCGGCCACCACGCGGGCCGCTTGCAACTCGCGGGCCGTGCAGATCGCCAGAATGCCCGAGCCGGTGCCGATGTCGGCGATCGACAGTTCGGCCGACTGCCCCCCGGCCGCATTGACCAGGTCGAACAGGGCGATCAACAGGAACTCGGTCTCGGGACGCGGAATGAGCACGTCGGGCGTGACGCGAAACGACAGCGAATAGAACTCGCGGCGCCCCAGCAAATAGGCGACCGGCATCCCCTCGGCACGGCGCTTCACCAGCTCGCGAAACGTCGTCCGCACCGGCTCGCTCGGCTCCTCGACGAACGACGTGTAGAGCTCGATCCGCTGACAGCCGCGGGCTTCGGCCAACAGCAATTCGGCGTCGAGCCGTGGCGTGTCGGAGCCGTGCGACTTGAGAAACGACGTGGTCCACTCCAACAGCCGCCCGACGGTCCAGCTTTCGGTTTGCGGCATGAAACTGGCTGCTAAAGGAGTTATGTACCCGGGGTCTTGTCTTGTCAGTCGATCGTGCCGAACGAATCGCGCAATTGACGACGATCGTAATCCAGCAGCGCTTCGGTCAGCGGTTCGACGGCGCCGGCGATCACGCTGTCGAGCTTGTAAAGCGTGAAGTTGATGCGGTGATCGGTGACGCGATTCTCCGGAAAGTTGTAGGTGCGAATCCGCTGGCTGCGGTCGCCGCTGCCGATCAGGCTCTTGCGCTCGGCCGAGCGTTTGTCGTGCTCCTGTTGGCGATAGTGCTCGTACAGCCGGCTCTTGAGCACGCGCAGCGCCTTGGCGCGGTTCTTGTGCTGGCTCTTTTCGTCCTGGCAACTGACGACGATGCCGGTCTCCAAGTGCGTCAGGCGGATGGCCGAGGCGGTCTTGTTGACGTGCTGCCCGCCGGGGCCGCTGGCGCAGAAGATATCCTCGCGATAGTCGTCGCGCTTGAGGTCGATTTCGACATCCTCGGGCTCGGCCATCACCGCTACGGTGGCTGCCGAAGTGTGGATGCGCCCCTTGGCCTCGGTTTCGGGGACGCGCTGCACGCGATGTCCGCCGCTCTCGTATTGCATGTCGCGGAAGACACCTTCTCCTTCGAGACCGATGACGACTTCCTTGAAGCCGCCGAGCTCCGTGGCGTTCATGTCCAAGAGCTCGAACTTCCAGCCCCGATGCTCGGCGTAGTGCTTGTACATCTCGAACAAGTCGCGGGCGAACAGCGCGGCCTCGTCGCCGCCGGTGCCGGCGCGGATTTCGAGCACGCAGCGCGCGCGGTTGGCGTCTTCGCCGCCGACGGTGAGATCGAGCAATTCGTTCCAGATCGCTTCGCGCTGCTGGCGCAGTTCGGGGATTTCGGCCTCGGCCAGTTCGCGCAACTCGGCGTCGCCGTTTTTCAGCATGTCGGCAGCTTCGGCGATCTGAGAATTGAGTTGCTTGAAGCGGCGGTACTTGGTGGCCAGCTTGGCCAGCGAGCCATGCTCGCGCGCGACGGCGGCCAGCTTCTGGCCGTTGGCCAGCACCTCGGGGTCGACCAGTTGCCGCTCGAGTTCTTCGAAGCGGGCGAGTTGTTTTTCGAGTTCTTCGCGCATGGTGGGTGGGGGGGCGTGTAACAGGGTGGACAGGCACCTCGCGGCGACCATCCAGAGCGGATACGTAAGCAGCGCTCGGAGCCAGTCCCCGTTCACGCCAAAGCGGGGTCAATTAGACGTTGAATGTGGGAAACGGGGCAAGAGCACACGCACAGCACAAGGGCCGGCGAGCGTTCGACAGGCGAGGGGCATGCACGTCGGTAACCCCGGTCCGCGTAATTGCCACCTCTCCCCAGCGGGAGAGGGTGCCAGCGACGAGGCAATCGTCGCTGGCGGGTGAGGGGGGGGTCGCCGTCACAGCAGCCGGCCAAAAGACGGGAGACGAAACGCTAAGTCTCGCCGGCGGGAGCGGTCGCGGCTTTCTTCTTGCCGCGGTTGACGCTGGCGTATCCCTTGCCGGCGAACTTGTTCTGGAACTTCTCGATGCGGCCCGCCGCGTCGAGAAACTTCAGCTTGCCGGTAAAGAATGGATGGCAGGCGTTGCAAATATCGACCGCCAACTCGGGCACCGTGCTGCGGGTAGTGAAGGTGTTGCCGCAGCCGCAACGGACCTTGGTATCGACGTATTTGGGGTGAATTCCGGCTTTCATCGGCGGGCTCTCGATCGGGCGGTGCGGCGTTGGATTGGTGGTCTGGCGGGGTTAGTGGCCCCGGAGCGTTATTCTGTAGCCGGCCTCTGTGAGGCCGGAACTTCCGAGGTCGCAGACCCCGGCTACACATTCGGCTACAAATTCGGTTCCAGTTTGGGAACCCAGAATTCTAAATCGACCGCCGCCGAGGGGCAAGGGCGGGAAAAACGGTTAACGTTCCGGTGAACTGTCGATCGGTTGCTCGGGCCCTAAGTCCTCTTTTTCGTCTTCCAGGCATTCCGGGCAGAGTTCTTTGGCGGCGTCGCCAAGTTTCAGATTGGGCCAATAGCCGTCGGACGACTCGGCAAGATTCGGATCAAAGAGGTGGAATAGCCGGCCGCACCGCTTGCATTTGGTGAATGGCATGCCCGCCATTCTGGCCGGGTTGTGAACGCGCGCCCGCAAGGCGCGAGATTCATCCGTCACCGTGTTTGCAAATGAGCGGCCCTGCGGGGGGGCGAACGCAAAGCGTATAGAAGACCGAAACTTGCTGTGCGAGAATAATTAGCCAACCAAGGCGGCACCTCGGTCATGAATCGATCCTTTTCCAACGCGCACCAGGTCTTCGCGACCGATCGCTGAGCGTTTCACGGGGCGCCTGCCAACATACCGGAGCAACACCGATGCCACGAACGATGCCGACAATCGCCCTGCTCGCTAGCCTGGCCTGCGCACGCGTCGGCGCTTTGCCCGCTGCCGAAGCGGCCCACGCCGACGCTTCGCCGGTCGTGCGGATCGGGGCCGTGGCCTACGCCCCCAGTGCCGTGACGATCTTTCAGGACCTCACGCGCTATCTCCGCGCGGCCGACTTCCCGGCCGATTACGTTTTGTATTCGGGCTACGATGCCTTGGTGCGCGCTTTGCGCGAGGGTGAAGTCGACATCGCCTGGAACACGCCGCTGGCTCACGCCCGCTACCACGTCGCCTGCGGTGGCGCCAGTCAGACGCTTGTGATGCGCGACGTGGATTTCGACATCCACTCGGTGCTCGTGGCCCGCGCCGACAGCGGCATCGAGAGCCTGGGCGACCTGGCGGGCAAGCGACTGGTGCTCGGCAGCTCGCAGGCGGCCGAGGCGACCGTGTTGCCGCTCCATTATCTCAAGCGCGCCGGGGTCGATCTCCAGCGTGTCGAGATCGTCAGCCTGGAGAACGAGGTCGACAACCAAGGGAATCCCTGCGCCAGTCCGGCGCACGTGTTGGCCGCGGTCCGCTCTGAGCGTGGCGACGCCGGTATCGTGACCGAGGCCCTCTGCCGGTCGCTCGACAAGCCGGCGGCCGACGGCGTGGCAGTCCGCCGGGTTTGGACCTCGCCGGCGTTCAGCCATTGCGTGTTCACCGCCGCGCCGGGCTTCGACTCGCAACTTGCCGCCCGGTTCACCGAGTTGATGACGGCCATGCGAGCCGACGACCCGGCCACGGCCCAACTGATGCGGCTCGAAGGGACGCGTCGCTGGCTCACCGGCACGCCCGACGGTTTTGTCGACCTGATCGACGCGCTGCGGGGGGAGTGAGTTGAAGGAGCAACGGATGCGCCGCGCGGCGACAACAGCAGCCAGTTGAGCGCACGAGTCGAGGGAGAGCCCGCGGAGTCACGGGACGGGCTCGCCACCGGTGGGGGTCGCCAGCGCGCGCAGCACTTGCGGATCGACGTCGCGCGAGAGCGTTTGCACGCTGCCGTCAGCCATCAAAAGATTCACTCCCTCGGTCCAGGGGGAGCCGAACTGATCGGGCCGGCCAGCCAGGCCGGCTGCCGGATCGCGCCAGTTCGTCGGCTGCCCCCAGGCGGGCAATTGGCCGACAACCTCCCCCGCCATGATCGTATTGGCGGCGCCGTCCGCGATGTCATCTGGCTTGACCGGCCGAGTGCCGCCGATCAGGCGTGAATTCGCCGCGTAGACCGACGGCGCGTAGCCATCCGCGGGCGGCGAGCCGAAGCGGCGGCCGTCGCCGCCGTAGGGGACCACTTGAGAGTTTAGCGCCTCGCGATTAGCCGGATCGTTCCAGGGCTTGCTGAGGTTGAGGTGCTGCCTGACAGCGCTCGCTTCTAAGTAGGGCAGCAAGTAGGTTTGCCAGCCGTGCAATAATCGGCCGTCAGGCGTGGCAATCGCGCCGGGCGGAAACGAGCCCAGGTTGCTGTTGTAGTTGTGCATGGCTTTGGCGATGGTCGCCAGATTGTTCTTCGACATGATTCGCCCTCGCGCTTCGAGACCGCTTGTTTGAACTAGCCGCTCGTCGGCCGTAGCCAGCCAGGCAATCTGATGCGCGATGCCGACGCTGCTGATGCCGGCCACGAATGCCAGCAGCGTGACCGACGCGATGGCTGCAGTCCACTGCCAACGCCAGCGCGGATCCGTCGCCGAAAGCTCGGCATCTGCCGACGCTTTGGCAGCCAGGTAGCCCTGCCGCGCGCGATACAGCCAAGCCAGCGCCGCGTGGAGTCCGGCCACAAACAGCCCCAGCAACGCGGCAGCCAAAACGACGTTGCCGATATTGACCTGCACGCTGGGGAGAACGTGATAGAGAAACAAGGCCCAGCCAAACGCCAGGTAGAAGAGAAACTCCGGAATAAGCAGCAGCCCGCTGCACGCGCAGAAAAACAGCACTGACACGGAGCCGATCGCGAGCAACAAGATCCACGCCGCGCGGGGGCTCATGGGTCGCTCCGCTCGGCATGCGTTTCGAGCCGCTGTAGCACGTCGTCGAACGGCATTTCGAGAACATCGCCCGCGGTGGTGGCGACCAGCACCTTGCCGCCGTCGCTCGATGGCTCGTACAGCAGTGGCGCGTCTCGATCGGCGATCTTGCGCCCGGCAACGTAGACGTAGCGCAGCCCGCCTTGGTGTGGCACGAGCCACTGGTCGGGCAAGCTGTTCAAATCGCTCTCGGTCGCCGGAAAGTTGCCGTCGTGCTCGGCGGCGAACTGCCGCAGCCGGTCGCTCAGTCGCCGCAAGTGATTGAAACGTTCGACGGCAATGCTCGAGGGGTTGCGCTGCGACTCATCCGCCGACACTAGTTGGTAGGTCGCGCCCTGCTTCTTCCAGGCGCCAGGCGTCATCAGCTCGCGAGCGCCCGAGATCATCGTCAGCACGATCACGAACAGCAGACCCCACAAGCCGACCAGTCCGCACGCTTTAGCGTACGACAAACGTGGCAGCCAGACGAAATCACCCGCCAGCCAGTTCCAGAGCCATTTGATGGCCAACGACGACAGCAGGAAGCCGACGAAAAAAAACGAGATCGCTTCCAGTCGCATGCTGGCCACTTCGGTCAGCCCGATCGAGGGCATGCCGGCGCGGGCCGTCGCCGGCGGCAACACCACCAACGCGGCGGTGACGGCCCCCGGCGCGCCAGCGGCGTAACGACGAGTCATAGACCACCCCCTCGGCCAACCGATGAGTAGCTGCTTCGATTCTGGCTACAGGCCGCGGCAAACACAAACATCTGGGCCCGGCGCCGCTTCTCGGCCGGTGCCCGCGCTAGACGGGTACCGAGGGTTGACCCCCTCGGCGGACTGTGGGGTCGATTCGGCCGCTCCCTCTTTGCGGAACTCTCCCCCGGCAGCGGTGTTTGATACCCGGTGGCGCGGGGGGTTCTCAGATCGAGATCCGGCGGGCTCGCGCGACGAATCGACTACTGGTAGCTGCGCGGTAGTTAACCCGGATCCAACGACCTTGTTCGGGGTATCCGGCCTGTCGCTGGTCGGCCGGTTTATCCGCAGCGCTCACTTCCTACCTGGAGAACCAAGATGTTGCGATGGTTGTGTGGGGCCCTGGCCGTGGCTTTGCTGCTGGGAGCGTCGTCGGCCGAGGCCGGCAAAGGGAAGGGTAAGAAGCCGAAGGCCACGCCCGAGAAGCGTTTCGCCAAGGCCGACAGCAACGGCGACGACAAGCTGTCGCTCGAAGAGTTCATCGGCAAGCGCACCGAAGACAAGCAGAAGGAAAAGGCGACCAAGCGCTTCCACAAGCTCGACAAGGACGGCGACGATTCGCTGACGCTCGAAGAATTCAAAGCCGGTATGAAGAAGAAAAAGAAGGAGTAGCCGCGCTGCTGCTCTCTCGACGCTCGAACCTCTCGTAGAGCGTCAAAGCCGGCCCCGAGCCGCCGCTGTGTCATGCGTTCGCCGCGTCGACCGATGGAGCGTAGCCATCGGTCCGCGGCGAGTCGCATCTTGACCTGGCCGCTTGTTTTGCGGCCGGCCCGCCAACTTTTCGCGCACGTCGCGCGGGATCGCCCGAGACTAGCGCGTGGTCGTCGTTGGCGACGCCATCGCGCGGAGCGACGCGGGGGGCATCACGCCCGTGACCGGATCGGGCGTGCCATCGAAGATCGTCCAGACGCGGTACTTCTTCACGACCCCTTCGATGAATTCCTTGTGCTGCTGCTGCAAGTGCTGGTCGCGGATCTTCTCGCGGATGGCCGATTGAGCCTCGACGAACGAGACGGTGCCGGCCTGCCGGCGCTCGAGCACCCGCACGATGTAGAGGGCTTTGCCGTCGTCGACGATCGTGCTGAGCTGATTGACGGGGATCTGAAAGAGCAGGTCTTCGAGCTGTTTATTCACCAGGCTGCCGTAGTTGGTCCAGTCGCGGCGACCCCCTTCGGAGGCCGTAGCGCCGGTGGAGATTTCCTTGGCGGCATCGGCCAGGGGGCGCCCGGCGAGGACCTGGTTGCCGGCCGTGGCCAGGCGCTGCCAGGCTTTGGCTCGCCCGGCGACGCCGCGATAGTTCACTTTAAGCTCTTCCCACAGCACCGAGGCTTTGATTTCGTATTCGTGGGGATTGTTGCGATAGTAGTCGAGCATCTCCTGGTGCGTGATCTCTTCGTCGAAGTTGAGGTGCTGGCCGACCCATTGCTTGGCCATTTCTCCTTCGATCCAGGATCGCTTTTCGATATCGAGCGTGCTGCCGGTGCGGCGCAGCGCGGCGTCGAGATCGGCGCGGTTGTCGACCTTGGCCAGCCGCAGCATCCGCGGCAACGCTTCTTTCTCGAACATCTCCCCCATCATTTTGTCGATCCGCTCGTGCGCCTGCTCGGGGATGTCGTGCATGGCGTCGGCGTAAACGAGCCGCGTTTGCGCCAGTTGCGCGAGCTGCTGCTGCATCAGCCCGCGGCGAATTACCTTGACCTGGTTCTTGGGGATCTTGTCGGCGTGCTTGATCATCTGGGCGTTGACGTCGGGGAGCACGTCGCCGGCGATGATCACCTGCTGATCGACGCGGGCGAGGATCGTCGTGGGGCCGATCTCGTCGTCGGGCTCGAAGACCGGCATTTCGGCGGCGGCCGCCGCAGCATGACGGGAAGGATCCTCGAAGTCGGCCTGCGGAGGCGGAGCCGGCCGCGGACTGGGGCGCGGCAGTGTCGCCCGCGCCATCAACGAACCGCGGCCCGGTACGGTCATGTTGCCCGATTGCCCGACGGTTGGCCCCATGATCACGGCCGGCCCGCCGGAGTCGACATACTGTGCCTGGACGACTCCTTGATCTGCGCCGGAGAACAGATCGCTGGGGCCGGCGTACTCGACCGGCGCGAGGTCGCGGCCGCCGAGGTCGTAGTCCGAGTTCAACACCTTGTTGATCGGCCGGCTGAGCGTTGTCGGTGGCGGCGACGGCGGGCCACCCAGGGGGCGCGAGCGGCGCTGCATTTGAACTCGCGCGGCGCGGGCGGCCTCGGGATCGAACTGGCGATCGAAATCGCGCGCGAAGGGGGAGCCGCTGAGGGTTTCGCCCTCGGGCGGCACATCGAGCAAGCGCGGCTCTTGTGGCGCGCGGCCACCTGGCCACGACGCGGGGCGCGAACTGCTGGTGGGGGCCGTCGGCGCTCCGACCGGCGAGAAGCCCGCTTGATTGGTGATCGATCCGGGGAACTGGCCGGGGGCCATGACTGCGCCGCCGACATTCGGATCGTAGGCCGTGCCGCCGGGGGTGCCCGGTCGACCTGGCGAGGGAATCAAGGGGGCCGGCAACGGGGTTTCGAGATCGCGTGGCAGGATTTGCCCGGCCGCCGGCAGCGACGCGCCGAGCACGACGACGAAAGCGATCCGCGCAAGGCCACCGTTCAGGCAGCGACGGCGGCGTTCGTGGCGTTGCGGCGGTTGCGTCACGGTGTTGCTTCTACGCGGGTCGTTCGCGGACGATTGGCAGCAGCGCGAGCGCACGTTCGCCCTATCGCCATCCATCGGCCTTGCTGAGAAGAGACTTTGAGGCATTCCGGGATCGAGTGGACCCGCGAGGGGTTGTCCCTGCGCCGCGCCAACCCGAATGGGCGCACGGCAGGGGGCGGGATTCTAGTGAGGCGCGGGGTCGGGCTGCAACACCTCTTTTGCTGTCGCCAGCAGCAGGTCGGGGCTGCTAAGCTCGCCGGTCAAAGGCAGATAAGCGCTCTGGCGATCGACCACGCGCAGCCGCCCGCGGAGCCGCGCCGCGAGCCGCTCGATCTTGGGGCGCGAAGCGTATTCGAAGACGAGATACCCGTCTTCGATTCGCAGCGTGTCGATTTGCCAGCCGTGTGCCAGCACGCGCACCTCTTGCACTGCTAGCAAGCGCGCGGCAGGCGCCGGCAACGGACCGAAGCGATCGACGAGCTCGTTGCGCAGATCGGCCAGCGACGACAACGCACTCGAGCGGGCCAGGCGGCGATAGACGTCGATCTTGGCCCGCAAGTTCGGCACGTAGCTGCGCGGCAGAAAGGCTTGCCCCGGCAGATTGACGTGCACTTCGATCTGCTCGGTCTGTGGCAGTTTCTTGTGACGGCGAACCGCCTTTTCGAGCAACTCGCAATACAGCTCGTAGCCGACCGCGGCGATGTGCCCGCTCTGCTGCGTGCCCAAAATGTTGCCGGCGCCGCGAATCTCCAGGTCGCGCATGGCGATGGCGAAGCCGGCGCCGATGTCGCTGAACTCTTCGATCGCCCGCAATCGTTTGGCGGCCGTGGGGTTGAGCGTCTGGTGCGGATCGACGAGCAAGTAGCAGTAAGCGCGATGCTTGTAGCGGCCGACGCGGCCGCGGAGCTGATGCAGGTCGGCCAGGCCATACTTATCGGCCTGGTCGATGAAGATCGTGTTGGCGTTGGGAATATCAAGCCCGCTCTCGACGATCGTCGTGGCCAGCAACAGATCGAAGCGATGATTGACGAAGTCGAACATCACCTCTTCGAGCTGCCCCTCGGGCATCTGGCCATGGCCGATGCGGAGCCGGGCCTCGGGCACAATGCGGCGCAAGCTCGTGGCCAGCGCTTCGATGTCGTAGATGCGGTTGTGCACGAAGAAGATCTGCCCCTCGCGATTGAGCTCGCGGAGCACCGCCGTGCGGATCAGCTCTTCGTCGAAGCGGGTGACGCGGGTTTCGACGGCCAGCCGCTCTTCGGGCGGGGTCACCAGGTTCGAGATATCGCGCAGCCCCAATAGCGACATGTGCAAGGTGCGCGGGATCGGCGTGGCGGTGAGCGTCAGCACGTCTACCGTTTCGCGGAGCGCTTTGAGCCGCTCTTTGACTTCTACGCCGAAGCGCTGCTCTTCGTCGATGATCACCAACCCCAGGTTCTGGAACCGCACGTCGTGCTGCGCCAAGCGATGCGTGCCGATGACGATGTCGATGCCGCCGGTTTCGAGCGCGGAGAGCACCTGCTGCTGCTCTTTGCCGGTCAGAAACCGGCTGAGCGAGGCGATCGTGAAGGGGAACTGCGCCATCCGCGCAGTGAACGTGCGGCGATGCTGTTCGCAGAGCACGGTCGTGGGGACGAGCACGGCGACCTGGTAGCCCGCTTCGATCGCTTTGAAGGCCGCCCGCATGGCGACTTCGGTTTTGCCGTAGCCGACGTCGCCGCAGATCAGCCGGTCGAGGGGGCGCGGCAACTGCATCTCGCGCTTGATGGCGGCGATGGCTTCGAGCTGGTCGGGCGTTTCTTCGTAGGGGAACGACGCGTCGAACTCGTGCTGCCACTCGGTGTCGGGGGGAAAGGCGATCCCCGGCCGCACGCTGCGCCGCGCCTGCAGATTGAGCATGTCGACGGCCAGGTCTTCGACGGCGGCTTCGGCCATCTGCTTGTGCCGGAGCCAACTGCGGCCGCCGAGCCGGGCCAGCGTGGGGCGGGCTTTGCTGCCGCCGACATATTTCTGCACCAGCTCGATTCGCGAAACCGGCACGAAGAGTTTCGTGCCCCCCTGGAACTCGAGCTCGAGGTGCTCTTCCGACTGCCCTTCTTTTTCCAAGAGCCGCAAGCCGAGATAGCGGGCGATGCCATGCCCGACGTGCACGACCAGGTCGTTCTCGCGGAGATCGAGAAAGCTGTCGATCACCCGGCTCAGGTGGCGCTTCGAGCTGCGGTCGACTTCGGCCCGGTGGAACAGTTCGTTGGCGCTTAAGACGAGCGTGCGCGCGGGGACGAGTCGAAAGCCGGCCGCGAGCCGGCCGACGGGAAAGTGCAGCCGCCCCGAGGCGGCCAGCGCCGTGGTCAAAAAGATCTCGGCCAGCCGTTGGGCTTCGGCTTCGGTCTGGCAAACGACGTGCACCTCGTGATCGCCGGCGATCGCCTCGAGCTCGCTGCGCACCTGGTTGATGTCGCCGCTGAAGCGCTCCACCGATTCGACGCGCAGTCGGCAGGTCGTTTCCAACGATGTTGGAGCGATCGCTTCGGCCGTGACCGACGGATGCTGGTAGATCGCCTTGAGGACGTCGGCCGCGGCATGAAACCGCTCGGGATGTTCCTGGCGGTCGATCCAGTGGCGGCCGGCGTCGTCGAGTTCGGCAGGCTCGACCAGAAAGAACCAGGTGCCCGGCGGCACGTGCGCGACAAACTGCTCGCGATACTCGGCCGCGGCATCGAGCACCGTGAGTTGAACTTCGTCGAGGTTCGCCAGGCTGCGCTGCGTGGCGATGTCGAAGCGCCGCAGCGATTCCACCTGGTCGTCGAACAACTCGATGCGGAGCGGATGATCCCAATCGGGGGCGAACAAATCGAGGATGCCGCCATGCAGGGCGAACTCGCCGGGGAGCTCGACCGCCGGCATGTTCTGAAAGCGATTCTCGGCCAGCCAGCGCAGCAAAGCTTCGAGTTCAAGCGATTGCCCTACGCGGATCAACCGCGTGTGCCGTGCCAGCTCGTCGCGCGCGGGGACCGGCTGCAACAGCGCCTGGATCGAGGTCGCCAACAAACGCGGCGGGTCTGGCTCGGCCAGTTGCTTGAGGACGCGCAGCCGCTGGCCGTACACCTCGTCGCGGCGCAATTCGGCGGCGTCGAGTTCCCAGGCCGGAAACGGCGTCGCCCGCTCGTCGGTGAACAGATGCAGGTCGTCGACCATCGAGTCGACGTCGTCGGCGTGCGGGCAGACGATCACCAGCGGGGCGCTGGCCCGCCGCAACAAGGCGGCGGCAGCCAAGGCGCGCGAAGACCCCCAGGCGCCGTCGAGCGTAGAGGCGTGACCTGCTTGCAAACTGGCCACCACGCCCGCGAAACCTTCGACCCCATCCAGCCGATCGACTAACTCGAACAGCCGGCTGGGTGCGGACGGTAACACGTCGCTAAGTGCCATAGCCTGTGAAGAGATTGTAGAGATCGGGCGATTTGCGGAAAGGGCAAATCGCGCCAGGTTGTGTAACGCAAGCGATTAAATTGCTGGCACTTGCGGCGATTTGTCCAGTGGCCTTTCCATCTGTCAAAAATCCTGCTTAAGATTTTGTAAGGAAACTGTCGATCACCGGGGGGCACAAAGGAGTTCGACAATGACTTTTCAGCGTTACACGATTGAGCCGCTCGAGGGGAAACGGGGCTACCGCATCGTGGGACATTGGGGCCTGACGCGCGTGCTGGTGCGCGCCGTCACCAGCCTGCGGGAAGCGTTGCGGCGACACCCCGACGCCGAGCTTGTCGACTACGCTGGCGATCCGTTCGCGATCCGCGCCAGTCGGCAGAAGGTCTCGCGGCCAGTCAAGCGCCTGATCTAGAGCGCTTGCCCGCGAGGCGGAGTTGAGATTTTTAGCCGGTCTCGTTTTGGCAATAGCCGGTCTCAGCGAGGCCGGGAATGCACCGCGCATTTCCGGGGTCGATCACCCCGGCCACAAGGCCGAAGACCCTGGCTACCAAGCCGACACTCCGGCCACAACAGTCTTTCGACCGCGCAGCTAGCGCTCTTTACGCTTCAAGGCCCGCAGCCGTTCTCCCTCGGGCGAGTACTTGTAGTTTACATCGAGCGGATAACAGCCCGACACCAGCCCTTTGCGCGGGCCGGTCGTGCAATCGCTGAATGTGCGACAGACGAGCGGTCGCTCCAGTGGCTTGCCTGCCAATACGTCGGCCGGTAGCTCGGGGTACGACAACACCATGCGCCCCAGGCCGACGCTGTCGACCCACCCCTCGCGCACGACCGCTTGGGCGACGTGCGGCAGGTACTCCTGCAAGTACGAATAGCCGCTACCGACGACCGCCGCGCTGGGCACCGCTTGTTTGCAGACGCGCGTGGCCGCGATCTGCCGACAAACGCCGATCAAGGGATCTTCGGGCGGTGGGTAGCCATCGCTGGGGGGATACCAGGCCGGTCGCTGCACGTGCGGATTGTAGTACGGGCTGCCGGCCGAGATGTTGAACAGACTGACGCCGAGCGCCTGCAAGCGCGCGAGCAACTCGCGAGTTTCGGTCAGATCGTGCGAGGCCACGGGATCGTCGGCCGCGGCCCCAAACCCCCAGCGATACGGCAACAAATGCACGTGCGGCGAGGGGCGGCCACGCGGCGGCTCGTCGTGGTTGCTGGATTGCTTGCCGCTCTCTGGATCGCCGCTCGCCTCTTTCTTGGGCGACTCGAACGGCACGGTATCGAACGCGCTGAGCCGAACACCGACCAGCAGTTCGGGAAAACGCGCTCGCACGCGGCTCGTGATTTCGCACAGCAGTCGCGAGCGGCCCGCCAGGTCGCCGCCAAACGGCCCCGGCCGATCGCGGGCAGACAAGAACTCGTGCAGCAGATAGCCGTGGCAGGCTTTGATGTCGACGAAGTCGAAGCCGACTTCGCGGGCGACGCCGGCCGCCGCGACGAATCGCTCGATCAATTGTTCCAGGTCGCTATCGGTCCACAGCGCGCGGTCGTCGCGAGGGTCGATGCCGGTTCGCGCGTCGAGCAGCGGATGGTGGTAGGCGATCCGCGGTTCGAGCCGCGGTCCGTTCGGCCGCGCGTAGCGACCCGAATGCGTCAGTTGCAGGCCGACGAGCAGATCGTCGGTCCGTTGATACTTGGCGCGGTGCGCGCCGCGCAACTCGGCGAGCAGGGCGGCCAGCCCCGCGCGATGGTCGGGCGTGGCCAGCAGTTGATTGGGGTTGGCGCGGCCATCGTGCTGGACTGCGGCCGCTTCGCCCCCCCAGATCAGCTTGGCGCCGCTGGCGCCGAAGTTTCGCCAGCGGCGGAAGGTCAGCACGCTGGGAGTGCCGCTGGGCTCACCGTCCCAGCCTTCCATCGGGTGGATGCACCAGCGGTTGCCGATCGTGCGGTCGGCAATCACCAGCGGCGCGGCCAGCGGCGAACCTTGCCCAGCGCTAAGGGGCGCGTCGTCGACGGGCAGTTCGAGCCCCAGCCGAGCGAGGTGGGCACGAAACGCGTCGACCGTTTTCAGGCTCGTGATCTTGGGGAACATGCGATATCACTGGCCGCATCAGCGGGCCGCGCGGTGCCCGAATTCAGAACGCTCCATGGAGCGGCGCCTGCGCCCGTCAACCCTTCGTGGCAGGCACCAGCGGACATTTGGCCAACACGAATTTCTTTTTGCCGGTGTCGGGTGCTTTGAACTGCACGGTCGCCACGCGGCCACCGCCGCTACCGCTGAGGGCCACGATCTTGCCTTCGCCGTATAGCGGATGGGCGACGATCATGTCCTGGACGAAGACCTCGACCGGCACGCGCGACGCGGCCAATGCCGCTGCGGCAGCCGCCTGGCCTGCCTGGCGGGCGGCCAACTCGGCGCCGGTCGACAAGCTGGCCAGCGTCGGCGAATCTTCGCCACGACGAGCCGCGGCCGCGCCGGCGGCGCGATAATCTTTGCGGGGCCGCAAAACCGGTTCGTCCTCGAAGGCGGCCACCACATCTGCATTGGCCGCCACATCTGCGTCGCGCGCCGCGGGCTGGCCCGAGCGCGGCGGCGCGGTGCGCTCCAGCGCGTGAATGTCGAAGGCGATCGCCTCGTCGGCGTCGTCGCCAAGTTGCGCCGTCGGGACGCCATCTTCGAACTGCACGTCGCCGTAATCGCCACTCTCACTGCCCGACACGGCACTGGCCGACGCGGCGCTGGCCGCCGTGCCACGCCAGCCAAAGTCTTCGAGCTCCATCTCGTCGCGCGGAAACTCGAGCATGAACGGGCTGGGGATCGTCAGCCGCCGCTGGCCGCGGAAATCGCGATAGCGGGCCCAACTGAGGTGCAGCTCTTCTTTGGCCCGCGTGATGCCAACGAACAACAGCCGGCGCTCTTCTTCGTATTCCTGCGGCGACTCGGTGCTGCGCTGATGCGGGATAAGTCCTTCTTCCAGCGCGACGACGAACACGACTGGGAACTCGAGCCCCTTCGACGCGTGCAACGTCATCAGCGTGACGGCGTCGTCGTTCTCGCTCCAGGCGTCGGTGTCGTTGACGAGGGCCGCTTCTTCGAGGAATTGTTCCAGCGCTCCTTCGCCGAAGAAGTTCTCGTCGAACTGGCGGGCGGCCGTGAGCAGTTCTTCGATGTTGGCCAGCCGCTGTTCGTCTTCTTCGCTCCCGGAGTCTTGCAGGTATTCGCGATATCCGCTGCGGGCCAGCACGGTGCCGAGAATTTCTTCGACCGGCCCGCCGGCCAGCGACACCAGTTCGTCGTACATGGCGACGAATTTGGCCACGGAGACGGCCGCCCGCTTCGGCAAGCCTTCGATCAGGCCACTTTCGCGGGCGGCGGCCAGCGGCGCCAGCCGGCGCGCCAGGGCATAGTCGACGATTTTGGCCACGGTCGACTTGCCGATGCCGCGCGGCGGCGTGTTGACGACTCGCAGAAAGGCCACCTCGTTGCGCGGATTGTTCAACAGATCGAGATAGGCGAGCAGGTCCTTCACTTCGCGCCGCTGGTAGAACTCGACGCCGTGCACCATCTGGTAGCGCAGGCCGCGCTCGCGCAGGGCGTGTTCCAGCGCGCGGCTCAAGGCGTTCGTGCGGTAGAAGACGGCGTAGTCCGACAAGCGGCGGCGCCCGGCCCGCACGTCGGCGGCGATGCGGGCGGCGATGTCGTCGGCCTCGTCGCGCTGCGTGGCAAAGGCCGTGAGCCGGACCTTGGCGCCGCTGGCGTTCTCGGTGAAGAGCGCCTTTTCCTTGCGAAACCGGTTGTACGAGATGAGACGTGCCGCGACGCTCAAGATGCGCTGCGTGCTGCGATAGTTCTGCTCGAGCCGCACCACGCGCACATCGGGATAGTCGCGCTCGAAATCGAGGATGTTCCCCAGATTGGCCCCGCGCCAGGAATAGATCGACTGATCGGGATCGCCGGTGACCGCCAGATTCGGTTGATCGATCGACAGCGCGCGCACCAGCGCGTATTGAGCAAGATTGGTGTCTTGATATTCGTCGACCATGATAAAGCGGTGCCGCTCGTCGCGACGGGCGCGCAGCTCGGGGTTGTCGCGCATCAAGAGGGCCGCGTACATCAGCAGGTCGTCGAAATCGACAACGTTGGCAGCCTGCAAGTGAGCCTGGTAGGCGGGGTACGCCTTGGCGACCAGATGCGCGACGGGCGAGCCCTGCCAGCCGTCGTAGTCTTCGGGGCGGACGAGCCGGTTCTTGGCGTTACTGATTTCGTGGGCCACGCGCTCGGGGGGAAACAGCGATAGATCGAGACGGATATTCTCCATGGCGCGGCGCAGCGCTTTGCGGCTGTCTTCGGCGTCGAGGATAGTGAAGTTCTCGTCGAGACCGATCAACCGGGCGTGGTCGCGCAACAGCCGCGCACAAAAGCGGTGGAAAGTGCTCGTCCAGACAACCGCCCCCGGGGCCAGGGTGGCGACGCGGCTCTGCATTTCGGCCGCCGCCTTGTTCGTAAACGTCAGCGCCAGAATCTGGTGCGGCGGCACGCCTTGTTCGAGCAGCCAGGCGATGCGGTGCGTGATGACGCGCGTTTTGCCGCTGCCGGGCCCGGCCAGGATCAAAAGTGGCCCTTCGCTGTGCGTGACCGCTTCGCGCTGGGCGTCGGTGAGGTGTTCGAGCAGACGAGACATGTACTTGCCAATTATACCGTTTTCGGTGGACAGATGTACCGTCGGGCATCGCGGCGGCGGCCCCTACCGCGACGATCACGCTGCCGGCAGTGCTGGCGCCAGCAGTGAATCATTCCGCAAAAAATCGCCGCGAAATTGGCGCGCCTGAGCACAAGTGGCGATATATTCGCCCCCGCTGTCGAGTCACGAATGACTCAGACGATCGACCAATGGCTTGGTTTTTCCAGGGAGGGGACCATGACCCGCATTCCACTGAGCACCGCCGACACGCACGCCCGTCAGATGCAAGAGCGGTTGACCATGAGCACGGCCGAAATTGGCCTGTCGGTGCGGACGACCAACTGCCTCGAAGAGCGCGGCATCTTCACGGTCAGCGACTTGCTGCAGTGCACGCGCGACGACTTGTTGTCGATCTCGAACTTCGGCGAGAAGACGCTCGAAGAGGTCTACAAATCGCTCGAAGGGATCGGCTTCTACCGGCAAGGGACGCTCCCCCGGCTGGCGATGGCCGGCCGCTAACGGGCATTCATCCGTGGCTAATCGGTCGAACTGAAATCGCCGGTCCCTTCGATCACCTGGTCGCCCAGCGCGATGCGGACGTGGTCGGTGATCTCTTCGACTTCGTTGTGAGCCTTGATGAGCCAGCCGACGATGCGGTCGTCGGTGACGCGGACGACGCCGCTCGTCTTCGAGCCGACTTCGAGCTCCAAGCGGCGGCCGTAGAAGTCGATGTGCTTGTCGTGCCGGCCCGCCTCGTCGAAGTTGAAGAAGAAAACAAAGAAATCGTCTTCGTTGCGATAGACGATCGCCCGCAGGTCGGCGCTGGTGCGCACGTTCGGCTGGATGCCGGAAGCCGCCAGGCGCTCGGCGAAGCGGCCGTTGGCGAAGAGGTTTTCCTGCTTATAGCAGATCTCGGCGGCGCTGCGCTTCACCGCCCGCTCGATGGTGTTCTTCAACCGCGTGCACGGTTGCCAGGCGAGATCGACGGTCGGCAGCTCGCCCGAAATGAACAGCCGCCCGCCATGCTCGACGAACTTGGCCAGCCGCTCCTGGCTGTCGGCGTCCATGAAGAACGCCGAGTGGATGGCCAGCGCCCGGGGCCGCTTGAAGTAGTCGTCGGGCGCGGCGTCGAGTTCGAACATCGCCGGCGCGTAGCCGGCGCTTTGCAGCGAGCGGGAGAATTCCTCGAAGCCCTGCCGGCCGCAACGCGGAATGGCCGCGTCGGGCAGTTGCCAATAGCGCTCGTCGGGAATCCACGACGAGACCGCGGCATATGGCGCGTACAG
The DNA here is from genome assembly GCA_050184475.1 of Pirellulales bacterium. Taxonomy (GTDB): domain Bacteria; phylum Planctomycetota; class Planctomycetia; order Pirellulales; family JAEUIK01; genus JAIESQ01. The sequence goes on along the minus strand of JBFXAH010000011.1, from coordinate 140,304 downwards.
CAGGTACGCGCAATCGATCTCGACTTCGGCCTTGAGAAAGTCGTCGCCGTGCTGGGCGAACCAGCCGTTGAGTAGCTTGGCCGTGTCGTACATCGGGTGGCAGACGCCCTGTTCGTCGATCGGCGCATGCGACGGAAAGGTGTTGCACTGCAGCTTGGTGATGCGGTCGAGTTCGGGCTCCCAGTATTCGGTGTTCACGCAGGTGAAGATCACGTAGCCGGTCGCCCCGCCCGCCACGGAGGCCAGCGTTTGAAAGAACGGCACCAGCGGATATCGGCTGCGATGATCGTAGAGCGTACCGAAGCCCCAGTTCTCCTCCATGTTGATGCCGCGCGCCCGGCGGGCCGTGTTGATGTAGCGATCGAAGACGTCGCGATCGTAGGCGGCCACGCCGAGCCAACTGATCATGCCGTAGTGATAGTCGGCCGCGTCGCGCTCGATGCGGTTCATGGCGAACCACCACTCGGGATATTGCGGCGCCAGGTCGGGCGGAATCTTCTCGCTGGCGTGGTCCTTGTGGTCGGGCACGTTTTCGACGATCGGCGGCGTGATGCCGGCGTAGTTCGTCAGGTACGGCAAATTGATATCGAGATACTTCTTGTAGCGGACGTAGATGTCGCGCCGCAGCCGCCATTGATATTCGGCCCAATCGACGTAGCGGAGCACGTCCTCGCGGCGGGCGACCGCGACCGTTGCTCCCCTCTCCCCTGGTGGGAGAGGGGTGGGGGGTGAGGGGGAATCACTCGACGCGGCACTACTGGACAAGCCAGCAGTGGCACCCGACGCCTTCCCGGCTAACAACTGCGGCGGCTGGGCGAAATCGAGCGCGACATGCTCGGTGCCGTGCAACCGGTTATAAGTGGCCACGTCGCCGTAGCGCTCGGTGAGCAGTTGCTGGTAGTAGCGCACGCCCGACGGTTCGTAGCCGATGTGCCAGGGGGGATCGTTCGACGTGCAATAGAGCGTTTCGTCGTTGGGCTGCAGCGCGATGACCGGTCCGCCGGAACGCACGAAGGGGCGAATCACGGCGCTGGCTTTCTCGAGCCATTCGCGGGCCAGCTCGTCGAACTCCGGCTCGAGCGCCGCCGGCAGAATGCTGGCGTCGTAGCTCCAATAGGCTGGCCCGCCGTGATGGCGCCGCGCCGCCGGCATGCCAGGGTTGAAGCTGGGCGAAACCAGGTCAGGCAAGCCGCCGATGTTCAGCTCCGAATGAATGAACGGCCCCGGCTTGACGATCATGTACAGCCCGAGCTTTTCGATCCGCTCCATGTAACCGATGACGTCGCGGCTGTCCTTGGTGCTGCCGTCGAAGTCGTAGAACCTGCGGCCCGCGTCGTCGAAGCGCAGATGGTGTCGCCAGGGGATGTAGAACGTGATCGTGTTGACGCCGGCGGCCTGCTGTTTTTCGAGGCGGTCCTGCCAGTTGTCGCGGCGATCGCGAAAGTACGGATAGTCGGCGGCAATCAAAAAGAAAGGTCGGCCGCCGCGCCAAAATCGGCCGTCGCGATAAGTGATCTCGGGCATGATGACAAACGGTTGAAGCGGGGAGGGGAGAAAGATGGCCGGCTGCGGATTCCGGCGTGCACAGCCGCGGGCTCAAGTAACCGCGGACTCCAGTAAACACGGCCGCAGGTAGCAATTTCAGCCGCGCGAGTTCTGGCTCGCACGGCCTGGCGAGCTCGACGCCAGCGCCGCCAGCAGGGCTCGCTTGAGTTGCGGCCCGGCTCGCGCTGCGGTGATCGCGTCGAGCAACGCGGCGTCCAGCATACCGGCGCGACGGCGGAAGTAGTAGGCCCAATAAGGGTAGTGCACCAGCTCGATTTCCGGCGGTTCGAGCATCACCAAGCGCTGCTGCGGGCGGACGCTCGCCAGGGCAGCGCGTTGCAGCCGAAGCCGCGCGGCGGCCAACGCCTGCTCGGCCGAAATTGCCGGCGAAAAACACTCGGCCGGCTCGTGCTCGGCACAGCCGACCCCCGCTAGATCGAGAATGTCGACTTCGGCCTCGAACGCGCCGACGAACGCCGCGGTATGCGACTGCTGCTCGGTCGACGTCGCGGCGGCGCGCTTTAGTGCGATCCGATAGCGGGGCAGATACACGATTTCGAGATGCGACTCGCGCGGTGGGCGGGCCAGCCGTTGCCACCAGGCGCGCCGCGAGAATTTGCCGATGGCCTCGTCGCGCGAAACGACCGGCGCCAGCGCGGTCATGGTTGCCTGTCGTTGGCGGCTCGGTCACTGCCGGGCGGGCTGGCAGCGTCGACGTGCGCCACGCCTCGGCGGACGCGAACTCCCAACGCGAGCATCGCCACTCCGGCTGCCAACAGAATCAAACCCGCCACGAGGTTGACGACCATTGCGTGCATCCGCTCGAGCGTCCAGAAAGTGCCGATCAAGACCAGCGTCCCCATCACGGCGAAGAAAGCGCCGAGCATCAGGTACGATGCCGCATCGCGCTGGCGATAGTCAGTTTGGCTCATCAGCAGCTACCTACCCAACCACCAATAAACCGCGATGTAGGGCAACAACAACGCGATCGACCAGATGCGTAAATCGCGCCATCGCGAACGGCTGGTCGCGCCGAGAAACACGAAGTCGCGCGACAACGTCAACACCCACAGCCCGGCCACGACGAACAGCCCGATCGCGCACAGTTGGGCGACCCACATCGGCAGGCTGTCGAGCCAGTCGTCGAGCGGTTGATTCAAGGCGCGCAGCGGCGCGGCGATCGAGAGCCGGAGCTCTTCGATGCGGTCGGCCCAGCCAACTCCCTGGAGTTGAATGTCGCCCGAGGGTTCAAGTGGTTCAGCCATGGTTGGGCATCCTTTCGGCCAGCAGCGCCTGGGCGGTCGGGTCGCGCAGCACGTCGCCGTAGACCAGCCCGCGGAGCTTTTCGGGCGGCTCGGGTCGCGTCAGCAGGCTGGCCACGACGGTCACGGCCAACGTAAACCAGAACGACCAAAAGGAAACGAATAAAAACGGATCCTCGGTCGGGAAGACGTCCCCCCCCAGCCAGGAGAGCCCCATCGTCATGGTGACGCCGCAGAGGAGACCGATGAGCCCCCCCCAACCGGTCGCGCGCCGCCAGAGAATGCCCAGCAGCAAGATGGCCAACGTCGGACCTTGAAAGAACGACAGCATGGTTTGCAGGGCGACGTAGATTGTTTCGAACCGTTCGATCACCGGCGCCACGAAGGCGGCCACCACGAGCAGGCTGGCCGTCAGCCAGCGGCTGAGCACCAGCGCGCGATGGTCCGACAGCGGCCGCCCGGCCAGCGCGCGATGCAGTTTGCTGTACAGATCCGAGATGAAGACCGTGGTCCACGAGTTGAGATACGAATCGACGCTCGACATCAGAGCGGCGAAGAACGCGGCAAACATCAATCCCCGTAAGCCGGCCGGCATCAAGTCGCGCACCAAGGTCGGCACGGCGCTGTCGGGCTTGTCCAGATCGGGGTAGAGAGCCCGCGCGGCGATCCCCGGCACGAACATCAACATCGGGATCAGCAACTTCAGGAAGCCGGCGACGATCATGCCGGCCTTGGCGTCCCACTCGCTGCGTGCTCCCAGCGCGCGTTGCAAAATGGCCTGATTGCCGACGAAGTACGCGGTCGACATCACGATCCCCAGCCCGAACACGATGCCGGTCCAGGGGTAGGGCGTCGCCTCGCCGTGCGGCACCAGCAAGGTGAAGAAGTTCTGTGTCGTATCGGGCTGGTTCAGAATCGTCTGGCTCATGTGCGACCAGCCGCCGGCATCCCACACGCTGAGCACCGTCAGCGCGCCGGCGCCGACGAACATCACCACGACTTGCAGCACATCGGTCATTACCACGGCGGCCAGGCCGCCGGTCACCGTGTAGAGGCCGACGAGAATCGCGGTCACGGCGATCGCGAATTCTGGACTCCAGCCGAGCACGGTTTGCAGAATCACCGCCGACGTCCAGAGCATTAGCGCGACGTTGACCCCCATGAACGCCAGCCAGATTAAGGCCTGCAGCCATTGCACGCCGGCGTTGTAGCGGCGACCGAGAAACTCGGGGATCGTGTAAACCCCGGCCCGCCAGTAGTAGGGCAGAAAGATGAACGCCGCCAGCAACACGGCCGGCACCGAGCCGAGCCAGTCGAAGTTGGCCTGCGCCACGCCATGCTGATAGGCGGCGCCCGAGCCGGTGATCAGGTCGATGGCGCCGATGTCGCTGGCCACGATCGACACGCCGACCGCCCAGAACGGCAGGGCCCGACCGGCCAGGAAGAAGTCGCCCGCCGAATGAACGTAGCGGGCATAGAACATGCCGACTAACTGCATGCCGATCATGTAGACGACGATGATGGCGAGATCGATCGCCGCCAGGCTGCTGGCGCTTCCGACGTGGACGATTTCCTCGGGCATATTAGGGGGAATCGTAGCAGGTTGCGGCCGTAGGCGGGATAGGCGCCCCGACCAAGTTTGCGGGCCAACGCTGCGGCTTTTCCCCGCCTTGCGTGGCCCAGGTCGATAGCCGATAACGGAGCTTTGCTCACGTCAGCCGGTTCGCGGCTTGGGGCCGAGGGTTATCCATGAAGAATTGTCTGGCGCTGGTGCTCGGCGGTGGCCGCGGCACCCGGCTGTTGCCACTGACCAAGTTCCGCTCGAAGCCGGCCGTGCCGGTCGCCGGCAAGTATCGCCTGATCGACATTCCGCTGTCGAACTGCATTCATTGCGGATTGAACCACATCTACGTGCTGACGCAGTTCAATTCGGTGAGCCTGCACCGGCACATTCGGCGAGCCTACAACTTCGACGCGTTCAATGCCGGCTTCGTCGAACTGTTGGCGGCTCAGCAAACGCTCGAATCGAACAACTGGTATCAGGGAACCGCCGACGCGGTGCGGCAGAACATCCGCTACCTGACGCAGCCGGGGATCGAGTATGTGCTGATCCTCTCGGGCGACCAGCTCTACCACATGGATTTTCGGCACATGCTGTCGATGCACCAGGCCTCGGGGGCCGACGTGTCGATCGCCACGCTACCGGTCAGCGCCTCGGAAGCGGCCTCGCTGGGGATCATGCGGATCGACGCCTCGGGGCGGGTGATTGGTTTTCTCGAAAAGCCCAAGACGCCGGCCGAAGTGGCCCACGTGCGGACCGAGCCGGCCTGGCTCGACGAGCACGGCATCGAGAGCCGGGGCCGCGACTGCCTGGCGAGCATGGGCATTTACCTGTTCAATCGCAGCGCGCTGGTCGACGTGCTGACGAAAACCGACTACCACGACTTCGGCAAGGAAGTCTTTCCGGCTTCGATCCGCGCGCGGCACGTGCAGGCCTATTTGTTCGACGGCTACTGGGAAGACATCGGCACGATCGGCTCGTTCTACAAGGCCAACCTGGCGCTGGCGGCCCCCGATCCGCCATTTCGGCTCGACCTGCCCGATCAGCAGGTCTACACGCGGGCGAGGTTTCTGCCGCCGGCCAAGATCGAAGGGGCCACGATCAAGCGGAGCTTGATCTCCGACGGCTGCCAGATCGACAGCGGCACGGTGATCGAAAACAGCATCATCGGTCTGCGTTGCCGGATCGGCCGCGGCGTGACGATTCGCGATTCGATCCTGATGGGGGCCGACGAATTCCAGACGCCCGAGGATATCGAGGCCGATCGCCGCGCCGGGCGGCCGGGTATCGGTATCGGCGAAGGATCGGTCATCGAGGGGGCGATCATCGACAAGAATTGCCGCATCGGCCGCAATGTGCGGGTGCTGAACGACCGCCGGCTGCTGGATTCGACCGAAGACAGCGCGGTGATGGTCGTCGACGGCGTGGTCGTCGTGCAAAAGGACTCGGTGCTCTACGATGGCTGGCACGCCGCCGAGGCCGGGTAGCCGGCAGGCGGGACAAGCTCGGGACGGGGACTGGAGTCGATTCCGAGGACCGTCGCGCGAGCACAGTTGAAGCGCGGATCGGTATCGACTCCTGTCCCCCTCTGCCAGCCGAGCTGCCGTTGTCCAACACTGACGAAGCGCTGCCATCCTGGGACGTGGTCGTCGTGGGGGCCGGCGCGGCCGGCCTCGTTGCCGCCGAACGCGCCGCCGCGCGCGGCCGGCGCACGCTCCTCTTGGAAAAAAACCGCAAGGCCGGCGTCAAAATCCTGATGTCGGGCGGAACGCGCTGCAATCTCACCCAGGCCACCGATGCGCGCGGGATCGTCGCCGCTTATGGTCCGCCCGGTCCGTTCCTGCATTCGGCCTTGGCAGCGCTCGGCCCGGCCGACCTGGTCGCGCTGGTCGAAGCCGAAGGAGTGCCGACGAAAGTCGAGGAGACCGGCAAGATTTTTCCGGTCAGCGATCGCGCGACCGACGTGTTGGCTGCTTTCTTGGCTCGGCTGTCGCGCACCACTTGCGAGCTGTCGCGAGAAGAGCCGCTCGTCGAGCTGACGCGCGACGAGGAGCCAGGCTTTCGACTTGTCACGTCGCGGCGCACGTTGCGGGCGGAACACGTCGTGCTGACGACCGGCGGGCAGTCGTATCCCGGCAGCGGAACCACGGGCGACGGTTATCGCTGGGCGACTTCGCTCGGGCACTCGTTGGTGCCGCCGCGGCCGGCGCTGGTGCCGCTGACCACCGCGGCCGCGTGGGTGCCATCGCTGCGCGGCGTGACGGTGCCCGACGTCACGCTGCGGCTCGTCGAGCCCGGAGACAAGCCTCGAGTGCTCGACGAGCGGCGCGGTTCGCTGCTGTTCGCGCACTTCGGCTTGTCGGGACCGGTGGCGCTCGACATCAGCCGGTTCGTAAGTGGGCACGCGCGACCGCAGTCGTTGAGCCTGGCGTGCGATTTCTTGCCGGGCGTCAAGGAAGCGGCGCTCGACGAGTTGCTCAAGCAAGCCGCGGCGGCCGCGGGCAAGCGGCACGTGCTGGCCCTGGTGCCGGGCGAGATTCCGCGTCGCCTGGCCGAGGCGCTCGTGCAGTTGGCCGCACTCGACCCGGAGCAGAAGGCAGCCGAATTGAGCAAAGCCGGGCGGGCGGCGCTGGTGCGGGCGATCAAGCAGGCGACGATCCCACTGAGCGGCACACGCGGTTTCGGCAAGGCCGAAGTTACCGCCGGCGGCATTCCGCTCGACGAGGTTGATTCGCGCACCATGGAAAGTCGCCTGGTGCCAGGCCTGTACTTGGCGGGCGAAGTGCTCGATCTCGACGGTCCGATCGGCGGCTACAACTTTCAGGCGGCCTTCAGCACCGGCTGGCTGGCGGGCTTGAAAGCGTGACGCTGCGGTGATCGAGCATGCGTGCGACGTCCTCAGGTCTGATTTGGGTGCCACTGCTGGCTTGTCCAGCAGTGCCGTGTTCGATACGGCGCATGGCTTCCGACATGCTCTGCGTGGCGATATCGGACGGACTCGGGTCATACTCGCGACAAAGCGCGTCGAGCGTGGTCATGGCACGCAGTTTGTACACCGTGAGTATCGCCCCTACTCCTTCCGCTTCAGCTTGGCGTCGTTCTCCTTGAGGAACGCGCGGACCTGATCGCCAAAGTCCAGCAGCCGTTCCCATTGCTCGACGTACAGCGTCACAGGCATCCGCTGCAGGCCGTAGACGCTGACGGCCCCCTTCTCGCTCACTTTGCAGTAGAGCTGACCGCGCTTGGGCTGCTCGACCTCGGCCAGCAGCTTCGAGGCTTCGTCGACGGCCAACTCGCCGGCGGCCAGCTTCTTGAGGATTTCGTCCTTGTTCATCACGCGCTCTCCTTCACGATGGCGACAGGTAAGCCGGCAGCTTACGCGGTGCTGGGCCGATTCGCCAGAGGCTCCCCTCGCGAGGCCGGTCATGAAGGGACGTCGTCGTGCTAGTGCTCGCGCGCTTGGCTCAGACCGTGGCGCCGCGGTACTTCATCGATTGCGGTCTGGCCCGCCGCGCCAGTTGCGGCACCGCTTCTTCGTGTCCGAGAATCAACACGACGTCGCCGGCCGCCAGCGGCGTTTCGGGGCTGGGATGCTGCAAAAACGAACCGTCGGGCTTCTTGATGCCGACGATGACGAAGCCCCCGCCGAGTTCGATGTTGGCGACCGACTCGCCAGCCAGCGGCGAGCTGGCGGGCAAGTCGACCTCGGTCATGGTCAGCCCGATCGCGCGGAGCTCTTCGTGCAACAGCGACTTGCCCGTGGCATCGAGCAGCAGCTCTTCGGCCGAGGGACGGACGATCATGTTGGCCATCTTGGTCGCGCCGATTAAAGCCGGCATTACGACGCGCGTGGCGCCCGAGCGGCGCAGCTTCTTCTCGGTCGAGGGCAACTCGGCGCGGGCGATGATCTCGATCGAGTGATTCAGTTCGCGCGCCGTGAGCGTGACGAACACGTTGGCCGAATCATCGGGGAGCACCGCGGCCAACACGCGGGCGCGCGCGATGCCGGCTGCTTCGAGGATCGCCTCCTCCGAAGCGCTGCCCAGCACCGACAGGTACCCTGCCGCTTGGGCGCGCTGCACCCGCTCTTCGTTGGCGTCGATGACGACAAACGGGAACTCGGCGGCGTGCAGATCGTGAGCCAGCATTTGCCCCACGCGGCCGTACCCGCAAACCAAAGCGTGCCCCTTGAGTTGTTCGATGCCTTTGGACATACGGCGGGTCCCCAGAACTCGGTTGATTTCCCCTTCGGCGATCATTTGGACGAAGCCGCCGACGACATAAATGGCCGACGAACAGCCGGCCACGATCACACTCATGGTGAAGATCTTCAGGGCGGGGCTGTCGAGCGGCTTGGTTTCGCCGTAGCCGACGCCGAAGACGGTGATCACCACCATGTAAATCGCGTCGAGCATGTGCCAGCCGGCGGCCATGTAGCCGCCGATGGCCGTCAGGCAGGTCAGCCCGAAGAAGATGCCACCGATGATGATTCGGCGCCAGGAGCTGTTCATAGACGGTCGGAAGCCGGCAAGCGCAGCGGGGGGGCCGCGGCGAAGTTTGCCGCGGCGCGGAGCCTCCCGCGGTGCAAATCTCGCACCCCTACCCCCCGTCGAGCGCAATTTGGCTGAGGGTAAGCGGCCGGTGTACGTCTCCGGAGTAGGCCGCAGAGGCGCGGGCGGCAATCGGCCGAACGCGAGTGCCGAACCGCATTCCGCGCGGCATCGGCACAAGAACCCTCCAGCGTGCGACCGGGCCGTACGGGGGACGGCAATGGCCTCGCTCGTCGGCGGCCTGCTGCCCCGCTGTTCAGCAGCCATCGCACAAACTTGCGACAGGCGGCCGAACGTTCTGGCGATTATGGCGATTTGCCCGACAAGGATTTTCTGCCGAATCGTGGCCGTTTTGGGCAGCGCCTGGCAGCTTGCCGCAATATCTCGCAGCTTGCTGTGTTAAGCGGCACGGCGGTTGCTCTCAGGGGGGGCACCATCTTTTGCGCATTCGTGTGGGCAACGGCCGACAGAGTCACGCCTGCCTTGGGCCCCTGTCCTGGGGGTCGAGTTCGAGCCTTTTACAGGTCTTTTGTTGAAGCGAGGGAAACACCGTGAGCACGAGCTTTTCGACTGGTAGTACATCGACGAACGGGGCGGCATCGGGTGGAAGTCGGGGAACGCCCACCAGCATGTCGGCCCGCATGGCGGCCATTTCGGCGGTGACCAACTGGCGGCCGATTTCGCCGCCGCTGAACTTCCATGAAACGCCGGCTCCCGAACTGTTTAGCGCAAACGTCTTTGGCCCGGCCGTGATGAAGGCCCGATTGCCCAAGCCGGTCTACAAGTCGGTGATGAAGACGATCGAATTGGGGGCCAAGCTCGATCCGTCGAATGCCGATATCGTCGCCTCGGCGATGAAGGATTGGGCCATCGAAAAGGGGGCCACGCACTACGCACACGTCTTTTATCCGCTGACCGGCCTGACGGCCGAAAAGCACGACAGCTTTCTCTCGCCCGACGGCGACGGAGGGGCGATCGCCGAATTCAGCGGCAAGCAACTCATCCAGGGCGAACCCGACGGCTCGAGCTTTCCGACCGGTGGCATCCGCGCGACCTTCGAAGCCCGCGGTTACACCATCTGGGACGTGACCAGCCCGGCCTACATTCTCGAAAACCCCAACGGTACCACGCTCTGCATTCCCACGGCGTTCGTGTCGTGGACGGGCGAAGCGCTCGACAAGAAGACGCCCGTGCTGCGTTCGATGCAAGCCTTGAACAAGCAGGCGCACCGGATTCTCAAGTTGTTTGGGCACGACGACGACGCGTTCGTCGCCTCGACCGCCGGCCCCGAGCAGGAGTACTTCCTCGTCGATCGGCACTTCTACTTCTCGCGCCCCGACCTGTTCACGTGCGGCCGCACGCTGTTTGGCGCCAAGCCGCCGAAGGGGCAGGAGTTCGAGGATCACTACTTCGGCGCGATTCCCGAGAGGGTGTTGGCCTTCATGCTCGAAGTCGAGCGCGACCTTTACAAGCTCGGCATTCCGGTGAAGACGCGGCACAATGAGGTGGCGCCGGGCCAGTACGAGATTGCCCCGGTGTTCGAGTCGGCCAACCTGGCGACCGACCACCAGCAGTTGGTGATGATCACGCTCAAGCGCGTCGCCGAAAAGTACGGCATGGCTTGCCTCACCCACGAAAAGCCGTTCGCCGGCGTGAACGGTTCGGGCAAGCACGTCAACTGGTCGCTGGGGAGCAAGTCGCAGGGGAACCTGCTCGACCCGGGCGACACGCCTCACACGAATGCCCAGTTCCTGGTCTTCTGCGCGGCGGTGATTCGGGCGGTTTACAAATTCCAGGGGCTGTTGCGAGCGGTCGTGGCGACGGCCGGCAACGACCATCGTCTGGGGGCCAACGAGGCGCCACCGGCGATCATCTCGATCTTCCTCGGCGATCAATTGACCGACGTCTTCCAGCAGATCAAGAAGGGTGGCGCCAACTCGTCGCTCAGCAAGGGAATGATGACGGTCGGCGTCGACGTGCTGCCGCCGCTGCCCAAGGATGCCGGCGACCGCAACCGCACCAGCCCGTTCGCCTTCACCGGCAACCGGTTCGAGTTCCGGGCCGTGGGGTCGAACCAGTCGATCGCCGGTCCGCTCGTGGCCATGAACACGATCATCTGCGAATCGCTAGATTATTGTGCGACGCAGCTCGAGAAGGCAGTCGCCGGCAAGCCCGACAACTTGCACGCGGCCGTGCAGAAGTTGCTGACCGAGATCATCAACGAGTGCGAGCCGATCATCTTCAATGGCGACGGCTACTCGGCCGCCTGGCACAAAGAGGCCGCCGATCGTGGACTTTTGAACCTGAAGACGACGACCGACGCCTTGCCGATGCTGGCCCAGCCCGAAGTCAACGCGCTGTTCTCCAAATACGAGGTGCTCTCAACCCGCGAGCTGCAAAGCCGGTTGGACATTTACCTCGAGCAGTACTGCAAGACGGTGCGCGTCGAGGGGCTGCAGACCTTGGAAATGGCGCGGACGCTGATCTTCCCGGCGGCGATTCGCTACCAGAACGAGCTGGCCTCGACCTGCGCGAACCTCAAGCTGGTGGGCTACGAGTTCGACACCGACACGCTCGACAAACTGACCGAGTTGGTGAAGAACCTGCAAGACAGCGTCGCCGTGCTCGACAAAACGCTGGTGCACCACGACGCCGATAGTCTGGAAGCCGAGGCCCGGCATTTCTGCGACGAAGTCGTGCCGGCCATGGCCGAGGTGCGCAAGTACGCCGACGAGCTCGAAGGCATGGTCGCCGACGACATCTGGCCGTTGCCGACCTACCAGGAAATGCTGTTCATCAAGTAGCCGCAGCCGTCGCGGCCTCGGGTGACGCCGAGGTCTGCGTGGCCATGGTTGTCGATTGCGACTGGCTCATGGGCGAACTACTCTCCGACGGCTCGACCAGCGCGGGCGGCGGGCCGTCGGGGTAGATCGCTCGGTTCTCGCCCCGGCCCAGCCGCACCAGCTTGTGAATGAACCGCAGCTTGTCGACCACCGCGGGGACGAACACCTCGGGGACGACGTCCAGGAGCCCCATCCCGCGGTTGAACTCGTTGAGCGCGATGCCGAGCTCCTGATAGCGCTCGATCATCGGATCGATGTCGCCGTAAACAATGCGGGTCGCGCCGCCGAAGCCGGCGTGTTCGGCCGTTTCGAGCACGTTGGCCATGTCGAGGTACGCGGCCCAGGTCTCGGCGAAATCTTCCCAGGGGTGCATCGTGGCGTAGCCGCTAATGTAGTTCTGTGCCCAGTTGGGGGCGGGGCCATTCTTGTAGTACGTCTCCAGCGCCTCGGAGTAGGTCGGGTTGTTGTGGTCTCCGAAGACGGCGATGCACTCCGCCTCGCGGCGACCTTTGACCAGCACGTCCCAGTAGAAATGGCCGATCTCGTGCCGGAAGTGGCCGATCAGGGTGCGCTGCGCTTCGCCTAAATCGACGCGCAGCTTTTCGCGCTCGACGTCGTCGACTTCGCGGACGTTGATCGTGATGCGTCCGGCGGCATGCCCCGTGTAGACGCGTTCTCCCTTGCCGACGGGGCGCCAGAAGAGGTACTGCGGAATGACGTCGGCCTTAAAGTCGAACCGCAACGGCGGCTCGATGCCGTCGGCCTCGGTTCCATAGGGCAAACCCAACTCGGCCAGTCCGTAAAACAGCCGCCGCTTGGCCATTTCGAGCCGATACCACTTTTCCTTGTTCCCCGGCACGGTCAGGTCGGGAATCGTGTCGTTGAACCGGCAGCAGTCGCAAAGTGGCTCGCTGCTGGGGACCGCGACGCAGCGATTGCAAACGTTGTGCTCCACGTAGTTGGCGCATTTCGCCAACGTAGCGCCGCACTTGTCGTTGCCGCAACGGAACTGACCATCGCCCGTCGGCTGCAGCGCGACGATATTCCGGCAGGTCGGGCAGAAGCCCAATTCCGACCCACACGACAGGCAAAGGCTGTTCTCGTAGAAGAGCGTCTGACCGCAGGTGCAACGATACGTCTTCATCGATCGGACTCGAGGGTTGGTTGCTGGAGGATGTGTGGGGATGTAACTCGAATACTGCGAACGACGCGGCCACGCCGTGCCGCGCGTATAGGCACTCCTCGTGCCAGTCGTCCGCCCGCGGCCATCGCGGTCACAAGTTTCGCCGCACAGTGCCGCTCGTGGCGCCGGCGCGCAAACGCTTGCGAAATTATAGGTTGTGGTCAAGGAGTTGGTGAACAGGCCCGGGAATTCCGCAGGCTTCGTCAGGCGGCGTTTTCGATCGGCAATTGCCGGCATACCGATTGCCCGTGAGGTGCGGCTGCGCGAAAGCCAGTTCGGGGGGGCGAATTGCAACCACTTCGGTGCGAGGCAGGCCGTTCCCCCCCGGCGGCATCGGGTCGACCACGACTTACTGCAAACCGGCCAACACCCCATGAACCGCATCGGCATCCTCACCGCGGGGGGAGACACCCCGGCCCTCAACGCCACGCTGCAGGGGGCGGCCTTGCGCGCCAGCCAGCGGCGCATCGAGGTGTTGGGGTTCATCAAGGGCTTCAGCAGCTTGTTCAACCCGCGGGTTCCGCACGTCAAGCTCAACCCGCTGTTCAGCCCGATCCCGGAGCTCGACGCCATGCGCGGCGGCACGCTGATCGGGGCCTCGCGCGACTACGTCGACCCGAACGACAAGGCGATGCTGGCCGAAGTTGTCGATCGGCTGCGGCGCTTGAAGGTCGAAGGGCTGATCTGTATCGGCGGCGACGGCACGCTCAACGGCATGCAGGCCCTTTCCGAGTATCTGCCCACGGTGCTGGCTCCCAAGACGATCGACAACGACTTGGGGCTCAACTATCGGCAAGAGCCCGACGAGTGGGTTCGCGAAACGTGCGACGCCGCTCCCGGCTACCGCTATGTGCGCGGACCGGCCCGCGGGCGGTTCGACCTGGAGCACATGGTCAATTACGTGACGCCGGGCTTTGCCACGGCGGTATACGTGTCGGCCAGCGGCGTGGAGCGCATTCGGACCACGGCCGAAAGTCATCGCCGGATTGCGATCATCGAAGTGATGGGTCGGCACTCCGGCTACCTGTCGATGGGCGCCGCTTACGGACAGCCCGACATCGTCCTGTTGCCCGAGGCGCCGCTGAACGTCGAACGGCTGGTCGAACGGGTGCTCGACGTGTACGACCTGCAAAAGAACGTGGTGATCGTCTGCGGCGAAGGGATCGTCGACGAGAGCGGACGCGAGCTGGGCTCGGAGGTGGCCTCGACCGATCCGGCGGGCAACAAGGTTCTTTCGGGCGCGGCCGAAGCCGTGCGGCAACTGCTGATCGAACGGTTGGGAGACAGCTACTTCACGACCAAGCGGCGCAACGAATCGGCGCGGGCGGCGATCTTCACCCGCAAGGTGGGGCACACCCAGCGGGGGGGTCGGCCGATCTACTTCGACCGGTTCTACGGGTTGCAATTGGGGGGTCACGCGGTCGATCTGCTGACCGAGGGGCACGCCAACGGCGTGGCGGTTTTGCAGTGGAATCGCGAGCGCGGCTTCTACATCGACGGGGTCAATGCCAACGATTTTCGCGACCGGTATGGATTGATCCACGCACGGCAGGTGCACCCGTCGTTCTACGACCGAGAAGCCCTGCAATTGTCGCAGGTTGGCGTCAGTTATCTGGCGCCGATCTTCAACAACGCCATCGGGATGGACGATGTGGACTATGTGCGGACGCAGTTGTTCCACTCGGGCAATCTCACCCAGTCGTATCGCTCGATCAACGTCGACATCAACAAGCGCATCTGCTTTCTGGAATGAGCCGAGGGGTTGACGTTGTCCGCGCTTGAACTGCACGATAAAGCCGTCATGTCCACCGATCCACACGCTGCGCCGCCCGCCGAGGGCGCGGCCGAGACGGAAGCCATTCAGCGCGCCCTAAGCGCCGATATCCACCTGTTGGGCGACCTGCTGGGCGAAACCATCGGGCGTCTGGCCGGCGCGCCGGCGCTGGCGCTCGTCGAAGAGGTGCGCGCCGCCACGAAAGACATTCGCCAGCAGCCATCGCTCGACGACGCCCGCCGCTTGCGCGATCGCCTGGGGCAGCTCGAGCTGCCGGCGCTGCGCACGCTGACGCGGGCCTTCAGCATCTACTTCGATCTAACGAATCTGGCCGAGCAGCGGGCCCGCTTGCGCACCTTGCGATGGCGCGCCCAGCAGCAACGGGCCTTGCCCGAAAGTCTCGAAGCCGCGCTCGAACAATTGGGGCAAAGCGGCGTGTCGGCCCAGCAGATCGCGGAACTGTTAGAGCACGCGCTGGTGGCGCCGGTGTTCACGGCGCACCCGAGCGAGGCGCGCCGGCGCACGCTGTTGGAAAAGCTCGACGTCATCGCGCGGCAGCTCGATCGGCTCGAATACCGCGAACTGCTCCCCCGCGAGCAGGAAGCGGCCGTGGTGGCGATTCACGAGGAGGTCGAAGGGCTCTGGCTCTCGGAGCTGGTGCGCTCGAAGCGGCCGACGGTGCTCGACGAAGTGCGGCAAGGGCTCAGCATGGTCGCCTGCCTGTGGGACGTGGCGCCGCACATCTATCGCGAGTTGGAGACCTATCTGCGCCGCATGGCCGACGGCCAGACGGTGCCGGTGGCCAGCTTCCTGCGGTTCGGCTCGTGGACCGGCGGCGATCGCGACGGCAACCCGAACGTCACGCACCAGGTGACGGCCGCCACGATCAAGCTGCAGCAAGAGACGATCCTCAAGCAGTATCTCGCCAAGATCGACGAGCTGGGGCGGCGATTGAGTCATTCGAGCTTGGTGCTGCCAATCTCTGACGAGTTCCGTGCCGCGCTGGACCGCAATCAAGACTTGCTCCCCGAATTACCCTCGGGAGACGATCACGAACCTTTCCGCTCGATGTGCCAGGCGATCGCTGGGCGGTTACGGCGGACGTTGAGTTACGTTCGCGAACAAGAGCCGCAATGGACGGCCGACGAGCGCCGCGCGCCGGCGGCCGTTTATCTGCGCCGCGCCGACTTGCTGGCCGATCTCGACGCCATGGATGCCGAACTGCGCAAGGATGGCGCCGAAGCTTCGGCCGGAGGGTTGCTGCACGATTTGCGCCGGCTGGTCGACACCTTCGGCCTGCACATGTTCACGCTCGACATTCGCGAGCACAGCGGCCGGTTGCGCCGCGCGCTCGAGGAGATCTTCGCCTGGGCGGGGGTTTGCCAGGACTATCAGAAGCTTCCGGCCAACGAGCGCTTCGAGTTGCTGGTCGACGAGTTGGCGGCGACGCGGCCGCTGGTGCCGGTGCATCTCCCCTTCTCGGCGGAGACTCGCGAGGTGGTGCAGACGTTCCGCACCGTGGCGGCGGTGCTTGAGCAGCAATGCCCCGAGGCGATCAAAAACTACATCATCAGCGGAGCGACCGAGCCGGCCGACGTGCTGACAGTGCTGTTGTTGGCTCGCGAGGCGCGGTTGTTCCGGCCGAGCGAGGGAGTCAGCCGGCTGAACGTGATCCCGTTGTTCGAGGCGCTCGACCCGCTCCGGCACGGGTCGACGATCGTGCAGCGGTTGTTCCACTTGCCGATCTATCGCGAGCATCTGAAGCTGCGCGGCAACTTGCAGGAAGTGATGCTCGGCTACTCGGACAGCAACAAAGACGCCGGCTTCCTGCAATCGGCGTGGGCGCTCTATCAGGCGCAGCGGGCGCTGGTCGATACCGGCCGCCGGATGGGGATCACGATTCAGTTGTTTCATGGCCGCGGCGGCGCGATCGGCCGCGGCGGCGGTCCGGCCAACCGCGCGATTCTCGGCCAGCCGGCGGGGACGGTCGCCGGCCGTCTGCGGTTCACCGAGCAGGGGGAGATGATCGCCGACCGCTATGGGTCGCCGGGGGTCGCCGAACGGCATCTCGATCAGATCATCAACGCCGTGTTGCGGAGCAGCTTCGGGATCGACGCCGATCCGCCCCCTCCTGAATGGGAGCGCTTGATCGAGCGGCTCGCCGAGCGCGCCGGGCAGCAATATCGCGAACTGGTGTACGAGACGCCGGAGTTTCTCACTTACTTTGCCGAGGCCACGCCGATCGCCGAGATCGGGCAGCTCAAGATCGCGTCGCGCCCGCCGCGTCGCGGCCAGGGGGCCGGCCAGCCGTATACCAGTATCGAGCAACTGCGGGCGATTCCCTGGGTGTTCAGTTGGATGCAAAGCCGGCACACGTTGCCCGGCTGGTACGGGTTCGGCAGCGCCGTATTCGACTTTCTCGATGAGCAGCCCGAGGAGCGGGAGACGCTGGTCGCGATGTACGAGCGCTGGCCCTTCTGGCGAACGCTGATCGACAATGCTCAGATGATCCTGGCGAAAGCCGACCTGACGATCGCCAGGTTGTACGCCGATCTTGTCCCCGATCAGGAGTTGGCGGGCCGCGTCTACGATCGGATCGCCGCCGAATACCGTCGCACGGTCGAGGCGATCATGCTGATCACCGGCGAGGCCGAGCTGCTGGACAAAATGCCGGTGCTGAAGCGTTCGATTCAGTTGCGCAATCCGTACGTCGACGCGTTGAGCTTCATTCAGTTGGTGTTGTTGGGCCGGCTGCGGACCGCCGCGGCCGATCCCGAGGCCGAAACCGATCCCGGGCTGCTGGCCGCGGTGCTCGAGAGCATCAACGGCATCGCGGCCGGACTGAAGAACACCGGCTAAGAGTGCCGGTGGCGGCAGCCGGGCCGGGCCGGCCTGTCGCGACCTAGAGTTACGTTTTGCCATCAGACGGGTGACACGACTCGCCGGCCCACCGTCGCCGTGGTTTGAGTCGCGTCTGAATTTCGCCGTGGCGGAATTCGCAGCCAAGAGACTAACCGATGCCGATCCGGGTTGCCCTCAATCACACGACGAGCTACCGGTACGACCGCACCGTGATTTTCGATCCGCACGTGATCCGGCTGCGACCTGCGCCGCATTGCCGCACGCCGATCGTGAGCTATTCGTTGCGCGTCGAGCCTGAGCCGCACTTTCTCAACTGGCAGCAAGATCCGTACAACAACTACCAGGCGCGGATCGTGTTTCCGGAGCCGGCCCGCGAATTGAAGATCACGGTCGACCTCGTGGCCGAGATGGTCTCGATCAACCCGTTCGACTTCTTCATCGCGCCCGAGGCGGAGACCTACCCGTTCGTCTACGAGCCGGCGCTGGCTGGCGAACTGACGCCGTACCGCGAGTGCGAACCGGCCGGGCCGCGGCTTGCGGAACTGGCCGCCAGCTTGCGGCGGCACGATCTCCGCACGATCGACTTCTTGGTCGACCTCAACCGCCACTTGCAGCAGTCGATCGAGTATGGCATTCGGCTCGAGCCCGGCGTGCAAACGTGCGAAGAAACGCTCGAGCGGGCCAGCGGCTCGTGCCGCGACACGGCCTGGGTCTTCGTGCAATTGCTCCGGCAGTTGGGCTTCGCGGCTCGCTTCGTGTCGGGCTACTTGATTCAATTGACGGCCGACGAGAAATCGCTCGATGGCCCGTCGGGCCCCGAGCAGGACTTCACCGACTTGCACGCCTGGACCGAAGTCTATCTGCCGGGCGCCGGTTGGGTGGGCTTCGACGCGACCTCGGGCCTGGTGGCCGGCGAAGGGCATATCCCCCTGGCCTGCGCCGCCCACCCGATCACCGCGGCGCCGATCACGGGAAGCTACCACTGGATTCGTAGCGGCCTCAACGGGCAGGACGAAAAGGTCGGCGAGACGTTCGACTTTCAGATGTCGCTGGCGCGCGTGCTCGAAACGCCCCGCGTCACCCTTCCGTACACCGAAGCTCAATGGCGGGAAATCGACGCCTTGGGCATTCGCATCGACGAAGAGTTGCGGCAAAGCGACGTCCATTTGACGATGGGGGGCGAGCCGACTTTCGTGTCGATCGACGACCGCGATTCGCCCGAATGGAATTTCGACGCCATGGGCCCGGGCAAGACGCGACTGGCCGGCGTGCTCTCGAAGCGGTTGCGCGATCGCTTCGCGCCGGGCGCCTTGTTGCACTACGGCCAAGGCAAATGGTATCCCGGCGAGTCGTTGCCGCGTTGGGTTTACGGATGCTATTGGCGACGCGACGGCGTGCCGCTTTGGGAAGATCCGGCGCTGGTCGGCGATCTCGACGCCGACTACGGCCACGACAGCCCCTGCGCGCAGCAATTCGCCATTTCGCTGGCCGAGCGGTTGGGGGTCGACCCCGACTACTGTCTGCCCGGTTACGAAGATGTCTGGTACTACCTGTGGCGCGAGCGGCGCTTGCCCTCGAACGTCGATCCGCTGCAAAGCAAGCTCGACGAGCCCGAGGAGCGCAAGCGGTTGGCCCGCGTTTTCGAGCAAGGGCTCGATCACGTCGTGGGCTATGTGCTGCCGCTGCGGCGTCAGTACTACGCCGGCATGCCGCGGTGGGAAAGCGGCCAATGGCTGCTGCGCCGCGAGCACGTGTTTCTGATTCCCGGCGATTCGCCGATGGGTTTCCGGCTGCCGCTCGACTCACTCCCCTGGGAAGCGCCTACGGACCGGCAACCGCTATTGGAGCCCGACCCCTTCGCGCCGCGCGGACCGCTGCCGCCGCGGCCAGGTTACGATCGCCATCCACAGATCGCGGGGATTACGCCGGGGGCGCGCCACGCGGCGTCGCTCAACGGCGCCAATGGCGCGCCGCCGCCGCGGTTACCGGCGAGCATCGTGCGCACGGCAATGTGCATCGAACCTCGGGAAGGGCGGTTGCACGTCTTCATGCCGCCGGTCGACCGCCTGGAAGATTATCTCGATCTGGTGGCGGCCATCGAGGCGACCGCCGCCGAGCTCGAAATGCCGGTGCTCATCGAAGGCTACAAGCCCCCCAGCGATCATCGTCTCAATCACTTGCAGATCACGCCCGACCCCGGCGTGATTGAGGTGAACGTTCACCCGGCGCACAACTGGCGCGAGCTAGTCCACAACACGACGGCGCTTTACGAAGAAGCCCGGCTGTCGCGGCTGAGCACCGAGAAGTTCATGCTCGACGGCCGTCACACCGGCACCGGCGGCGGCAATCACATTGTGCTGGGCGGACCGAGTCCCTCGCTGAGCCCGGTTCTGCGGCGCCCCGACCTGCTCCGCAGCCTGGTGGGCTGCTGGCACAATCATCCGTCGCTGTCGTACTTGTTCTCGTCGCTGTTCGTGGGGCCGACGAGCCAGGCGCCGCGCGTCGACGAGGCCCGCAACGACGCCCTCTACGAAATGGAGCTGGCCTTTACCGAATTGCCGCAGCGGGGCAACTGCCCGCCCTGGATCGTCGACCGGGTGCTGCGCAATTTGCTGGTCGACGTGACCGGCAATACGCACCGGGCCGAGTTCTGCATCGACAAGCTGTTTTCGCCCGACTCGGCCGACGGCCGGCGTGGGCTGGTCGAGCTGCGTGCTTTCGAGATGCCTCCGCACGCACGGATGAGCCTGGTGCAGCAATTGCTCATTCGCGCTCTTGTGGCCCGCTTCTGGAAGGCCGGTTACGACAAGCGGCTGGTGCGTTGGGGGACCGACTTGCACGACCGCTTCATGCTGCCCCACTTTGTCGAGCAAGATCTCGACGACCTGCTCTACGAGATGCGCGCGGCCGGCTACCCGCTGGAGCGCAGTTGGTTTGCCCCGCACGTGGAGTTCCGCTTTCCCTGGTTGGGGAGCATCGCTCAGCAAGGGGTGGAGCTCGAACTGCGGCAGGCGATCGAACCGTGGCACGTGTTGGGTGAAGAGGCCACCGGCGCCGGCACGGCGCGGTACGTCGATTCGTCGGTCGAGCGCCTGCAGGTGAAGGTCCGCGGCCTGGTCGATACCCGCCACGTGGTGACGTGCAACGGTCGCCCGGTGCCGCTGCACCCGACCGGCACGGTGGGCGAATTCGTGGCCGGCGTGCGGTATCGCGCGTGGTGTCCGCCGTCGTGTTTGCATCCGACGATCGGCATCGATGCTCCGCTGGTCTTCGATATCTACGACACCTGGAACAACCGATCGATCGGCGGCTGCCAGTATCACGTGGCGCATCCGGGCGGGATGGCGTACGAAGTGCTGCCGGTCAACTCGCGTGAGGCAGAGAGCCGCCGCTACAATCGCTTCATTCGCTTCGGTCACACGCCGGGGCGGCAGTCGGTCGTCGCCGAGCCGCGCCGCGGCGAGTTCGCGCTGACGCTCGATTTGCGGCAACCGGTCGTCGCCCCGCGCGCTGCGGAACATCCGAAGCCGCATACCGGCAGCGACCCCTCGCTCGCGCGAGTCGAGCATTTTGGTATAGTACAACCAGAAGCGGAGTTCTCCGCGCAGCGCTAAAACCACCAGCGCTATATCTCTCTCAGGCGGCGACCGCGGACCATGGAATTGACTTCGCCCGGGTTGGCACCTGCGTCTGCCGAGCAGACGTGGCTCGACTATTCGCCAACCGGCGGCGCTTTCGACGAGGCGCTCGACGCCAACGGAGAACCGCGGGCCCATTGGCAAGGGTTGTTCCGCTCGCTGCGCGAGCTGGGGCGGGCGCAATTCGGGCATCGTTGGAGCGAAGCCCAGCGGCTGATCCGCGAGAACGGCGTCACCTACAACGTTTACGACGACGCCCGCGGCATGCATCGGCCTTGGCGGCTCGATCCGATTCCGCAACTGATCGCGGCCGACGACGCGCGCAAGATCGAGTCCGGCCTGATCCAGCGCGGCCGCCTGCTCGAAGCGATCCTGGCCGATCTGTACGGCCCGCAATACACGCTCACCGAAGGGTTGATCCCGCCCGAACTGGTGTTTGGCAACGCGGCATTTCTGCGGGCGTGTCACGGCGTGCAGCTCCCGGGCGGGCGTAATCTACATCTGTTTGCCTCGAATATCGGCCGCGCGGCCGATGGCCATTTGTGGGTGCTCGGCGATCGCACGCAATGCCCATCGGGGGCCGGCTACGCGCTGGAGAATCGCATCGTGCTGTCGCGGATGCTCCCCGAAGTGTTTCGCGATTGCCAGGTGCAGCGGTTGGCCCAATTCTTTCGCACCTTGCGCGAGACGCTTTACGGCCTCGGGCCGACGAAGCGCGAAAACCCGCGCGTGGTGTTGCTCACGCCGGGGCCATACAACGAAACGTATTTCGAGCATGCCTACTTGGCGCGGTACCTGGGCTTCACGCTCGTCGAAGGCAACGACTTGACGGTGCGCGACAGCCGGGTGTTTCTCAAGGTGCTCGGCGGCCTGCAGCCGGTCGACGTGATCTTTCGCCGGCTCGACGACGACTTCTGCGACCCGTTGGAGTTGCGGCCCGATTCTTTCCTGGGGGTGCCGGGCCTGATGCAGGCGGTCCGCGCAGGGCACGTGGCGGTCGCCAACGCTTTGGGGAGCGGCCTGCTCGAGACGCCAGCGCTGTTGGCCTTCCTGCCGGGCTTGTGCCGGTACTTGTTGGGCGAAGAGCTCGAGTTGCCGTCGGCCCCCACCTGGTGGTGTGGCGGGACCAGCGAACGCAAATTCGTGCTCGAACATCTGGCCGAGCTGGTGATCAAGCCGGCGTTGCCGGGGACGAATCTCGAGCCGGTCTTTGGCGGCGAGCTCTCGACCGAACAGCGTCAACGCCTGGTCGAGCGGATTCGCGCCTACCCATATCAATTCGTCGGCCAGCAGCGCATCGTGCTGGCGACCGCGCCGGTGCTGGGGCCCGAGCATTTCGAACCGCGCCATCTCGTGCTGCGGGCGTACGTGGCGGCCAATCAGGATTCGTTCACGGTCATGCCCGGCGGTCTTACCCGAGTGAGCGCGTCGGCCGAGACGATGGTGGTGTCGATGCAGCGCGGCGGCGGCAGCAAAGACACGTGGGTGTTGTCGCCCGGCCCGGTCAGCCAGTTCAGCTTGCTGCGGCCCGACGATGCGCCGGTCGAGCTGACGCGGGGTGGGCACGACCTGCCCAGCCGCATGGCCGATAATCTCTACTGGCTGGGGCGTTATGCCGAGCGCGCCGAAGGACTGACGCGCCTCTTGCGCTGCGTGATCTTGCGGTTGACCGAAGCGCAGCAGCCAGCCGACGTGCCCGAGCTGCCGGCGCTGTTGCGGATCGTGACGTCGCAAAGCGAATTGCTGCCGGGCGCGGTTGCCGAGGCGGCGGAGCCCCGCGTCGTCAACCCCGAGACCGAGCTGTTGTCGGTAATCCACGACGTGCGGCGCCCCGGCAGCCTGGTCTCGGTGCTGGCCGCGCTGGCACGGCTGGCGGGCGTGGTGCGCGACCGCATTTCGGTCGATATGTCGCGGGTGTTGGTCGAGCTCGACAAAACGCGCATGGGAGCCAACGAGTTGCAGGCCGGCGCTGATCGCGTTCGCGCCAATCGCCGCCGCGTCGACGACGATACCCGCGCGCTGGGCGATGAGCTGGCCTTGTTGGATCGCACGGTGCTCACGCTGGCGGCCTTCGGCGGCCTGGCGATGGAGAGCGTCACCCGCGGCTACGGCTGGCGGTTTCTGGACATTGGCCGCAAGCTCGAGCGTTGCCTGCAGGTGGTCAGCATGTTGGGGAGCGCTCTGACCGATGTCGCCGAGCAGGAGGGTCAATTGCTCGAGGCCTTGCTGGACGTGGCCGATAGCGTGATGACCTATCGCCGCCGCTACCAGGGAAAGCTGCAGGTGGCGCCGGTGATCGATCTGCTGTTGGCCGACGAAACGAACCCGCGCTCGGTGGCGTTCCAATTGGCGGCGCTGGCCGAGGACGTCGATCACCTGCCGCGCGACCTGACCAAGCCAGGCTGGAGCGCCGAGCAGCGCGTGGTGCTGGCGTCGCTCACCGCCTTGCGGCTGGCCGACGTGACGGCGCTGGCCCAGGCCAACGCCGAGGGGCAACGGGTTCAGTTGGGAGCGCTCGTTGCGCAAGTCACCGATTGCCTCAACGCGCTTTCCAACGCCATCACGCAAACTTATTTCGGGCATCTGGAAGTGTCGCGCAACATGGCCGCGGCCGGGGTCTCGCGACCGTCGGAGCCGGCCGGCGAGCGGCCGCCGGCCCAGGGATAACTCGTCATGTACTACCGAGTGCTGCACAAGACAATCTATCACTACAGCGAGCCGGTGACGCTCTGCCAGAACCTGTCGCATCTGACGCCGCGCGACTTGCCCGATCAGTACTGCTGGCGGACGCAGCTCGAGATTCGTCCCGAGCCGGCGCTGCGCTTCACGTACGGCGACTATTTCGGCAACCGGGCGACCTTTTGCACGGTGCAGGAGCCGCATCGCGACCTGTCGATGATCGCCACGCACTACGTCGAGGTGGCGCCGCGCTTGCCGACTGCCCTCACCACGTCGGTCACGTGGGAAGCGGTTCGCGATCGCCTGCGCGCGGACCGCAGCCGCGAATCGCTCGCGGCCTATCAGTTCGCCTTTGCGTCGCGGTACGTGCAGCCCAGCGCCAAGCTGGCCGCCTATGCCGAGCAGTCGTTCGCCGCCGGGGCCAGCTTGTACGACGGGGTGCTCGATTTAACCACGCGGATCCATGAAGACTTCTCCTACGATCCGCAGGCGACGACCGTCTCGACGCCGCTCGATGAAGTGTTCGCCAAGCGGCGCGGCGTGTGCCAGGATTTCGCCCACCTGGAGATCGCCTGCCTGCGGTCGCTCGGTCTGGCGGCCCGCTACGTCAGCGGTTACTTGCGGACGGTCCCCCCGCCCGGCAAGGAGGCGTTGGTGGGGGCCGACGCGACGCACGCCTGGCTGTCGGTCTACGATCCCGTCAACGGTTGGATCGACGTCGACCCGACGAACAACAAGGTGGTCTCCGACGAGCACATTCTGCTGGCCTGGGGGCGCGACTACGACGACGTCAACCCGATCAAAGGGGTGATTCACGGCGGCGGGCAGCACACCATGGATTTGTCGGTCGACGTGGCCTGCCTGCCGGAGTTGCCCAACCCGCTTTACGCGTGACGATGCGTCAGGTTGGTTCGCGGCGGTTCACCAGAAAGCTCTCATCGCCGCGCGTAAGGTAGATCGATTCTTCGTCGAGCCGGTGAGCCAACTCGGTCAGAAACACGATCAGCCGTTCGTAGTCGACCTCGCGATCGAACGACACTTCGAACCGCTCCATCACGTCGTGCAGAAGCACGCCGCGGCCGCTGAGCCAGTAGCCTTTGACCGGCGAGGGGGTGTGCGTGTAGGCCTTGTAATGGGCGATCAAGAATTCGTGGATCGTGCGGCGGGCCGTCTCGACGCTGTCGAAACCGGGCCCGTCGAGCTTGTGCGACGGAATGTAAAAGGCCGTCATCTTGCCGAGCGGAGCGAGGTTCTTCATCGTCGGCGATCCTCCGTGCAGGGCCTGCAAGTTGCGCGAGTCCTCGCGGCTGGCGCTATCATCCGCCGAAGTTGCCCCGCGCGTGGCGCGGCTACTTGCGCGCCCCTCCCGCGGCAGCCGGCTGGGGCTCGCGCGTGGCGGGCGCGTCGTAGCGGCCAAAGATCATGCGGCCGGCGCTCGTTTGCAACACGCTGGTGACGGTAAGCCGCACGGTGCGGCCGACCTGATCGCGGCCGGCTTCGATGACGACCATCGTGCCGTCGTCGAGATAGCCCACCCCCTGGCCGGGCTCTTCACCAGGTTTGACGACGCGGACTTCGAGCGCTTCGCCGGGGAGAAAGATCGGCTTCAGCGCGTTGGCCAGATCGTTGAGGTTGATCACCCCCACGTCGTGCAGTTGCGCCACCTTGTTCAGGTTGTAATCGCCCGTGATTACCTTGGCGTTGAGGTGCTTGGCCAACAGGATCAGTTTGAGGTCGACCGGCTGATCGACGATCTCCTGTGGCTCGCGCTCGTAGATCGACAGATCGACGCCCGTCATGGTTCGCAGTCGGTTGAGGACGTCGAGCCCGCGGCGGCCGCGGCTGCGGCGCAAGCGGTCGGAGCTGTCGGCGATTCCCTGCAGTTCGGCGAGCACAAACCGCGGCACGATCAATTGGCTGTCGAACAACCTCGTTTCGATGATATCGGCAATGCGGCCGTCGATGATGGCACTGGTGTCCACGACGAAGGGCTTGAGCCCTTTGACTTCACGGGCGAACTCGACATAGGGAATGATGAAGCGAAAGTCGTCGCGCGTCTGCAACAGCATGCTGATGCACAAGTAGCAGAGCACCATGCCGGTCACCAGTTGCAGCGCCTCGCGCACCGTGGCGTCGATCGGCAGCGGCGTGGTGGCCAGGTACACGGCATACGACAGCAGCAATCCGACAATCAAGCCAAAGTAGACAGCCGAGATGGTGTCGAGCCGCTTGCGGCGGACCGACATGTCGATGGCGATGACCCCCACGGCGATGCCGATCACGGCCAACAGGACCGCCACGGGGTGGTCGTCGACCGGCAGCTTGATTGGCGCATTGCTCCCTTTGACGATCCAGACGCCCATTCCGGCCGCCACGGCGACAAACACCAGTCGCAGAATCCATAGGGCCATCGGCACACGCGCTCTGTTAGCGGAACTTCGCGGCGGCGCCGACCGCCGGGCCAC
Organism: Pirellulales bacterium; assembly: GCA_050184475.1. Lineage (GTDB taxonomy): Bacteria > Planctomycetota > Planctomycetia > Pirellulales > JAEUIK01 > JAIESQ01. The sequence continues at coordinate 113,942 of JBFXAH010000011.1, read as the reverse complement.
CCCTTGGAAATATCGAGCAAAACGTCGCGGAAGTCAGCGAATCACTCGCCGCTCGGAGGCGTGGCGGACGGCCGAGTATGCGGTCGCACGTCGACGGCACGCGTCACTCCCAGTCTAATCGACGCTCCACGGGATTGTCACCGGGCGAGCTTGACGCACGCCGGGGGCTGGGCTCAACTCGGCAGTTCGTTACAGCACTGCGGGCCGATAGGCGAGAGGGAAGCGGTCGTGTGCGGCATTCTGGCTATTTTTTCACCGCAGGAGCCGGTTTCGACGCCGGCGCTCCAGCGCGGTTTGGCCGTGCTCCAACACCGCGGGCCCGATGGTCGACGTCATTGGATCTCGCCCGACGGTCGCGTGGCCCTGGGGCATGTGCGGCTGTCGATCATCGATCTGGAAACCGGCGATCAGCCGATCGCCAGTGAAAACGACGACCTGCACATCGTCGTCAATGGCGAGTTCTACGGCTACGAGGCGATCCAGCGCGAGCTCGTCGAGCGCGGGCACCAGTTGCGCACCAAGAGCGACAGCGAGATCGCGCTGCACTTGTATCAGGAGTGCGGCACCCGCGCCTTGCACCGGCTGCGTGGCGAGTTCGCCTTCGCGCTCTGGGACGAAGCCAACGAGACGTTGATCGCGGCCCGCGATCGCTTTGGCATCAAGCCCTTGTATTGGTCCCGGCACGCCGGGCGCATCTATCTGGCGTCGGAAGCCAAGGCGCTGTTCGCGGCCGGAGTGCCGGCACGGTGGGACCACGAGTCTTTCTACCAGTCGATGCACGTCAACTTCGATCAGGATCGCTCACTCTTCCAAGGGGTATACCAGGTTCCGCCTGGTTGCTACCTGCTGATCACGCCAACCCAAGTGCGCGTAATCCGCTATTGGGATTTCGACTACCCGCCGGCCGAAGCCACGCGACTGCCCGACGATCCCCAGCGCGCGATCGCCGCCGAGCGCGAACATGTCGAAGCCCTGCGGGCCGAGTTGGACGATGCCGTCCGGCTGCGTTTGCGGGCCGACGTGCCGGTCGGCTGCTATTTGTCGGGTGGGATCGATTCTTGCGCGCTGTTGGGGCTGGCCGCGCGGCATCACCCCGAGCCGATCCGGGCGTTTACGCTCTGCTTCGACACGGCGGCCTACAACGAGGAAGAAGTCGCCCGCGAAATGGCGGCCCGAGCCGGCGCCGATTTCTGCCCGCTGCGCGTGACGCAGACGCAGTTGGCCGATCATTTTTCCGACGCCGTCTGGCACGCCGAAGTGACGACGGCCAATCCGCACGGCGTGGCCAAATTCATGCTCAGCCAAATGGTGCGCGACCAGGGTTACAAGGTCGTGCTCACCGGCGAAGGTTCGGACGAGATCCTCGGCGGCTACGCCCACTTTCGCCGCGACATGCTGCTGTACAACTCGGCCGGTCAAGATCCGGCCGAAGTCGATCGCCTGCTGGCGCAGCTCACCGCCGAGAACGAAGTTTCGCGAGGGCTGTTGCTGCCGACCGGCTCGCCGATGTCGATGGACACGGTGCAGCACACGCTGGGATTCGTGCCGTCGTGGATGGAGACGCGCAGCGCCAACGCGGTTCGTTATCGCCGGCTGTTTCATCCGCAATTCGCCGCCGAATTTCCGCAGCGCGACGCGTTCCGCGTGTTTCTGAACAAGTTTGACGTCGAAGGGCAACTGGCCGGCCGCGACCCGGTCAACCAGGCGCTCTATCTCTGGACCCGCTCGACGTTGTGCAATTACTTGCTGAACTTCCTCGGCGACCGGATGGAAATGGCTCACTCGATCGAGGGGCGGGTGCCGTTCCTCGATCATCAGGTGGTCGAGCGCGTGGCCCAACTGCCGGTGTCGCTGAAGATTCGCGGCCTGACCGAGAAGTACGTGCTGCGCGAAGCGGTCAAGCCGTACATCACCGATACCGTCTATCGCCGCCAAAAGCACCCGTTTCTGGCGCCGCCGGCGGCGCTCGACTTGTCGGGTCGGTTCATGCAATTGTTGCAGGACACGCTGCGCGGCCCGGCGCTGCGATCGCTGCCGTTCTTCGACCAGCGCGCGATTATCGAGTTGCTCGACAAACTGCCCAGTCTCGAAGAGCGCAAACGGAGCGGCGTGAGCTTTATTCTCACTACCGTCGCCAGCGCCTGCGTGCTGCAAGAGCGGTATGGCTTGGGGTGAGAGCTCGGTTTTATTCTCAGCCGTGCGTCGCCGGCTTGGTTGCTCGTCAGGCGACCGGCACCTGCTCGCTGGTCGAGGTGACGGTGCCGCCACTGCGCTTGAAGAGGGTGCGTTCGGTCAGGCGGTCGAAGTTGCGCGTCAGCCAGAAGTAGCTCCAGACCAAATAGCCGAGGGCGGCCACCAGAAACGGAGTGCTCCAGATCAGCGCCAGGTTGCCGGCATAATGGCGCACTTCAACATACGAACCTCGATAGCGATGCTCGGGGAATTCCGCCACAACGTAGACCATTACGCCCACGCAGTTGCTCGCCAACGCTAGTTCGTCGGGCCAGTCCAGATAGCCGTGCGCAATCTCGTCATGCACGTTGAGCACCAAGGGCGAGAGCGCCAGAATCAGGAGCTGATAGACGCAGATCGACAACACGCCGACGCGCAGCGACGTCATGCGCTGCCGCGTGAACACCCAGGCAGCGGCCGCAATGCACAGCACGGCAGCACAGCAAGTGAAGTACCAGTTCTCTTCGTTATGCCTGTTCCAGGGCATGTCGCCGACGACCAGCATCGGCCAGCCGATGGCCAGCACCAGCGGCAGCGCCAACACCGGCACAATCGCCTGGCCGGTTTGCTTGGCGACCAGCGAACAAGTCGTGCCCAGCGCGACCAGCACCGCGCCGAAGGCGACGCCGAGCAGCCACGACAACACGGCCGGCACAATCGGCATGCCAAACGCCAAAATAAAGACCAGCACGATCACGGCGGGCACGGCGTACGCCAGTTTCAGATGCTCGAACACTGCCAGCCAGGTGCCGAGCACGAAATCGCGGGCCTCGAGCGGAGTGACGAGCACCTGGTCGAGAAATCCGCGTCGGCGATCGCCGACCACGCTCGTGCCGGCGACGATGGCCGTCAAGAACCAGACGGTGATCCAGGTCGGCACGAGAAAACCGAGCACCATCTCGTAGTCGATGTCCCCCTGAAAGTTATTGGCCACGGCCAGCAAAAAGGTCAATAAGAAGATGCCCGCCAACAGCACGGCGCCGGCGATCTGAATGCGGAACAGATAGCGATCGCGATCGTAAACGCGCGCCAGCCGCGCGCGGCGCCACAGCGGATTGCGCACCGCGAAGAAGCGACTCTTGGTGGCTTGTGCCACCGCCGAGGATGGTTGCGGGGCGACGGCCGGCTGCGACGGGCCGGCGAACGGCGATGCTTCGCTCGAGGCGGGCAGCGTGCCGCCAGCGGCCGGCTGGGCAACGTCGGGCGGCGCGGCGTCGACGGCCATGATCTCGGACAGCACCGGCAATTCTTCGCCGGCCAACGCAACGCGCGGGGCCGTGGCCGCCGCAGGTAGCGGCGGTGGTCCACGACGGGCAAGCGCCTCGAGCGGATCGCGATCGTAGGCCGGGTTCTGCACCAGCCGCCGCAGGCTGAACAAAGGTCGTGGCGGATACCGCAGCCGCCGCACCGCCCGCCACGAGAAGAACAAGGCGACGAGCGACGGAATCAGGTACATGCTCCAGTAGCCGGTAAACAGCCACCAGCCGCCGACACCGAAACTCTGCATGAGCCGTGGCTCGAACGACACCCCGAACAGCCCCAGCGGGTTGACCCACAGCAACACCATGTTCATCCGCATCCAGAGCGTCGACGAATGCGAGCCCAGACTCAGGAGCGCGAGGACCAACTGCAGCACAACGGGCCCGATCAGCAGCCACAGTGCCAGCCACCAATAGGTGCGCACCAGCGCCACCATCGGCGAGGGGCTGACGGTCGAAAAGTACGTGGCCAGCGAGCCGGCGACGAACATCGCCAACAGCGTGGCCGCCTCGACGCGCACCAGCGTCGTGCCATCGATGCCGCCGAACAACCGGATGATCGCCAGCACGGGCAGGCCGCTCAAGAACAACAGAAATACCACGGCCAGCCGGCTGCCGACTTTGCCCAACACGATCTCGCGGTCGCGCAAGTGCGTGGTGAAGAGGAGTTCGAGCGTGTGCTCCTCGCGTTCGCTGCAGATCGTGCCCGAAAGCATGATCGGCACGAACAAATAGACCGCGCCGTATTGCACGATCGCCACGGCCCAGAAGAGCGCCGAGGCGAGCCGGGCCACATCGGCGATCGTCGGCGCGCGGCTGCCGAACGTTACCGTGAAGCTACTCGCCTCCCAGGCGATGAAGATCGCCAGCAGCAGGGCCAGCCCATACAGCAGCCGCGTGGCATAGTAGCGGCGACGGCGAGCCAGCTCGACGAGCTCTTTACCAAAGACCGGCCCACCCAGGGCGATCAGCGCGCGAAGCATGAGGGCCCCTTGTTCCGAGAACACTCGACCACGTTGCCTATCGCAGTATAGAGGTCTCGCGGCCCGCGGGCATGCGCAGCGCTCTGGCTGGCACCGGCGGTCGCTCACCCGGCTCCGCCGATCTGCGGCTCTTCTCGCTCGCCGACACCGCAAGGGGTGGCATCGAGCCGCGGCACGAACCGCTCCCCCGGGCCACCACCCCCCCACGATATAAGATGGTCCGTAATTTTGCGTCCGGGTGCGTCCGGGTGTCTTGGTATTGGACCCGAACTCGAATCGGCGGCACAACTTGGGGCGTGTAACACGCCGCTGGTTTTGCGTCCGGGTGACCGTCCGGTTTGCGTCCGGGTCAGCCATTTGCGTCCGGGTGTCTTGGTATTGGACCCGAACTCAAGTTACACGGCACAACGCGGGGCATGAAACTCGCAGCTCGATTTGCGTCCGGGTGACCGTCCGGTTTGCGTCCGGGTCAACCATTTGCGTCCTGGTGTCTTGTTATTGGACCTGAACTCGAATAGACGGCACAACTCGGGGCCGGATTGCCACCGCTCGGGTGTGTTGGGGTATGGGCAGCAGGGACAGAGGCGATCTCGCCGCGCGAAGGAACGTGGATCTCGCGCCAAGTCGCCAAGTCGCAAAGAAATGCAGCTTTGTGGTCCGCAGATTTCGCCGATTAACGCAGATTGCCAAAGCAGACGAGTCCGCGAGCAACTCATCTGCGTAATCTGAGAAATTTGAGGATAGTGAATTCCTGCCCACGACAAGCGCGGTCACCCGGGCGTTTGGCGGATTGCTGCATGCACCGTTCACAGGCCGCGATGCGCCCGTCCACGACGATGGTCGATCACCAGGCTGACCACGAACGCCAGTGCCGCCAGGCCAGTCAGCGCAAAATAGAGCCCGCGAAACCAAGGTTGCCAGTGCTCAGGATAGTTGCGATGCCAGACGTTGAGCTCAGAGTCGCCGATGAACGCTACTGTTTTGCCGTCGTTCGTCATTTTGACAGGACTCAGGACTGGGTAGCCCGCCTTCCCCAGGAGAGACGATTCATGAAGCGTTTTTCCAGTAGCAGCGTCGAGCACAAACCAGCGATCATTTCCGTACCCTAGTATTCGGGACCCCGAACTATTGAACTGGACGCTAACACAATTGCGCCGCGATCGACAAATAGCGATCGACCTGAGTCCAAACCGACAATCTGAATGCCCCCTGCACGACTCGCACCGTTTCCGCTTTGAGCGATGGCCAATTGGCGTGAGTCGGGACTGAACGCACTCTGTTGGCAAGCGGAGGTCGTCAATTTCCGCACCGTTTGCAGCCTGCCACGTTCATATAGATAGGCTCCACTCGAATCACAGGCGACAAACCTGTCGTGCTTCGGCGCGATCGACACATGGCCGCGATAGTCCGGCTTTCGCCGTATATCGAAGTACTCGATGGGCGCGTCGCTTTCCAGCGGAACCCAAGCGAACTGGTTTCGCGTTTGCACTAGCAGTGACGAACCGTCGTCACTGAAAGTCGCCCAGTATGCATGATCGCCAACGTCAACCTTCTGGCGCCTTAAAAGTGACTTCGTCGTCGTGAGATCCCAAACGTCATTGGACTGATCACCTGCGGGATGCGTGACCGCCCGCCCCGTCTTCGCGCAGAAACCCTCGATTACGCCCAAATCGGCCTGATCGAGTAAGCGTTTGGCCGTCAAATCCCAGAGTTGCAGCTCCCCCTTCTCGCCGCAAAGAAACACCAGCGAGTTCGAATCGAGAAAGCAGGTGCGTTGACTTGCCGCTCCGCCATGGCGGGAAAGCAACCGATCGCCCAGCAAGTACAGCTCCTTGCCCGAGCGGGCGTCGCAAACCATGAGCTGTGGTTCCCAGCGATAGGTCGCCGCCAACATCCGCCTGTCGGGCGAGAATGACGCGTCGCTGAAATCTCCCTTTATCGTGAAGCCCAACTCCCAGGGTGGCTTCCCTTGCGGCAAACCGAACACGCACGCTGCCAGCGCGATTGCCAGCACCAAGGTGCGTAGCGAAAATACCGGTCGCAGCCTCGGCAGCTTCCCGTGCATGCTTGTCATTCCGCCGCGCCGCTGCAACACGGCGCATCCCTAGTCGGCCAACCGCCCACGTTGCGCGGCGGGTTTGGCCGCGGTTTCGAGCGCAGCCTTAGCGGAGAACAGACCCCAGGCGATAGCGCCAAGGAGCGCTCCGGCGACGACACCTACAATTCCAACGCTGGCGAATGGCAGCCATCCCATAGGCCAGTTGCCTGGGGCCGACAAGAATACTGCGAAGCATGCCAGCAACCCAGCAACAGCGGTTCCGACCGCACTTAGACTGCTCAAAGCAAGAAACGAGCGCGGGCTCAGCCAGATCGTCGCCAATGCGCCGATTCCCATGCTGATGTGAATCGAATAGCGCACTCCCAGTGCCTGCACCGTTGCGCCGACGACGCTTGCAACCGTCACGGCGATGAACGCGTCGCGTAAGCGAAACTGCAACCAGGGGCGTTTGGGTGGATCGGCCATGCGCGTCTTTCTGCCGCGGCAGTGGCGCCGAGCTCTGCAACCGGCGTATTCGGTGGATCGAGCGTCCGGCGTTAGTCGATGGAGTCAAACGGAGCGATTTCCGGCATCGAGTCGTTGTCTCGCCAGAACCACCAAGGCATGCTCCAGCGCCGCTCGCAATTGGGCAGCGCTTCTTCAAAGCGTGCCAGCAGCGCTCGGTTCCATTCGACGCTCGAGCTGGAACGGACGTCGATCTCAAGGGACTCGAGATTGTGCAAATTCAACAACGGTTCGATACCGACCGGCGTTGCTTGGGGACAGTCGACAACCAATCGATAGAGAGAGGTCAAGCTGGCGACGTGTGCCAGCCCCTGATCCGTGATCCTGTTGCGGCCTCCAATGGATAGCGATGTGAGCTGCGGCAGGTCGCCAAGTGCTGCCAAGGTATCGTCGGTGGCATCCGTGTCGATCAACGACAGCTCCGACAGCTTTGGCAAGCGACTGATAACAACGACATCTTCTCGGCCGATGGACCACCCAGATATCGTGAGTGATCTGAGTTTCGCGAGGCCGCGTAGGTCGGCCAATCGCAGGCGGGCGTTGTTCTGCCCCTGGTGTGCTTGATCAACGACGAGTGATAAGGACCTGAGTTCTTGCAGAGCTCCGATCGTCTGGATGTCGGAATCAGTCAGGTCTGGGAGCATCAAACGTAGCGACGTCAGGGCGGGAAACTCTCGAAGCGCCGGAACCACTTCCCTGGCTTTCGCGGCCCGATTGCTCCTGACCTGCTCGACACCGACGACCTTTTGGAAAAAATCAGTGCCGATCCGATTGCCAAACCAGGCCGGAACCGGAAACGTCAACACGGTTGGAGCCGATTCGTAGCCCACGTGAATCCCCAACGACCGGAGGGTCGCCGCGGCGCGCTGTTGGCGGTAGACGTTGTTCGACCACCAACCGAGCAGAAGACAAACGGCCGTCAGCGCGGCGAGCAGCGCCCGCAACGTGTACCGAAGTCGGCGCTTTTGCGTTTGCACATTCATGCCATTCATTCTGCCGTGCGGGCCCTGCGGCGTCGAACAACTCGCGGGCCGAGCGCCCAGGCGGCTTTCCAGGCGAGGAAGGCGGCTAAGGCGACGGCCGGCCACTCAAGTTGCTCAACCGACAGTTTTAGCTTCCAAAACCAAAGGAATTGGCCGAGTCCCCCGTACGGAATGTCGTATGGCGGATCGATCCAGCCTGTGCTGGGACGAACCGTGGCCTTGGTCAACTCCACAAGCACTTCGAACTCATCAAAGTACGGCCAAAGCGCCATCACCCAGGCGAGAATCGCCACCAGCACGAACCACGTGCTCAGCCGAAACTGAAACCAGCGGTGTTTGGGCTTCTCGTCCATGCCAATCATTCTGCCGCGCGAGCGTTGCTACGTCGAACGACTCGCGGGCCGATGGCCTCACCGGTTTGGCTTCGCTCCGCCCGGGCAGCCAGGCCAACCTATCGTCGGCCGGCCACCCTCTTCGTTCGACTGAGCCTGTCGAAGTCCACAAGGGGAGGGGGGATAACTTGCCCTCGCCGACGCGCCGTTGCAAAGGGCGACTCCACGAAGTGCTTCACTCCGAGTGTCGCCGCCGGATCATCGGCAGAGAATCGAATCGGTTGTCGCCGACCGACTAACCCATCACCGGTTAGTCCCCAGACCCTCGCTGCGCGTCGGGCTAGTGTGCCAACATTGCGAGGCGCGACTACGCCAAGGGTTCCGCCTGGCTATTGACTTCCGCCCTGCGGGGCGAGTTCTGCGCCGGCGACGCTCGACAACAGCCCACGCGGCGCTACAGTAAGCGGACGCGGCTCGCGGCCCGCTTTCCTGCGATGGCGCCGCCTGCGGTGTCTTCCACAGGCTGCTAGCGCCAGTGCAGGCCAAACCAAGCCCGAAAACATGCCGGTTTGGTCCGGAATTAGCACCCCGTGGCTCTTTGATAGGAGCTCATCAGCGTTCGTCCCTCTGCCCGATGCAAGATCGCATGAAACGTGATAGCCGCAGACGACTTACGTTCCCCGATCTCAGCCGGCGCCAATTGGAGTCGGCAAGCGGGTTCGCGCTGATCCTCTGCACGTTGGTTGCCTTGTTCCTGGCCAATTCCTCCTGGCGGCACGAAGTCGAGGCTTTCTGGGAGCTCCCCGTGGGAATTGAGGTGGGGACTTTCTCGCTGCGACTATCGCTGTTGCATTGGATCAACGATGGCTTAATGACCGTGTTTTTCTTCAGCGTCGGGCTGGAGATCAAGCGCGAGATTCTGTTTGGCGAACTGCGCGGTTGGCGCCGGGCGGTGCTGCCCGCCGCCGCGGCGCTGGGCGGCATGGTGGTGCCGGCGACGGTGTTTTTGATTTGGCAATGGGGCGAGCCGGGGGTCGGTGGCTGGGGAGTGCCGATGGCCACGGATATTGCCTTCGTCGTGGGGATCTTGGCGCTGCTGGGTCGCCGCGTGCCGCGGTCGGTGAAAGTGTTTTTGCTGACGCTGGCCATTGTCGACGACATCGGCGCGGTGCTCGTTATTGCCGTGGTCTACACGTCGAACCTGGCGCCGGAATACTTGATGCTGGCCGCGATCGGCTTTGCCCTGGTCCTGGCCTTCAATCGGTTGGGTGTGCGAAGTTACTTTCCCTATATCGTGCTCGGCGCGGGGATCTGGCTGGCGTTCTTGCGATCGGGCGTGCATCCGACCGTGGCCGGTGTGCTGCTGGGTGCGTTTACGCCCGCTGAGCCGTTACTGCCCGCTCGCGATTTGCTGGGGATAATCGAAGGCATCGCCGGTCGACTGCGCGGCGACGAAGGGGCCGACTCCGCGGAGATACACGAGCATCACCAGCGGGACGTCGACACCATGACCGCCGCGGCGCGCGAGACGGTCGCCCCGATGCATCGGCTGGAGTCGGCCGTGCAGCCCTGGGTGGCGATTGCCATCATGCCGATTTTTGCCTTGGCAAACGCCGGAGTCGCACTGGAGTTGAATCAAGCGCTCGATCCCCTGGCGCTGGCCGTGGCCGTGGCGCTCGTCGCGGGCAAACCGCTGGGCATCGTCGGCTTCAGTATGCTGGCGGTCGCGCTGCGCGCGGGTCGCTTGCCACCGCAGGTCACGTGGGGCCTGCTCAGCGGTGCGGGCTGCCTGGCGGGAGTCGGTTTCACCATGTCGATTTTCATCGCCGGGCTGGCCTGGTCGGGCGAAATGTTGGTCGCCGGCAAGAACGGCATTCTGGCAGGCTCTGCACTGAGCGCGCTGCTGGGAAGCGGAATAATTTTCGCCTTCGCGCTGCGCCGCGAAGCTTCTACTTAGGCATCCGCCCTTCGGCCAGTTCGCGATCCCAGTCGCGCATCAGCGGCCAGTCGGTCGCGCAGGTGCCGAAGTCGGCCATGTGCAGATAGCCGCGCACCCGCGCATCTCAGGGTGAGGCGCGGCACCGAGCTGCCCGCCCCCCGATCTCGAGCTCGGCCGCGCGAGCGTTACGAATTCGACATTCTAAAAAAACCTTTCGCGGTTGACCGGGCAGCGGTAGATTGCCGGTTAGGAACTACGGCTCGGGTTGCTTGGGAATCGGGGAGTGCAACCGGGAGGTCGCCATGCTGCTCTTACGGCGTGCGTTGTGTTCTGGCGGGATCTGTACCGCCTTGGTGCTCTTCGGCTTGCCGCAGCTCGGCTGGTCGCAGGATGATTCCCAGGCGGAAGCTGTCTTGCGCGGGCAAGAGCTCTTCGAGCGCTCGTGGCAACCGGGGCAACGTCCGCTGGGCATGGTTGATGGGTTGGGGCCGTTGTTCAACGATCGCTCGTGCGTGGCCTGCCACGATCAGGGTGGGGTCGGCGGCGCCGGCCCGTTGGCAAAGAATGTCGACCTGGTCACGGCTCAAGCGCCCACGCATCCGCAGAAGCGCCGGCCAGTGCGGCAGCGATTGATCAAGCTGCACGCAGGATTCCGCCGCGGCTGGACGATCGTGCTGCATCGCTACAACACGGCTGCGCAGGATTATGGATCGCAGCGAGAACAATTGCTGGGCATCGACCTGGCTCCGGATGGTACCTGGTTGCCTGGCGCGCTGGCGCTTGACGACGTCGTTGGCAGCCAGCATTTGGTGCCGCACAAGCGGATGGTGTCTAAGGATCTCTCGTTGACCTGGACGAGTCGCAACACGACTCCGCTCTTTGGCTTGGGATTGATCGACCAGGTCACGACCAGTTATCTCGCGCAAATCGCCGAAGAGCAGCATCGCGAGCATCGCCAGGTGACCGGTCGCGTGCTGGGAAAATTTGGCTGGCGCGGGCAGTCGAACACGTTGAACGATTTTGTCCGGGGTGCATGCTCCGCGGAACTAGGACTCGAGCCGGAGCCCGTTTTTAATGGCGATGTTCCGGAACAAGTTCAAGAATTCGTTCGTCAGCGCGGCTTTGATTTGAGCAGCGAAGATTGTCATGATCTGACCGGTTTTATCGCCAGCTTGCCGGCGCCCCGGCGGTTGGAGCCGGCCGACAAACAAGAGGCCATCCGCGTCCGGCACGGTGAGGAATTGTTTGGCAAGTTGGGCTGCGCGGTCTGCCATCGCCCGAAACTGGCGTCGATCGAAGGGATCTACAGCGACCTGTTATTGCACGACATGGGCGTGAGGTTGTCCGACCCGTCGCCGGCGCCGCAGGAGCTGCGCCCGACATCTACGTCGATTCCGACCTATTATGGCGGGGAGTTGACGCCCGATTTCCCGATCTCGCCTGGCGAACTTCGAGTACTGCAGCAGGAGTGGAAGACGCCGCCGCTGTGGGGCGTGCGCGACTCGGGCCCCTACCTGCACGACGGCCGCGCGGCCACGATCGCCGAGGCGATCGCCTGGCATGGTGGCGAGGCGTACGCGTCGGCCAATCGATTCGCGCAGTTGCCGGCCGGTCGGCGGGCGGAGCTCGTGGCCTTCTTGATGACGCTGGCGGCGCCCGATCCGGACGATTTGCCGGTGCGCGTCTATCCGACCGACTGGTTCGCCGCCGAGGGATTTGCGCAGCCGCCGAGCGATCTGTGGCGCTACCAGGTCGCCCGGCCCTAAGAGCGCGGGCCAGCCGTGGGTGATTGAGTGCGGCCAACAACGGCGACTGAAAAAGCCAGCCCTGGCATCGGCAGCTACTTGGGCATGCGACCTTCGGCCAGTTCGCGATCCCAGTCGCGCATCAGCGGCCAGTCGGTCGCGCAGGTGCCGAAGTCGGCCATGTGCAGATAGCCGCGCACCCGCTCGATCGTGCGATCCAAAAGCGCGTTGTCTTTGCGGAAGATCGGGCCGTGGCTCGGCAGCAGCCACTGGACGTCGCTGGCCCGAATCCGTTCGAGCGATTTGACGAAGGCGGCGATGTCGCTGCCGTGGTGGGCGTCGATCACCCCCACGCAACCGTCGCGGTAGATGTTGTCGCCGCTTAGGAGCAGATCCCCCAGGCGAAACGCCAACTGGCTATCGGTGTGGCCGGGCGTGTGCCAGACTTCGAGCTCGATCCCGCCGACCGTGAGGCGGTCCCCCTCGTCGATCAGGTGGTCGAGCTTGACGCTCGGCATGTCGAGGTAGATGCCTTGCGCGGCGATCTGGGCGTAGGTCTTCACCGGGTCGCTGGTGGCCAGCGGCTCGGCCGCCAGGCGATGCCCGTAGGTGGGGGCCTTGAGCAGTTGCCGCGCCTTGGCCAAACCCTGCACGTGATCGACATCGGCATGCGTGGCAATCAGCCCCTTGCAGGCCGACAGCGGAAAATCCATCTGCCGGATCAGCTCGACGATTTCTTCGACCGTGTCTTCGAAGCCGATGTCGATCAGGAGCCATTCATTGCGATCGAAGACCAGATAAACGTTGCAGCCCAGGCGCTCGCCCGCCTGGTAGTTCATCTCGATCACATTGGGAAAAACGGGCTTCCGTTTGAGCATGTGGATGGTGGCCTTCCGTCGAGATAACCGCGCGAAACGATGCCCGGCGGCGGCGTGGACGATCGCTCGCGACCTCTGGCCGGATTCTAGAATGCCCGCCGCGCGGCGACAACCGGCTAGCTCGCGGGCCCCGGCGGCGCGAGCACCGCGCTGCGCCGCAGATGAGCTTAAGCCGCACTGGCCGAGCCCGCGAGCCCCGTATTTGCCATTCGCTTAGGTCGCGAGAATTGCCGCCAGCCCTTCGCGATACGACGGATAGTTGAGACGCAGATTCAATTCGGCGAGCAGTTGCGCGCTATCGACGCGCTTGTCGCCGTCGGCGCGCTCGGCCGTGGGCGAATCGGCCGCCGGCTCGACGAACGTCGGCGCCGGTCCGCCTACGAGACGCGCCACCTCGGCCAGGTAATCGCGGCGCAGCGGTGGCTGCCCGTCGGCGACCACGTACAACCGTGGCGGCGGCACGTTCAAGCGCTCGGCGGCCAGCACCGTATCGACGGCGTCGTCGACGTGAATCAAATTCAGGTAACCATCGCGCGGCGCGGCGATCGGCTGGCCGGCTGCCAAGTCCTGCTGGCGTGGCACGCGCCCCGGTCCGTACAAGCCTGCCAGCCGCAAACGAATCGAACGGTTGCCCAGCGCGCTGGCGAGGAGCAAGTGCTCGGCCTCCAGCGCGACTTGCCCCCCTTCGCGCGTTGGCGCGCAGGGTGTTTCTTCGTTCACCCACTGGCCGTGATGCTGGCCGTAGACGCCCGTGGTGCTGATATAGAGGAATCGCCGCACGTCGCTGGCCAGCGCGGTCAGCACGTTCCGCAATCCCTCGACGTAAACCTGGCGGCGCGTGCGTGTCGCGCGGCGATCGAAGCCGACTGCGTAGAGCACGGTGTCGAGCGGCGGCAGCTTCGCCAGCGCGGCGAGCGTCGCCGGCGCGGTGACATCGGCGACGACGGGCTCGAGGCCTTCGTCGCGCAACCTAGCGGCACGCTCGGTCGAGCGCGTGACGGTCCACACCCGCTCGCCGGTTGCCAGCCAGCGCCGCGCGACCCGCGCCCCCAAGTATCCGCAACCGACGATCAGTTTGTTCTCGGGCATTGCGATCGCCTCAGTCGGGGCGAGCTTGGTGTTCTTGATGAACTTTGTGTTTGAATCGAACCTAGTTGTATCACTAAGCGAGCGTCAGCGATCGTCGAGCGGATCGAGTTGCGGCCCCGTGTGGGGCCCGGCCGTGCGGCCGCGCTCGTGTGGGCTGGCCTCGAGCCAGGCGGTCAGCAGCACCTGGGCCGCGACGGCGTCGAGCCGTTTCTTTTGCCGCTTCTTGGTGAAGCCGGCCGGCGCGAGCTGTTCGGTGGCCAGCGCCGTGGTAAAACGTTCGTCGAAGTACTCGACTGGCACACCGGTCGTCTCTTGCAGCCAGCGGCCGAAGGCGGTCGCTTCGCGCGACTTGGCGCTCTCGTTTCCGTCGAGGTGCACCGGCAGTCCGACGACGAACAGGCGTACGCCTTCGTCCTTGACGAGTCGCACGAACCGCGCGGCATCGGCCTGGCGACCGGCGCGCGTGTAAGTCTCCAGCGGCGAAGCCAGGGTCCGCCGGCGATCGGAGATGGCGATGCCGATTCGCACCGTGCCGAAGTCGATGGCTGCCACGCGCCCTGGCTCGGCCTGATCGATCGGCCGCTGGGCGTTCATCGCGACGAACCACGCGTGCCGCACGCGCCGGAGATCGCACAGCCCGTGGCGCACGAGTCGCAGCCGCCGCCGGTTGCTTCGTCGGTGCCGCAGCCTGGTCCGCAACCGGCCGTCACGGTTTCAGCAAAGCTGCGGAACTGGGCCTTGGCGTCGTAGGCTTCGGCCAACTCGGCCGTGAGGGCGTCGAGCTCCGCGGGCAGCTCCCCCAGAAAATAGAAAACCAGCGTCTGGCCGTCGAAGAGGTGTTCGACATCCAAGAGCGCCGTCGGCAGACTGCGTCGCGCGAGCTCGGCGGCGCACGCTTCGCTGGCGGCCCGACGATTGCGGTGCAGGCGGGCTTCGAGCAGTTCGTCTTCGACCGTCATGCCGCGGACGATTGTGCCGTCGGTCGGGCCGGCATCGGGGGCGTCGTCGGGCGAAGTCAGCACCTGGCCGATTTCAAGCCCGCGGCGGGTCCGCACGATCACCCGGCTGCCGCGGGGATAGCGCGTGGCATCACCGGAGCCGAACGCACCGACGTCGGCCATCGCCCCCACGCGAACCAGGTGTACGCCTGTCATCGGGATTCCAGATACAAGAATCGGCCCAGTTCGGGCCCCGTTGCTCCTCTATATTATTGTGACTTCGACCGGAGAGAGTGCCAAGTTGAGGTTCTGGAGCGGCTTTCTCGCGGTTCGATCGCCTTGTCGCTCGCTAGGCGTTCTGTTGTAATCCAGAAGCTGGCTCCCGCGACCGAAGTCGCCCGGACGACCAGACTTTCACCCGCATTTGGAAAATCGTGTTGGCATGATCGACCGCCTGGCCGCCGCAGCCTTGGAGAGCAACGAACCAACCGCCGACTCCGCGCGAGCTGGCAACTCGCCAGGCGGTCGCTGGCACGACCTGGCCGATCGCGTGCTCGCCGGGCATCGGCTGACGGCCGACGAGGGGCTGGCCGTGCTCGGCTCGCCCGACGACGAGCTGATGGACCTGTTGGCGGCCACCTATCGAGTCCGCCGGCAGCACTTCGGCAACGAGGTGCAGCTCTACTTTCTGATGAACGCCAAGAGCGGGCTCTGCCCCGAGGACTGTTCGTACTGCTCGCAGTCGAAGGTTTCCGAAGCCGAGATTCCGCGCTACAACCTGCTCGACGAGCAGAAGTTGCTGGACGGGGCGCGCATCGCCGCCGAGCGGCAGGCCAAGACGTATTGCATCGTCATCTCGGCCCGCGGCCCGAACGACCGCGAAGTCGCGGCGATCGAGTCGATCGTTCCGAAGATCAAGGCGGCCTACAACCTCAAGGTCTGTGCCTGCCTGGGGCTGCTGCGTCCCGATCAAGCGCAGCGGCTGGCGGCGGCCGGCGTCGACCGCGTGAACCATAACCTGAACACCAGCGAGTCGTATTACGGCGACATTTGCACCACGCACACCTGGCAGGACCGCGTCGACACGCTGGCGGCGGTCCGCGACGCCGGCATGGAGATGTGCTCCGGCGGCATCGTCGGCATGGGGGAGCGCGACGGCGACGTCGTCGACATGGTCTTTGCCTTGCGCGAGCTGGGCGTGCATTCGATCCCGATCAACTTCTTGAACGCCATCTCGGGCACGCCGCTGGCAGGCATCAGCCGGTTGAACCCGCGCTATTGCCTGAAGGTGCTTTGCCTGGCCCGGCTGGCCAACCCGGCGAGCGAAATTCGCATTGCCGGCGGACGCGAGTTGCACTTGCGCAGCTTGCAGCCGCTGGGGATGTACGCCGCCAACTCGCTGTTCGTGGGGGACTACTTGACCACCAAAGGGCAGCCGGCCGCCGAAGATTACCGCATGCTCGAAGACCTGGGCTTTACCGTGGCTCACAACCCCGAGCCGGCCACCGAGCTGCGAAGCTGCGGGACCGAGTGTTCTACGGAGACTAGCGCCTAGGCGAAGGAGTGTTTCGCACTCCCAGCAGTCTGGCGCTGGTCGGCTCGGACACGCTGGGGCTGGCCGGTTTAACTGGCTTCCCCTGGCGCGCTACAATCGAGAAGTGGCGGCGAGTCTGACGGTCGTGCCGATCGAATAGTCCACTTCGGCAGTCGTTTTTTGGGCAGGGTAATTTCTAGAACCGGTTTCAAATCCGTCGGGGACTGTCCCGATTTTACAAGGTACTCCGAGCAAAATGGGACTGTCCCCCTGCTTTGGACGGTTTTGGAACTACTTCTAGTGGTTGCGACGGATCGCCCCTCAGGGGGGCACACGGTTCGCGACCAGCATGCCGAATTAGTATTTAGAGAGCCAGCAAATCAGCTTGCCGAGACGCCCCATGCTTCCGGGAGCGGTCGTTGAAACTTAAAGTCTCGAATCTTGGCCGGATCAAATCGGCCGAGCTGGAAATCAAGCCGTTCACGGTCTTCATTGGCAAGAACAATACCAATAAGACCTGGACGGCCTACGCGCTGTATGGGCTGCTCAGGGACATTTCGACGAGCATTGGTGTCGGCGTCGGGTACAGGAGCGAGACCGCACGACTCTCTGTTTTTGCGGACTATCTCAACAGGACAACCTCGGCCAACAGTTCTCAGGTATTGAAGTCGATGGCGACCGAGTCGGAAGACTCGATATCGGTAGTAGTTTCTCGAGATGATCTTCTTCGCGGATTAAAATTGCCGTTGGAAGTTTCGCTCAAACTTCAGGGCGCCGCACTCGCAAGGACGCTGGCAGTTCCGGAAGAGGATCTGAGCGAGTCATTCACAGATTTGCTGTTGCCGCGCGACGAATTTCTGCAAAACGGAACGATCCGTCGACTAGTAATAACTAGGTTCCCGCCAACAGGGGAGCTCACAGTAAGCGCACTCGGCACTGCTGAAGGCGAACCTATGTTTCGTGAGTCTTGGCGGGATAGCACTGGGGCAACTAACCGCGATCAAGGTCGTGCGACCGTGGAGTCCTGGCTGAGTCGAATGCTCGTTTCGACGAAGCAGCGAGTAATTGCTTTACCTGCTGAAAGGAAAGCTCTCGTCGCATTTAGTCCCCTTTTTCTCGAAAGGTCGATGACCCGTGATTTGTCTGCAATCTACAACGAACCAACTGCCGATTTCATCAATCTATTGAGATTGCTCTGGTATGTGCGTCCAAAGCTAACAGAATCGGCAATCAACACCGCTTCCTCGGTGTTGGAGCACCAAGTACTGGGTGGAAGCGTAAGCTCAAGTCGCGCCGACAAAGGCGGCGCGACCTTCGAGTACTTCGCGAGCGATGGCCCAAAACTGCGGATGCACGCCGTCGCGTCGCTCGTCCGTTCTCTCGCCGGTCTCGACATGATTCTGCGACATCTTGCCGTACCGGGCGACGTTCTTGTCATCGACGAGCCTGAAATGAACGCGCATCCAGAAGCCCAACTTCAACTTGTCGAGCTTTTCGCCATGCTCGTCAACGCCGGCCTGGAGATCGTCGTCACCACGCACAGTCCGTATTTTGTCGATCATTTGAACAACATGATGGCTGCCGGGGCAAAGTCGCGCAAGGCTCAAGCCAAGCTGGCCGGCGAGACCAAGCTCGGCAGCGCCGACGCCTTCTTGGCCCCAGACAAAGTCGCCGCGTACTTGTTCCAAGAGGACGGCGAAGTCAAGGACATCGTTGACGATGGGATTATCGACGTGAAGAGTTTCGCTGACGAATCGGACTACGTCGCCAACCTGTACTCCAAGATTGCTAGCGTGGAAAACGGGGCCGGGGAACATGGTCTTTCATAGTCTGGTGTGGAACTGCTTCCACAACGGGACTTCCCTTAGCGAGAACAGGGTAGGCATTAGGATCGAGCCTCGCGTTACGGAACGCATCTTGTTCTTTCGCATGGATTGTGAAGAGTGCCGTGCGGCGTTGGGACTGCAGGGCAGAGTCTGCGACGCGCTGGTCTTTTATCGAGAAGGGACGAAGGCAGCCTTGCTGATCTTTGTCGAGTTCAAGGGAAGAGATTTTGAGAGGGCAGCGAGCCAGCTTACGTCCACTTTTCAAGCCGTTGTCCCTAGATTGCCCGCCGAGTTCAGGCCACCGCGAACCAGAGTAAAGGGCCTGATTATCTCGTCCGCAGGTGCGCCAACCTCGCAGGCCAGAATCCAGCAGGAGTTGAGCAGGATCGGGTTATTCGTAGAATTCGTGACTGGCGCGAAGAAACCGGTCGATTTGCGACCGCTGTTACGATAAGCGGTCCTGAGCGGGAGATAGTTTTCGATGCGATCCGTTCTTGGTTGGGCGCTCGTCGTGGCGTCTTGCGCGATACTTGGCAATTGTCCTCTCCTGGCCGAAGAGCTGGCGGGCCGCGTGATCGATATCCCCGACAGCGACGTGGTGGTGATCGAATTCGGCACTCGGCAGCGGATCGTGCGGCTGTCCGGAGTCGACGCCCCCGAAATGCCGCAGCCTTATGGCGGCAATGCCCGCATGTCGCTGGTGCGCTGGGCCGGTGGCCGGCAGGCGATTGTCGAGGTGACGCGAACGCACAAGGATGATCGCGTCGAGGGGCGCGTATTGGTCGACGGTCGCGACCTGGGGCGCGAGCTGGTCGATCAAGGTTTGGCCTGGCGCTTGCCGTTGGTCGACGAGTCGCGCGCCAGCGCTTACAGCCGCGACCTGGCGAGCGCCGAACGGATGGCTCGCCGCCGGCATCGCGGCCTGTGGTCGCACAGCAATCCGATGCCCCCCTGGCACTGGCGCGAGCTCGAAGCCGAAGCCCAAGGCATCAACGACAGCCAGCTCAATCTGCCCTACGATGTGAACGGTCGCTACGTGCCAAACGGCCGTTGACCTGCGAACCGGCTGGGCAATGATCGACGCGATGCCTGGCGCGCGGGGCCGGTGCTCCCGTTATGTGCGTCCCTCCTTCCCTCCTTGGGTACGTATGAATTCCACGCTGGTTGCCGATCGGTTCACGTCCGCGGGGCTGGAACGCGCCTGGCAGTTTCTGGCCGAGGCCGCGGCCAGCGACCGCACGCCCGGCGTGACGGCTGTCGTCGGCAGTTCGCGCGGCGCGAGCGAGCCGCGCTGGTTCGGGCGGCAGCAGGTCGCGCCCGATAGTGGGCCGCTGCGCGAAGACGCGTTGTTTCTGATCGCCAGCCCGACCAAGCCGATCGTGGCGCTGGCCGTGATGATGCTCGTCGAAGAGGGGCGCGTGCAGTTGGCCGATCCCGTCTCGACGTACGTGCCGGAGTTCAATTCCAACGGCAAGCGAAACATCACGCTGCTGCACTGCCTGACGCACACGTCGGGCTTGCCCGACATGCTCCCCGACAACGCGCGGTTGCGCGGCGCGCAGGCCCCGCTGTCGGAGTTTCTCGCGCGGGCCTGCGAACTGAAGCCCGACTTCTTGCCCGGCTTCGACGTGCAGTACCAGAGCCTGGGCTACTTGATGCTGGGCGAAGTGGTGCGCCGCGTGACCGGCCGCGGGGTGGGGGAAATGCTCGCCGAGCGGGTCTTCGCGCCGCTGGGGATGCACAACACCTCGCTGGGGCTCGACGGCGGGTACGAGCGCGTGCCCGAAATCCGCGTTACGGGGGTGCAACTTTCGGGGGCATCGTACTGGAACGAGCCGTACTGGCGGCGGCTGGGAGTCCCCTGGGGCGGGGTGTTTTCCGACGCCGTGGACCTGGCCAAGCTCTGCCGGCACCTGCTGGGAATCCATCGCGGTCACCCGGGAATCGTCAGTCGTTCGACCCTGACGACGATGACCGCCAACTGGTTCGAGCGCATGCCCGACGTGCCCGAACGGCACCGCCGCTGCTTTCCGTGGGGGCTCGGTTGGCAATTGCATTGGCCGGCCCACGCCACGACCTTCGGCGACTTGCTCTCGGCGGAAGCGTACGGTCACTGGGGATCGACGGGCGTGATGCTGTGGATCGATCCGGCGCTCGATGCCTTTGCGGTAGCACTCTCGACCGAGCCGCTCGAGTTGGGGCGCCGCTGGTTGGCGCGGTTCACGAGCACGGTGTGCGCGGCGATCGCCTGACGCGCAAATCGCGGGCGCGGTCGGGCGTTTTCTGCGCGATTCGCTCGATGCATGGCCACATCTGGACGCTGCGCCACGTGCTCTGAGAGCGCTTCACGAACGAGTGACGCGTGCTGGCGCAGCGCGCGTGCCACTGAAATCGAAGCGCCGTCGCGCGATGGCGCGCTGCGCGCTGGCGCGCGGTGCCATCTGGTCGCGCGCGGTTGTTGAATTGCTCCGCGCGAGCGCTTCGAGGGCGCAACGGCGTCAAAAAAATTTTCAAAAAAGTGGCGCGCCAAACGAAGAAATTCTGTTGCACTATTTCAGGGAATTCGTACAACTAACATCCAAGAGTGAGGGAACGAGTCGCTATCGCGCGTCGCCACGACCAACGAAACGAGTCGTCGAGCAGTTGACGAAGAGCGATCGAAGGTCAGCGAAGCAGCCAACGCGACGCGGAACCCTTCACTCAGGCAGAAACGAATGGAGCGTTTTAGTCAAGGGTGAGTATCGTCGGTCGCCGAACCTCGAGAGTGTTCTCAAGCGACGACCGAGCGAAAGTCACCGCGACACTTTTTAGGAGGAAGAACTGTGGCAAAGAAGAAGAAGGCCGCTGCGAAGAAGGGTGGAGCGACCAAGAAGAAGGCCGCCAAGAAGAAGACCGCGAAGAAGAAGAAGTAACCCTTCGCAGCGGTCGCCAGGAGCCGACCGCGTCAACCTCGCCGCGACGATCCATTGCGTTCGTGGTGGTTGTGGTGGCCGAACGCGGTTGGCGATCTGCGACTCGCTGGCCACATCGAGTCTGTGTACTACAACGAGACAGGACCGCCCGCCGGTTTTCGGCGGGCGGTTCTATTTTTGCGCCCCGTCTCGAGCGCTTCTCCCCCCGGATGCCCTTGCCCGCCAGCCACTTAGAAAAATCCCGCCAAACTGTTTGACCCGCCCGGCAAGATCAGGTAGCCGGTCTGCAACTACCCTACGGCCCAGCGGCGCGGCATGCCCTAGCCATCTGGCGCTACGGGAGGTGCCCCTGCAATCTGGCGGCAGATTCGGGCGCGATCGCCGCCGTGCCGATCGACCAGTGCCGATCGCTACAGCACCGGCAGCGGCACCGTCGGTGGGGCCTGACGATGCCGCGTGCTGATCTCTTTGACCAGCCGATGGCAAAGC
Source organism: Pirellulales bacterium (assembly GCA_050184475.1). Lineage (GTDB taxonomy): Bacteria > Planctomycetota > Planctomycetia > Pirellulales > JAEUIK01 > JAIESQ01. Next base: position 92,240 of record JBFXAH010000011.1, on the reverse strand, counting down.
CCTTCGAGAAACGGCGCGCTCGTCGGGTCGTCGAAGCTGGCGCCGACGCGCCCCTCGTCGCCGTTGACGCGCATGGCGATGTTGATTGGCACTTCGCCCAGGAACGGCACGTCGAGCTCGGCCGCCTGGCGCTTCGCGCCCCCCGAGCCGAAGATCTCGTAGCGCTTGTTGCAGTCGGGACAGACAAAGTAGCTCATGTTCTCGACCATACCCAACAGAGGAATGTTCACCTTGCGGAACATGGCGATCGCCTTGGCGGCGTCGATCAAGGCCACGTCTTGCGGCGTGCAGACCACGACCGCGCCGGTCAGCGGAAGCAATTGCGACAAGGTCAGGGCGATGTCGCCGGTCCCCGGCGGTAAGTCGATGAACAGGTAATCGAGTTGCCCCCAATCGGTATCGCGCAAGAACTGGGTGATGGCGCCGTGCAACATCGGCCCGCGCCACACGACCGCTTCGCCTGGCGGCACGAGGAAACCCATCGACATCACTTTGACGTCGTCGACCACGATCGGCTGGATCTTCTGGTCGACGATCTCGGGCCGGCGATTGACGCCGATCAAGTGCGGGACGCTCGGACCATAGACGTCGGCGTCCATCAGCCCAACCTTGCACCCCGCGCGGCGCAACCCATAGGCCAGGCTGGCCGCGATCGTGCTTTTGCCGACACCTCCCTTGCCCGAGCCGACGGCCACGACGCTCTTGGCGGCCAGTCCGATTTCGCCGAGCCGCTCGGCTGGCCGCTCGTGCGTGGCGAGCTCGACCCGCACCTCGGCGCCGGGGAACGCGCGCTCAAGGCGCTCGATCAGCTCGGCGCGGGTTTCCTTCCACAGCGGGGCCGAATGGGTCGTCAGCGCCAGGGTGAGGGAAATGCGGCGGCCGCTCACCTGCAAGTCGCGGACTTGCTCGAGCTTCCAGACGCTGCGGCCGGTTTCGGGGTCTTGAAAGTCGGCCAACGTCCGTTCGACCTCGGCTCGCGAGATGTTTTCGTCGCTCATCAGGGCTGTTCCTCGATCTTCGTCAGGCCCGACGTGCCGCTCCAGGGCAGCGTCGCGCGGATTTGTTCTTCCCAATTGCTGGGCGGGGCCTCGAGCCGCTGGCAATCGTCCTCGAACCAGTCGACCAACGGTTGCAATTCGCGGACCGACCAAGCGCACGCCGCGGCGCCGGCCCAGCGCAGCGTGGCCTCGGCCCCTCGCGCCGCACGGTCGCCGGCCACCAGCAGCAGCGGACTCGGCCAGCCGCGTGCCAGGCGGATCAGGCACTCGCAAACCGAAACTCGATTCCCCCCCGCGACTTCCAGCAGCACGCCGGCAGCTCGCCAACGCTCGATCGCCGAGGGCAATTCGTCGAGTCGCCGGACCGAACGCAAGGTGGCGGGCGCCGCTCGAACCGCGCTGCTCCCCCTCGCCCGCAACTGCAGCCGTCGCCGCTGCCAGGTCTGCCAGGCCAGCCGCCAGCGATCGGTCGGTTCGCACACGATCAGGGTGGGGGTCACGGCGGGCTTTCTGTGAGTAAGCCTACCTGGACCATGCGGCGGTACAAGCGGGGGCGGGTGGTTCCCAGCAGTTTGGCGGCGCGAGATTTGTTCCCCTTGGCCTGCCGCAGTGCCCGCTCGATCAGCTCGCGCTCGATTCGCCGCAGAAAATCGTCGAGCACGATGGGCGGCTCGCTGCGGGACGCCGCCTGGGGCTGGGCTTCGGTCGCCAGGCGAATCCAACGTGGCAAATCGCGCAATTGAACGAGTGGGCCAGCGGCCGCGCGATGAGCTTCGCGCACCACTTCGGTCAGTTGCCCGACGTTGCCCGGCCAGGTGTAGAGCGCCAAGCGATCGAGCACTTCCCCAGCGACGCCGGCCAACTGCTTGTCGCCGTCGGCATTGGCTTGTTCGACGAGCGATTGGGTCAACAGCGGCAGATCGACCAGCCGATCGACGAGCGCCGGCAACTCGATCACCAGCGTGCTGACGGCCGCCGCGACATCGGGCCGATACTCGGCGCGGGCCGCCAAGGCCTCCAGCCCCACGGACGAAGTCGCCAAGATGCGGATCGACGCGGGGGCTTCTGCCATTCGCGATGCGAGTTCTCCCTGTGCTTCGCTCGGCAGTTGTTCGAGATCCAACAGCATGAGGGTCGCCCGCGCCGGCTGGGCATGCACTAGCGACGCGGCCAGCGAGGCCCAGGTGGCCCGCAGCAACTCGGCACTGAGCGATCGGCAGGGCAATGTGGCGGTCGGCTCGAGCGCGTCGCCGCGCCCCTGTTGAAAGATCACGCGGGCGGCGTGTCCACGACCGCTCCCCGCGGGGCCGAGCAGCAAGACATGCGCGCGGCTGGCGGCGGCCAATTCGAGTTGCGCACGGACGCGGCGCAGCGCCGGGGAGTCGCCGGCCAGGCTGGCCAGTCGATAGCGGCGCCGCTGCGCGGCCTGAAACTTCGCCAACCAATCGTGCAGCGCCACGGCCGAGTCGGGATCGGCAGCCGACACCGTTTCAATGCCGGTTTTGAAACTGCCTCTCGCCACTGGATCGGCTTCCCACGGATCGACCAGCGCGAGGGCGGCCTCGAATTGCCCGTCGGCACCGCGCAGCGGCACGAACTGACACCAGCGGGCCGACGCCCCGGCTGCCGTGCCGACGTGCAACTGCACGTTGGCGCGAGCTCCGTCGAGAACGGCCGGCGGTGGACAGAGCGCGGCGGCCAAAGCTTCGCGCGGGGGCGAATCGGAGTCGGCGCAGAAATAGCAGACGCGGCCGACGATCTGCTCGACCGGCGCGCCGGTCCAAGCGGCCAAGGCTTCGTTGGCGAAGATGATCCGCCGCCGCGCGTCGACCACGTACACCGGTGCGGCCACGGAGGCGAGCAGTCGCCCAAGTTCGGCCAGCGGACTGCGCGGAGATGCCATGACTGCGAGTGTAGTCTGGCCGCGTCGCCGCCGAAAAGAGGCAGGATCGAACCGCTCTAGCCACCGGCGCCAAACAGCGCTGCCAGCCGCACGCCGAACACGAGCACGCCGACCGCAACTGCCCCCAGGGCGACTAGCAGCACCGCCGCGCTGGCGATATCCAACGCGTCGCGCAGCCGCTCGTCGAAGTCGCGGGTGATCGCCTGACAAATCAGCTCCAACGACGTATTGAACAGCTCGGCCACGAGCACCGCCGTGACGCACAACAGCAGCAGGCACCATTCGAGCCGTTCGACGCGCAGCACCAGGCCGGCCACGACGACCGCCAGCGCCGCGAACAAATGCACGGCAAAACTGCTCTGGTCGCGCACTCCCTGCCGCACGCCGCGGAAGGCATGGCGGAACTTGCGCACCCAGTAACGGGGACCCGACAGCGGTTGCGGCGACCAGTGCGTCATGGCGACGAGCTCACATTATGCAGGCCGATAGTGGCCACCCCGGGCCACCAGAAAACGGAATTCCGCGCGAACTCGACTCTACTCGAGTCCAAAGGCGCCGGCCACGGGTACGCGCATGCCGCGGGCACGGCTGGTCGGCAAGAACCGTGGCTCGATCATGAAGGTCGCCCCCACGTTGTTCTTGCTGGCGTCGACGATCAGGCCCAGGCTCATCAAGAACGACTCACCGACCCGCGTGATCGTGAAGTTCTGGCCGATGTTGCGGCCGCGCAGGTCGACCGAGGTGCCGGCGGCCGAGATCCACTTGGGGCTTAGCAGGTAGCTGTACGAGGCGGTGAGCACGTCGGCGTCGAAGGCCTGCAACGCGCCCGGCACGTTCGGCCCGCGCAGAATCCGCAGGCCGACGTACAGGTTGCCGCGCGGCGGACGGGTCAGGAAGCCGCCGATCGAGGTCACCTGCTGCCCTTGGGTGAAGAAGTCGTAGATGCCGTCGGAGACCAGGCTGAAGCGGTCGCCGATGTTCCAGCGCCAGTCGTAGTTCAACAGACCGAAGGGCTCGCCGAAGTTGTCACGCCCAGGATTGGGGAACCAGACGACGTCGGTGTCCAGCAACATCCAGTCGATAATCCGCCGTTGCCCGGGCAAGCCGCGCTTGGTTTGCAATCGCTGGTGCAGGCCGAGGCGGCCGGCCGCGATGGTATCGACGATTTCCATGCTGGGGCTGGTGACGTGGCTCCCCAGCCCATAGCGCACGCCGTAGAGCCGTTCGTCGAACTGCGGCGGAATGAAGAACGGCGACGCTTCGTTGACCATGGCCGGCGGAATGCCGAACGTGGTATCGATGAAGCGGCGGCGGAACAGCAAGATGTTGTTGTCGTCGATCCGCTCGTAAAGGGGGAGGTCGGTCACGTCCTGGGTGCTGTCGGCCCAGGAGAAGTCGGTTTCCAGCACCGCCTTGTGCGCCAATCCGTGCACGTTGAACAACGAGCTCTCGGCGTTGGGGTTGGTGTTCCAGAACGGCAGCGCGGCGCGCACGCCGGCCTGGCCGTAGAGCCGGTTGAAGTTCGACTCATCGAGCGCGGCACCCCAGTGGCCGGCTTCGCCCAGGCCGTAGGGAACGACCTTCACGGGGCCCAAGTTCAGCGGCAGGTCGATTTCCTGCCGGGTGATCAAGCGCTCCCCGCGGCGCGGCTCTTCCCAGGGGAGCAAGTGCCACTGCGCAAGGTCCGTGGCGTCGGGCGGTGGCGCCGAGATGCGCAACTGCCCGTAAGCGAGGCTCGTATGCTCGTACCAGGTGAGCCAGTCGCCCAGCAGCGGCTGCCCCAGCCAATAGTGGTCGGCCTTGGGTAGCCAGTTAGGCTCGGTGAAGAAGGGGTTGAGCCGCACGTCGGCTTCGAAGTTCAGCGAGCGGTTGTTGCGCAGCCGCTTGAGCTCGATGCCGGTCGACTCGTCCTTGAATTCGTCCCATTCCTTTTCGTAGTACTGTTCGAGGAAGTTGAAGTCGCTGATGTAGCCGGCTTGACCGGTGAGCTGCCAGTCGCCCGGCAACAGTTGCCGATGCCGAAACAGGGCTCTTCCGCGCGTGGGATGCGGGAAGGTCAGCGCGCGGCGATCGAGACCGAGGTTGTCGAGTCCGGTGTCGTAGATGCCCCAGGCGTCCAGCAAGCCCGACGCCGGCCCTTCGAGTCCGAACAGGTTCTGGCGGCTGTACGAGAACCCGGTGCCGCCGGCCGGACCGCGCTCGCTGAAGTAGTCGCCGTTGAGCACCCAGTCGGTCCCCTCCGGCTTGTTGCGGATGCCGAGCATCTGATAGGCGTCGAAGCTGGTGAGAATCTGCGTGCCGAAGATGCGGTCGTTGCGGAACAACAGCCGCCGCAGATAGAAGCTCGGCTCGGTCAAGTCCGTGGCCAAGGTCGGCCAGTAAAAGACCGGCACCGGTCCCAGGAAGGCGAGGTTGTTGCGGCTCGTCGCCAGCCGCTGATGATCGACTAACGGCTCGCCCGTTTCGGGGTTGAGCAGCACGGCGCCGCTCGCCGGATCGACCAGCGGTCGCTGCAAGTCTTCGACAAAGATCTCGCCCGCCTGCAAGCGATAGCCGGGCGAAGCCAGCCGGCTCGAGGTCAGGTAGCTCTGCTGGGCGACGAAGCGATCGCGCCCGGTGATCCGCAGAATCTCCGACTTGAGCTTGAGCATGCCGGCGTATTCGGGCACGGGGGTTAGCATCTCGGCCTTGATGACCACGCCGTGCTCGTTGGCCACGTTGTAGTACATGCGATCGGCGTAGACGACGCGGTCCCCTTCGCGGAAGACGATGTTCCCTTCGACGTAGAGTTCCAGCGGCACGTCGTCGGACTGCAGCGTCTCGACGAGCAAGTTGGGTTCGGCCGCTCCGGCGGTCCAGACGACGACGCGATCGGCCGCGATATCGAGCACGCCCACGCCGGGGAGTCCGTCGATGAGGACCCGCACGCCGTTATCGATGGTGCCGATCCACTCGGTGCCGGTGCTGCTGGGGAACCACTTGATGCGCATCGGCACGGTGCTGCGCGGCGCGACGCGCACGCGGCGCGGCGTCGCCGGCGGACCGCCAGCCGGGGCCGGGGCAGCCGCCTCGGGACCGACGCCCACTGGGCCGGGGGCCGGCACGACGGCGTCGCCAATGGGCGGCGTCACGACATCGTCCGTCCCGGGGAGATCGCCGGGGAGTGGTCCCGTTACCGGCACCGGCGGGTTGGCGGCCGGCGGCTGATTGAATTGCGCCTGGCGGATGCTCGCCCACGGCTTGGGCGTGCGCCGGTTGTAACCGCGGAGATAGACCGGCGGCTTCTGCTCGGGCTCGACGCGCGGCGGCGGCGTGTCGAAGCGCAACGTGCGCGTCGAAACGAACTCGCCGAGCCAACTGGCCGACTTCACCTCGGCGTGACCTTCGGCGTCGACGAACTCGATCGCCACGTTCCCTTCGAGGTAGGTGATGACGCGGCTGATGCGCTGACCGATCGGTCCCTCGTCTTGCGAAATCCAGAGCACGGCTTCCTCGGACTTCGCCACGGTCTGGCCTTGCCGGAGCTCGCAATCGCCCGAGAGAACCCACACGTCGTAGGCGCCTTGCACCCAGCGCTGAGCGGCGCGCGCGGTGATCGACAACGGTTCGCGGGCGTCGGGCGTGGGCAACAGCACGTCGCCGCGCGCTCGGGGAGCGAAGAGCGCGAAACCGACAGCCAGCGCGACGAACGTCAGCGCCCAGCGGAGCAAACCGATGTCGCGCGTCGCGCGCGAAGGCGCACGGCGACCGTTCGCGCAACGTGCGCGCGGCAGCGCGTGCATCGGCAGCACCGACCAGAAGCTCAGCAGTTTGACGTTCCTTCGGTCGCGCGGAGAAGAGCGTGACGAGACGCTGACGGCGTCGTCGCAACGCGAAGGGGATAAGACCTTTAAGACATGAAAACCGAACCCCGCGCGGGGGCGGATTATAGGAACGCCGCGCCGCCAGGGTCAAGGCAGGTTCGACCCGGCCCGGCAGGCTTCAAGTTCAACTTTCAGGGTCACTTGCGCCCGCTAGCGGCCCGTCGCTGGCGACGCGGCGCAAGCGGCTGGCGCCAGCGGCCGCCAGCAGTGCGACGACCGGCATCGCGGGGGCTCGCATCCGCAGGTCGCTCCAGTAAACGCTGTGAACTGCCGAAAGCGCCACGATCAGAAGCACCCCGACCAGCCAGCTTGCCCGCTTGGGGCTCGTTGCCACGGCGGCCAAACCAACGAAGGCCAACGCAAACTCGGCAACATACCAGAGGGCGATCGACCAGCGGATGCTGGCACTCTCCAAACGCGAACCATGCGCGGCGGCGTGCGGCGCGATGCTCCAGAATCTTCCCAACCGCACGACGGTCGCCCGGGCGAAGCCGGCCGGGTCCGCCTGCATGGTGTCGATCGCCAATCGCCGGGCCAGGCGGTCTTCGTCGATTTCGTTGTCGATCGCCGCCGCGCGCTTGTGGGCGAGCCACTCGGCGACAAAGTCGCGCGAGTCCCAAAATGTTCCCCACTCGCCTTCGCGCACAAAGCGATAGAAGCCGGGGTTGTTCGCCAACAGCAATGTGTAACCGCCATGCGTGGTGGTGACGATCGGTCGCCCCAGCTCGATCCAGTTACGCGCTCCCCAGGGCGCGATCGTCAACAAGAAAGCGATAGTCGCCAGCGCGGGGTTCCGCCACGTCCGCTGGCGAAGCGCCCGCCAGGCGAACCAAATCAACAGCAACACGGCCCACAGCAGAAACGTCGGCCGGCACAAAGTGGCCAATCCGAAAACCACACCCGAAGCGATGGCACGAAGCGCTGATCGTTTTTCGGCCACCAGGAGCGACCAGGCACACACGGCCAGGAACGTCGCCAGGGTTTCGGTCATCAACTGGGCCGACTGATAGACCAGCAGCGGATCGCAGATCACCAGCGCCGCGGCCAACAGCGACCAGCGGCCGAGCCCGAGCCGCCAGCCCAATCGCAACACCAACAGCGCGGTAGCCGCGCCCAAAGCGACTTGCGTCAGCCCGACGAACGCGACGAAGAGCTGATCGGAACGAGGCGCTGCTGCCCAATCGGACAGCCAGAGCAGCTTGGCCAGCAGTAACGGATAAAGGGGTGGTCGCCAGGCGGTCGGCTGGCCGTCGCGTAACAAATCACCCTGCTCGACCAACGACCGGGCTACCGCGCGGTAACCATCGGTGTCGTGCGCAAGGCCATCGGCCAATCGCCAAACCGCCACGCCGCGGACAGCCACCGCAACCAAGACGACCGCCGCGGCGATCGCCATGGACGGGCGTCGATCGGCCGCGGCAGGAGTGGATTTTGCAGCCAGCTTCAAGCGATTGCCAAATGTTGCAGGGCGTTGGTTGCTGTGGCAGGTACGTGTAAAATGCCGGCCGCCCGCCGCCATGGTCTCGATTATCCGCTCGACCACTTCCACCCGCCACCCATGCCGCTGACGACGATATCGGAGCGCATTACCGCGGGGCTCATCCGCTGGCGGATGCCGCTGCTGGCCGCGGCGGTCGTCGCCACGCTGATGTCGGTGCGGCCGGCGGGGCGCTTGGGCTTCGATCGCTCGGTCGAGAACATGTTCGCCCCCGACGATCCGCTGCTGGTTCCCTATCAGCAGCTCAAACGTACTTTTGGCGGCAACGAGATCGCGCTGGCCGCTTACGTCGATCCGCAGTTACTCACGACAGGTGGGCTGGCCCGACTGGGCGACCTGACCAATGCCTTGGCCGCGGTGCCGGGCGTGCAAAACGTGCTCAGCCTGTCGGCGGTTCCGTTCGTGGCTGATTTTCTCGACAAGCCCGACCAGTTGCAGCCGCTGCTGGATGTCTTCGAAGGCTACCTGGTGAGCAAGGATCGGCGGACCGCGGCCGTGGTCTGCATGCTGGCCCCCGAAGAAGACTCGAACAAGCGCACCCAGACCGTCGGCCTGTTGCGGCAGCGTGTTGCCGAGCACGATCCGACCGGCGTGCTCACCGGCGAACCGGTGATGGTCTGCGAAGGCTTTCGCTCGCTGGAAGAAGATGGCGAACTGCTGGGGCGCGTCTCGACCGGCCTGTTGATGGTGACGATCATCCTCTGTTTTCGCAGCTTGCGGTGGGTGATCGCGCCGGTGGCCGTGGTCGTGGCCGCGCTCTGGTTGACCAAGGCGGTGTTGGTGCTGGGCGATTTCCGGCTGAGCATGGTCAGCAGCATGCTGTGGTCGATCATCACCGTGATTGGTGTCGCCCACGTGGTGCACGTCATCGTCAAGTTTCGCGAAGAGCGCGAGAAAGGGGCCACGCCGCGCGGCGCTTTTCTGGCCTGCGGCAGCATGCTGACCGTGCCGATCATCTGGGTCTGTTTGACCGACACCGCCGGCTTTGCCTCGCTGCTGGCGGCCAAGGTCGGGCCGGTGCAAGATTTCGGCGCGATGATGGCCATCGGCTCGGTGCTGGTGCTGCTGTGCATCGGGCTGGTACTGCCGGGCATCGCGCTGATCGGCAAGTTCGACGCCGATCCGCATCGCGCCTGGGGAGAAAAAAACCTCGATCGCGGGTTGCACGACATCGTCTACTGGCTCGAACGCCGGCCGCGCACCGTGGGGCTCACGGCGATGGCGTTCATCAGCGTCTCGCTGATCGGCTATCGCTGGCTCGAGGTCGAAACCGACTTCACCAAGAACTTCCGCGCGTCGAGTCCCGTGGTGCACAGCTACCAGTTCGTCGAGAGCAATCTGGGGGGAGCGGGCGTGTGGGATATCTTTCTCCCCCTGCCGGCCCAGGTCGACGCGGCGTTTTTCCAACGCGTGGGGGCCTTGGAAGACGACCTCCGCAGCTCGGTGCGGGTGCTGAACGAACAAAGCGAATCCGTGCCGGGGCTGACCAAGGTGCTCAGCGTGGTCGACACGCTCGACGCCATGCGCAAGAGCTTCACGGCGGCGCTGGCCGGTTCGAACCTGTCGCTGGAGAACCTGCTGCCGCTCGAGGAACTGCTCGATCAATTCCGCCGCACGATGCCGGGCGCCTATGGGGCGCTCGTCGGCCGCGACCCGCTCGACGGCCAGCAATACCTGCGAATCATGCTGCGGGCTCGCGAGCGCCAACCGTCGGCCCAGAAAAACCTGCTCATATCGCAGGTGCGCGAAGTGTGCGCCAAGCACTTCGGCGAGGAGGCCCGCGTCACCGGCTTTTTCGTGCTGCTCACCAACCTGATCGACAGCATGATCCGCGATCAATGGGTGTCGTTCTTGATCGCCACGACGTCGATCTGGCTGATGATGGTCGTGGCCTTCCGTAGCGTGCTGTTGGCCGTGATCGCCATGATCCCCAACGCCCTGCCGATCATGGTCGTCTCGGGGCTAATGGGCTGGTTCGACCTGCGGATCAACATGGGAGCGGCCATGATCGCCGCGGTGTCGATGGGCCTGGCCGTCGATTCGTCGATTCACTACATCTATGAGTTCCTCGACGCCCGGCGGGCCGGCAACAGCGTCTACGCCGCGATCGATCTGGTGCACCAGAGCGCCGGCCGCGCGATGGTCTTCTCGACGTTGTCGCTGGTCGTCGGCTTTAGCGCCCTGATCTTCAGCCAGTTCGTGCCGCTCGTCTACTTCGGCGTGCTGATGGGCTTGTCGATGATCGGCGGCATGCTGGGCAACCTGATCTTGCTGCCGCTGTTGTTGCGGCTCTGGTCGGGCGAGCGATTCTGACGTGCGCACGCCGCGATGCAGTCGCACCGGTTTTACGTACCCAAGCCCCGGGCACGAGCGCGATAGATTCCGCGACACGACCAGGCACGATCGCCGTGCCCTGGGCGCCGCTGGCTCGAATCGAGTTTCCGCGGGCTGCCCATTCAGGGCCGGCCGTAGCCCTCGAGCAGGCGACCCATGTAGAACGCCGTGGCGCCGAAGACCATCATCATCAGCATCGGCGCGGCGCCGATCGTGTTCTGCAATTGCAGCACCATCGAGACCGGCAACACGACCAGCCCGAAGATCTGCAACAGGCGGCCGAAAAGACGCATCGCTCAGAGCCTGCTGGGAGGGGGCGGGCTTCAGCCGACCTCGACCGTTTCGCTCTCGTGCTCGTCGACGGCGACCGATTGCTCGGACGCTTCGCCGCCGGTGCCGAAACGAGTGGGGCCCCGCGCCGCGATGGTCTCGCCGCGCTCGGCGGCCAGCTTGGCGCGGCGCACGATGTACCAGAGATAGGTGCCGAACCCGCTCAGCAGCAGGAACGGCATCGACATCATGAACACGATGCTCCACATGAAGCCGCGGATCGGGTCGGCTGCCGAGGCGTTCTCGGTCGAGGAGAGGGCCTGTTTGCAGGCGGGGCAAGCCTCGGCCGTGGCGGCGACCGACAGCGCGACAACCAGCATGGCCAACAACACCAGGCGACCGCGACGCGGCATCAATCGGCGGGCGATGGCTCGCAAGCGGACAGTTGCGATCGGCATGGAATCAACTCGTCAGAGCACCGCGAGCGGCTGCCAGGTGCAGGCGACCGCCCAGGAACACCCCTCTAGCATAGCCGTCTCGTTCGAGGCGGGCCAGAGGTGATAGAGCATCACGTAAACGATTACCCCCGTGACCGATACGTAGAGCCAGATCGGCAGCGTCCAGCGCGCCCAGCGGCGGTGCGCCGCGCGGCGATCGGACAGCCCCAGCCAGATCGTGACGATCGCCAGAACCGGCACGCAGGCGGCCAGCACCACGTGCGAGAAGAGAATCGCCAGGTAGACGATCCGCACGCCTGAGGGACCGGTAAAGGGAACGTGCTTCACGTGCCAATGGTAGACGAGATAGCAAGCCAGAAACACGATCGACACGCCGAACGCCGAGAGCATCACCCACTTGTGCGCTTGCTCGCGGCGCTGGCGGATCAGCCAGTAGCCGACGACCAGCAGCACGGCCGCCGTGGCATTCAACAGCGCGTTGACCGTCGGCAGGTCGGCGACCGAGAGCATGGCCAGCGGCCCGATGACACTTTCGCTCACGAGGGCTCCTTGAGCAGCTCGGCCACTTTGCGCTTGAGCAGCGTGACTTGCGCGCTGTCGCTCACGAGATAGCTGCCACGGACGCGCCCCTGGCGATCGACGACCATCAACCGCTCGCTGTGCGAGGCGGGGCCGGCCGCCACCTGGAAGCTGTCGTTGGCGATGTCCTTGATGTCGCGCATCGAGCCGGTCAGGAACAGCCAGCGATCGGTCGCCCCCACGCGCTGGGCGTATTCGCGCAGCGCCTCGGGCGTGTCGTGATCGGGGTCGACCGTGATGCTGACGAAGTGTACTTCGGGATCGAGCTGGTTCTGCAACTCGGCGACCGACTGATTGAGCTTCAGGCAGATGCCGGGGCAATTGGCGAAAAAGAAACTCGCCACCCAGACTTTGCCCTTCAGGCTGCTGGCCTCGAAGGGTTCGCCGCTGCGCTCGACCAAGGTGAAATCGCCGACGGCGTGCGGCTCGGCCGTCGCCGATTCGACGCGCACGATCGGCGTGTTGGGGGCGTCGTTGCAGCCGGTTAGCAATAGGGGGGCGAGCAGCAACGCCAGCCCGAGCCAGTGGCGCTTGGCAACACTGGCAAAACCGAATCTGGGTGCCACTGCTGGCTTGTCCAGCAGTGCTGCCATCGACAGGGCACTTCGGGACGAATTGCCAGTCGCGCTCGACGCGGGTTCATAGTTGGTATTGCAATTGTTGCCAGCCACGCAATCGCTCATCTTCGGCCAGTCCTCTACAGCAAATCGCCCCGGGTGGCACGCCGCGCCAAGCGCGCCGCGACCAGCATCATTATCGCGGCAAACGCCGCCGTGACGAGCCAGCAAACGGCGCCAGACGGCAAGCCGGGGGGGAGCGCCGTCCCATCAGGCAGATCGACCGCCAAAATGCGGCGCACTCCGGCCACGCCGTAACTCAAGGGATTGGCCCACTGTATCCAGGCCAGTGGTCCCGACGGCGCGGGAAAGAACGCCCCCGACAGCATCCAAAGCGGAAATAACAGCAGGCTCATCACGGCGTGAAAGCCCTGGCTCGAGTCGATCCGCCAGGCAAACGCGAAACCCAGCGCCGTCAGCGCGATCGACAACAGCAGCAACATGCCGGTTAACGACAGCAGCGACGCCACGTCGAACTTCAGGCCGAACAGCCAGCCGGCAGGCAGCAGCAACAACGCTTGCAACAGGGCCAACAGGGCTCCGCCGGCGACTTTGCCCGCTACCAGCGCCCAGCGCGGCACCGGTGCGACCAGCACCCCCTGCAAGAACCCTTCGCGACGATCCTCGATCAAGGAAATCGACGTGAAGATCGAGGTGAACAACACCACCAGCACCAGCGTGCCGGGAAAGAAGAACTCGCGATAGGTGAGCCCCGCGGCTCCCGGCATGGCAAACGTGGGGCCGAACCCCGCGCCAAACAGAATCCAGAACAAGGCGGGCTGGCCAATCGCCGCCGCCACGCGATTGGGCTGCCTGGCAAAGCGCACCAGCTCGCGCCAGCAGAGGGTGCCGGCGGCCAACCAGGGGGCTGGCCGAGCCTGCGATTGTCGCGCTGCGCGCGGTGGGCTGGTGACGGTCGCCATCAGGCAGCCTCCTCGGCGCGACGTGGCCCGGGAGTACGTTTCCGTCCGGAGTTTTCGACGTCGATCTGAGCCGTCTCGTAGCGATGCCCCGTGCGGGCGATGAACACGTCTTCCAAGGTCGGCTTCGCGACAGTGATCGCGAGAATGCGGCCCGGCAGCGCTTCGGCCAGGCGGGCGATCGACTGGTGGGCGTCGGGCAGTTCGAACCGCACGCGGTCGTCGATCACGCGGGCGTGGATGTCGAGCCGCGCGACGAGCTCGGCCGCCAGGGCCGTGGCGTCGTCGGTCTCGATCGTGACCGTGTCGCCGCCGATCGTGCGACGCAAGTCGTCTGGCGCGTCGAGCGCCACCAGGCGGCCGGCGTCGAGAATCGCCACGCGATCGGCCCGCGACGCCTCGTCCAAAAGATGCGTGGTCAGGACGACCGTCACGCCGTCGCGGCGGGCCAACTCGTCGAGCCGTTCCCACAGCTCGACGCGCACGGCCGGATCGAGCCCGGTCGACGGCTCGTCGAGCAACAACAGCCGCGGCCGGTGCAACAGCGCCTTGGCCAGCTCGGCGCGGCGTCGCAAGCCCCCCGAGAGGGTCGCCGCGCGCTGGCCGGCGCGGTCCACCAGGCCGAAGCGGGCAAGCTCTTCGTCGACCCGCCCCCGCAGCGCCGCGCCGCGCAGGCCGTAGAGATGCCCTTGATGGTTGAGGTTCTCGCGCACGCTCAGTTGCCGATCGAGACTAGCCGCCTGAAAGACGACGCCGATCTCCAGCCGCACGGCGGCGGTTTCGCGGGCGACGTCGTGGCCCAACAGGCGAATCGTGCCGCGCTGCGGCGGCACGAGCGTCGACAGCAGGCGAAACAGCGTCGACTTGCCGCTACCGTTGGGGCCGACCAGCGCGAAGCATTCGCCTGCGTGGACCGCCAGCGACAGATCGTCGAGCGCCAAACGCGGACCGTAATGGTGCGAGACCCCTTGAATCTCGATCGCGGCGGGGTCCGTCATCGCAGTCGCTCGCAGGAAGACTGCCCTAGAGGGTTCGCGCTACAGTGATGCTCGGCGCGCTATGCCGACCTAGGTAATGCCGCGTTCCGCTTTTCACTGCCGGGCAAGCCAGCCGCGGCACCCAACCCGGCTTATCGTTCAGTTGCTCGATCGCACTAATGATCGGCGTGACCGTCGGCGTGATTGTCGTGGCCGGCATCGGCCTCGGGTGCGGTCGGCATCGCCATGTTCGCCAGTCGTTCGGACGACGGGACGCGGCCGCCAAACGCCCGCAGGTTGCGCAGCCCGATGTCGGGCACCAGCGCCAACACCAGGAAGATCGACATGAACACCGGCGGCACGGTCAACACATATTTCCAGCTCGCTTCGTACTTCACGTGCATGAAGAAGAGGACGACCAACAGCGCCTTGGTGCAGGAGACCGCCATCATAAAGGCCCAACCCACCGCCGGCTGACCGTGAAAAGGCCACCGCACGGGCCAATCGGCGTAGGTCCAGAAGCTGGCCGCCGTGAGCACGCAGAGCGCACCGAACACCGCCAGGTACTTGCCGATGCCGCCATGATCCTCGTGGGCGTCGTGTTGACTGGGCGCGTGCGGCGCACCGTGCGGCGGCAAAGTGTGGCTGTGGTCCATCGTCGAAGTTCTCGTAAGTAGTTCGTTTGCGTGCGAGCGAGCGGGTTGGGCGATCGCTTGCGTGATTATCGGCTATTTGCGCCGGTCGCGCGAAGCCTAGAAAAACTAGAACAAATAGAGCAACGGAAAGAGGAAGATCCACACCAGATCGACAAAGTGCCAGTACAGCCCGATGTTTTCGATCACGCCGGCGTTGGCGGCACCGATCCTCATGAACAGGATGAAGACAAAGAAGATCAGCCCGACCAGCACGTGCATGGCATGGAAGCCGGTGAGCAGGAAGTAGGTGCTGGCCCACATGTTGCCGCCGGGGATGACGATCGGCAGCCGCAGCCAGGGGAACTTGTCGTTGAGCCCCTTGGGGTGCTCGGCGGGTTCCATGTGCTCTTCCGGCGGCAAGGTGCCCTCGGGGACCGCGATTGGGTGCTCATGGGGATGGGGCATGATCTCGTTGGCGACTTGCTGCAATTGCGCCGTGGTGACGTCGGGATTGTTGATTTCGTGGAGCGCGCCCCGCAATGGTTCTAGCTTCTCCGGCGTGCCCGGGAGCGGACCATCAGCCGGGTTGCGCACCAGCAGATCGCAGATCAACATCTGTTCTTTCTCGGTCTCGGTGGTTTTTTCTCCCTTGACGATCAGCGGCGCCTTGATCTCGGCCAGCCGCGTGCGGACCGCCGACGCGAAGTACATGTCGGGCTTCTCGTAGATCTGACTGTGCGGCAAGGCCGGATAGATGCCGTGCGAGAACTTGGCCCGATACTCGAACATCTTGATCCCCAGGAAGACGCTCCCCAGCACGAGCGTGACAAACAGCCACAGCTTGGCGGCGCTGCCGCGGTTGGACTTGGCCGCCTCGAGCGCGATCACGATCGTCACGCTGGAGCAGATCAGCACGAAGGTGTTGAGCGCGCCGATCCACTCGACCAGATGCACTTCGTGCGGCCGGGGCCAGACCAGCGCCCCGAACCGCAGCACGATGTACGTGCCGATCAGGGCCGCGAAGAACATGATTTCGGTCGACAGAAACAGCCACAGAATCAGCTTGCCGTTGAGTAGCGGCAATGCCGGCTGATACTCGAGCTTCAAGTGACCGTGACCATGGTCGTGATCGTCGGCGTGGGCATGCCCGTGAGCGGTGGCGGCGAGCGACATCGTTGGTTTAACCGTGGGTCTGGCGGTGCGAAGTTATGGTTTGGCGGGTGCGACTGCTGGCTTGTCCAACAGTGCTACGTTCGACGAGTCACTGCTCGGCGAGCTGGCCGTGGTGCCCGACGTTGGTTCGGTGCTCGGGCTGAAGCTACCGCGGCTGGTCAAAGGAGCCAGGGCCAGGGCAATCAGCACGGCTGGCAAGTAGACCAGCGACGCCCGCAACAAGCGGCGGGCCGAACGGTCGTCGGCCCGGTAAAAGAACCCCAGCGCGGCGGCCGTGTAGACGAGCCCCAGCAGCGCGGCGCTGACGGCGTACCAGTGCGTGACGCCCAGGCTCACCGCCGGCACCAGGCTGACGGGAATCAAGGCCCAGGCGGCCAGGAACGCCTGCGCGCCGGTCCGCCGACCGGTGGGATCGACCACCGGCAACATCCGCAGATCGGCGGCGGCGTACTCGTGTCGATAGAGCCAGGCGATCGCCATGAAGTGCGGAAACTGCCACAAGTAGACGATCAAGAACAGCGTGCCGGCGAGCAAATCGAATTGCCCGCCCACGGCCGTCCAACCGATCAAGACCGGCAACGCCCCGGCGACCGCGCCGACCACGGTGTTGAGCACCGAGTAGCGCTTCAGCGGCGTGTAGACCGCCGTGTACAAGAACCAGGTCAACAGCGCGACCAAGGTGGGGCGGGCGCCGAGCGTCAGCGCCATGTATGCGAAGCCGGCCACGGCAGTGAGCGCCGCGAACAGGCCGACCTCCCAGCCCGTCATGCGGCCGGCGGCCAGCGGACGATCGGCCGTGCGACGCATGCGGCGATCGCTTGAGCGTTCGATCCATTGATTGATGGCGCTGGCGCTCGTGGCGACCAGGGCCGTCCCCACCAGCGCGTGCATAAGCGCGATGAGCGAAGGGGCGCCCCACGCGCCGAGCCAGGCCCCCACGGCCACGGTGATTAACTCCATGACGGCGATCCGCAGTTTGGCCAGCTCCGCATAATCGCGTACCCGCGACCAGGTAGCCCAATCGCAGAAGCGCGACCAGGCGTGCGAGTGGCGGCGGACATAGGCCAGGGCCCAGGCGGTCATCGCGCCACCTCCAGCGAACTGGGTGCGGAAGTGGAACCGACGAGCAAGCCGAAGCTCGGCGCGCGACCCACGGGGAGCGTCACGGCTCGCTCGTCTTGCCCTGCCCGCTCGGACGTCACACTGCTGGACAAGCCAGCAGTGGCGCCCGCGGCCGTGCGAGAAGCAACCGACAGCGAACCGGCGGGCGCTAGCCAGCGCCAGGCGCGCAACGTCGTCGCCACGGCCGTGGCCACGATCAGCGAGCCGGTCGCCTGATGGCCGGTGATCACGAGCGATTCAAACAGCCCCTGGGCGCGAATTGTATGGGCCGCCGACCAGCCGAATTGTTCGGTCCACAGCGGCCAGCCGTAGCTAAAGACCCAGGTCATCGCGCCGAGCACCGGCTGCACGACCAGCAAACCCATCAGCAACCAGGCGGGGCGGCGAACCAGACCCGGCACGCCCGACTTGCTGGCGGCCACGGCGAGCAGGACCACGTGCCAGACAAGCACGGCCGCCAACCCGATGTGGAACCAGGCGAGCGCTCGACCCACGGCCGGCGCGGCCGAAAGCGACAAGTGCCGCAGATTGGCGCCGACGAGCAGTTGCGCGTAGGCCAATAGCGCGGTCAGCACGGCCAGCCTTCGCACGCGGCTGGTCGCCGCGCTCAATGTTGGCGGCTCGTCGCCTTGCCAGCGCGGCGCCGTGACCAGCATCAAGACCACAACCAGGCAGAAGAAGGCCGGACCGAACGATCCGTGAATCATCGCCAACGTGCGATCGTTGAGCAGCACGCGGGCGCCGCCGAGCCCCCCTTGCGCGATCACCGCGACCAGGGCCAGGCAGCCCAACGCCCAAACCCAGCGCCGCGCTTCGCCGCGCCACAGGGCGACCAAAAGCAGGATCGTCAGGAAGCCGACCGTCGCCCCCAACAGACGATGTCCGTGCTCGATGAAGATATCGAACGGACCGTACAACCAGGCCTGCCACGGATACAAGAACAGGTTAAAGCCGTAGGTATTGGGCCAGTCGGGCACGGCCATGCCGGCGTCTTGCGTGGTGACCAGTCCGCCAACCCAGATCAGGGGAAAAGTCGCGCAGGCAGTCGCCAGCGCCAGCCGGTGGGGCCAGCGCGACGTGGCGGCGATGCTCTGCGGCGCGTGCGACATGGTGGATTGCCGCTGGTGTCGGCGTTAGTGGTGCCCCGCCTCGCCTTCGCCCTCGACGGGCGGAGCGGTCTGCGGGAAGTAATCTTCGGCGGCCTGGGGCGAGCTGTATTCGTACGGCCCGCGGTGCACCACGGGCTGGAAGTCGAAGTTGCCGTGTCCTGGCGGGCTGGGGGCCTGCCATTCGAGCGTGTTCGAATGCCAAGGATTTCGCCCACAGCGCGGTCCATAGAAGATGCTGTAGAAGAAGTTGGCGGCGAAGATCAACTGCGAGGCCCCCATGCCCAGCGCGCAGATCGTCATGAACTGGTTGAGGGTTTGCGTGGGGGCGAAGATCTCGAAGTGATAGGGATCGGCATAGCGCCGCGGGAACCCGGTCGTCCCCAGGATGTGCATGGTGAAGAACGTGCCGTTGAAGAAGATGAACGAGAGCAGGAAGTGGACCTTGCCCCAGAACTCGTTCATCGTCCGGCCGAACATCTTGGGAAACCAGAAGTAGATCGCGCCGAACACGCCGAACGCGGTGCCACCGAAGAGCACGTAGTGAATGTGCCCGACGATGAAATACGTGTCGTGGATAAAGATGTCGACCGGCGTGGCCGCCATGAAGATGCCCGATAGCCCGCCGATGATGAACATCGACACGAACGACAGGGCGAACAACATGGGAGTGGTGTATTGAATGCGGGCGCCCCAGATGGTCCCCAGCCAGTTGAACGTTTTGATGGCGCTGGGCAGCGCGATCATCATCGTCGAGACCATGAAGGTCATGCCCAGGGCGGGGTTCATCCCCGACATGAACATGTGGTGCCCCCAGACGATGAAGCCCAACCCCGCGATGCCGGCGATCGAGTAGACCATCGGCTTGTAGCCGAAGAGGGGCTTGCGGGCAAAGCAGCTAATGATGTCGGAGACCATGCCCATCGCCGGCAGAATCATGATGTACACGGCCGGATGGCTATAGAACCAGAACAAGTGCTGCCACAGCAGCGGCTGGCCGCCACCGGCCCCGGCGCTTTGGCCGTTGACGATCAGTCCTTCGGGGACGAAGAAGCCGGTCCCCAGCAGGCGATCGGTCAACTGCATGAACAAGGCGGCGGTCAACACCGGCAGGGCGAACGCCTGCAGCACGGCGGTGATGAACATCGCCCAGATGGTCATCGGCAGGCGGAACATGGTCATGCCCGGCGCGCGCATCTGGATGATGGTGGTCATGTAGTTGACCGAGCCCATCATCGACGAAACCCCCACCCAGATCAGGCCGAAGAGCCAGAGCGTCTGGCCGGCGTGGCTCCCGGGCGCGGCGCTGGTAACCGAGGACAGGGGCGGGTAGCTGGTCCAGCCGGCCGCGGAGGCCCCGCCTTCGACGAAAAACGACATGATCATGCAGACGAAAGCGGGCCACATGAACCAGTAGCTCAACATGTTGAGCGTCGGAAAGGCCATGTCGTCGGCGCCGATCATCAGCGGAATCAGAAAGTTGCCGAACGCCCCCGCCAGGATCGGGATGATCACGAAGAAGATCATCACCGAGGCGTGCATCGTCACCAGCATCGTGTAGAACTCGGGGGAGATCTGGCCCCCCTCGGCCGAGAAGAGCATGCGGCCGATCACCGGCATGTCGCTCCAGGGCCAGGCCAACTGCCAGCGCACGGCCAGCGCCAACAGCCCGCCGACGACGAACCACAGCAAAGTCGAAAACAAGAACTGGATGCCGATCACCTTGTGATCGATCGAAAACACGTAGGTGCGCAAGAACGCCCCCACGGCGCTGGGTTGCCGGGTGTGTGCGATGGTGTGCGAACCGAGTGCGGACGTGCTCATTGCGTGGCCTTTTGCTCCGCGGCGCGTTGTTTGAGCCAGGCGTCGAAGGCTTCCCGCGTTTCGACGGTCAGGCGGCCCTTCATCTTGTAATGCCCCCAGCCGCACAGCTCGGCACAGACGATCTCATACGTGCCGGTCTCGCGGGCGGTGAACCACATGGGGATTTTGTTGCCGGGGACGGCGTCTTGCTTGATGCGCAGTTGCGGCACGAAGAAGTCGTGCAGCACGTCCATGCTCTTGAGGTTCAGCACGATCTGCTCGTTGACGGGCAAATGCAGATCGTTGACGTCGTGGATGTCGTCGGCGGTCCCCAACTCTCCGTCGGGGCCGGGATAGCGAATCCGCCATTCGAATTGCCGCCCGGTGACTTCGACCGTGGCCGGTATGTTGGGCGTGCGGATCTTGGCGTCGGCCCAGGCGTTCATCTGATAGATGGCGATGAACAGCAGCGTGGCCGCCGGCACGATCGTCCAGACGATCTCCAGGTTGTGGCTGCCGTGCGAGAACTTCACCGGGTCGCGATTGGTGCGGCCGTCGTAACGCCACATGAACCAGAACAGCACCACCTCGGTGACGATGAACACCACGCCGGTCAGGTACAGGCAGAACTTGAACAAGTGGTCGATGCGGTAGCCGTGCTCCGAGATATCGGCGGGCAACCAGTAGCCCATCAGCGGCGCGGCCGCGAAGCAGAGCACGCCCAGGATCGGCACCAGCAGGAACAGCAGGCTCCAGAACTTACCCACAGCGATTGACCTTTGCTCGGGGGGTGCGGCGGCTTGGTTTCGCGGCGAACGTTCGCCGGTGCTGGCGTTAGGGGTGCGCTTCGGTGGACGACGTTGGCGCGGCGCTGGCCGTGGCCTGCGCGACCGTGCCCGGCGGAAGGGGGCTCTCGTTCGAGGCCTCGTACGGCAACGACAACACGTAATTGACGATGTCCCAGATTTGTCCCGGCTGGTTGAGCACGTTGCCGGCCGCCGGCATCGGCGTCCCCTTGATGCCGACGTGAATGCGACGATAGAGATCGACCGGGCGGCGCCCGCCGCGGTATATCCCCAGCCGCAAGTTGCGGGGTCGCAGTTCTTGCTTGGGCAGCTGCCAATTCACGATGTCGTCGCTGGAATTGGCCGGTTTGGCCTTGTTCCAGTCGTCGAACAGTTCCTCGCCGCCACCGTCGCCCAGGCCATTGGGGCCATGGCACTTGATGCAGTTGGCCGTCTTACTGTCGCGGAACAGCAACCGGCCGCGCTCGACCGACGCCTGCCACTCGGCAGTCCCTTCGGCCGGCAAGAACGGGGGAATCTCCTCCTGGTCTGGCACCAGGATGGTGTCGGGGGCGGTCGTCCACAGCGAAGCGCGGTCACCCACTTCGAGCTTGAGTCGTTCGGCCAGGGCGGCAGCCTGCTCTTGCCGCGCGGCGGCATCGGCCTTCGTATCGATCGGTTCGAGCTCTTCTCCCTCGAAGGCCGCGTTGAGCAGCGTTTCGGTTTCGCCCCGAATGCTCAGGTAGATGACGTACTCGACGAGCGCGTCGATCTCGAACTGCGGCAGCGTGGCGAACGACGGCATGGCCGTCCCCATCAGTCCTTCGCGGATCGTTCGCTCTAGGTCGGCGCGCGTCGGCTTCATGCCCGGCCCGGTCGAGGTGAATTTGAAGATCCCCGGCCGGTAGTCGCGCGGATAAGGATCGAGAAACAGCGCGGTCGGTCCGGCGCCGTCTCCCGAGATGCCGTGACAGTGCGCACAGTGCTTGCGATACAAGCCGTGCTGCTGCCCCGACGCGTAGCTGGCGACCGGTCCGGCGGCGCGCCGCAATTTGGCCAGGTCGAGACCCGACTCGGGCGGAACGACAGGCTCGTCGGGCGTGCCGAAGGCGGCGGTCAACAAGTCGACCATCAACTGCTCGCGAACTTTCTCGGTGTCGATCGCTTGTCGGCGGTCATCCCCCTTCATTGACTTGAAGCTTGGGTCGCGCCCTTCCATGTTCAAGCGAAACCGGGCGACGTCGGCTTGCCCGCAGCCGACCAGCGCGGCCGCGCCGGGCAAGAGCGCCAACATCAGAAGCAGTTTTCGCGGACCGTGCGGTTTGCTCATCTTCGA
This sequence comes from Pirellulales bacterium, assembly GCA_050184475.1. GTDB lineage: Bacteria > Planctomycetota > Planctomycetia > Pirellulales > JAEUIK01 > JAIESQ01. The sequence continues at coordinate 69,863 of JBFXAH010000011.1, read as the reverse complement.
TTGCGCCCATACGGCCGGGCTGGGGTCAGCTCGGCGGCTTGTGGAGAAACTCGCCTTTGTTCGATTTGTCGCGTGTCGAGGGGTTCGTGCTGGCCGTGTTGAGGGAAGCTGCCGCCGCAGCGCCTATTGGAAAGCGGGCGCCGACAACTGGATCGCGCCCAGATCGACCGCCTCGTTCTCGCCGAGCTTGCGCTTGATGATCCCCTTGCCGTCGGTGAGCCCCGGCACGACCAGTGCTCCCCGCGCGCCGGCGGCGCTCTCGTGCCAGAGTTGAATCTCCAGCTCTTCGCCATCGGGGATGTTGGGGATCGTGAACTTGCCCGCCGCGTCGGTCACGGCGAAGTACGGATTGTCGCGCGGAATGATGTAAGCCTTCATCCAGGGATGAATGCTGCAGGTGGCCGGCACCGGCACGTTCTGCGGCCGGCCGAAGGCGTAGTCCTGCGAACCGCCCGGCGGCAGCAGCGGGTTCACCGCCGTGTCGGCCGGGGGCGAGATCTGCGTGTTATGCCCCACGGTCTCCTCGCTGTTGCGGAGGATGACCGTTTGCTTGACTTCGACAGGCAGCACGTGGCTGAGGAACATGCAGTTCTTCTGGTCGAAGACGGCCGGCTGCGAAGCGGCCTCGGTCATCGCCGGATTGATGCGCGACACCTTGCGCACAAACACCAGCAGGTTCTTGATCCCCTTTGTCTGGGGATCGACGACGAGCGATTCGTCGGGGATGCCATCGGGGTTGCAAGTGGGGGCATCCTTGCCGCCCGTAGGTAGCAGCTTGACCGGCGGCAGCGGACCCTCGAACAAGAAGGTGCCGGTGAGCGAGCCCCAGCCGGTGCCGGTGGGCGTGGCCGTAGCGGCCGATCCGCTCGAGCCTTCGGCTTCGGCCGCGCCGGAGGCCAGCGACTTGCGCACGGCGTCGACCACGTCGGCCTGCGCCAGTGGCTGTTCGTACGATCGACTGCCGCAACCGGTTACGACCGCGGCCAACAGCGCCAGAGCAGCGACGAGCGCCACGGAGCGACATGAAAAATGCATCATCGTTCAGCTTTCGGCAAGCGAGTTACTTCTTGAAGACCGACGGGCTGATCTTGATCGCTCCCAGGTCGTTGACGCCGGCCTTGATGGTCTGCTTGAACTTGCCCTTGGGCCAGCCGGTGTGCTCGAGGTATCCGGCCTTCTCGTGCCAGGCCTGGAATTCAAGTTCGCCGGCCGGCAGGTTCTCGATCTCGAAGGTGCCGTCGGCGGCCGAGACGGCAAAGTACGGATTGTCGCGCACCAGGACGTGAGCCTTCATCCAGGGGTGGATGTTGCAACTCACCGGGAAGGGCAAGTTCTGCTGCCGGCGGAACGTGTGTTTGAACTCGCCGGCAGGCGGCAACAGTGGGTTGATCGCCGTGTCCCCCAGCGGCGCCACGTTCGTGTTGTGGCCGCAACTATCGGAGTTCTTGATCAGCAACGTCTGCGAGAGCCGGACGACGACGATATGCGGCTCGAAGTGGCAGGTCTTGTTGTCGATCACCACGTCCTCTTTGGCGGTCTTTTCGTAATCGGGATGGACGGCCACTTTCGGCGTGCGGACGTACAGCACGACATTGGCCAGCCCCCCTTCAGAACCGACCAGCAGCGACTCGTCGACGTGCTTGACCTTGCAGCACTCGGGGTCCTTGTCGATGCGCAGCGGTTCGGGGGTCGGGGCCGGTCCGTCGTAGACGAATTTGCCCTTGAGCGTCCCCCATTGCTGCGCGCTGGCCGACGATGCCCATTGCGCCGCGACGACGGCAACCACGACGACGGGAATCAATAGCTTTCGAATCATGACGAAACCCCCAAGTGGAGTCGGTTGAAGCGAGCTGTTTGCCCGCCGGATGTCTGCTTTCCGTCGATGCCTTTCCTCGATGCTTCGTGGCGGCGACGGACGCCCAAGCCCCGGGCCATTATAGGGCTCCGCGACGCGCTCTAGGACCGGGTCCAAATTGTCGCACCCCGGTGGCGAAACTATTGCTGGTCTTAGAGTTGCACGATCGCTCGCCCGGCTACTCACCTCCCGCCGCCTGACCCTCGGCCGTTGGCGGAGCGGCCTGAATCAATGGCTTGATGCTCGTGCGCTCCTTCATGAACACGTCGTAGTTCATCAGCAGGTCGACCACGGCCTGCAATTGTTCTTCGCTAGTGCCTTGATAAATGTCTTGGGCGATTGGCTTGTCGGGCGGAATGTTAATCGGCATCACCGTGTAGGGAATGATCCGCGGCGGGTTGGCGACCCAGTCGCGCACCCAGTCGGGGCGGAGCCGGCGATAGACGCGGTCGAGATTCGGCGCCATCGCGTAGACGCTCCCCTCGGGGACGAAGTCTCCCAGGTGGTGGCACTTCACGCAGTAGTTGCCGTTGGTGACGATCTTCATCGCGTCGGCCAAACGATTGGGATGCGAGGCCTCGGCCGCCGACAGATGCGCGCCGCGCGTGCGCGGATCGAGCGAATAGGGATACTCGGCCCCGTCAGCCGCCGCGAAGTAGTCGACCAGCGTGCTCGCCTCGTCGCTCGACATGTTGAACTTCGGCATCCGCAGCACGACGGCCGGACGGATCGGCACCGGGTCGAGCAGGAAGTTGTGCAGCCATTCGGGCTGCACCTTGCGCCCTTCGCCCACCAGCGGCGGCGGCAGCCAGCCCCAGGCGTCGGTGTCTTTGAAGTTCGGGTTCTCCTCGCGGCCGGTCGCCAGCACCGAGGGGTAGATCAACCTCGCCAGGTAGCCACCCCAGGCGGGGCGCGTCGAAAGCAACTGCGGCTTGGCGATGCCCAATTGCGTGCCCGACGTGTATGCCTGGCCGGCGATCGGTTTGTTCTGCCAGAGCGTGAAGAAGTAGAGCGGGTTGTCGTTTTCGTCGACGTCTTCGACGAGATTCCCCTCGCCGTCGACCATCGGCATGCCGGCCACGTCGGCGTGCCCCATGCCGCGCAGATCGGTCTCGGCCGAGTCCTCGAGCGTGGCCGGATCGAAATGGGGCGCGAGGAACGCGTAATCGTTGACGTCGGCCGGGGTCGGAAACTCCTGCGGATCGTATTGGAACTGCCAATGCGGCATTTCCAAAGTGTGGCAGCCGCCGCAGTTGTACTTCTCCAGAACGTGCTTCCCTTCGTTGATCGCCAACTGCCGTGGCGACGGCCGATAGACGTATTGCGCCGCCGGCGGTTCGGCCAACAGGCCGAGCACGAACGTCATCACGGCCTCGACCTGGTCGGGCGTGAAGTTGAACTTCGGCATCCGCAGCCGGTCGTCGTAGTCCTTGTTCTCGGTCTTCTTGTAGTCGTAGCTCCGCGGCTCGCGGATCTTGTTCCACAAGAAGCCCATGCGGTGATGGTGCTCCAACTCGTGCAGCAACAACCCCGAGGGGTCGTACTTCGCCAGTTCTTCGGCCTTGCGCGAACGGAAAGCCGCCAGCGCCTCGGGCGAATCGGGAGGGCCTTGATCTGCGAGGAGCTGTTCGTCGCCGGCGTGCTCGCCGTGCGCTGCATGGTCGCCCCCTGAGGCAACGTGCGCTTCGCCACCGTGAGCGCCACCGTTAGCACCGCTGTGAGCGCCACCGTGAGCCGCTTCGATCCAGGCGATGTACTGATCGATCTGCTCGAAGGCCAGCTTGTCGTCTTCTTTGCGGCCCCAGTCGGCCAAGCCCGTGCCGATCGGCTTGGCAGTTTCGTAGCCGGGAATGTCGTGGCAGCCGGTGCAGCCATACTTCGAAATCGCCTTGCGACCGACGTACTCGAACTTCTTCTCGGGCGAAAGCGGCGCCACCAGCACGCGCTCGTCGGGGGGGACATCGGCCACGCGCTCGGCGGGGATCCCCTCCTTCAGGTACTTGGCCGCCTGCACTTCGGTGAAGGCCTTCTTCAGGTGCAGGAGCACCAGGTCGTTCACGTCGGCTTCGGCCGGCTCGCTCGGCACCTGGGGCTTGTACTCGGCGTCGTCTTCGCGCGGCGCGAGCAGGTAGGCGGCAATGTCGGCCGCTGGATCGCTCACCACTTCTTGCCCGTCGACCGTTTGCTTGATCGGTTCGAGGAACAGGTTGGGCATCAACGTGCGCGGATGATAGGCGGTCGGCTCGCGAAGCCAGCTATACAGCCAACGGCGGCCATCTTCGCTGGTGAGCTTGGCCCCCAGGCGCCCCAGCGACGGGCCTTGATCGGCCTTGGCTTCGGGAAAGTCGGGATGCTGATGGCAGGCCAGGCAGCCGCGCGTTTCGAACAGCTGGCGGCCGCGCTCGGCCGACGCTTCGGCAGTGATGCCATCGGGATGCTCGAGGTACTCAAATGGCTGGCTGTGCCCCAGCAGGTACTGGGTAATGCCGCGGATTTCGATTGGCTCGAAGCGCTGCGCGTCTTTGAGCCCCACCGACGTCTCGATCTGCTGCTCCCCGTCTTCGGTCTCGACGATCGGCACGAGGTGATCGTAGAGCCCGAAGAACTGCGGCATGCGAGTCGAGGGGCGGAAGTGCTTCGGCTCGCGAATCCAGTCGTAGACGAAGTCGAAGTCGACCTTGTTCTTGAGGTGCCGCAAGCTGGGACCAACCTTGCGCAGCTTGCCCGGGATTTCCTCCGGCGCCCCCAGGATGCTCAGCAACTGGAACGAGGGGGCCGACAGATGCGGTGGCTCCTCGCCCGCTGCTTCCCGCTTTTCGGCTGCCCGCGTCTGATCGGCCCGCAGCAGTTCGCCCAGTCGGGCAAAGGCGGTGCGATCGTACGGGTTGTCGACGAGCGTTTGCGCGAGGAGTTTCTCTTCGTCGCTGACCCCCTGATCGGTCAACAATTGCTGCGCGGCGGCCGTGATGTTCGGCTCGGCGCGCAGATCGGGGCCGATCCGCTTGTTGGGGCCATCAAAGCCGTTGATCTCGTGGCAGCCGAAGCAGCCGTATTGACGCACCAGGTGGTACCCCTCCATCAGCTTGGGAGCCGGTGGGTCGGGATAGCGAGCGCTCGGCTCCAACTCGCCGAGGTTGTGGTGGCACTTCAAGCAGGTGCTCTCGGCGAACCGCTTGGGGAACATCGGGAACCACCAATCGTGGTTGAAGTGGTACCCATGCTCTCGCGTCCACTCGTCGCGCTGCAACTCGCTGTTGGGCGAATGCGACGCCCACTGAAACGTGGTGGCATTGCCTTGTCCGTCGTGGCAGATCGTGCAGCCCATCTTGGCCGCGCTGTGCGGGCTGGCGTCGCCGACGTACAAATCGAGCCGCGGATGCGAACTGAATGGCTGCGAGGCGCCGCGCCGCACGTGCAACGTCAGCGGCTGACCCCAGGTGACCGTTGACAACAGGGCGTCTTCGGCTTGCTCCAGCGAACGGATGTCGAAATCGTTGACGCGCTCGATCACGTCGCCAGCCCGCAAGCCGGCGGGCGCTTCGTAAACGATCGCGTCGCCATGCTGCAAGGTGCCGGGCGGGTTTTGCGGGGCGACTTCGGGTACGCCGCCGGCAATGACGCGCGTCGCCTTGGCGGCCAGTTGATCGGGCCAGACGGCCTGGATTGCCACATTCCCCTGGCGGAGCTTGTCGGCCAGCTTCATGCCGTAGACCGCCTCGATCGTCGGCTCGCCGTCGCCCGACGAGTCGCCGTCCTCGGGTGTCGGCTTATCTCCTTCAGCCTGCGGCGGCGCCTCGGGCGTGGCCAGCACAAAATCAAGAAACTCCGCCTGGTGATAGGCCGGATCGACGGCCGAACCCGGGGCCGTGAGGTTGATCCCCAGGTGGCAAGTCGTGCAGCGGTCGAAGCGGGCGACATCGCGGAAATTGATGTTCGTCGTCAACTGCGGCAGCCAGATCTGATTGACCTTCAGCGGCCGGCCGAAGGCGTCAATGATCGGCATTTCGAGCAGGCGCTCGCCGAAGCTGCGCTCTTGTTCCTGTTCGGCCGTGGCCAACTGCTTGGGGCGCTGCATGAAGTCGTCGAGCGCCTTTTGCGCGGCGGTCTCGTCCGCCGTGGCGTCGGCCAGCGCCTGTTCGAGTTGCTTGCGATACGCGTTGGCCGCCTGGCTGTCGAGCGTGCGCCCCTCGACGCGCGCCTGCACGTCGTCGATCTGCCGCTGCAGGCTATCCATGTCCGATTGCGGCAGATTGTCGCGCGTGCCGATGTCGTAGTTGCTGATGGCCACGTTCAAATCGGCTTTGACCGCTTTGAGAATGTCGGCCAGCTTGGTTTCCTGGTTGCGGGCGTCGACGATCGCGTCGTTCATCGTCTTGAGCAGCGCGGCCCGGCGCTGCGCGCGCTGGTCGTCGTCGCTGGCATCCTGCAATGCCTTGTACTGGCCGCGAATTTTCTCGACCTGGCTGGCGTTGCCCTGATCGCGGTCGAGCATCAACTGGCAGAAGCGGTCGACGGGCTCGGGTGGGGGGACTTCGCGACGAGTTTCGGCCAGCTTCGCTTCGAGCTCGTCTTGCTGCTTTTTGAACTCGCCCGTCTCCAACTCGGCCCGCCGGGCGTTGATCGACCACACCTGCACGTCGCGGAAGTCGCGCTGGTACTGCTTCCACTCCCGGTCGTGATCGGCCGCGAGCATCCAGATGGTGCCGATCAGCAGAAAGAGCGACGTCAGCCCGAAGATCACGTGGACGAGCTTGATGTCGCGCCAGGTTGTTTCGGTCGCTGGCATGAGTAGACGCCTATCCCTTCGCGGTTATTCGGTCCCGGCGCGGGCGAGTCGATCGTGCGCGCCGCGCAGGCTCTGCAGTGTGCGAGGTCTAAAAATTGAGAAAATACTCGTCGATATGCACGATGTACTTGAGGTTGAACACCCAGCGCAAAACCATCTTCAAAGGCAACGCCGCCATGAACAACAGCAAGTTCGCCATCAGCATGTAGCGGATGAAGCCCATGCGGGCGAAGAACTTGCGAAACACGGTCATGGCCAGGATCGGCGGCAGCAGGACGAAGTACAGCACCAGGCTCACGAGCCCCGCGCACTCGCGCAGCAGGATGTAGCCGATTTGCTGCCAACCGCCGGCATCGGTCGGGGCCTTGGGCAAACCGCTGTTGAGCCAGTCGACCCAGAAGAACTGCGACAGGTCCTTGTTGTTGAGCGCGAGCACCTTGTGCGGGTCCCACGGCTCGTAAGGGCCGAAGAAGTTCCAGTTCGGTCCGCGCAAGAACGTCCCCAAGATGATCAGCGTGATCCACAGCTCGAGAAAGCCGAGCTGAAAGATGATGTAGCTGAAGGGGCGCTCGTTGATCGTGTAGTAGCCGTTCCCCTTCTTGTTGAAATCGAGAAACGGAATCGCCATCAGTCCCACGAGCACCAGGCTGGGCAGCACCACGCCTGCCATCCAGGGGTCGTAGTAGACGAGCATTTCCTGCAAGCCGAGGAAGTACCAGGGGGCTTTCGACGGGTTGGGGGTCTTCACGCTGCTGGCCGGCGCTTCGAGCGGCGCCTTGAGCACGATCGCCCACACCAGCAATAGCGCCGTCAGCGCGACCATGCAGATCAGTTCGGTGTAGACCAGGTCGGGCCAGACGAGCACCTTCTCCGAGTCTTCTTTCTCCAGCGGCGGCAAACCCTGGGCGAGCCGATCGTCGTTGAGCACGGCCTTGTAGGTCGCCAGCCAGGTGAAAAAACCCAGCAGGAAGATCAGCCCCACGATCGGCACGTTGTCGGGCTTTTTGACGATCGACATGAAGTTCGCGTCGGTCATCGACAAGCCCATGAACAGCAGGGCCAGGTTGAACGCCACCCAGGCGACCGAGGGCTTGGTGAAGAACCGCCGGCCGACGAAGAAAATCACCAACACCGCCGTGGTGCCCAGGGTGTAAATGACCGGGCCGGTGTTGTCGTTGACGAAGTTTTTGAAGCTCTGCGGCAGGCCGAGCACGCGGGCGCCGCCGCCGTAGGCGATGCCCGAGAGGATCAGAAAACCGCCGCCGAACAGCCCGACCAGCAGCGCGGCGTCGAGGGCGCGCCCCTGACGGCGCCAGAGGTAGAGCGCCGCGACGGCGTTCATGATCGACAGCGTCAGGTAGTAGCTGCCGAGAAAGCCCTGGATATTCTCGAAGAAATGCGGATCGTGTCCGTGCATGGTCGTCTCGTTCATAAGCCCAGGGGCGGCAGCCCCTGGGCTTGGTGAATCGGTCCGTTGAACTCCGGCGTGGCGCGTCTACAGCGGACCGCTGATGCCGCCGTCCTTGCGCACGCGCCAAAAGTGAATCGCCAACAACAACGTCACCGCCAGCGGCAAACCGATGCAGTGCAGCACGTAGAAGCGATTCAGGGTCATTTCGCCGACGTTGCGCTCGCCGATGGTGACGAACCGCGCGTCGGACGTGTCGGTAATCATGTCGATGTCGCCGATCTGCAGCAGTTGCTGAAACGGCCCTTCGTAGCCCAAAAGCGGTGACGCCCGAGCCATGTTCGAACCGACCGTGATGGCCCAGATCGCCAATTGATCGAACGGCAACAGGTAGCCGCTGAACGACAGCAGTAGCGTGAGCAACAGCAGGATCACGCCGACCACCCAGTTGAACTCGCGCGGCGGTTTGTAACTGCCGGTCAAGAACACCCGGTACATGTGCAGCCAGACGGTGATCACCATGGCGTGCGCACCCCAGCGGTGCAGCTCGCGCAAGATCCCCAGGCTGGTGACGTCGCGCAGATCGAGAATATCGTGATACGCCCACTCGAGCGTGGGGCGATAGTAGAACATCAAGAGCACGCCGGTGACCGTCTCGACCAGAAACAGAAAGAAGGTCACCCCGCCCATGCACCAGGTGTACGACAGGGCGATCCCCTGCTTTTTGATCGACACCGGGTGCAGGTGCAAGAAGAAGTTGGTGAGCATCACCACGATGCGATTGCGGCGATCCAAGGGCATCGGATGCCGGAAGATGCTCTTCCAAACCTGACTATTGCGAATCGACTCGCCGAGCGACATAGCGTTGGTTCTTCACTTCACCTGGCGGCGGGCCCAAAAGACCGCACGCGTGATTGACTTGACTGAGACTGACTTGGCTGTGGATTAACTTGACACGGCCCGTTGGCCAATCGCCCTAGGCGACCACAAAGCAGGCCGCGTCGCGCCACTGGCCGAGCTCTTCCTGGAACTTCTTGCTCTTGTCGATCTCCAACTGACCGTCGTCGGCCAGCCGGATCGCGTAGCGCTCGAGCGGACGCGGGGCCGGGCCTTCGAAGTTGATGCCGTCCTTGTAGAAACCGCTGCCGTGACAAGGGCACTTGAACTTCTGCTCCCCTTCGAGCCAGTTGGGCGTGCAGCCCAGGTGCGTGCAGACCGTGCGCAACGCGTACAACTGCTGCTGGCCGTTGTACTCGCCGTTAACGACCCAAACGCCGAACTGCGCCTTGAACTTTTCCGACACTCCGCCAGGCGGAAAATCGGTCGGCGGACCGACCTTGAACGTGCTCGGCGGCTCGATCAACACGTTGGGGAACATGAAGCGGGCAGTCCCTAGCCCCCACAAAGCGTTCGTGGCGGCCAGCGACGTGAAGCCCAGCCCCAGGAACGACCCCATGAAGGCGCCGAAGAACGCCCCCAGGAAGCCGCGCCGCTCTTCGGTCTCGACCGCTTTCTTTTCGCCCGGCTTCTTCGCGGCGTACTCGGGCTTGGGCGGCATCGGCGGGGCGACGCGCTTCGCCTTTTCGCTGGCGGCCGCAGGCGCCGCGGGCTTGGCCATCGCGGCCGCTTCGGCCTTGGAGATTGGGCCAGCCTTCGTTCCGCCGCGCGCCGCCGCCAGGATGCTGGCCGTATCGCGAACCCCGGCACCGCGCGGAGCTGCCGCAGCGCCATCCCCGGCTTTGGCTGCCGGTTTGGCGGCTGGCTTTTCGCCGGCCGGCTTGGGGGCGGGCTTGGCAGCGGCAGGCTTGGCGGCTGCCGGCTTCGCCGCGCCGGGCGCGTCTTGCTTTCGGGCCGCGGCCAGAATATCGGCCACGCTTGGTCGCTTGCCGGACGCTGCGGCGGCGGGCTTGGCCGCGGGAGCCGCCGGTGCTGGCGATTCTGGTGCTGACTCGGCGGCGACCGGTTCGGGCGCGGTGGGCTCGGGCGCGGTGGACTCGGGCGCCGGTTCAGCGGCCGGGGGAGGTGTCGAGGCCGATTCCGCCTCACCACTGGCGCCGCCGTCGGCCTTGCGCGCGGCCGCGAGGATTTCGGCAACCGAGAGCTTCTTTTTTTCCGCCATAGGACCCGTGCCTGGAGACGACCGCCGAACCGACGAAGCAGCCGGAATTAGCCGGCCGCGAGTCGCCAATATCGCGAGCGCCTGTTGCTCGTGTTCGTGAAGCCGTCGCGAGAACCGCTCGGCCGCAGCGAAAGACTTCGTGCCAGGTGCGCCGCGACTGGCTCGATGCCGTAACCCGAAGCGCACCCGAGACTTCTTTACAGTCCTTCCCGGTGGAATGTTGTACCCCCACCCCCTGTTGTGTCAACCAGGTGCGACAAAATGTGCTGTCCCCTGCCGAGCAGAGCGCCCCGCGGCCGGGTAGCACCACCGCCGGCGGGCAGCGGCTCGACTCCGCCAACGCTATTCTGTAGCGGCTCGCGTGCTGACCAACGGTCCCCGCGCCGCCCCCGACCAGCCCCGATATGCAGCGACTCTTCGACCAGATCGACGCGCTACTCGCCAGCGACCCGGCCGGTCGACACCTGCCGGCGATCGCGCGGCGCCGCGAACTAGCGGGCTGGGACGCCCTGGTCGACTCCCTGGCGATCGAGCGGCCCGTGGTTGCCGTCGTTACCGGCTTTTGCGTTACCGCGGCCACTCCGGCGGCGGCCGAAACCGATGGGCTATTGGGATCGCTCGCCTTGGCGGCGCTGCTGAGCGAACTCGGGGCCGAAGTCCGCCTCGTCAGCGATCGCTTCGGCGTGCCGCTGCTCGAGGCCGGCTGCGACGAACTGGGGCTCTCGCGGGCAGCGATCGACGAAATGCCGCTGGCGGCGGAATTTGCCGATCCGACGCCCGCGCTCTGGACCACGCGCTGGCTGCGCGGCCCGACAGGAAGTCGCTTGACGCACCTGGTCGCCATCGAGCGCGCCGGGCCCAGTCATACGCGGCAGTCGCTCGAGGAGCAGCCGCGCGACGGTGTGCCGGCCCCGATCGCGCGCTTCGAGCAACTGGTCCCCTCCGACGACCGCGACGAGTGCCACAACATGCGCGGCTTGTCGATTGATACGGTCACGGCTCCCACGCACTTGTTGTTCGAAGCCGTGGCGTCGCGCTCTCGGCGCGTGACGACGGTCGGCATGGCCGACGGCGGCAACGAGCTGGGCTGCGGCGCGATTCTCTGGGAAGAGATCGTTGCCGCGCTGGGCCCTGAACCCGGGGCGCGGATCGCGTGTCGAATTGCCACCGATCATCTGTTGTTGGCCGGCGTCAGCGACTGGGCCGCCTACGCCACGTGCGTGGCGATCGCCGAACGACGCGGCCGCCGTGGCGCGCTGGCCGAGTTGACTTGCGCTCGTCAAGGGCGTCTTTTGGCCGCGCTGGTCGAAGCCGGCGCCGTCGACGGCTGCACCGCTCGACGTGAAGCTTCGGTCGACGGATTGGCCCCGCGCGAGTACCTCGCACCGCTAGCAGAGTTGCGCTCGTTGGTCGGGCTTTCGCCGTGAGCCGGCCGCCTGTGCCCGCCGTGCGTCGCTTGGCACCTCGCGCCGCCGGCGCTAGAATCGGACAGACGTCGCACAGGGCGATTGGTGAGCAAACCTTGCGATCGACGCCCGCGGCGGCGCGGAGCCAAGCATCATGAAAGTTCTGGTCATCGGCAGCGGCGGACGCGAGCACGCGCTGGCCTGGAAGCTGGCGCAAAGCCCTCGCGTCGACCGCGTCTTCGTCGCGCCTGGTAATGCCGGCACCGCCAGCGAAGCCGAGAACGTCGATATTTCGCCGACCGATTTCGCGCGGCTGATCAAGTTCGTCCGGCAGAACGACATCGGCCTGACCGTGGTCGGGCCCGAGCAACCGCTGGCCGCGGGGATCGTCGACGCTTTTGCCGCCGAAAAGTTGCGGATCTTCGGCCCCTCGAAAGCGGCGGCCGAACTCGAAGGGAGCAAGAGCTTCTGCAAGAACCTGCTCCGCCAGGCCGACGTGCCGACGGCCGACTATCACGTCTTTCGCGGTCACGAAAGCGCGACGACCTATTTGATCGATCGCGAGGATCGGCCGATCGTCGTCAAAGCCGATGGGCTGGCGGCCGGCAAAGGGGTCTTCGTTTGTCAGAATCGCGACGACGCCCTCGAAGCGGTGCGCCGTATCGCCCGCGACAAGGAGTTCGGCGCGGCGGGCAATCACATCGTCATCGAGGATCGGCTCGAAGGCGAAGAGGCGAGCGTGATGGCGATCACCGACGGCCGCACGATCGTCACGTTGCCGCCGGCTCAAGATCACAAGCGCGCCGGCGATGGCGACACAGGCCCGAACACCGGTGGCATGGGAGCTTACTCGCCCGCGCCGCGCGTCACGCCCGAGCTGCTCGCCTTGATCGAAGAGCGGATGCTCGTGCCGACCGTGCACGCGATGAAGCGCAATCGCCGGCCGTTCCGGGGCGTGCTGTACGCCGGGATCATGCTCACCAATCAAGGCCCGCGGGTGCTCGAATACAACGCCCGGTTCGGCGATCCCGAATGCCAGGCGCTGTTGATGCGGCTCAACAGCGATCTGCTCGATCTGCTCGAAGCGGCCGTCGACGGCCAACTCGATCGGCTCGACACCGTCGAGTGGAACCCCGACCCGGCCGTCTGCGTGGTGATGGCCAGCCGCGGCTACCCCGGCAATTACGAGCGCGGTTTGCCGATCCGCGGACTCGACGCGGCGGCCGCCGTGCCTGGCGTCAAAGTGTTTCATGCCGGCACCGCCACGAGCCAGGGGCAAATCGTCACCGACGGCGGTCGCGTGCTGGGGGTGACCGCCACGGGGCCGAGCATTTCGGCGGCCAAGCTGCAGGCCTACACGGCGGTGAAGGCGATCCGCTGGGACGGTGCCTGGTGCCGCAAGGATATCTCGGATCGCGCCCTGGAAGGGTGATCGCGCGATCTTCTCAGTCGCGCGATATATCCGCGCAGCGTTTCGCGAGAGCAATCGCTTCAGCGTTCTCCAAGCCCAGGGAAGGTCGCTTGCGAGTCTCCGATTGCTAGATTATTCAAAGCGACCTTCCCTGGGGCCGCGGGGCGTCAAGTTGCTGCGGTCGGATCTTGCTTCCAAATTCCGATCCAAGCGCCCTCGCGGATGTGGCGCCGGATGTAGCGATACGTATTCACTTGATGCGCGCGGTCTTGAATGCGATCCGCATGGCTGCGAATTCCCCACAGTCGTCCTTGCCAGCCCTGGGACCGCATCTCGAGCGTCGCGCAGCGCTTTGCTCGCCCGGCAAGCTGACGAATTCGCCCCCTTTCGATTTTCACAAGCAAGTGCACGTGTTGCCCGCTGACGGCCATGATGAGTATCCAGGCACCTCGCCGGGTGAACTCTCTCCAAATCGCCCGGCCAAGCAATTCTTTGAAGCGTGATGGAATGGTCACCGCAGGTTGCACCAATGATGCGCGACTGCGGCGTTGTTTCTCTTCGTAGAGGCCGCGCGGCGGCGGATTCTTGTAATCGCCATCGACGTGCTCGCGATGATGCCGCGTGCGAAACCCACGGGCATCGCCATAGAGCCACGCCCCATAGGTGGTGAGCAAAAGATGGTGCCATTGGCGACGATCGACTGGCACGGAAATTCTCCAGAAACAACTCGACGAGGGTCGCTCCACGGTACTCTAGCGCGTTGTCAAAGGCGATTCAGCGGCCCCCAGGGAAGGCGGGCGACGCCCAGCGGCAGGACTGCGCCAAGGGCGGATCTTCCCTGGGCTTGGGGGGAGCATCAGACTCGTTGCAGCGAGTCCAGACAGCATCCATGGCTCGCGCTGCGGTGCTTGATCGCTCTCTTCGGATATCTCCGAGGAAACTCACTCGTCGTCCTCGTTGAATTTCAAATCGTCGGGAAAGTCCAACAAGTCGTCGCGCATCGCTTGCTCCACGTCGCGCGCGAGAGCTTCGATTTCTTCCGGCGTGAGCACCGTCGGCTCCGGCTCGTCGTCGGGATGTGGTGACTGCCGGCCCGTGGGCATCGGCCGGCGATTTCGCTGCAACTCGGCAAACCAGACGTCGCTGTCCGTGGCCGTGGCGCGACGCCGGCGGGCCGCTTTTTGCACGCGATGATCGCTCGAGACGACCGTCAACCTTTTCGGCGCCGAATCGGCCGCGATCAATTCTTCGAGCAGTTCGTCGGCGCTCTCGTATCCGGTCGCGTAGCGCACGCAGATCCCCTGGTAGGTGACCACGCGTGGCAATCCGGGTGGTGCCCCGGCGGCATCGAAGACGACCGTGGTGCGCGCCCGCTCGGCGTCGGGGAGCGAAGCGACCAGCGTGTCCAATAGCGCCTGCCGCGCACGCTCCAAACCGCGCGGGCCGATGCCACGGCCCACGATATTCGCGGCGTGAATCAGGTTGTAGCCGTCGACCAGCAGCGACATGGCCTGCTCGCTGGACAAGCCAGCAGTGGCACCCGAACGGGTTTGAAAATGCTTTTAGTCGGCGACGTATTTGACGCGGCCGCCGACGATCACCGTGTCGGCGCGCCCCTTAAGTTGCTGGCCGATAAAGGGCGAGTTGACGCTCTTCGAGCGGAACTTCGCGGCGTCGACCTGCCAGCGCTTGTCGGGATCGATGATCGTCACGTCGGCGTCGGCACCCACGCGCAGGGTCCCCTTGTTTTCCAGTTTCAAGACGCCGGCCGGATTGCAAGTCAGCTTGGCGATCGCCGTCGGCCAGTCGAGGTGCCCCGGTTCGATCAACTGGGTGACGACTAGGCCCAGGGCCGTTTCCAGGCCGATGATGCCGAAGGGCGCCCGATCGAGCTCCTGCATTTTCTTTTCGCGGGCGTGCGGCGCGTGATCGGTGACGATGCAGTCGATCGTGCCGTCGCGCAGCGCGGCGATGCAGGCCTCGACGTCGGCGGCCGTGCGCAGCGGCGGGCTCATTTTGAAGTTCGAGTCGAACGTCCGCAGGCATTCGTCGGTGAGCGTGAAGTGATGCGGGCAGACTTCGGTGGTCACCCGCACGCCGCGCGACTTGGCGCGGCGCACCAGTTCGATGCTGCCGGCGGTCGAGATGTGCATGATGTGCAACCGCCCGCCGGTCGCTTCGGCCAGGATGATGTCGCGGCCGGTCATGACATCTTCGGCGGCGGCCGGCATCCCCCCCAGGCCCAACTGCAGCGAGACCGAGCCTTCGTGCATCACCCCGCCCGTGGTGAGCTCGCGGACCTCGCAGTGGTTGAGAATCGGCTTGTCGAACATCTGGCAGTATTCGAAAGCTCTGCGGAGCAGCTCGGGATCGAAGATCGGGGCGCCATCGTCGGTGAAGCCGACCGCGCCGGCTTCGACCAACTGGCCGATCTCAGCCAGCTCGCGCCCTTCGCGATTCTTGCTGACGCAGGCGACCACGAACACGTTGGCCTGGTCGGCCCGCGTGGCCTGATGTTGCACGAACTCGACTTGCGCCTGCGTGTCGATCGGCGGCTCGGTGTTGGGAATGCAAGCAATCGAGGTGAAGCCGCCGGCCACGGCGGCCGCCGTGCCGGTGCGGATCGTCTCGTCTTCTTCGCGCCCCGGCTCGCGCAGGTGCACGTGCATGTCGATCAAGCCGGGGGAGACGATCTTGCCGCGGGCGTTGATGATCCGCGCTTGTCCGTTGGCCGGCACGTCGAGCGCGGCGATGCGATCGTCTTCGATGAGCACGTTGGTGACGCGGTCGACCCCCTCGGCCGGATCGATCACGCGCCCCCCTTCGATGAGCAGCGTGCTCATGGTCGACCTCCCAGCAGCAGCCGCAGCACGGCCATCCGCACCGCCACGCCGTTGGTCACCTGCTCGAGAATCACCGAGTGCGGGCCGTCGGCCACGTCGGGAGTGACTTCGACGCCGCGATTGATCGGCCCCGGCGCGAGAATCAGGATGTTGTCCTTGGCACGCCGTAGGCGATCGCCATTCATGGCATAGAGATGCGCGTACTCGCGAACCGACGGAAACGGCGCGGTCGACTGACGCTCGAACTGAATCCGCAGCAGGTTGACCACGTCGCAGCGAGGCACGATGTCGTCGAGCGAGTGGCAGACTTCGACGCCGAGCTCTTCCCAGCGGCGCGAAACGAGGGTCGCAGGGCCGCACAGAATCACGTGCGCCCCCAGCCGCTTGAGGGCCCACAGGTTCGAGCGGGCCGTGCGGCTATGGGCGATGTCGCCCACCAAGGCCACGGTTTTGCCGGCAATCCGCCCAAGGTGGTCGCGGATGGTCAGCACGTCCAACAACCCTTGTGTTGGATGCTCGTGCGGTCCGTCGCCGGCGTTGACGACCGACACGCCTAGGTTTTGTGCCAGCAGTTGCGGCGTGCCGGGGGTGCGATGCCGGACCACGACCAGGTCGACCCCCATGGCCTCGATGTTCTTGGCCGTGTCGATGAAGGTCTCCCCTTTCGAGAGGCTGCTGCCGCTCGAGGAGAAGTCGACCGTGTCGGCCCCCAAGCGCCGGGCCGCCAGCGCAAAGCTGGTGCGGGTGCGCGTCGAGTTCTCGAAGAACAGGTTGGCGACCGTCTTGCCGGCCAACACCGGCGACTTGTGCCGGGCGTCGCGGGCGGCTTCCTTGAAGCCTTCGGCCGTATCCAAAATGAGTGTGATCTCGTCGGCCGTGAGCTCTTCGAGGCTCAACAAATGCCGGCGGGTCCACTGCCGCGGGGGACTGCTGGGGTCGAGTGTGTCGATGCTCATGCGGGGCCCTGCCTGGTCCTTGGCGAAGATCGGCGCGCGCAGGTTTTGCGTCGGCGGAAAGTTTGCGGGGGCGAGCGCGGCGCCAGCGCCCCCGATTCTAAGGGACTTGGCCCCCAGGTGGTAGCGTCCGGCGGCGACCTTGCCGATTGTAGCGGCCGCGCACCATCTCCGGGCGGACGACGAGCACGGCAATTGGCTGTAGAGCCGCCGGCCAGCGTGCCGACGCGCTCGATAGAGCCCCCTAGCGCGCGAGATCCATTGCATGTCCCCCCGCCGCCGTGTCGTGTTGCCGCCGTCGAAGTCGCCGCGGGCCGAACTGGGCTCGTGGTACGAGGAGTTTCCCGGCTATTTGCGCGCGCAGTGTCACCTGGCCGAAAACTCGGTGCGGGCCTACGAGCGCGACCTGAGGCGGTTTCGCCAATGGCTCGGCAGCCGCAACGCCACGCGGTTAACCATTCGCGAACTGGCCGATTACGCCGCCTGGTTGTCGAAGCAAAGCCTGGCCCCGGCGTCGATCGGCCGGCACATCGTCAGCCTGCGGATGTTCTACCGCTACCTGCAGCTCGAGGGGGTCGTCGAAGAGAACCTGGCCGAGTTGCTGGGGAGCCCGAAGCTGTGGGAACGCGTGCCGCACGTGCTCAATGCCCAGCAACTTCAGAAGCTGCTCGAATGCCCCCGCGCGCCACAGCCGGCCTGGCGACGCGATCGGGCGATCTTGGAATTGCTCTACGCCACGGGCTGCCGCGTGTCGGAGTTGGCGGGCATCAAGCTCGAGGACTTGCACCTGGGGGAGAACTACTGCCGCTGCCGGGGCAAAGGGAACAAAGAACGTTTGGTGCCGCTGGGCAAGCGCGCCATCGCGGCGGTTGAAGCGTATCTCCAGCGCGAGCGACCGACGTTCGTCGCCGGGCGGTCGCCGGCGCCGGCCTGGTTGTTCGTCTCGCGGCGCGGCAGGCCGCTGGCGCGGGAGCGGATCTGGGAACTGATCAAACGCTACGCCGTGCAAGCCGGAGCACCGGTCGACGTCAGCCCTCACTGGCTAAGGCACAGCTTCGCCACGCATTTGCTGGCCGGCGGCGCCGATCTGCGGCAAGTGCAAGAGCTGTTGGGGCACGCCAACATCGCGACGACGCAAATCTACACGCACGTCGATCAGCGGCGGTTGAAGGCGGTCCATGCCAAGTTCCACCCGCGCGCGTGAGAGGTAGTGGCTAGTGGGGTCAGTGATTCGTGGCGAGCGGCGCTGGTGATTACCGACCACTCGAGATAGTTTCAAAACCGTCTAAAGCAGGGGGACAGTGCCATTTTGCTCGGGGTACCTAGCAAAATCGGGACAGTCCCCGACGGTTTTGAAACCTGGCCCCTGACCACTTGTTCTTATCCGCCTGCCTTGCGGGGGTTGGCGAACTTGATCTTCTGCACCAAGGGGAGAATCGAGTTCCCCTCGACCTTGCCCGACACGGCCGTGATCGCCTCGACGACGAACTCGTAGTTGAGGTCGTAATCGCAATCGAGCTCGACCTCGATCTCTTCGGCCGCGGCCGAGGGACCGGCGTCTCCCACGCGGTCGAGCACGATGTTGTGCAACTCGTCGAAGCCCTTGAGCTGGCGATTGTCCAGCGAGATCGAGGCCAGCCGGCCGTCGGAGCCGGCCTCGAGCCGGACAACCAGCGGCGGGGCGGGAATCTCCTCGGCCAACTGCGGCGACGACTTGCCCAGCGGCATCTTGATGTTGAAGTCACCCTCAGGCGTGGTGATCTTGAACGTG
This sequence comes from Pirellulales bacterium, assembly GCA_050184475.1. Lineage (GTDB taxonomy): Bacteria > Planctomycetota > Planctomycetia > Pirellulales > JAEUIK01 > JAIESQ01. The sequence goes on along the minus strand of JBFXAH010000011.1, from coordinate 51,311 downwards.
AGAATAAAGAAGATCAAAAGCTGGAAGACGACGTCGATCATCGCCGTCATCTGCAGCTCGACCTTCTCGCCTTTGGGCAGATCTTTGGGCTTGAGCACGGTGGGTGGCTAGTGGTTAGTGGTTAGTGGTCAGTGGCGCAAAGGCCCATTTCTTGAAACTCACGCCCTAGTCAGCTTGCCGCTGCTTGGCGCGCAGCACGAACTTCTCGAAGCCGATTTCGGGAGACTGACAGACGCCGATCAGCTCCTGCACCTGGCCGGTCTTGGCCGTGGCGTCGGCCCGAATGATGACCGTGGCCTCTTTCGGGTCGCGCTCTTGCACTTTCATGACCTGGCTTTCGCGCAGCAGCAGCGGTTGAATCCCCTGCACGGGAACCTCTTCGCCGTTGAACAGCACGGTGCCGACGTTCGTCAATTGCAACGTCATGGGCCAGACGTTTGGCGCATCGGGGGGCTTGGCCAGTTGGCTCAACGGCAAGCGAATGCGCTCGTCTTGCTCCCCCTCGCCAAAGTTCATAAGGACCATGAAAAAGGCGATCAACTGAAACGTCATGTCGATCATGGGGGTCATGTCCCCCTCGACGTCTTCGGTCAGAGCCTTGGTGTTGATGTCCATCGGGTCAGGCCTTCTTGCCGACTTCGGCGAAGCGCGCCATCAAGCCCTCGCTGGCGACGCCGACCTCGAAGACCAGCCGCGACAGCCGGTTGCCCAGCAGCTTATGCACGGCGATGGCCGGAATGGCCAGCCACAGCCCGACCAGCGTGGTGATCAAGGCCATCGAAATACCCTGGGCCAGCTCCGACGGCTTGGGCGAAGTCGAGCTTTGGGCGATGACCTGGAACGAGGCCACCATCCCGTCGACCGTTCCCAGCAGCCCGAGCATGGGGCTGATGGTGCCGATCAGGGCGATGTAGCCCAGCCGCTGTTCGAGCTTCATGTTTTCGTCGGTGCCGGCTTCCTGCATGGCATTGATCGAGGCCGCGTAACCCTGCTTGAGCTGCGCCATGCCGGCGGCCAACACCTTGCCGAGCACCGAGTCGTCGGCCTTGGCGGTTTCGAACGCTTCTTGATAGCGCTTCTCGTTCAATTGCAGTTCGAAGTTGTCGACCAGCGTTTGCGGAATGATCTGGTCGCGGCGGGCCGCCAACAGGTTCATCACCAACAGCGCCACGAAGCAAAACGACACGAACAGGAAGGCCAACGTGTACTTCCACCCCAAGGCGGCGAAGTAAAAGCCGAGCATCGACTGGCGAGCCGGCGGGGCTTCGGTCGTCGAGTCGCCGCCGCCTGCGGCGGGGGCCGCTGGTTCGGCCGCGGCCGGGGCTTCGTCATCTTGCGCCACGGCCGAGCCAGCCCACACGGCCGTCAGCCCCAACGTCATGGCCAGCAGGCAGAGAATCAGTCGCCAGGTGGCGACTGGCCGTCGCGCCAAAGGCGATTGCAAACGAGGGATCATCGAAAGCTCCACGGAAGAGGAGATGTGAGAGTGTATTGTTGGCCCCTGACCACGCGCCGCGGCGACATCAACCTTTCGCCCAGCGGCTGTTGGGATAACGCGATTTCAAGAGCTCTTGCGCCGCGGCCGCACGTTGCGGCTGACCGACTTCGGGCCAGAGCTCGGTCAGGTTCTTGAGCGCCTCGGCGTGCGCTTGTGCCTGCGCGGCGTACAGCACGTCGACGTGCAAGAAGGCCAAGAGCGCCTCCTTCTTCTTGCCCGCCGCTCGCAGGCAGGTGCCGAGCGTGTTGTAGGCGCGGGCGAACAACTCGCCCTGCTCGGGATCGGACTTGGAGATCACCCCTTCGACCAGGGCGATGCCGTCGGCCGGCTTGCCCGACGCGGCCAGGCAAGCGGCCTTGCCCAGTTGCGCGGCCTGCTGCTGGCGGGCGACCAGCGGCGAGTCTTGCTGGCCGGCCAGCGACAAGGCGCCTTCGAACTCGGTGAGCGCGTCGTGCGGTTTGTCTTGCGAGAGCAGGGCGTATCCCTTGGCGATGCGGGCCCGCATCTTCACGTCGTCCCAGGGAGCGCCGCGTTCGACCGCGGCATATTGCTGTGCCGCCAGGTCGGGCTTGTTAATCGCGGTGAAGATGTCGCCCAGCAGCTCGCTGGCTTCGAGAAAATGGAAGCTGCTGGCGTTCCGCTGTACGAATTCGCGCATGGCTTTGCCCGCCTCGAGAACATCGCCCCCGCCGGACAGGGCCAGCTTCGTAAGGCAATAGGCCTGCAGGTATTGCAGGTCTTGCTGCACTTCGGCGCGGTCGATTTTCTCGCTGCCGAGTTTTTCGAGCACGCGCAGGGCGTCTTCGTAGCGGCCACCTAGCGCGGCCGTGCGGCCGACGTTCAACTGCGGCGGCTCGCCATTGAACTTGATGTACTCGACTTCGTTGACCGGCAGCCGCTCGACGTCGCCGTTGGGCAGGCTCAGCGTGATCTCGCGCGGATTGACCTCGGTGATCGTGCCGTTGACCGCGGTCCCCTTGGCCGTGCGAATCTGATCCAGCGCGCGGGCCGCCGTGGCCAGGCTCAGCGCCAAACAGGCAACGGCGACGGAAGCTAGGCGAATCTTCATGAGTAGTTGTTCGTGGCTCGAGGTTAGGGACTGGGATCTGCGGGCTAGCGTGGTTGGGTGCGCGCCGCGCCGCCGGCGGCGCTGGCCGACTCGACATTCAAGCCCAGCGCCGACAAGCCGTCGGCCTTCTTGCCGGTCGCCTTTTGCACTTGCTTGAGTAGCCGGTCGTACTTGGGTCGCAATTCTTCGCCGCCGAGCTGGGGATCGCCCTGGGCGATGGTGTCGATCATCCGCTCGACCTTGGCCAGCCCGTCGGTGCGGTCCTGGCCTTGCTTGGTCAGGGCCAGGCGATAACTGCACTCGGCGACGTTGTAGCGCGATTCGTCGAACAACTGGCGGTACTTCTCGATCCGCTGAATGCGCCGTCCCAGACCGAGCCAACCCCAGACTTCCCCCTGGTCGGGCTTGTTGGGGTCGACCTTCAGGCCGTTGCAGGCGCGGACGTAATTCATGGGGTCTTTCGCTCCCCACATCTGCAAGGTGTAGGCGGCCTCGGTTTGGGCGTCGAGAATGTTGGGGTTCTCGTGCAGGATCGTGCGGAGCTGTGTCATGGCCCCGGCGAAATCCCCTTGCGCCCGCTGACAGCGCACGAGCCGGACCCGCACGCCGTTGATGTTGCCCTCCATGGCCGGGTCTTTGCTGACCATCTCCAGCAGTTTCTGGTAGGCGACGGTCCCTTGCTGGAAGTAGGCCATGGCCTGCGGCGTGGGATTGCCGTCGGGGCCGACGCCCAGCCCTTGCCCCATGCGGAAGTAGGTCTCGGCCACCCAGTTCAGGGCGTTGTAGGTCAGCCCTTGTTCGCGGGCGAGAATGCGATCGAGAAACTGCCGGAAGCCATCGAGCACGCCGGCCAGCTCGTCCTTTTTGCCTTGCGTTTGTAGCCGCGCGACTTGTTCTTCGAGCTCCAGGCCGAGCGAAACGTACAGCCGCGTGAGGGCCGCCTCGCCATCGGCCGAACCGGCGAACTGCTGCTCGAGCGCGGTCATCGCCTTTTCAGCGGCCTCGAGCCGTTGCAGGCCGACGTTCGCGCGGAGCGACGCCTTCCAGGCTTCGGCGGCGAAATTACCCCGCTCGGCCAACGGATTTTTGGCTTCGGCCAGGGCCACGGGCCCGGTGCCGGGCAGCTCCAACACCTCGGCCGCCTTCTCGTACTGTCCGACGCCGTTGTAGAGCTGTGCCAGGTAAAGCTCGCTGGCCAGCAACGAAAAGGTCAACTCGCCGCCGCTTTCGACCGATTTGCGCATCGTCGCGCGACCGCGCTCCAACAGCGCGCGGGCGTCGTTGGCCAGCGCATCGAGCTTGTCGGCCGGCGGGCGCTCGTCGTCGGGGAGCTTGCTGGCCATCAGGTACTGCTGCCAGGTGGCCTGCCCTTGCTTGAGATCGGCCTCGGGCCGGCCCGGCGCGTCCTCGGGAATATGCGCGAAGTTCTCCGCGGCCTTGGCCAGGTCGCCGTCGCGCATGGCCACATCGCCCAGAATCATCCAGGCATCGTTGGCTTCAGCCGACTTGGGGAAGTTCTGGTCGAGGAGGTTGGCCACGCCGAGCATGCGGGCGACCTCGAACTGGCGCTTCTCAGGCGGCAGCGCGTTGTAGGCCTTCACCCAGCAAGCCAAAGCGATCTTGGCCGCCGATTTGGCCGACGCATGCTGCGGGTAGCGCTGGGCCAGGAACTCGCCCATCACCGCGCCGTCGTAATTGCGTTCTTGCAAGTAGTAGATGTAAGTGAGGAAGTAGCGGACTTCGTTCACCTGATCGATTGTCGTCTCCGAGTCGCGAAGCCGGATCGCCAGCAGAAACTGCTCGAGCGCCCGCTGGAGCGCGGCGGTGCGCTGCTCCTGCCAGGCGGGGATCTTGTCTTCGTCCTTGTGCGTGGCTTGGGCCGTGCGGATCTGCGAGTCGAGCGCCGAGATTTCGTCGAGCGCTTCGCGACCGGCGGTGCGCGCTTCGGCGAACGTTTGGGCCTCGGGAGCGGCACCATCCAGGTCGCGCAGCTCGGCGACCAGGGCCCGTGCATCCTTCTGGAATTCGCCGGGATACTTCGCCACCTGGGCCGCTTCGCTCGCCGCCGCGCTGAGCTCTTTGCTCTTGCCGCGGTCACCATCGGGCAACGAGCGACCGAGCAACAAGTGGGCTTGTGCCAAGTACCAGCGGATCGCCAACCCCTCGGCCGTGCGATCCTCGGTGCCGCGGGCCTCCTGGAGCCACTTGTCCCCTTCTTCGATCGCCTTGTCGTATTTCTTTTCCTTCTCGTGCAGGTAGCCCTGCATCGAGAGGTGGACCGTCTTGCGGCGCAACGCCCGCAGCTCTTCGCTGGTGTTGGGCTTGACCATCAACTCGCCCAGGTACAACAGCGACTTCGACGTCTCGTCGAGCTCCAGCAGCGAACGGGCCTGCCAGAGTCGGGCGTACAAGCCCGGCAGATACTGGCCGTTCTTCTTGTACATGTCCTCGAACTTGGCGGCCGATTCGGTCAACAGCCGCTTGGCGTCGGCCGAGTCGGGTGGATAGGCCTTCGACGACTCGTAGAGCACCATCCCCGACCAGAGCCTGGCCCGCATGACGTCGGCCCGGGCCACGTTGCGGGCTTCGAGCGCGCGGCGGTCTTTCGGATCGATGACCTTGGGAAACTTGGTGAGCGCCTCCTCGAAGCGGGCTTCGGCGTCGTTGAACACCTTGGTCGCTTCGGCGAAAAGATCGCGGGCCTGCTTGGTGAGCTCGTCCTTCTGCGCCGCTTGATTCGGCCGATTGGCGATTTCCAGCAACGTCTTGCCGCGCTCGACCAACAGCCCGCCCAACTGCGTGGCGGCGTCGGCCGCGGCGCTGTGCTGCGGATGGGCCTTGAGGAATTGCTCGAAGTACCCGCGCGCTTCGTCGAGACGCTTGAGTCGCAGTTGGGTGTCGCGCGTGGCCCGCGCTTCGTCGAGGACCGTGCGACCGAGCTCGTAGGGAATAGTCTGCTTTTGCTCGTCGGTGACCAGCGAGCTCGACTGCATTTGTTCGAGGTAGGCGGTCGCCATGTCGAACATCTCGCGTCGCCGCAGCCCGTCCAGGAATTCCGTGAAGGGTTCGGCTCCGCGACCAGTCGACCAGGCACCAGCGAGCACCACCAGCGCGCAGCTCCAGCCCAACATCTTCTGCTGGATGCATGCTGTCATGAATGCCGTCCTTGAAGAAGTACAGTCCACCACGCTTCCACGTTATAAGGCCGACCACCTGGCTTCAAGCGTTACCATGCACCGCGCCGCGACTCCGGTGGCGCCGGTCCGCACGATTTGATGAAAACCGGCAAGCATTAACGCGACTCATCCGCAGAATCGTTTTCTTCCTCACGATTGTTTGCCGGCGCCTGGGAAGTTATCGCCCCAGCGGCGCTCGAGCGAATCTTAGGCGCCAGGATGCCCGCGACCGTGCGCTAGCGTCCGCGGGGCCGGGTCCTCACGCCCCGCTGTTCGGCGGTGCGCTCGATCTGCCGGGCCAGTCGGGCAAAATCGGGCTGCGCCGCCAACTGGCTGTGCACTTCGGTGGCCAATTCGCGGGCTTGCGACCAACCGCTCTGCTGCACGTAGATCGAGTTGCGCAACAACTCGCCGGCCAACGCCGCCACGGTGGCCGCTTGCAACGCCAGCGGTTCTTCGCGGAAGGTCGCCGCGATCTGCCGTCGACTGATCGGCTGGTCCACCTCGTCCTGGTTGCCGTCGGCTGGGTTCTGCCAGGCGACGCGGGCGTGGGCCAACTCGCTGGCGACACCTTCCGGCACTAGTTGCAGCTCGAACAGCACGACCACGGCGTCGCGAACGTACAGGTCGGTCGCGGCGCTGGCCGGTAGCAGCCCGGCGACGTCGGTCGCCTCGTGACCGACCAGGCGATAGTGTTCGACCGTCGTGGGATCGAAGCGCACGGTCAGCCGCGCGCCGCGGGCCACGATCTGCGATTGATCCCAGAGCGTCTCGCGCAAAGCGCGCCCCAGTTCGATCGCCGACGACGCTTGCCGCAACGGGCGATCGGCCCAGGCGGCCACCATCTTCAGCGCGGCTTCGCCTTGCGGCACGCCGCTGGTGTCGATCACCGCCAGATCGATCCCATGCGCGTGGGCTTTCGTCAGCCCGGTCTCAATCTGCCGCGCCGTCAAGGGGTCGAGTTCGGTGAGTCCGTCGGTCACCAACGCCACGCGACGACGAAGTTGCTGTTTTTGACCAGGACCGGCCGCCGGCGCCGACTCGGCCACGGCATAAGCCAGTTGCAGACCGGCGCCGAGATTCGTCGAACTCTCGGGCTCCAGCGCGGCCAGGGCCTCGAGCAGCGCTGCGCGGTCTTCAATCCCCGCTTCTTCGATCACCACCCGGGCCCGACTGCCGAAGGTCACCAGCGACAGGCGGTCGTGCGGGCCGAGATCGTCCAACAGCCGCGCGATGGCGCGCTTGGCAACGTCGAGACGCCCGCTGCGCTGCATGCTGGCCGAGACGTCGATGGCGATCGTCAGGCTGGTCGCGGCCCCCTCGGGGCGCGGCAGATCGGCGGCCTGCAAACCGACGAGCAGCAGGTAGCGACCCGGCCCGCCCCACGGGCAGGGGCCCAACGCCGTGCGAATGCCGACCGCGGCGCCTGTCGGCGGAGCAAAGTTGTAGTCGACGCCCGCCAGAAACTCTTCGGTACGCACCGCGTCGGCCGGGGGCAGCTCGCCGGCGTCGAGATACTGACTCCAGATCTCGTAGCTGGCCACGGCGCGCGAAAGCGGGGGTGTGATCTCGGGCACGGCGTCGGCGGCCACCAACGGATGAACGCCATACTGACGAACAAAGAACGTATCCCAGGCGTTGTCCACCGGCGGCTCGAAGCCGTGCGGCGCCAGGCCGCGCGCCTTGTGCAGGTCGGGTAGCTCATCGAAGGCCGCGTTGGCCGCGAACACGCCCCATGGCGTGTCGGCCACGTCGCTGACCAGCGCCGCGCGCCCCGCCGGATCGTCGGCCGCCAGCAATGGATCGCCCGACGTGGAGGGGGCGGCAACATCGGCGGGCGCCCCTTCGTCGGCGGTCGCCACGGCCGAGGCATCGCCGGCCGCGGGTTCGTCGGCCGCGGTCACCGGCAGCGGAATTTTCAACTCGGGCGCGCCCAGCGGATCGAACTTCTGCACGGGGCGCGCGTCGCCTGGTTGCTCGATCGTCACCAAGGCGTCGGCGGCCGGCGGCTCGAAACCATCCGGTCGAATCGCTTCGCTGAACTGGATCGAATCTGGCTCGGACGGCGGATTGTCGACCTCGGGTTGCGCGATCTGCCAGACCGGTCGCGAGACGGCCCAACCAACCGACAGCAGCAACAGTGCTGCCACGGCGGCTTGCCAAAAGCGGCGACGCGAGCGGGCAGCCTCCAAAGGTATGCGGCCCAGTCGCGCCTCTAAATGCGCTGGAACCGTCACTGCCCGCAGACAGCGGTCGACCTCGGTCTCGAAGGGCAGTTCGTCGGGGAGCCGCTCGGCCCGCAACAACTCGCCGGGCGACCGCGGAATGTGCCGCAGGCGCTTCGGCACGCGCGGCGGGACGGGTACCTCGCGCAACCGCTCTTCGACATGCTGGTCGTCGACGGGTTGGCCGGCCTCGGCGGCGCTGTGCGCGCGGCTGGCCTCGCGCGACAACTGGGAGAGCGACGCCAGCAACCGGTCGGGGAGCGGAACGTCACGCAGTTGCGCGTCGAGTTCGGCGTCGAATTGTTCGTTGGGTTCTGTCATTGCGGACGTTTTGTTTGTCGTTGGTGGCGAGCGTCGTCTAGGCGCTGCCTGCGTCGCGGCGGACCCGCAACCGCGGTTGTTCTTCGGCGTCGGCCGGCGTGGCGCGGAGGTACTCGCGCAACCGCTTGCGGGCGCGGGCGACGCGCGACAGCACGGTGCCGAGCGGAATATCCAACAAGTGGGCGGTTTCCTGGTGTGTCAGTTCGCCGACGACGACCAGGAGCAAAGTCTCGCGTAGTTCGCTGGGCAGGCGATCGAGCGCCTGTTGCGTTTCGTCGGTGTATTCTTGATCGGTTGGATTGACCGTGGGCCCTTCGACGTCGAGCAGCCGATCGCCCGCCGTCACGCTCGGCAAGCGGCGGCGGCGCCAGCGGTCGGCCACGCGGCGGCGCAAGATCGTCGCCAGCCAGACGCGCTCGCCGCGCTGCGGGTCGAAGCGCTCGCGGCTGTTCCAGGCCGAGCGGAAGGCATCTTGCACGGCGTCTTCGGCCTCGAAGCGATCGCCGAGCAAGCGATACGCCATGCGGTACAGGGGCGCGGCGTGATCCGCGACGAGCCGATCAAAATCGGTCAGCGACAGTGCCACGGCAAACGCGCCTCTCTATCTCCGTCGCGGAGACCCGACACGGATCTCGCACCCGACGACGGTTGTGAACGCTCGTCGAACGCCAGCTAGCGCCCAAAATAGTCGAATTCGAAAAATCGACAGTTGAAGCCCCATCGACCGGCCCTCGCGAAACTGCCCCGGGCAGGTCAAATACGATCGCGATGTAACACTGCTATTGGATAAGAATTCGACGCTCGGTTCCATCTGGGAATCGCCCCCGAGTGGCGAATTTATTCCCGGCGGGGCGCTTTTTGCCGGCCTCCTCAACAGGTCAACCCGACAAACGTTCGCCACCTGCCGATCCAAGGCGGTAGAATCGTAGTATGCACCGCGTTTGGCGGTAGTTTCAAATCGCTTTCGAGGGCCAGCCCCGTGCTCGATTTCCGGCGGCCTGCGACACGCCCCAAGTACCTCAACCGCCGCAGCCAGCGGTCGCTGTGGATGCTGGTCATGGCCTCGGGGCTGGCGCTGTTGCTGCTGCGCGAGGCGGGCCACCCCGAGCGCTGGAACGGGCTCATGCAAGGTGCCAGCCGGCTAACGGGGGCCTCGCCGGCTGATGATATCGACACCCGCTGGAGCGCGATCCACCCGCCGCAGGAACCGACGATCAGCATGGCCGCGCCGCTAGCAGGTCGCGGGCCCGGCGAGAGTATCGCCGCGGTTGCCGCCCAACAGCAAGGCTCCGAGTCGCCGGCAGATGCGCCAGCCGACGACGCGCCCTACGTACCGGTGGATAACGATCCGCCGCCAGACGACGCGCCTGATGTGCCGGTGGATAACGACCCACCGGCCGAAGGCTCGGCGACGGAGAGTCCGCCGGACGTTCCCCTAGATAACGACGGCCCAGCCGACGTTACGCCTGATGTGCCGCTGGATAATGGTCCGCCGGCCGACACGCCCCCTGCTGAATCCGAGGCAGCGCCGACGACACCGCCGACCGATCGTCCGGCAGCGGAAGATCCGGCGGCAAAACTGGACGACGCCACGCTGCTGTCGAAGGTGCAGGACGACACCTACTTTCGTCCCGAGGATAGCGAAATTTGGTATCGCCTGTTGGCACGCCTGCGCGACGGCTCGCCGGCCGAGCTGGCGCGCGAAAGTAGCGGCCAGGTGACGTTCGCGCAGTTGTTTCGCCAGCCGAGCGCTTACCGCGGCCGCGTCATCGATCTGGTCGGCACAGTTCGTCAAGCGATTGAGAAAGATGCCCCGGCCAACCGCCAGGGGATCAAAAGCTACTATCAGCTCTCGCTGCAGCCCGAGGACAATCCCGCCTCGCCGATTGTGATCTATTGCCTGACATTGCCCCCCGAGTTTCCGGTGGGCGCCAAGATCAACGTGCCGGTACGGCTGACCGGCATTTTCTTCAAACGCTGGGTTTATCAGGCCGGCGATACGATTCGCTTGGCGCCGCTGGTTCTGGCCGCCACGGTCGATTGGCAGCCGAACCCGTTGGCCGGCGACACCAAGATGGTCGCCAAGCCGATTCCCTATTGGCTGATCGGCGCCACGATCGCCGCCAGCCTGCTGTTCGTGGCCGTGTTGTGGACCTGGGGGCGCCGCGGCACGAAGTATGAAGAGCTGTTGCTGGCCGAGCAATACGGCAAGATCGAAATCGGGCCGCCCCCCGAAGTCGAAGTTTCCGCAGACGAGGCATCCGAACTTTCGCCGGCAGACGCCGAGCGAACCACGTCGACCGACGCGCAGGGTTGGCCTGATGTTAATTGAATCTTGCTGCCATGGCGGCCGGCTGGCGACGCAAGGGCGTCAGCGCGGCGTCGTGCTTTGCCTGGCGCTGTTTGGCGGCTTGTTGGTCGGACTTCCCACGGCCCAGGCCCAGCAAGACGAACCAGCGGGCGAAGCGTCTGCGCAGGGTCCGGCGCCATCGGTCGCCGAGCGCGCGCTGGAGTTGCGCGAACTGCTGGAGTTGCTGGGAGTCGACGAGAGTTACTTCCGCGCTTTGATGGATGGGCGACCCGTTCAGCCCGACGAAAGCGAGGCGCTGCTGCGGTTGCTGTATGCCGTGCGGCGGGTGCCGCTGCTCGAATTGCGAGGTGCGTTGCCAGCGGCGCGGCCGCTCGACGTGGCGAACTTGCCCCCCAAGGGGAGCCGGGTCGAAGTCGCAGGTCGGCTGCGGTCGGTCGCGACCGAAACGCCTCCCCCGGAACTGATCGACCGCCTGGAGATGCCGCAGTATTACCGCTGCGAAGTGCAACTTGCCGACGGTCAGCCGGCGATTGTCTACGTCGACGTGGTTCCCCAAGCCTGGCAGACGGCGGCGCCGGCCGATCAACGAGTCGGCGCGACGGGTTTCTTGGCCAAGCTGGCTGGCGACGCAGGCGAGACGCCGACTCCCGTCGTGGTGGCCACGCGCTTGGCCTGGTACCCCGATTCGCCGCTGGGTGACCTGGGGATGGACTATGGCTTATTCGATACGGTCCGGCAAAAGCGTCCGCTGACAAGCGAGGACCGAACTTGCTTTTATGAAATGCTCGATTGCCTGCAGTCGGCCGACACCCAACAACTCTACGACTTGGCGACCGAGCGGCTGACGCCGACTTCGGGCGGGGACGTCGCCCGGCGGTTACTGCAGAAGCCGGCCGACGAGATGGGCAAGCTGGTCTTCTTGGAAGGGGTGGCGCGCCGCGCGATTCGTGTCGAAGTCACCGATCCCGACGTGCGCCGCCGCTGGGAGGTCGATCACTATTTTGAAGTCGATATGATCTTCCGCGATGTGCGCGTCCGCTACGAGCCGGCCAAACGCGGCGAGGGTGCGCCCCCCGCGGACAACGACGACACCGGCCCGCTGGTCGTCACTTGCAATCTGTTGGAGTTGCCGCGGGGGATGCCGACCGGCGATCGCATTTCGGAAATGGTCCGCGTGCCGGCTTTCTTCTTTAAGTTGTGGGGGTTTCAAAGCGAGCTGGCCGACGAGGCCGGACACGATCACTTGCAGTATGCCCCGTTGTTCTTGGCGTCGGGCGCCGAGTGGATCGAGCAACCCCCCGTGCAGTCGTATACGTGGGTGTTCAGCGTGCTCTTGGTGGTCATTCTGGGGGGCGCGGTGCTGGCAATCTGGGGCATGAATCGCGCGGACCGCCGGCGCCGCGAACAAGCCGCCGCCGCGCGCGAGGCGGTCGCCGATCCGGCATTTCTCACCCAGCTCGAGCGCGGCGAGTCGAGTGACGCGGGCGGGTAGCGGGCAACTTTTTCTACCCCGCGCGTTTTCGCGCGCGATCCTAGTCGCGGTGTCGCGGGGGATTCTATAATCGATGTTCGAGGGGCCGCTGGCGACCGCCTGCGTGCCCGCGAAACTGCGGCTGCAACTCGAGCTTCCCAGCGACAGCATTATTAAGGTAGCGATGTATGCCCGTTCCCATGCAGTTGTCGCGGATCATCATCAGCGAGATCAACGATCAGCAAGTGATTTATCTCAAGGAGGTCGACGGGCAGCGGACGTTTCCGATCTTGATTGGCATCTTCGAGGCGACGAGCATCGACCGCCGCGTGAAGGGCTATGCCTCGCAGCGCCCGCTGACGCACGATCTGCTGGTCAGCCTGGCCGATCATTTGGGAGCGGAGTTTCAGGACGTGGTGATCAGCGAGCTGCGCGATCACACTTACTTCGCGCGGCTGCGGCTGCGGCACGAAGGCGAATTGATCGAGGTCGACGCCCGCCCCAGCGACGCCATCGCCGTGGCGGTCACCTGCGATCCGCCGCTGCCAATCTATGTCGCCGAGGAAGTGCTCGACGACGTGTTGGGCGACAATGAAGTTCCACCCAGCTAGTCGCGAGGCGTCGATGCACGGCGCAAGGAGGGCGACAACGCGGGGCGCCGGTTTATCGTGACGCGGCTCCTGGCGCTCGAAACTTCGGGTCGCGCGGGGAGCGTCGCCGCGCTCGAAGATGATCAGCTCCTCGCCGAGCACGCGCTCGAGGCGACGCGCGGCAGCGCCGCCACGTTGGCGCCGGCCATTCGTGATCTGCTGACCGAAGTCGCCTGGCGACCGGCCGACGTCCAGCTCGTGGCCGTGGCCACCGGCCCCGGATCGTTCACCGGCTTGCGCATCGGCGTGATGACCGCCAAGACGTTGGCCTATGCCATCGGCGCCCAGATCGTCGGGGTCGATACGCTCGACGCGATCGCGCTGCAAGCGCCGGCGGCGGCGCGCCCCTTGTGGACGGCGCTCGACGCCGGGCGCGAGCAACTGTTCGTCGCCCGCTACGTGGCCGGCGAAGCAATGCCCGCGAGCGCCGAGCGGCCCACGGCATTGGTCGATGCCGGCGGTTGGTTGGCCGAACTGAGCCCCGGCGAGTGGATCTCAGGCCCCGCGCTCGAGCGGTACGCGGCGCGGATCGCGGCGGGAATCCAACTGATCGACGCCGAAAGCTGGTGGCCTAGGGCCGCGTCGGTGGGGCGCCTCGCCTGGTCGCAGTACGTGGCCGGGGTGCGCCACGATTTCTGGACGCTGGCGCCAAACTATTTTCGTCCCAGCGCCGCCGAAGAGCGCCGGCCCTGACCGCGTGGTGTCATGGAGCGCCATGGCGTCCGCTGGCCCGACTCTCCGCGCGCGGCTATTCTGGCGCTCCATGAGCACTGCCGATACGTTGCCGATGCGACTGCCGCGCCGCAAGCGCAAGGTCTATGTGGTGTTGCCGGCCTTCAACGAGGCTGCTCGCATCGGCCGCTTGCTGGAAAACATTGACGACGCCCTGGACGAGGCGGCGCTCGACTACCAGGTGCTGATCGTCGACGACGGCAGTACCGATGGCACGGCCGAGATCGTCGGCCAGTGCGCGGCCAAGATGCCGATCGAGCTGCGCCGTCACGAGCAGAACCAAGGGCTCGGTGCCACGATTCGCGATGGCCTGTTGGCCGCCGCCGAGTTGGCCGATGCCCACGACGTGATCGTCACCATGGATGCCGACGACACGCACACCCCGGGGCTGATCTTGCGCATGGTGCGGCTGATCCGCGAAGGGCACGACGTAGTGATCGCTTCGCGCTATCAGCCGGGGAGCCGCATTGTCGGCGTCCCCTGGTTTCGCCGGTTGCTCAGCTCGGGGGCGTCGTGGATGTTTCGCGTGCTGTACCCGATCTCGGGCGTGAAAGATTACACCTGCGGCTATCGGGCGTATCGAGCGGATGTGCTGCAGCAGGCGATCGCCCACTATGGCAGCGAGTTCCTGAATCAAGACGGCTTTCAGTGCATGGTCGACATTCTGCTCAAGCTGCGTCCGCTGCACCTGGTGTTTGGCGAAGTCCCCTTCATCCTGCGTTACGATTACAAGGAGGGGGGGACCAAGATGCGCATCTGGCGCACGGTGCGGCAGACGCTGGTGGTGCTGGTCGAAGGCAAGTTCCGACGATGACCGCGGCGCCTGCCCCCAGCTTCGAGCAGGAGTACTTCGAGCGCAATTACCGCAACTACGCGCGGCAGAATCCACCGCGCAAGTTGAACTTCTACCGCCAGCTCGTCGAGCGGGGCGTGGCCGGTCGGCCGCGGCCGGCCGTGCTCGAATTGGGTTGCGCGTTCGGGCGGTTCCTGGCGACGCTCGACCCGTCGTGGGAGCGGTTCGGGCTCGACGTCAGCCAGTACGCGCTCGAACAGGCGCGGCAGCGCCTGCCCGACGCCACGTTGCAGGTTGCCAGCGGCAGCGAGATTCCCTTCGCTCGCCGGTTCGACGCCATCATGGCCTTCGACGTCATCGAACACATTCCCGATCTTGGCGCGGTTGCCGAGACGGTCGCCGCGCACCTGAACCCGGGCGGGGCGTGGATTTTCGTGGTGCCGGTCTACGACGGACCGACCGGGCCACTCGTGCGCTTGCTCGACGGCGACCCGACGCACGTCCACAAGCGTTCGCGCGACTTCTGGCTGAGCTGGGCCGCCGAGCACTTCGACCTCGAAGAGTGGTGGGGGCAGTTTCGTTATCTGCTCCCCGTGGGCCCCTACCTGCACGCCACTACGCACCGCTGGCGCCGCGCCTGCCCGGCGATTGCCGTGTTGGCGCGGCGCCGTGATGAGAAACGCTAGCGGCACGGATCAAGCGCCGGGGTAGTTAGCTTTTGACGACGACCACGCACAGTGCGAGCGCCTCGACGCCACGGTTATGAGCATGCGGAGTGCATCGCCGCGATCTGTGTTCTGGCTTCGTCACATCTCGGCATTGTTGCTCGTCGCCGCGCCGGCCGCGGCCCTGATGCTGTGGAATCTGGGCGCTCGTTATTTCTGGCAGGACGAAGCAGCCACGGCCGTGCTGGCCGAGCGCCTGCTGAAATACGGCCGGCCACTTGGGTACGACGGCCGCAACTTGATCACCATGGATTGGTACGTCGAGGGGGCCGAGAGTTCGATACCCTCCGGCGCGGCCGCCGAGTCGATCGACTACTTCGTTGCGCGGGGCGACTTTCGCGATGACACTACCTGGACGGGGCAGCCCTGGGGGCAGTTTGTGCTCGCGGCAGCATCCATGGCGATGCTCGGCAAAAGCACCTGGGGGGCGCGGCTGCCGTTTGCCCTCTGTGGCGTCGGCGTGGCGGTGGTCTTGTACAGTTTCATTCGCAAACGTTTTTGCGATCCGGCGATGAGCGTGGCGGCTCTCCTGCTGCTGTTAGGCAACGTTTACTGGGTATTGCACATGCGGCAATGCCGATACTACGCCCCGGCGAGCCTTTTGCTGCTCGTGACGTTCGTGGCCTACGTGCGCTGGCGCGCGAGAGACCGCTGGGGCGGGGCAGCCTTCGTGTTTTCGGCCTGGTGTTTTTTTCAGTGCGATTTTGGCACCTTCTGGCCGGTCATGGCAGTGCTCACGGTCGATGGGCTGTGGTCGTTTCGAGGCCGGCGGTACGAGTTCCTCGGCGCCATGGCGGCACTGGCAGCGCTGCTCGGCCCGTGGATCTGGTACTACGAAATCTTGGAGCGTCTCAAGCCCCGGCTCGCAGATTCCGCGCAGAGTGTGTGGATTCTCTTGATGAGCTTCAATCAATACCAGTTGCCACTCATCGTGATGCCGGTCTGTCTGTGGTTCGCCTGGCGGGCGCGCCGTGCCCAAAGTATGCCAACTGGTGCCACGCACGCGATCGTACTGGCGGCGGCCATAGTTGCCGCGATCCTGATCTGGGTGCCGCTCGTCGCACCCTATCCGTTCTATCGCTACCTGGCGGTTGCCACCCCGTTGTCGTGCCTTTTGGTGTCGTACATCCTGGCCGGGCTGATCGACGTGGCGTTGCGACACAAAGCCGCTAGCGATCTGCGCGTCGCTTGCTCTGTGGTGCTGGCCGGACTGCTGCTGGTCACGCAGGTGGCTGCCGCGCCGGCAAACCTGGCGCTGATGGCCGGGCAGTCGAGCGTGCACATCAGCCTGGGGTTTTGGCGCCCCGACCTGCGTACCCTGTATGTTGACCTGCGAAACATCGGTCCCGATCCGAATCGCGAGATCGTGGCCGAACTTACACCCAAGCTGCGGCCCGGCGACGCGGTGCTCACCGATGTTGAGGATGCTCCGCTGATGTTCTACACGGACGCCGAAGTGCGGGGCGGCTTGGCGACGTTTCGCTCCGACGATACCAGTGTTCCGCCGCCGCGGTTCATTATCATACGTAGCACAGGCCAGATGGGCCGCGACGCGATACGTCGGCAACTGGCGCGGCACACCTGGCGCAAGCTCCCGGTGTGGATACCGGCCGAGCGCTTTGGCAACATTCCCGATCCGCTGTTTCATCGCGCCCGGACGCTGGGACAAGACCTTCCCAACCTGGTGATCTATGAACTGGCCCCGCCCGAGCGTGGCGGACGCCGGATTGAACTAAAGTCGCGCTCTCCCAGCGAGCCAGCCAGCGATCGCGCCGAACCATAGCCGACGTTGAACAATTCTCCCTGAACGAGCTGCTGGCGCGCCGTCGGGCGGCGGCCCAGCTCGCGCACAAGTCGCTGCGCGCGGCATTGGGGGACCCTGGGGTCGGCCGCGATCACGCCGCGAACCCCCAGCAACGATTGCTCGCTAGCGCCACGTCCGGGGTGCCGATCGCCGGGCGGGGGTTGCCATGAGTGTCGCGCGGCGCTGGGCGTGATAAAATCAGGCGGCGCATTTCCCGACCCAGAAACCTCTTCGACATGCGATCTGCATGCCGGCATCGGCGAACAATCTTTCGACCACGCGGCTGCTCGATTCGAGGAGCACCAGCAGCGCGCTCGATTGGCGACAGCTGGCGGTTTATAGCGAATGGGTGCTTGCTGCCTGCGTCTCGGCGATCGTCCTTCGCCGACACTGGCAGAACTTGCACGGGGCGGGTGGTCTGTGGCGCGACGAAGCTCACACCGCCGAACTGGCGCAGTTGCCGACCTGGAGCGAGATTCTCGGCAATCTACAGTGGGATAGCTTTCCGATCCTCTCGACCGCGTTGTTGCGGGCCTGGTGCAATCTGCCCGGCGGGTCGAGCGACGAAGGGTTGCGCTGGTTCGGGATGCTGGTCGGAGTCGCCATTTTGGCGAGTCTCTGGTGGATGGCCTATCGCGCGCACGGTGGACCGCCGTCGCTGGCGCTGTTGCTGTGGGGATTGAGTCCATTCGCGCTGCGATTCGGCGATTCGGTGCGACCGCACGGCCTGGGGTTTTTATGGATCGTGCTGGCGTGGTCGGCAATATCGACGGTTGTGCCGGGTAGTGTTCCGCGCGGCAGCGGGGGGGATGGAGACCGAAACGCGGATCCCGTCGTCCCCTTGCGCTGGACGAGTTGGTTGTGGTCCGGCGCATTGGGCATCTGCGCGGTGCAGACCCTGTTTCCCAATGCTCTGATCTTGGGGGGGCTGTTGGTGGCGGCAGCGATCGCCGCCTGCGCCGCGGGGCGCCGAGGCCGAGCGATCGGTCTCTTGGTCGTGGGGGCCGTGGTCGCTACGACATTGCTCCCCTATCTTCCCGCGATCCGCACCGCCAGCGAGTGGAGTGGCGTCTCCGACGGCAAAGCCGGCGGAATCGTTGACGACGTGCGACGGTTGTACGTGACGCTCGCTTTCTCGGGGGCGTTGTTTGCGATCGTCTGGGGTCTGCTCCCCTGCGTGCTGGTGGTCGCGACGGCCTACACCTGGTTCTCCCGGTCTTTGGCCGTGCAGGCGCGCCGCTATCGCGCGCTTTTCGGTTTGCTGGCCGGCGCGCTGGCGATCGGGGGCTACTTCGCGCTCATGGCCCGCGGCAGCTTCATGCCGCAGCCCTGGCACTGGCTGCCGGTGCTGCTGTTAGCGGCATTGGCCGCCGAGCAAATCCTCGGCGGCTGGCGGGCCATGGCCGCGGCGCGGCTCGGCTTGCTGGTGCTCGGTGTCCTAGTCAGTGAGAAGACGAATCGGTGGCTGATCGGCAATCCCTTGACGAACATCGATCAGGCCGCGGCGCGTCTGAACCTCGATGCCCGGCCGGGCGACCTGGTGATCGTCGAGAAATGGTATTGGGGCGTATCGTTCAACCGCTACTACCACGGCCGCGCGCCCTGGATCACGATTCCGCCCATGGAGGTGATCAACCTCCATCGCTACGACATGTTGCAGCGGCAAATGCAAGCTCCGGATCCGACGGCCCCCATTCGTGAGGCGATTGCCGAGACGCTGCAAGCTGGCGGGCGCGTCTGGCTGGTCGGCAACTTGCCGCAAGTGATCGACGAGCAGGACCTCAACAAGATTCGCGGCCAGAAACACGACACCACCGCGTACCTCGTCGCCTGGTCGCTCGAAGTCGCAGACTTTCTGCGACAGCACGAGCTATATCGTAGCGAATTGGACTTGCCGGACGATCACCTGGTGAGCATCGAAAAAGCCACGCTCGGCGTCGCCAAAGGCTGGCGACCGTAGGATGCCCTGAGGAGAAGATGACCTCACGCTCAGCCGATCTAGTGAGAGTGGACAGCACGTTTGCTGTTGCCTTGCCGATTCGACCAGTGGCCTAGCGTGCAATTCGCTGTCGAGCGTCGCCGGCCGGTTGCAATCAAACCGGGCTCGCGGCATGATGGCCTGTCGCCAGGGAAAGTCGCCCGCGTTTGGAGAGTCTGTCTTGGATCAGCCCGTCGCCGAACCGGCCGTCACGCGCCGTCGTCGCATTCGCGAACTCGAAGTCATGGTCGCCGACGTGGTGCAGGAGACGAGCGATTCGACCACGCTCGTGTTCTTCACCGGCAACGACCACTTGGAATACGAAGCGGGACACTTCTTGACGATCGACCCGCATCAGTTCAAGTCGCTCGACCGCTTCACGCGGTACCTCGAGGACATGAAGGGGAAGAAAGAGCCCCCCCGCGCCTACTCGATGTGCAGCGCGCCGCACGAAAAATACCTGGCCGTCACGGTCAAGGAAGAAAACTACGTGACCGGCCAGACCAAGTACCCGCCGTTGCTCTCGCCACTGCTGGTGCGGCGCTTGCAGCCGGGCATGCGGATGGTGATCACCGGCTTCACGGGCCCCTACGTGTTGCCCAAGGATATCGAGAGCAAGACCGATCACCTGTTTCACTTGTGTGCCGGTTCGGGGAGCGTGCCCAACGTTAGCATCATCAAGCACGCCCTGCACACGAACATGAATCTCCGGCACACGCTGATCTACAGCAACAAAACGTACGACGACATCATCTTTCGCGCGCAGCTCGACGAGCTGGAGCGCCAGTTCCCGCGCAAGCTCAAGGTGATTCACTGCCTGACGCGCGATCCCTCGGCAGCTTCGCTGGGACCAAACTACCGGGTCGGTCGCGTCAACGAAGGCATTTTGCGCGAGTTCATTCCCGATCCCTCGGCCGTGCAGGTCTTTTGCTGCGGGCCAGGCGTGACGACGTTCGACCGCGCGGCAGCCCGCGAGCGCGGCGAAGAGCCGGCCC
Source organism: Pirellulales bacterium (assembly GCA_050184475.1). Lineage (GTDB taxonomy): Bacteria > Planctomycetota > Planctomycetia > Pirellulales > JAEUIK01 > JAIESQ01. The sequence goes on along the minus strand of JBFXAH010000011.1, from coordinate 31,563 downwards.
CGCGGTTTCTCGAGTCGACCTTGGCCGCGCTGGCGGCCTTGGGGATCCGCAAAGACCAGATTCACCGCGAGAGTTACGGCTAGAACGCCCCGAGCCGCGAGATCGACGCCGATGAGTGAGTCGTTGGTGCGAGTCCACGTGCACGGCGCCGCCGGCACGATCATTCTCAACCGTCCCGACAAGCGCAATGCCCTTTCTCGCGCGCTGCTGGCCGACGTCGCCCAGGCGCTCGACGACCTGCACCAGGAGCGGCGCGTGCGCGGCGTGATCTTGACCGGCGCCGGCCCGGCTTTCTGCGCCGGCATGGACCTCGACGAAATGCTGGCCACGAGCCAGCAGCCCGACGCCCAGGCCCGCTGGTCCGACGACGTGCTGGCCTATCGCGACCTGGTCGAGAAGATGTTGCAATTCCCTAAGCCGATCGTGGCCGCGGTCAACGGTCCGGCCGTGGCGGGCGGGCTGGGGTTGGTCGCCGCCAGCGATCTCGTGCTGGCCGCGGACGACGCCCAGTTTGGGCTCCCCGAGCCGCGCCGCGGGATCACGGCCGCGATCGTCGCTCCGTTGGTCGTCTTCCGCATCGGGGCCGGGCAGGCCGGATACCTGCTGATGACCGGCGCGATCGTCGACGTCGAGCGCGCCGCCCGCATGGGCTTGGTCCACGAGCGCATCGCGGCGGCGCGGCTTTGGCCGCGGGCCGTGGAGTTGGTCGAAGAGTGCGCGCGCTGCGCGCCGTCGTCGCTGCAGCTCACAAAGCGGATGCTCAACGAGACCATCGGCGAGCAACTCGGCACCATGCTCTCGACCGGCGCGGCGGTGAGCGCCACGGCCCGCACCACCGAAGCCGCCGCCGAAGGTCTGCAGGCTTTCAAAGAAAAGCGCCCGCCTGCCTGGTAGCGTGCTGATGACTGGGCGGGACATCGCGGGGCAAGGCACCACGAGTGCAATCGCTGGGGATGCGTTAGGAATCGCGCGCCAAGGCGCTAAGAAGGCGTCTAGCAGTGCTGTGTCGAGCTTCGCACTGCTGGGCAAGCCAGCAGTGGCACCCAAACCAGGTTTTGAAACTGCTAGTAGCGAGAGCTTGCCGCCGGCTCACATGCCGCGGCGCAGTACCAGCTCGTGCAGGTCGTAGCGGCGGATTTTGCGGTCCAGGGTCGATCGTTCGATGCCCAGAATCATCGCCGACTGGCTCTTGTTCCAGGCCGTCGCCTTGAGGGTGGCCAGAATGTGCCGCCGCTCCATCTCTTCGAGCGTCATCTGAGTGTATTCGGTGCCAGTGCCGGCCGGCATTTCGTTGGTGTCGCCGGCGGTGGGCAAGCGCGAGAGCATCAAATCTTCTTGATCGATCTCGTCGGCTTGCGTGAGCAGGATCGCCCGTTCGATGACGTTCTTCAGCTCGCGAACGTTTCCCGGCCAGCGATAGCGCATCATCTGCTCCATCGCGCGCTCGGTGAAGCCCTTGATTTTGCGGCCGGTTTCGCTGGTGTAGCGCTGCAAGAAAAACCGCGCCAGCTCCGGGATGTCGACCGGCCGCTTGCGCAGCGGCGGGACCACGATCTCCAGCACGTTGAGCCGGAAGTACAAGTCGCGACGAAACCGCGACTCGGTTACCTCTTTTTCCAGGTCGCGGTTCGTGGCGGCGATCACCCGCACGTCGGCCTTGACCGGTTGGCTGCCGCCGACGCGTTCGAAGGGGTGCCCCTCGAGCACGCGGAGGAACTTGGCCTGGATCGTGGGGCTCATCTCGCCGATTTCGTCGAGCATCAGCGTGCCGCCGTGGGCGGCTTCGAACTTGCCAATCTTGCGCTCGGTGGCGCCGGTGAAGGCCCCCCGCTCGTGCCCGAACAATTCGCTCTCGAGCAACGTCTCGGTCAGCGCGGCGCAATTCAGGCAGACGAACACCCCTTTGGCGCGAGGGCTCGAGTAGTGCACGGCCCGGGCGACCAGTTCCTTGCCGACGCCACTCTCGCCGCGAATCAGCACCGTCGCCCGGCTGGGGGCGGCGCGGGCCACTTGCTGCTGGATGCGCTGCACGACCGGGCTGCGTCCCACGATCTCGCTGAACACGCCGAGCTTCTGCCGCAACTGCAGGTTCTCGTCGCGGACCGAGTTGAGGTTCACCGCCAGCTCCTCGCGGCGGCTCAGATTCTCGAGCGCCACGCCCAGCGTTTCGGCCACGGCCAAGGTGAACTCGAGATCGTCGGGATCGAGCACGCGGGCCGCGTCGGTCGAGTACAGGTGGAGCAATCCATAAAGCTGCTGTCCGCGGCGAATCGGCGCGCAGATCACGCTCGTGGCGTGTATCTCTCCCTTGCTGTCACGACGGCTGAGCTGGCTGTCCCCCATTACGTTGCGGGCCAGCACGGCTTCGCCCTCGCGCAGCACCGTGGCCGCCAGAAACGACGACACGCGATGATACGGCTCTTCGCTCTGGCTGCGCGCCGCGACGGCTTCGAGCGCCCCTTCGCTAAAGGGCTTGTTGTTGTTGGCGGCTCGCGGAGCCAACAGCACCGCGCCCGTATCGGCCTGCGTCCCCTCGAACAAACCACCCAGGGCCATTTGCGCCAGCCCGCGCACGTCGGAGGCCTTGGCCAGCTCGAAGGCCAGCCGGCAGAGCTTGGTGCTGGCCCGGCCGATCTGCGATTGGTTGGGTGAGTCGAAGGCTTCTTCCTCGGCGGGGACCAGGTACTTGGTCTGTCCGCGGCGATGGGTGATCGTCGTCGGTTCGTGGGGATCGATGACGCTTTCGCTATCGCCGTCCGAAAAATGAGTCGCTTCGAGCAACTCGTCGGGGCGCGGCGCGACCAGCGTGCCCGAGTCGTTGAAGGCTTTCGACAGATCGTGGACGAAGGCCAGTTGCGAGCGGCCGATGCGGACGATGTCTCCGGCGTGCAACGGCGTTTCGCCGTGCACCAGTTGTTCGTTGAGGGCCGTGCCGTTGCGGCTCTCGAGATCGCGCAACATCCATTGGCCGTCGCGCAGGAAGACTTCGGCATGGCAGCGGCTGCAGCGCTCGTCTTTGAGCGCAATGGGATTGGTCGGCGCACGGCCGATGGTGACCGGCTGCCCCGGAATCAACCGGAACACATCGGTCCATTTCGTCCCTTCGCGGATGACTAAGTATGCGAGCATAGCCCTCGCCAATTGGGAAGGAGGTGGCCGTCGTTAGCGATAGCGCCACCTCCAGACCATTGGAGGCGAAGTAAGCAGCAGGCCTGAACTGCCAGTTTAGCCAGAATTCGCCACGGTGAGTCGCCAAACCTGGTCGCGGGGCGAGCGGCTGTTTCTGACAATCCCAAGCGGCAATCGTGTGCGGATGAGGAGTGTTGCCCGTACCTGGGGCGAATTTGGCCGGTGCCGCTGGCCCCGACCCGATCAGGTCGCTTGGCACCTGACTACACCTTAGCCCTCGGCGGGTGCCGATTTCAAGTGCCAGCGAGCCGGTCGCCGGGTGGCGCGCCCGCCCGAGTAGCCTTTTCTCGCCGATTCGTGCCACGATTGCCTTGGCCGACCGGATCGCCCTACCTGCTCGATCCTCCGCGAATTGCCCCTGGCGCCAGAGCAGATTAGGCTCTTTAATGGAAGCGGGGTGGCTCAGACTACCCAAAGGGGTTCTGTCCGCCCGCCTTCTTCCGGAACAGTCCCTCCTCGTCAGCTAGAAGCGGCCATCCACATGACAGGGCGACGATTCTTCGCGCGAAGCTTGCGGCTTGTGCTGGCGACGGCACTGGCCCAGTTGGTCGCGCATTGTTGGTTACCGGCCGCCGCGCTAGCGCAGAATTTCCCGAGCACCGTCTCGGGCGGCGTGGGAGGCGTGGCCATCAACGCGCGGGGCATCGTCTCGCGCGCCAATGTCGAACTGTCGGGCGAGTTGCGCGCCCATTACGCCCAAGCGCTGGCCGGCCTGCCTGCGGAGCTCAACAAGCGCCAACCGCTCCGCAAAGTCTCGCTCAAGCGGCTCGATGCCGAGATCGCCCGCTCACTGGCCGCCGGCGAAGACCTGCCCGAAGAAGTCCAGTTTCTGGCGGGCCTGCAAGAGGTGCGCTACGTGCTGGTCTATCCCGACCAGCAAGATATCGTGCTGGTCGGCTACGGCGAGGGCTGGCGGCTCGACGACCGCGGCGCGTTCGTCGGCGTTTCGACGGGGCGGCCCGTTCTCTGGCTCGACGACCTCGTCGTGGCGCTGCGGACCGCGCGCGGCGTGCAAGTCGACGGCATCAGTTGTTCGATCGACCCCAGCGCGGCTGGCCTGGCGCGGATGCAGCAGTTTCTGGCCACTTCGAGCGGCATGCTGACCACCGACCCGAACGCGGCCATCATCGAAATCGAAGAGAGCCTGGGGCCGCAACGCATCACCGTCGCAGGCGTGCCGGCGACCAGCCGCTTTGCCCGCGTGATGGTGGCGGCCGATTTTCGCATGAAGTGCCTGGCGATGAACATCGAGCCCTCGCCGGTCAAAGGACTCAATAGCTACTTGCACATGGCCAGCGGACGCGGCAGCATGATGCCCCGCTGGTGGCTCGAGCCCGACTACGACGCGATCGTGCGGACCGACGACGCCCTGGCCTGGGAAATCCGCGGCGCGGGGGTGAAGGCGGTCACCGAAGACTCGACCGTCGACGCCGCGGGCGAGCGCACGCGCACCGGCAAGAAGAGCCCCGACGCCCAGCGCTGGGCCGATCAATTCACGCGCCGCTACGGCGAGGTGGCCCGGCAGATCCCGGTCTTTGCCGAATTATCGAACGTGATGGACCTGGCCGTGGTCGGCGCGATCCTGGCCAAAGACGATCTGGCGGCGCGCGCCAGTTGCCTTTTGCCCACGCTGACGACGGCCGACGAGTTGCCGCTGACGCAACTGGCGGCAGCCAGGCAGGTCGACAGTCGTGTCAGCTTCTTCCGCAAGGGGAACAGTTGGGTGGTCAGTGCGTCGGGAGGGGTGGTCATCCACTCGTGGAGCGCGCTGGACAAGCTGACTCCCGACAGCGACGGCAAAGTCTCCGAATTGCGCGACAAGTCGCACGCCGCCGCCGACAGCGCCTGGTGGTGGAACTGACGACGCCTTTCGGTGGGCCTCGGGATCGTCACTTCAACTTCCAGTCGCTCACATGTCGAGCTCGTCGTTTGGATGTCCGTGCTGCGGGTTGATTGGCATCAGCGGTATCGGCGACATCTGTTGGTGCGGCTGGGAGTTTGAATCGTACGAATTGAAGTTCCCTGATGCTCCCGGTGGTGCAAACGGCGGCAGGACCTTGCGCGACTGGCAGGCTGAGTTCATCGCTCGTGCGGGGGGACGCGAAGCTTTTCGAAGCAGCAAGGAGCTCAGCGATGGCGCTTGGGAGTACGATCCAAATTGGGCGCTGCTTGATCCACCCTTCGACGGTTGGCCGATCGTCGATCCCGACCTTCCCTTAAGTAACGCCACGTGTCCATGTTGTGGCTACAAGACCATTCACGGGGGATTCGCGCGGTGCCCCATTTGCTGTTGGCGGTATTGTGCAGGGAGCTACTCGCCGGACTTTCATAGCCCGGTCAACTGCATCACCTTGCGCGAGGCGCAGCGGAACTACAAGAGGATTGGTGCTATCCGAGAGCAGGACAAAAAGCTCTCCCGTAGACCAACGCGGAGCGATCGCCGCGATCCGAATTGGCAGTTGCTTCGTGCGCTCGCCAGTCCGTTTAGCCCAAACGCCGACTCATTAATTCGGATCGTTACGTGCCCTTGTTGTGGGTTCCGGACCAATCTCGGTGAGTGCGACTTTTGTTGCTGGCGCTACTTGCTTGGCCACCGTGACCCGCGCGACCATAGCAAACCCAATCCCATCCGATTGCGAAAGGCCCAGCAGAATTTCGTCGAGCATGGCGTGTGGACGACTGGGCATGACGAATGGGACCAGCCATTTGAGCCACGGACTCTCCCTGACCCCGCCCTTAAAGACCCCAATTGGCGACCGCTCGACGTCTGACCGGAAAACCGTCCGGCGGGTCCGAATCTCCCGGTGGCGACGAATGTAACGCCGCCGACCACGCGGCAGGCATCATTGCCCGTGGACTGGTTAGCTCAGCTTCATGCCGAGAATTCCGGCGAGCTAGATTTGCGTGGCCCGCTGCGTTCACTGCGCCGGCGTTCGTCAGGAACTGGCAGCGCGTCGGTACCGGCAGCTCCGCGCGCCCTCCCCCAGGGATACCGATGTCTGTAGCGACAGTCCAACCGGAAAACGCTTCTGGCGAGGAGGAGAGCGACGATTTCGATCGCGTCGCGCTCGTTCCTGGGCGTGAGCTGGGGAACGACCTCGTCGACGCCTGGCACGCGCTGGTGGCCCGGCGAGCGTCGTTGGCGGGCCCGTTCTTCCAGCCTGAATTCACCCGCCTCGTCGCCGAGCACCGCGACGACGTCCTAGTGGCGGTGCTCGAGGCGGCGGGCCGCATCGTCGGCTTCTTTCCGTTCCAGCGTTCGCGCTCGGGAACCGGCAAGACGGTCGGCGGACCGCTCTCCGATTATCAGGCCATCATCGCCGCACGACCCTGGCAGGGGGACGCCGCCGCGCTGTTGCGCCGCTGCCATCTGGCGAACTGGGACTTCAATCATCTGTTGGCTGAAGAGCAGGCGTTTGCCCCTTATAGCTGGTCCACGGCCGAATCCCCGTGCCTGAATCTGGCGCGCGGTTTCGATGCTTACGCGGCCGATCGCGCCGCGGCCGGCACCGATGTCGTTCCCAAGGCCCGACGGGCGGCCCGCATTCTCGAGCGCGATCTCGGCCCGCTGCGCTTGGAATTGCACGACGCCGATCCGCAGGTGCTCGACATGCTGTTTCGTTGGAAGGCCGAACAGTTCGAGCGCACCGACCTGGCGAACACGTTCGGGGTCGATTGGGTTGAGCGGCTGCTGCGGCAGATCGCGGTTACGCAAACGCCGCACTTCCGCGGGATGGTGACCACGCTCTACGCCGGCGACCGGCTGGCGGCGATCATCTACGGCATGCGCTCCGGCAGCGTGCTGCACAACTGGATCTTCGCCTTCGAGCGCGAGCTGGCGAAGCACTCGCCCGGCATGGTGCTGCTGGTCAAGCTGGCCGAACTGGCTCCGAGCGTCGGCATCGAGCGGATCGACCTGGGTAAGGGGCCCGAGCAATACAAGGCCCGGTTGATGAACGATGCGGTGCCGCTGTTCGAAGGGGCGGTCGATTTGCGGCTGGTGCGCCCCTTGGTGCGGCGCGGCTTCCTGGCCATGCGGACCATCGTGCACGATCCGCGGCTGAGCCCCTGGTTGCGCACGCCGCTACGCATCTACCGCCAACTGCGGGCCAAATCTGAGTTGCGCTAACTCGCCGAGGCGCGAATCCGCCGGCAGCGGGCTCCATGCCCTGATGTGTGCCCAAGTGTGACAGTCGAGCCCTGCTTCGTCATTGCCGGCCAAATCGCTCGCCGTCGACTCCGCGTCGTTGGCGAGCTGATGCCATCGCGGAGTAGAATACAGGGGGCGCTTTGTAGGACGGCAAGCCATGCAAACCATCCGTATCGTGCAGAAGACTTCGGCCGACGGCACTTTGTCGTTGCAGATTCCACTGGGCAAGCCAGAAGTGGAGTGCGAAGTTCTGGTCGTCGTCGATGTAACTGGCAATAACCGACTTCCGAAAGATCGCGATTGGCCCAACGGATACTTCGACCTGGCCGGCTCTCTAGCTGATGACACGTTTTTCCGTCATCCCCAGGGTGAATGGCAATAACCCTAAAGCGCTCTACGCGAATGCCGTGCGGCCGGGCATCGCCACTTGCGGCACTTCCAACGGGCCAAACTCGTACGTCGTCGGCCCGAGCCGCTCCTCGGAGTTGAGCGCCTGCTCGCCGGTGATCGTCTTGCCGGTGTAGGTCGCCATGCGGCCCATGATGGCCATCAGCGTGCTGTTGGCCATGTACTGGCCATTGTTGATCGGCTGCCCGCCGCGGATCGCGGCGAACAACTCGTCGTGCTCGGTCTGGTACATGTTGTTCTTGGGGCCGCGATAGCGCCAACGCTCGTCGGCCTCGACGATGTGCCGGAGGATTTCGGCCCGCCCCTTCGTTCCCAGGATGTAGTCTTCGACGTCCGTGGCGCAGCCATCCATCTGCCGTGTATAAGCAAACACTTTGACGTTGTTGGGAAAGTCGTAGACCACGGCGTGATGATCGAAGATATGGCCGTACTCGGGGCCAGTGCGCACTTGCCGCCCGCCGAGCCCGGTCGCCTTCAGCGGCATTACATCGCCGAGCAGCCAAGCCGCCTTGTCGAGACTGTGCACGTGCTGCTCGACGTTGTGATCGCCCGACAGCCAGGCGAAGTACAGCCAGTTGCGCAACTGCCATTCCATGTCGGTCCAGCTCGGTTGCCGCGGATGCATCCACAAGCTGCCGGCCAGGTAATTCTCCTGGATGGCGACGATGTCGCCGATGGCGCCGTCTTGAATGCGCTTGACCGTTTCGCGGACGCCGTAGTCGTAGCGCCAGCACAAACCGGAGACGATCGACAGCCCTTTCTCACTGGCCAGCTTGCTCGTCTCGAGCACGCTGCGCACGCCCGGCGCGTCGACGGCCACCGGCTTCTCGCAGAAAACGTGCTTGCCGGCGGCGACCGCGGCCGCCAGGTGTTGCGGACGAAAATGGGGGGGCGTCGTCAGCACCACGACGTCAACGCCGCTGTCGATCACCTGTTGGAAAGCGTCGAAGCCGACGAAGCAGCGATCGTCGGCCACGTCGATCTTCGACGAGACCTCGGGCATCTTCCGCAAGTTGGCCAGGCTCGACTGCAAGTGATCGCCGAAGACGTCCCCCAGCGCCCACAACCGCGAGCCGGCGTCGGCTTGCAGCGCTTGGGCCGCCGCGCCGGTGCCGCGCCCACCGCAACCGATCAAGCCGACTTTCAACGTGTCGTCGGCCCCGGCCGCGTGCGCGTGCCGCGCCATCGAGAGGGTGCCGACGACGGTCGCGGCCATCGATCCGGCGGCCACCGCGCTCGACGAAGTTCGCAAGAATCCGCGGCGCGTGGTCGTGGCTGCCGAAGTCGCAGCGGCCCTCTGGGCTGGTTGGGTCATGGTTCGCGGGGCTCCAAGAGGCAGGCGTGGCAGGGGCCGTGTCGCATGGCGACCGGTTCACCCCGGGAGGATGGCTTCTTATCGTAGCAGATCGCCTCGGCAAGCGCCACGTTTGTGCCGAGTCGCTGCGGCCAAGGCTGGGCACGGCCGCGATTTTCGAGCTTGGCGGTTTAGCGCCTGGACGCGAGACTTCTTCGTCGTCGCACGATCGCGCCCACCACTCCGATCGCGGCCAGCGCCGCCAGCACCAGCGAGCTCGGCTCGGGGACCGGCAAATAGGTCACCACCAGATCGCCGGCGCCGGTCAGGTAGACGACGTCGTAGTCCAGGCCGTTCAAGAAGGCCAACGGCGCGCCGTCGAGCGTTGCCGAGCCAATCGTGCGGCCGAACAAGTGCAGCTCGGTGCCGGGCGAAAACTCGTCGGGCGAAATCGTCCCCAGCACTCCGTCGCTGGCGAAGGCGGCCGACATCGTTACGGGCGCCGTCGTGGCCAGCAACGTGTGTCCGGCATAGTCGATCCGCGTGCCGGCCGCCAGCATCGCGCTCTCGACGACACCGCCAACGTGCCGCACGTAGGCGTATTGACCGTCGCTGAGCAAACCACCGGCCAGCGCCAATTGCGTGTTGTGCTGCGAGAAGATCGTGTCGGTCCAACCTTCGCCGGCGTTGAGCACTTCGGCCGCGGCCAGCGTGGTGGTCGAAAGGTTGTTGATCGCCAGTTGCGCGGGGCCGCCTGCCGGTCCGGTTTCGAGAATGCTCAGGAACAGGCCGTCGGTCGCCTGCATCGTGGCGGTCATTCGCTGCGTGACGACGAATTGATTGAAGTTGTCGTGCATCCAGAGCGAGTCGGTCGTCAGGCTCATGGCGTGCGTGCCGACGAGGTGCTGGATCACGCGCTGCCCCCCTTCTTCCCACTGCACCTCGACCAGGCCAGGCGTGTCGGTGAGCACCGTCTGCGTGCCGAGACCGACGAGATTGAAGCCGTAGGCGTGGCTCGTCGTGCCGTGCATGCGGTCGGCCACGACGAAGTAGTTTTCGTTGGGGTGGGCGATGCTCCGCGAAACGTCGGTCTCGGCGTAGTTCATCCGCAGCGTGGCAAAGTCCGACACGCCGTGGTGGCCGCCGAACTCGCCACTGTCGAGCCGGTGCGTGCTCACGAAGTCCTCGGGCCGCATCGCCAGGCCTGCGCTGGTCCCGGCGAGGTCCGCGGGAACGACTCCTAGCCCGCCGTCGATCAGCACCACGTTGTGCCAGTCGGGCTGCTGCGGCGTGAAGTCGGCGGGTGAATTCGACAAGTCGTTACGTCGATAGCCTGGCGCGACCAACAGGTATTGCCCGCCCGAGGCCAGCAAGATTTCGCCGGTGTCGGCGTGCGAATGAAACGCCGGAATGACAAAGCTCTGGGGTGGGTCGGTGGGAACATTAAACACTTGCGCGGGGGGGTCGATGCCGGCCGACATCAGCAAATAGTCGCTGGTCGGGCTGAAATCGGTGCGCAACACCGAGACGTGGCTTTGTCCGCTCGCCAAATGGGTTGGCGAACTGGGTGCGACCGGCGCGACGTGAAAATTCGTCAGCGCGAAAAACGTGGCCAGCGAGCCATCGTTGTTCACCACGTTGGTGCCGTTGTTCCACGGATACGGATTGGGCGCGGCGATGTTGTTCAAGTACCACATCGCTTCGCCCGCCTGCTGTGCATCGGGATTGTTAGTGAACAGCCCCGTGGCCACGGGCAGATTCAGTCCGTTTGTCAGGTTGGGGACCTCGCCCGTGGGCAAGCGCGTGGCGTTGGCCATATCGACGAACGGCTGCAGCGCGCTGTAGAGGTTGACGCCCGAGCCCTGTTCGTACGCCCGCGCGAAGGTCGCATAGTGCCGGAGCGTGTAGTTGAGGTAACTCGACGGGCCGTCGGCGAACCAACCATCGTCGGTCGTGCTGTAATCGAGATTCCGCTGCAGGTCGGCCAGTCCGCGATCGAGCAGCGTTTGATTGGCCAGCAGCACGCCCGCCAGCCCGAGCGTGCCGCCGATCTTGGCCCGGGCGTTGCTGTCGGTGTTGTTGCCGTAGTTGAGGCTGCCGGCCAGCGCGGCCAGTCGCGACTCGATCTGCGTCCGCGTGGCTTGTGGCAGCTCGGCCAATGGCGCGCCGCGGATGAAGTCGTACGCCATCAGGTAGCTGGTCACCATCTCGGGCCGGGTAATGAAGGCGTTCTGATCGACAAGAAAGCCGGGATCGGGAACGGCGGCGACCAGTAGTGTGTTGACCGCCTTGTTCAGGTCGGCCGTCGAGCCCGTCATGGCGTAGCGCAATCCGGCGTTTTCGGCCGTGCTACTATCGAAGGCCGCGGTCGCCTTCGTCGTGGGGACGGCGCCGCTGGGCGTACGATTCGCGTAGCTGTTGACGCTGTTGATGTAGAGTTGCTGCGTGGCGTTGACCGGTGCGGCCCAGTCGGCTCGCAATTGCGTAAGTTGATCTCCCAGCAACAGCGACTGGGTGGGCATCGACGAGGGGAGCACGCCCGAGGTGGGGATCTGCATCTGCCCGGCGGCGGGGAGCGGGGCCAGCAAGAGCAGCACGGGCCAGACGGCGGCCCACACGGCGGGCGCGCAGCCGATCCGGCGGATAAGGCAAACTCGGCTTCCCCGTTGCGGCATTAGCGTTCCCTCTCTCGTTCGCTATGTCGCCGGCCCCCTCGGACGGGTTCGTGCCAGTGCACCCCCGAGTGGCCCGGCGAACCGTTCGAGTATAGACAGCACCTACCGGTGGAGCGAGCGATCCGTGGCGGCGATCCACGCCCGACGGCAGGTCGGGAAGTCGTAAAAACCGGTCCCGATCGGCAAATATCGCCACAAATCCTGGCTCGCCGGCCAATCGGCTTCACGCCGGTCGATAGAATAACGAGTCGGCGCCGGCCACTTGCTGGGCTGCGACCGCGCCGGCGGCCACTTGCCTGTCGACCGCCGGATCGCGAGACGTTCCCCCCCCATTTGCGTGCAATCTCGATGTCCAATCGTGGCTCCCTCGGTTCCGATCTTGCTCTGCCGATCGTCGATCGATCGGGTGACAGCGCCGCGCGCGAAATCTTCACGCCGAGTGAGGTCGCTGCCAGCGGATCGAGCCTTGTGCCTGCGGGCATCAACACCGAGCGCACTCCGCGCGGCGCGGCCGAGCCGCTCGTGGCCACGCGCGGCGAAATGGATGCTCGCGGCTGGGACGCGGTCGACGTCGTGTTCGTCACCGGCGACGCATACGTCGATCATCCGAGTTTCGCCATGGCGCTGCTAGGGCGGTTGCTCGAAGCGCGCGGCTACCGCGTGGCCATCTTGAGCCAGCCCGACTGGCACAGCGCCGAGCCCTGGCGCACGTTCGGCCGGCCGCGGCTGTTCTTCGCCACGAGCGCCGGCAACATGGACTCGATGATCAATCACTACACGGCCAACCGCAAAGTGCGCAACGACGACGCCTACAGCCCCGGCGGACGGATCGGCTTGCGCCCCGATCGCGCCACGTTGGCCTATTGCCAGCGCGCCCGCGAAGCCTATTCCGGCGTGCCGGTGATTGCCGGCGGCGTCGAAGCCAGCTTGCGCCGGTTGGCTCACTACGACTACTGGAGCGACAAAGTTCGCCGCTCGATCATCCTCGACGCCAAGGCCGATCTCGTGGCCTTCGGCATGGGCGAACGGAGTATCGTCGAGATCGCCGATCGGCTGGCGGCCGGCGCCACGGTGCGCGACTTGCGCGATTTGCGCGGCGTCGTCTACCGCATGGGGGCCAAGGAAACACCCCCCGTCGACGCGCTCGCGCTGCCCAGCTACGAAGAAGTCGTCGCCGACAAGCTGGCGTTCTGCCGGGCCACGCGCGCGATCCACATGGAAACCAATCCGCACAACGCCCGCCGGCTCGTGCAGTATCACGATCGCGAGGCGGTGGTCGCCAACCCGCCGGCATTGCCCCTCTCGCAGGCGGAGATGGACTACGTCTATGGGCTGCCGTTTACGCGCCGCCCGCACCCGATGTACGGCAAGCAGCGGATTCCCGCTTACGACGTGGTCCGACATTCGGTGCAGATCATGCGCGGCTGTTTCGGCGGCTGCACGTTCTGTTCGATCACCACGCACGAAGGGCGGATCATCCAGAGCCGCTCGCAGCAATCGGTGCTCGAGGAGATCAACCGCCTGGGCGAAGACCCGAAGTTCACCGGCGTGGTCAGCGACATCGGCGGGCCGACGGCCAACATGTATCAGATGAAGTGCTCGCGCCCCGAGGTCGAAAAAGTCTGCCGCCGCCTGAGCTGCGTCCACCCGAAGATTTGCAAGCTGCTGGGGACCGATCACGGTCCGCTCATCAAACTGATGCGCAAGGCCCGCTCGCAGCCGGGCATCAAGAAGGTGTTCGTCGCCTCGGGCATTCGCATGGACCTGGCCCATCGCAGCCCCGAGTACATTCGCGAACTGGCCCGACATCACGTCGGTGGTCACTTGAAGGTTGCCCCTGAGCACACCGACGAAGACGTGCTCTCCGCGATGAAAAAGCCGGGCGGCGACGACTTCACGAAGTTCGACGAAGCCTTCGCGCGCGAGAGCCGCGCGGCCGGCAAACAGCAGTTCCTGGTGCCGTATTACATTGCCAGCCATCCGGCCAGCACGCTCGAGGCGATGATCGACCTGGCGGTGTTTCTCAAGCAGAACGGCTACCGCCCCGACCAGGTGCAAGACTTCATCCCCAGTCCGCTGGATATCGCGGCCACGATGTACCACACGGGACTCGATCCGTTCACGCTCGAGCCGGTCTACGTCGCCCGCAATCTGCGCGATCGCAAGTTGCAGCGGGCGCTGTTGCAGTTCTTCAAACCGGAGAACTACTTCGAGGTCCGCAAGGCGCTCGAGGCCGCCGGCCGCGACGACTTGATCGGCGAAGGGTGCGATTGCCTGATTCCGTCGCAACCTCCGAAGGAAGCGATCGACGCCCGCCGCGAGCAGGCTAATCGGCAACTGCGGCCAGGGGGCGAAACGGGGAAACTGTCGCAGCCGCGCGCGAAGCGGCAGCCGGCGGCCGGCTATCGCCCCCAGCGCAAGACGTCGCGCCGCCGCAACCGCGGCTGATCAACATCGGGACCGTCTGCTTGGCGCACCTAAACCGGCGCAAAAGAACAGTCGGGCGGTCCCGAGTTTGGAACCGCCCGACTGCCGAGGAGGCAAAGCTCCCGCTGGATACTGTTTGTTGTCCCCAGGTTGCCCGTTGGGGACTTGTCGACCGCGGCGCGCGGCCTGCGGTTTAGGCCTTCTGGCCGTTGGTGTCAGTCGCTTCGACCTTGACCGGCACGTGCTTCGCTTGAGCTTTCTCCGTCTTCGGGACGGTCACCTTCAGCACGCCGTCGCGATACTCGGCTTCGGCCTTGTCAGGGTCGACGCTCTCAGGCATTGGCACCACGCGACGGAACTCGCCATAGCGCCGTTCCACACGATGCCACGTCTTGCCCCGCTCTTCCTTCTCCTGCTTGCTTTCGCCGGTGATCCAGAGCTCACCGTTCTTGAATTCGACCTCGAACTCTTCGGGCTTCAGGCCTGGCAACTCGGCGCTGACCTCGAAGGCGGTCTCGGTCTCCGCGACGTTCAGGCTCGGCACCAACTGGGTTGTCGGCACCAGCCAGCCCCCTTCGCCGCCAAAGAACCGATCGACCAAGCCGTGCATTTCGCGTTCGAGGCGATCAAACGCGGCGCTCTCCCGGCGAGGAATCAATGTGCCAAACATGGTTTATGCCTCCTTTCCTACAGAGCTTTGGTGGGGAGCCTCTTTCCGTTCCGGCCCCCCGGGCCTCGCCACCTTGCGCGTCGCACTCGTCCTCGGCCCCGTCGAACTCCGCCCAGCTCGAGCGGCACGACTGCCGAAGCCCCGAGGGGGCGAGGCCCCCGCTTCCACTTTTTCTACGCCGCCGCGCACGTGGGGTTCTCCGGTCGGCGGGGTGACAAATTGTCGCGGTCGATCGCCGATTGCGTGCGTATTCCCTGCCATAGCGAGGAGCACCACTCCTGGCCGACTCCCCCCCGAAAGTTCAGTTGACCGGCCGGCAAAGGGCGGTCAAAATCCAGATCGGTAGCAGGCTAAT
Organism: Pirellulales bacterium; assembly: GCA_050184475.1. Classification (GTDB taxonomy): domain Bacteria; phylum Planctomycetota; class Planctomycetia; order Pirellulales; family JAEUIK01; genus JAIESQ01. Next base: position 16,395 of record JBFXAH010000011.1, on the reverse strand, counting down.
CATCTCGTGCTTTCCAGTGCCGGTTCGCGCTCGTTCGAGCGCATTTTTGAAGGGAATTCACCCATGCGTCGTTGCGCTTGGTTTTACGCGGTTATCGCTTCGGCGTGCCTGTCGTCCGGCGTTTGGGCCGGGGAAAAGCCCTCGCGCGTCGGCCGCACGGTCGAAGAGTTCGCGCTGCGCGATTGCGACGGCCGCGAGCACAAGCTGGCCGATTACGCCGACAAGCAGTTCGTCGTGCTGGCCTTTCTGGGGGTCGAATGCCCGCTCGCCAAGTTCTACGCGCCGCAGTTGAACAAGCTGGCCGAGCAATACGCCCAGCGCGGCGTCGCCTTCCTGGCGGTCGACGCCAATCAGCAAGATTCGATCGCCGAAATGCAGGCCTACGTCCGGCAGCAGGGGCTGACGTTTCCGTTTCTCAAAGACCCTGGCAATCGGCTGGCCGACGCGGTCGACGCGCGGCGCACGCCCGAGGTCTTCGTGCTCGATCGCGCGCGGCGCGTCGTGTATGCCGGGCGCATCGACGATCAATACGGCTTTCAAGATCGTGGCGTCGCCTATCAACTGGCCGAACCGCGCCGGCAGGATCTCGCTGCGGCGCTCGACGAACTGCTCGACGGCAAGCCGGTCAGCGTGGCCGAGGTCGCCGCGCAAGGGTGCTTGATCGGCCGCGCCCGCACGCCCGACGCCGACGCGGCGATCACCTTCTCGAATCAGATGTCGCGCTTGTTCAACCAGCACTGCGTCGAGTGCCATCGCCCCGGGCAGATCGGACCGTTTCCGCTGTTGTCTTACGACGACGCGGCGGGCTGGGCCGAGATGATCCGCGAAGTGGTCAACGAGCGCCGCATGCCCCCCTGGCACGCCGACCCGGCGATCGGTCACTTCACCAACGATGCCCGGCTCAGCGACGAAGAGATCGCGATGGTCAACGCCTGGGTCGCCGCCGGCGCGCCCGAAGGCAACCCCAGCGACCTGCCTGAGCCGCCGCAATTCGCCGAAGGCTGGATGATTCCCGAGCCCGACCAGGTGATCTACATGGCCGACGAACCGTACGACGTGCCGGCCACGGGCACGGTGCCGTATCAGCGGTTCGTCGTCGATCCCGGTTGGACAGAAGACAAGTGGATCACGGCGATCGAGCCCAAGGCGGGCAACCCGGCCGTCGTGCATCACGTGGTGATGTACCTGATGGCGCCGGGCGGACCGAAGAAAGGGGCCGCCGGCCGCCTGCGCAACGATTGGCTCGCCGCTTACGCGCCCGGTTTGCGTCCGCAGGTGTTGCCCGAGGGCTACGCCCGCTACGCTCCGGCCGGCTCGAAGCTGATCTTCGAGTTGCACTACACGCCCAATGGCGTGGCGCAGTCCGACCGCAGCTATCTGGGGCTGGTCTTCGCCGATCCGAAAACGGTGCGCAAGGAAGTGGCGGTGAAAAACGCCGGCAACTTCAGCTTCAAGATTCCGCCGCACGACGCCAACTTCGAAGTGCAGTCGGAGTTCGCCTTCCGCGAAGACACGCTGCTGTGGTCGGTCTCGCCCCACATGCACGTTCGCGGCAAGGATTTTTTGTATGAGGTGATTTATCCCGACGGCAAGCGGGAACAGGTGCTCTGGGTGCCGCGCTACGACTTCGGCTGGCAGACGACTTACGTCTTCACCGAGCCGATGGTGTTGCCCAAGGGGAGCAAGCTGCACTGCACGGCCCACTTCGACAACTCGGTCGACAACCTCAACAACCCCGATCCATCGCAAGAAGTGCGCTGGGGCGAACAGACCTGGGAAGAGATGATGTTCGGCTGGTTCGAGATGGCCCTGGTCGACCAAGACCTCACCAAGCCGCAGCCGCCGCGCCCCTCGCGGGCCAAGCAGTTTCTCGAGTTGGCCGCCGCCGGCGGCGCCACGCTCGACGAACAAACCAGCCAGGTCGCCAGCAAAGGGCTCGACGACGACCAGGAAGACAACTTCAAGTTCTTCTCGTACTACTTGAAGGATCGCGTGCCGCAGCTCGACCGCGTCTGCATCTCGTATGTCGACGGCGACCATCTGCGGTTGTTGCGCGTCGAAGAGCTCGACGGTCTGCGGAGCACCTTCCGCAGCACGTCGACGATTGTGTCGGCCGACGGTCAGGCTTTGGCCAACTACTTGTCGGCCGATAAGCCGATCGTGGTGCCCGACCTGTCGAAGGAGCCAGGTTCGCTCGCCAAGCGAATGCATGGGCGAGGGCTGGCCTCGAGCGTGCACATTCCGGTGCAGATCGATGGTCGCCCGGCGACGGTCAATTTCTGGAGCACCGAGGCCGACGCCTTCCCGCCGGCGGCCGTGGAACTGCTCGCCCAAGTCGCGGCCAAGCTCACGGCCGGGCGATAGCTCACGGCGCCGCGATAGGTCGCACACGCGGAGCCGCGGAGATCGCGCAATTCTTGCACACTCCCCTCTCCCCTTGCGGGAGAGGGGTTGGGTGTCGGCAACTCAGCGCTTAGCGCGTCTCACGCACCCAGCAATGCTTGCCCTGCGCATCGCCGTCTGCGACAACCTACGAGATCCCGGCCGCCGCGCGAGTAGTCACTGCCGAAGGGGGGCTTGCACATGCCCGCTCGCAAACTGAGTAGCGATATCCAGGGGCTGTTCTCGCTGTTCGTCATCGGTTTCTGCATCTTGTCGGCCAGTATGACCGCCGTGTTTGCCGTCCAAGCTCCGAACTGGCGAAATCTCGGGTTGATTCCCGGGTTGTTGTTCTTCGGCGCCCTGTTATGGTACTTCGCGAGCCTGAAACGCGTCGTTGCGCAGGACGATGATCTGGCGGTGCGAGATTTGTTCCGCAGCGAGCTCATTTCGTACGAGAATGTCAGCCGCGTGCGTGTCTTTCAGGCCAGGACCGCCGTTTTCGTCACACTCTTTTTGCGATCACCGGGGCGCTTCGGCTCGAAAGTGCGCTTCCTGACTAACATGCGCTTCGCACGGGCGCAAGATCATCCCGATGTCATTTGGTTGAGACAACGTTGCGGATTCACGCCGCAACCGAAGTCCGCGTGGTGGCATCTCTTGGCACTCTTCATTTCTGTTCGCGATTATGCATGACCTTGGCGCGCGGAGCTCCGCCGGGTGCCTGGTGTTGGCTCACGCGCTTCCGCGGTAATCGCGGAGAAGGAAAGATGTCTCGCGCAAAGCCGCGGAGCCGCCAAGCGGGCCCGGCGCGCTGCGGGCTGAAGCCACAGCCGCGGCGCCGTTAGCCTTCCAAAATGCAGGAGTTGGGTGGCCCAGCCGCTTGTCGGCTGGGTCGCATAGCGACAAGAAACTCTCTGAATCCGCCGCGATTGAAGCCGCCGCGTGCCATGAATGGTTTCTGGTGGCTGCGCCACCCGACTGCGAGCAGTCGGGTCACCCCCTCGGCCGAAGGTGAACGGCGTAGAGTGGCACCCAGACTGGAATCTGACTCAGCGGCTACTCAATAGTCGGTGGCCGCGAACTGCCGCACCGACGCCCAGAAGATCAAGACCATGAACGCCAGCGAGGCCGCCACCGACCAATACGGGTGGAACAAGCCATGCGCTTGCACGGCGTCGAGCGCCGCCGGCTGGCCATAGAAGTTCTCGGCCCCCAGGGCGTCGCGAACGAGCATGCCCAAGTCGGTCGGCTTGGGCAAGAACCAGTAGCCGAACTCGACGAGTCCCAAGAGCGGCTGGCCGAATTGGGCGCCGCTGCCGGCTGCCACGTCGGCCACGAGCGCGTGCCGGCCGAAGTTCATTCCCCAGCAAAGCAGCCAGAAGGCGATCGAGCCAAACACGCTGGCCACCGTGCTGCGCGTGCAGACCGCCAAGAGGAGCGAAACGCTGAAGAAGATGCCGAAGTGCAACAGCAACAAGGGAGCACTTCGTAGATAGCTAAAGTCCCAAATGCCGGTTCGCGCGCCCAGCGCCAGCCAGGTGCCGCCGACGAAGATCGTTCCTTGCAGCAGCACGAACGCCAACACGCCGGCGTATTTTCCCATCAGCAGCGCCCAGCGCGGGGCCGGCTTGGCCAGCAGCACGCTGATCGACTGCCGATCTAAAAAACCAGGCAGGAATCCGGCGGTCCAGACCAGCGCCAAGAGCACGCCGAGCGTGTCGGCCACGCCGGCGGCCAGCGCCAGTTGCAGCGCTTGGACGGCATATTTCGCGTCGCGCGCCAGCGGGACGCGAATCGCGCCGAAGCCAAACGTCAGTTCCCCCCCCACGACTGCTACGCCGTCGCGCTCGAGCACTTCGTGCTGGCCGGCCTGCGGATCGTTGCGTGGCAGGAAGTCGGGGTTTTCGCCGGGCCCGGCGAGCTGTTGCGCGCCGTCGATGCTCACGCTGGCACACAGCAGGATGCAAACGGCTGAGATGCCCAACAGCAGCCAGAAGACCCCTTGCGCGCGCGACTGACGAAACGTGTCGCGCACCAATTGGCCGATCGTCACCAGCGCCAAGTCGGCTTTCATGCCGGCGCCTCCTCGTACAAGTGCTCGATGGCCGACTCGAAAGGGGTGCTGCCAGCCGCGGCGCGCGGCTGGGCCGAGAGTTGCAGCTCGGGCCAGCCCGACCGCTGATCGCCGGCGGCGTTGGCTGCGCTGCCCACTTCAGCGGCCGACGCCGTGGAGATCGGTTGCCCCGCGGCACGCGTCGCCGCGCGATCGACGAGCAAGCTCGGCGGTCCGGTGAAGACCACGCGCCCGTTGCGCAGCACCGCGACGTCGTCGCACAACCGCTCGACGTCGCTCAACTGATGCGTGACCAACAGCACCGAGCGCCCCTTGCTGCGGCGCTCGAGCAGGATGTCGTGAACGAGCTGGCGCGCCGGCAGGTCGAGCCCTTCGGTCGGCTCGTCGAGCACCAGCAGCTCGGGCTCGTTGACGAGCGCTTGGGCCAAAGCCAGACGCTGCACCATCCCCTTGCTGAAATTCGAGATCGGGGATTGTGCACGGTCGGCCAGATCGACTCGTTCGAGCAGCTCGCGCGAGCGGCGCCGCAAGTCGTGGCTCCCCACGCCCGAGAGCCGGCCATACAGTTCGAGCAATTGCGTGGGGGTCAGGTAACCGGGAAAGGCCTGCCGCTCGTGAACGTAGCCGATGCGGGCCAGGGTGCCGCGGTCGCGCCAGGGGCGTCCCAACCGCGTGATGCGCCCGGCCGTGGGGCGACTGATCGTCAGCAGCAGCTTGACCAGCGTGGTCTTGCCGGCGCGATTTGGGCCCACCAGGCCGAAGGTCCGCCCGGTCGCTACGTGGAGCGAAACGTCGTCGAGCGCGCGCAGTTGGCGGCGACCCAGCCAACCGCTGCGGTAGGTCTTCGTGACGCGATCGAATTCGAGGCAGTGGGGAGCGAGCCGGGGCACGGGGGCCTCGCGCTGGTGGGGTGGATGGTCGTAGGCGGAGTTAGTGAATCAGCGAAATCTGAATGCCGTTCTGCAATATTTTGGTGAAGGCCTGCTGCATGTTGTTGATCATCGTCGACTCGGTGCCGTAGACCAGCTTGTAGCTGGGCATGCCGTCGTTGACGTTGCCGATCACTTGCATGGCGTTGAGCGTGGCGACGCGCGACGATTGCCCCGACGTGGCCGGGTCGAACTGCGGTCCGAAACCGATGCAGTGGATCTGCACCTTCTTGGTCGCCGACGAATAGCCGGGGCTGCTGGCGGTCTCCAAGGCGCAAATCTGCGTGCAGACCGAGTTGATCTGCGAAGTCACGGTGCTGGCGTTGTCGCTGTAACCGTTGACGTTGTTTGGGTACTGGCTGCCGTTGGGGTTCGAGTAGTTGAATCGTACGTTGTAATACGAGTTGTGCGAGCCGGAGTTGGTGAAGCTCGCGTTGGCGGTCGTGTTGGCCCCGCCGTCGGTTTCGAAGATGATGATTTTCTGGGCCCCCTTACGACCGTTGCCGCCGGCATCTCCCGTCGGCTTGCCGCTGCTGTACGTTTGCAAGCTGGTGTTGCCGCTGAACTGGTTGTACGCCAGCATCAACGGCATCGCGTAGCAGGTGCCTCCCATGGCCCGCGGCGCGTCCATGTTGTCGGAGTCGTACGGCCGGATCGTGGCGTTGGCGTCGCCGATCGTGCTGGGCGGATACCACAGGCTCTCGATCATGTCGTCGTAGCGGCGGCTCAGCCCCACCCGCACGCGATTGAACCGCCCCGAGCCGGTGTCGCCCGAACTCGTCTTGGGGGCACTGAAGAAAATCAGCGACACCATGTCGTTGGGATGGTTGTCCTTGGCGTCGATCAGGCCGGCCCGCACACCCAGCTTGCAGGCGTACATGGGCGACTCGTGGCAGGTGCCTGGCCACCAGCAGTAGCGCGAGGCATACGGCGACACCTGCCCCCACATGTTGTAGTTGCCCAGAAAGTCGATCATCGTCAGCGGGCCGAACCAGAAGTGGAGCCGGGGCCGCCGGGGGTTGTCGTCGTAGCGCATGTACGGCGCGGTTGGCGGATTGCCCGTCGCGGTCAAATTCGCCTTGGCGTTGATGCGCACCGTTCCCCAGGTGTAGTCGGCGCCATAGCCGGTCAGGCCGTTGCTGCCATTGCAGATGACGTCCCAGGAGCTGCTTCCCGTTTGCATCAGCCCCAGCACGTAGTCGATGTAGTCCTTCCAGAACCGCTCGTTCTGATTCGAGGGAGGCCAACTGCTACTGATGCTGTCGGGAATGGCGTCGTAATACAGGATGCGTCCCGAGCGCATTTGCGAGGGGAACGGGTTGGGGCCAATGTTCTTGATGAAATTCAGAATCGCGGCATAGTCGATCTCGTAGGTGCTGCTGGAAGGAGATCGCCAGTTGCCCGAGCTATCCCAGAGGCGCGTGTTGTCGTCCATGCCGACGTTGGTGCCGGGATATTCGAAGTACCGCTTGCGCCAGTCGTTCGTCTGGCCGTCGGGCCCATTCACCGGGTCGGGAGGCCAGATGAAGAACGTCTTGCCGTAGTAGCCCGGTCCTTGCGTATAGCGCGAGAACGAGCCGCGCATGCCGTAGGCCATGTAGCCTTGGGCCTCGAATTGGGCGTCCTTGGTGGCGTTGTTCACCGAGCTGAGGTTCAGCACCTGGGCCAGCGTCGAGGCTTCCGATCCCGTGTCGAGGTTGCGGTGCAAATGGTCGTCGCCGCCCGGGGTGGTCTTATACGACGATGGAGCCCGGCTGAACGCCGGCGAACCGTTGGCGTCGGTGTAGAAGTCTTCGATGATCGGGGCCCGGTTGTCGCTGGTGGTCGTGCTGATGTTCGGCTCGATATACGGCGCGGTGTGCGACGACGTGTACATACTCGCCGACGAGGACGAGTAATGGCCGAACTGCGGGTAATCGGTGTCTTCGACATTGCCCGAACGGTCGCCCGAGATGGGGGTCGCCACCAGGCTGGCAAATCGCATCGAACCCGAGAAGTCGAGAATCACCGCGACGTCGCGCGGCCGGTGGGCCGCCATGGCCGTGGCGGTCATGTTCGTCGAGCCGAAGTTGAAGACCTTCGAGAACGCCAGGCTGGTGCTGACGTTGGCCGAGATCGTCGCCTTGACCAGGCTCCAGTTCTCGCCGGTCGGCCCGGGAAACTGCCCTTCGAAGCGTTTCGCCGAACTGTTGTAGGTATAGCGGCCGATGTCGAGCGCCAGTTGGCTCGATAGTACCTGTGAGCCCAGGATCGAGTTGGCCGTGGCCGCCACGGTCGCTGTCGGTGACACGGCGGCATAGTTGTTGTTATTGGCCGAGTTGCCGTTGATGGCCCGCGCTCCCGACATGGCCGCGGCGTCGGCCGCTTGCTGGGTCTGCGTGCGCGCGACGGCCAACAGCCCCAGGTCGATCGCCAGGGCGGCGAACGCCATCAGCGGAATCAAGGCCAGCACCACCAGCACCAGCGCCGTGCCGCGCCGTCGAGTGCGCCGTTGAGATCGTCGAGTGCCGCGCATGGTACCGCTCCCCGTTGGCTGGCCTAGGTTGCTTCGTTTCGCATCACCGATCGCACTTGCACGCCGAGCGAGCTCGACACCCGCAACAAGCTGGGGACGATGAAATTGAAGTTGCCGTCGATCCGCACGCAGATCAGGTCTCCGCCCTGCGCGTTGGTCCAGGTGCCGATGTTGTTGCCCGAGGTGTCCGACAGGTAAACTTGCACGGTCTGCCCGCTCAGTTTTTGTCCTGCCAGAAAGTTGTTCACCACGTTGGCGACGTCGCTGGTCGAGTTGCCATAGGTCGTGCCCGAGACCACGACCGGCTCGGTATGCGCGACGGCGTAGCGGGCCCCTTCGCGAGCCGCGTTCTGCAGCACGTGCAGCATCATCACGTAGCGGCCGTACTCCATCACGCCAAACAAGAACATCATCAAGAAGGGGAGCACCAAGGCGGCCTCGACCGCCGCGGCTCCGCCCGAGCGGCGGCGCTGGCCCCTTCTGCGACGTCGTTGGATTGATAGTCCGCTCATATTCAGAGTCGTCGCTAATAAGGCAAACTGGAGTCGATGTTGATCAACGTGTCGTTGGCCGAACGCCAATTGACCGAGGCCTGCAAGCTGTTCACGCCCGTCATGTGATAAACGGTCGACCAGGGGAGGCTGTTGAATGCCGAGCCCGAGGGGATCTGTACCGTGACGCGAAAGCTGTCCAGCGGCAACGCGTTGACCGGATGGGTCCACGGGTTCGTACTGGTGTTCGTCAGCGTCACCACGGCGCCGGTCGCGGCGGCTGTCGGCAGCCCCGAGGCGGTCATGTAGTTGCGCACCGTCGTCTGCACGTAGCTGACCGTCACCGGCGTGCCATCGACGTAACCCCCCGCGGCCACGCGAGCCCCTTCGCGGGCGGCGTTCGTGATGACCTGTTGCACCTGGATCAGGCGGCCGACCTCCCAGATGCCGAACATCATGATGATCATCAGCGGCATCACGAGCGCGGCCTCGACCGCCACCGCGCCGCGCCGACGGTGCGCGACGGTCCCGCGGGCGTTTCGTTTGCGACAGCGTGTCAACGAGTCTTGGAATCGCATGGACATCGGCGTCCTGAAATTCGCGTCTTCAATGCCCGAAGCAATCGCCCGGAATGATTGGACCCGGGGGCGCTCACTCTGGCGGCGCGCGAGCGAATGCCCGCGAACAAAAACAATCGCTACTGAAACGGATAGCTCACGAATGCCGCGCGGTCAAAACACGAGAGCGCCACTGGCGTACCGACACCGATCGGTTGAACACGTCCACACCGGCGCTGTTGTCGAAACGCTACACGCTGTTATCGCCACTAGCTTTACGACCAATCGCGCACGGCGCCCGTCGACAACTCGTTGGCTCGCCGGCCGCGGCCCCCCTACAATCGAAGCAAGCTACATTTACACGAATCCGCCGGGCGGGTTCGCTCGTGGTGTGCCTGCCCGGCCGACCGCGGAAACGGCGAAAGCTCTCGCATGGGATACATCGACAAGGTCTTGGTTCGTTTCGTGCTGCTGTTTGGGCTGCCCCTCATCCTGCTGATGCTGGTGGTGGGCCCCCGGCGGCTCTGGAACTCGATCAAGTTCGGCTGGAACTGGGTGACGCAGAAACGCCTCGAGCCCGAGGAAATCCTCACGCAGGTCGTTCGCCAACACGAACAACACGTGGTGGCGGTCCGCCGGGCCGTCGCCCAGGCCGAGGTTGCCGAGGCCGAATTGGTGCGCAATCTCGAGCAAAGCGAAGCCAGCGTGGCCGAGCTCGAGCGCCAGGCCCGCGAGCACGCGCAGGCCAACGACTCGCTAGCCGCCCAGGCCGACCTGTACAAGCTCAATCTCGAGCGGATGGCGATCGACACCTTCCGTTCGCAACTCGAGCGGCAGCGCAAGTTGATGGCCGATTCGCGTCGCCGGCTCTACCTCCTCGAGCTGCAACTGCGGCAGTACGAGGTCGGCCGCAGCATCCTGTTGAGCCAACTGGCCGAAGCCAAAACCGCGGAACAACAATACGCGATCGCCAGCGAGTTCGATCCCTTCAACGCCGTCGCCAACTGGCAAAAGGCCGAAGGGCTCGTACAGGAGAAGGCGATCTCCGCCCGCGCGATGGAGCGCGTTTACTCCGACACGGCCGACCTGGCCGTGGCCGGCCAACCACAGCCGATCGATCCCCTGGTGCTCGAAACGCAACTTGCCGAGTTGCGGGCCGAAATCGAGCGCACGATTCAAGAGAAGGCCGCCGCCGAAACCGCTGCTCCCCGGCCGCGCCGCCAAACCGAAACCAATGGTCACGGCTAACGAGCACTAGCCCCTACTAGGACACTCGCAATGGCGTTCTATAAACAAGCTCGCTTCTGGACCGGCTTGATCGCGGTGATCGTCGGGCTGGGCATCGTCCAGCAGATCTGGCACTGGGAGATCGAACGCATTGAAGTCCCTCCCGGCGAATACCTGGTGGTCATCCATCGCTGGGGCACGCCGCTGGAAGAGGGAGATATCATCGCCAAAGACAACACTCATCAAGGAGTGATGCTCGACGTCTTGCCCGAAGGACGGCACTTTCTCAATCCGATCCTCTGGACGTACGAACGGCACAAGCTGGTTCACGTGCCACCGGGGGAATGCCTGGTGCTGACGCGGATGTATGGTGAGAAGATCTCGCCCGACCGCATTGCCGGCGGCGACATCCTGGCCCGCGAGTGGACCGACGAGCAGGGGGCCAAGCACGTCGAGCGCGGCATTGTCGGCGACGTGCTGTTGCCGGGCAGTTATCGCTTGAATCCCTACGCGTACAGGTGGAAGACCGAGACCGCCCGCGAGGTCAAGATCAACGAGGTGGGGGTCCGTACGCTGAAGATTGGCAAAGATCCGCGCCAGCTCGCCGCCGACCAGCGCCAGAACCACTACACCGTCCCCGCCGGTTACCGCGGCGTGCAAGACGACACGCTCCCCCCCGGCACCTACTACATCAATCCCCACGTTGAGACGATCGACCCGATCGACATCCGCAGCCATCGCGTGGGGCTCGACGACATCGAGTTCCCCTCGCGCGACGGCTTCATCATCCGGCCGTTTGTCGTGGTCGAATACGCGGTCCGGCCCGAGAGCGCTCCCGAACTGCTGGTCCGCATCACCGACGAGGGGATGCTCCACCAGGGGGATCGCACACCCGAAGAGCAGCAGGCCAACGAAGTTTTGCAAAAGGTGATCCTGCCGCACATTCGCGGTTACGCGCGGATCGAGGGGAGCAACTTCGACGCCCGCGACTTCATTCTCACGGCGTTGGAGCCGGAAGACGCGGTGGCCCTGCCACCTGCCGATCAGGCGCCTGCCGCCGCGCAAGAACCCAACGAAGGGGCCGAAGTTGACCAACCAGCGCAGGCTGCCGACCAGCAGGTCGCCGCGGCCGAGCCCCCGGCCCGGCCGACCAACGCCCGCGAAGTGTTGCAAAGCGCCCTGCTCGACAAGGTCAAGCCACGTTGCTTGGAGATGGGGGTCGACGTCCGGGCGGTCACCTTGGCCGACATGCGCCCGCCCGATGAACTGTCGGATCAGATCTCGCAGCGCGAGCTGGCCCGCGTCGAGCGCGAGAAGAACATCGTCAAGCTCGGCCAGTTCAAGGCCGAGCAAGAGCTCAAGGCCAAGGAAGCGCTCAAGGTGCAAGCGCGCGAAAAGGTCGAGGCCGAAACCCGCGTCGTACAGGCCAAGACGCGGGCGACGCAACTGCTCGAGGTCGAAGAATCGCGGCTCAAGCAAGACCTGACCAACGCCCAGGTGACGCTCGACGCCGCCCGCAAGCAGGCCGAAGCCACTTTGGCGCGGGGCCGCGCCGCGGCCGCCGTGATCGAGCTGCAGAATCAGGCCACGGTCTCGGGCCTGCAAACGGCGATCGACGGTTTTGGCAGCGCTCAAGAGTTTGCCCAATACCAGATTCTCGCGCGGCTGGGGCCGGCGATCTCGGAGATATTTGCTTCCGACGACAGCGAGTTCGCCCGGTTGATCGCCGAGTATCTGACCACGCGGCCAGCCACGTCGAGCGAACCGGAGGCGCCGGCCATCGCTCCCGTGAGCGCGCCGGCGGCCGAGCCAACCGTGGCCCCCGCCACACCGCCGCCAGCGACCGAAGCAGCTTCAACCGCCACGGCGCCGGTCGTGACCCCAGTGCCCGAGTAGTAGTGAGCAGTGATTCGCGGCTTGTCGAAAGACCTAGCCACTGACCACTAATCACTAGACACTAGCCACCGACCCCTAACCCCTGAATTGCCATGAGCCAAGCCTTCGATTCGTTTGCCCCGCGCGGCCGCTCGCTGATGTGGAAGTACTGGCGGCGCCGGTTGATCGTGCTGGCGGTGCTCGTCTTCGCGCTGTTGGCGCTCTTCTTAATCCTGTGGAACGAGTTCTTCGCCTACGTGCCGCAGGGGCAGCACCTGGTGATCGTCGCCAAGGAAGGCTCGCCGTTGCCCCCCGACGAAGTGCTCGCCGAGCCGGGCCAGAAAGGAATTCGCAGACAAGTGCAAGGCGAAGGTTGGCATTTCGTCATGCCGATCCTCTACACCTGGGAACTCGAAGACAACCTGATCGTCCCCCCCGGCAAGGTCGGCATCGTGACCTCGAAAGGTGGTAAATCGCTGCCACCCGACCGGGTGCTCGCCGAGAGCGACGACGAGCGCGGCATTCGCAAGGACGTGCTCCCGCCGGGCACCTACCGCATCAATTTGCACGGCTTCGACGTCGAGCTGGTCGACGCCGTTGATATCCCGGCCGGCTTTGTCGGCGTGCTGCGCCGCAAGTTGGGCGAGAAGAGCAAAGGGCGATTTGCCGAGTCGGATGCTCATCAAGGGATCGTGCCGACCGTGCTCGAGCCCGGCCTGTACTACCTCAACACGCGCGAATACGAAGTGGAAAAGACCAAGGTCGGCATCTTTCAGACCACGTTTCGTTACGACGAAGATCCCGCCCAGAACACCGCCATCACGTTCACCTGCCGCGGCGGCTTCCAGATCAGCATGGACTGCACGGTCGAGTGGGAGATTCTGCCCGAGGACATGCCCAAGCTCGTCGCCGAGTACGGTGCCCGCGAGCGGATCGAACAGAACGTCGTCGATGTGCAGGCCCACGCCATCGGTCGCGACAAGGGGATCGATTACGGCGTGCAGGATTTTCTCGAAGGGAGCAAGCGTGAGAAGTTCCAGCAGCAGTTCACCGACGAGCTGACGCGCGTCTGCAAAGTCAAGAACGTGACCGTCCACTCGGCCTTTATTCGCAACATCGTGATTCCCGAGAACTACCTGCAGCCGATTCGCGACAAGCAGATCGCCGCCGAGACCGAGCTCACCAACAAAGCCAAGGAAGCCACGGCCCAGAGCGAAGCCGACGTCGAGCGCGAGCAGCAGCTTATTCAGCAGCGCGTGGCCGAGGTCGAAGCCGAAACCCGCCGCCTCGTGGCCGAGCTCGATCGCCAGGTCGAAAACCTCGACACCGGCGTCAAGGCCGAAATCGAAAAGGTCATGGCCGAGTACGGCGCCCAGATCGCCGAGCTCGATGCCCAGCGCACCCAGCTTCTGGGCGAAGCCGAAGCCAACGTCGTCAAGCTCCGCGAGACCGCCGAGAACACGCTCTTCCCTCTCACGCTCGAAGCCTTCGAGAACGACGCCGATGCCTATTTGCGGTATTCGCTCGCCGATCAGCTCAACCCCAACGTGCAACTGCGGCTGTTCCACAGCGGCCCGGGCACCTTCTGGACCAACATGGGCCAGGAGAAGCTCAACTTCTTGATGCCGGTCGGCGGCGCGACGGCCGATCCCAAAGCGCCCGTCAACGAGCCGCCAGCCGCGGCGCCACGCCCGCGCCCGACCGCGGCGCCGATCACGCCCGCGCCGCGCCCGGCCAGTGGTGCGGGGGCGAACACCGCGCCGCCGCGCCCGGCCCGACCAGCCGCGCCTGCCGGTTCGTCGCCGCGCCCCGCGCAAACCGGCTCGCAGCCCTCGGGCGATGCCTCGCGCGCCAGCGGCGCCTCGGGGTCGTAGGTGACGTTGGGGAATCCCTCGAGGGTCCTGTAGCCGGCCTCTGCGAGGCCGGTCCGGGGTCACAGACCTCGGCTACAGATCCGCCGCGCAGCGGCGGCGGCCTTCGACCCCGTAGGGATCGCTCTGTCAGCCGAGGGTGTCAACCCTCGGTGCCAGTCGCATTCGCGGATCCCCTGGGTGTCCATAGCAATTCGGAAAGATACGATTGGCACTTGAACGGGTCTGGCCCGCGTTCTCGCTCGCCCTCGTTGCCTTCCTGGCCGCGTGGGCAATCCGCTCGCGATTAGTTCGACGCCGCGAGGCCCGAGGGGCAGAATAATTGGGCCATGGTCCAGGGCAATCGCATCACACTTTGACGGCAAGGTCTAGTGCTTGCACGCTCCTCGCCACAAGTTTGATGCTCTGTCCACTTGTCGCGCGCTCGTCACGGCGAAAAATGGCTGGCGACGAAAGGCTGCGACAGGGCGAATCATTGAAAACTCGACCGGCCATTTTTCGCAGAAATAGCCTTGGGACAAGTGTACGGCCACATGTTCTTCCAGCAGCCGCGATGCTGGCACTAGTCACAGCCCGCAGATTGTGATGCGATTGCCCTAGGCCATGGTCGATCAGCCCAAACGCCGCTGGTTTCGCTTCAAGCTCTCGACGGTCTTGATTCTGACCGCGATCGCGGCCTGGTGGATGGCGAGTTTGCCGTTCTTGGACCCGGCATCGGACAAGGCCAGTTTGCGCCCCAATCCGTTACTGACTCTGCCAGCGCTGGCGTTGGCAATGTTCGTCCTCTGGAAGGCCGCCCGCGAATGAATCCATTTTGCGAACGGTATGATGACCGTACAACGGCGCGTGGCGTGATGTTTGCGTCCCTAGGTTAGCCAGCCCCAATGCGATTCTTACGACAACGCCCCTGGCTCCGCTTCCGACTATCGACGGTCCTGATCCTGACCGCGATTGCGGCGTGGGCGATGGTGTGCCGGCCGTACGCGCTGGTCAATCACGAGTTATTACGAATCCAATCCGGGCAGACTCCGCCCCCGAACGCGGAGTTCGCGGGCGCCGTAATGTTTCACTTGGAGTGGACGTCGCTCTGGAGAGTCAAGCACTCCAATTTGAATCCTCGTTTGATTTGGCCCGCCGTCGCTCTGGCCGCCTTCCTCGCCTGGAAAGCCGCGTGGGCCGTCGGCCCGCGAGTGTTGAAGGGCGCAGCCCGCGTCTTTGATCCGTCATGAGAATACATTATTCGACACGCGCCTTACTCATCCTTGTATTGCTGTTGAGCCTCGTCTCCGCACCGGTCGCTCAGGTGGCGCGGCTCGAGCGTCGCCAGGCCGCGGCCGTGCGGCGCCTCGACGAACTCGGCGGCTTGGTTCTTGGAACGCCTCCACAAAGCTCCTTCTGGCCGTGGATTCCATCGTTTGTCGCCAACCATTACGCCGCGCACTATGTCGAATTGAAGGGTGCACAGTTCGACGACGAGACCCTAGCCGTGCTCGCGGATATTCGCCGCATCGAGGCGCTCTTGCTGACCGATACGACCGCCACGGGGAAATGCCTCCGCGACGCTCCCGGGCTAGCGGCCGTCGACGGTTTTACAGTCGATCACACACCGCTTCTTGGCTCCGAGTTGGCAAAGTCAGCGATCGGACCGCAACTCACATCCCTATCTATGTGGGGCGAGACGATTGACGACTCCCTGGTCCCTTGGTTCAAGAAGCTCTCGCGGCTGGAGCGGGCAGATCTTCGAGGCACGCGAATCGGCGACGATGCCGTCAGGGCACTTGGCGGATTACGGAACCTCCAGCGGCTGGATCTGGCTGGCACCCAGATCACAGGCCGCTGCCTGAAGTCGTTGAATCAGCTAGACCAGCTCGAAAGGCTCGTTTTGACGCGGACTGCCGTTGACGACGCGGGATTGGCGAAGCTTGGTCCGCTGCCAAAGCTCGGGTTGCTATCGCTCAAGGATACGCAGGTAACCGACGCCGGGCTGGTGCATTTGGGCAAGTTGCCGCGACTCGATTTCCTGGTGTTGGATGGCGCGCGGATAACGGGGAGTGGACTGGCCGCCTTGAAGGACTGCCGGAGTTTAACAACTTTGTCATTGCAGCGACTCTCGCTCGACGAAGCAGCGTTGGAGCAATTACTCGAACTGCCGAACCTGGAATTAACCTCGCTCGACGACACCGACGTGACCGACGCGGTGGTGGATACACTCGTTCGCCTCCCCAAGCTTTCGGCCGTTCGCATCCGAAGAACACGGATCACCGAGCAGGGATGCAAGCGACTGCAGGCCGCGCGTCCGGACGTTGATGTCGAGTACGAATCGAAGAATGCGTCGCCTTGAGGCCACCGCAGGGCAATCGCATCTTAATCTCCGGAAAAACCGCACAGAATGCGTTCCAAGAAGTCTTCGTTCCAGCCGGCTTGGAGTCGTTTGCCTCGGATGCTTCCTTTTGAGGAAGTGTCGCGCTGCAAAA